>CANROE010000004.1 GCA_947632195.1 uncultured Clostridia bacterium | reverse complement strand
ATTCGCAACAAAACACCCCCTCAGTCACTTCGTGACAGCTCCCCCTCAAAGGGGCAGCCAAGAATAATAAGATGCCCCCTCTCTACCCCTTGCCCACCCCTTGGAGGGGTGGGTGCCGACGAAGGAGGCGGAAGGGGTGTCCTGCGATTCGCAACAAAACACCCCCTCAGTCACTTCGTGACAGCTCCCCCTCAAAGGGGCAGCCAAGAATAATAAGATGCCCTACCCGCTTTCGGGGCATATAAGAATGACCCCCTCGCGGGGAGGGGGTCGGGCATTTTAATGTTTCAATGTTTCAATGTTTCAATGTCAGGGCTTTATCTTTTTACTTTTGTTGAGGGTCGTCGTCGGGCTTTTCTGCCTTCTTCTTGCCCTTCCTGCCGCGAAGAGTGCTCACATCCACTTCGTCGATGTTCTTCTCGGAAGGTTTCACCACAAACAGGATCACAATGATGATGAGCAGGACCGCAGACACCGAGAACAGCACGACGGACGTCACGTTGCTCTCCAACCACTGGGTGGTGTTGGGAATGGGGTCGAGCGGGTTTTGCACCTCGATCACCTGGTAGGCCGTCTTCTTCACGCCCGGCAGACGGTTCTCTTCGGTCACTTCGAGCTCCACGATGTAGAACGTCGCCTCCTGCGGGACAAAGCTGAGCGAACTGTCCGGATTCCACTGATACTTGTTGTCCGTTCTGTTCCAAAGCTCGGTGTCCTCTTCGCTCACGTCGCTGTTGAACACGTTGATCTGTTTCAGACAAGCCGCATAGTCCTTGACGTAATCTTTGACGTTCGTGACGAAATCGCTGTAAGCGGGTTTCTGCTGGCCGCCTTTGAGCCCCGTGCTGTCAAAGCGGTAGAGCTTGTAGCTTGCCTTGTATCCGTCGAGCGCGACGATGTCGAACGAGCTGATGGTGTAGCGGCTCTCGCGGTAACCGAGGCTCTGCGTGCCCGCGTCCTTGATCTCCGCGCCCGTGTAGCTCACTTCAAATTCAAAGGTGGGGATCTCCTCGATGTCCCAGATGTTGCTTGAACTGACCGCCACATACTTGCCGTCGACATAGTACTTCATCTCGTTGCCGGCTGCGTCGCTTGCAAGGACTTTGAACACATACTTGCCCTCTTCGTCGATCTCGAACCGGAGCGCATTGTAGCGGAGTGCGGTCGCGGAGGACGCGCTGCCGCTCGTTTCAAGGCTCTGCTTTTTATAGTAGATGCTGAAACGGAGGTTGCGGTAGTCCGCATTCGCGCTCGCGATGAGCCCGCGCAGCGAGGGAAGATAGAAGTAGCTGCCGTCGCCCGCGCTGAGTTTGAGTTTTCTCGTCGTGGTGCCGTCTTCCGCCGTCACCGTCTCGTATGCGATCTCGTCGATCGCCTGCTGATACTTCTTGGCAAGCTCTTCCGCCTCGGCGGTGGGAGCGTCGTTTTCCAGCGTCTCATGGTTGGCGTTTACGCCCACATAGTAGGGACCGCTCTTCTCGCCGTTCTGCGCCGTGTCGCCGCGATTGACGAGAATGTAGGTGAAGTCCCCCACTTCCTTTTCGACAAGGTCGCCCTTTTTCACGTCGCCGTGTTCGGACTTTCCGTCGGGGTTGGGGCAAACCCAATCTTCGTCGAGCTCGTCGTACTCCGCTTTGTTGAGCTGATAGCCGCATTCGGGGCATTCGTACACTCTTGCGGAGGAGAGCGTCGCGGTCTGGCCTTCGGCGGCGTACCACCAAAGATATACTCGTTTCGCCTCTTTTTCTTCGGCGGTGAGTCCCGAAAGGTTGGTGCCGTCGTCGAGCTCGAAATAGATGGAGACATACTGCTCTTCCTTCTGCGTGTCGCTCGTGGGCATGAACACGGTGGAGGTGGTGAGCGAGGAATAATCGTTCGTGACGGGCTTGGGATAGGTGCCGTCGTCGTTTGCGGCGTTGACCATCGCGTACCTTCTTGTCACGGTGACGGAGCTGTCGCACACGTCGATGGTTTCGTAAGTAAGGGACCACTTTCTGCCGAGGGTATAGGCGTAGATCTCTTCGTTGATGACAAGGGCGGGATCGGCGTTATCGTCGATACGGCCTTCTGCATTGAGTTTGAAACTCTGCCCGTTGAGTTCCTTCATGAGGAGCTTTTGCTCGGTCTTGCCCTCTGCGAAGGCGTTCGCCGTGAAGGTGATGGGATCGCGCGGGGTGGAGGAGGCGGAGCTCAGATATTCGAGAAAATAGCCGCCGATGTTGGTGAACACGCCGACCGTTTCGCCGTTGACGGTCACGTTGAACTCGCCGAACCCGACCCCTTCGTCGGTGAAGGCGATCGCAATGTCGCCGCCCGCCTCGACGGAAAGCGCTTTCTTTTCCGCCGTGTCGGTGAACCACTTGTCGTCCTCTTCCTTCACGTCCTCTTCGGGCTGATGGTAGGAATCGCGCACGGCAACTTTGAGCGCGCCCTCTTCATAGAAGAACACGAGGCTGTTGGTGGAGGTGCCCTCTTTGCTGACATTCTCCTCCGCGCCCTCGAAAACGAGCGTAAAGCGGCTGAAATCGAAGGAAGGGAAGGCAAAGGTCATGGAGAAATAATTGGTCACATAGGCCTCTGCGGGCTCCTCTGCGGCCGTTTCGGCACCCGCGTCCTCTCCCTCTTCGGGCTCTGCGGGCTCTTCGGCGGGCGCGACGGGCGCAAACCATTTGAGCGCGAGATCGCGGCGGAAATGCACGGAACCGTCCTTTTCGCTGAATGTGAACTCTACGAACTTGTCCGCGTCCTCTTCTCCTTCGGAGGCGTTCACTGCGCCGCCCGTACCGGCGGAGAAAATTTCGCTCGGGCGGTAGTCCGCCGCCAAAGCGCGTTTCCGCGTGAAAAGAGTGCCGACTGCAAAGCTCAAAGCAAGAGCGAGCGCCAAAAGCAGCGCGAAAATTGTCATTAAGCGGATCTTTGTCTTATTCATGTATGTTGCTCCATACGGGCATTTTGCCCGACTATCTGTTTTATTTTACTAAAAATTTCATGGCAAGTCAAGCGGTATTTCGCTCTCTTTGAAAGAAATCGAAAAATTTCACGCATTTCTCAGGGTTTGAGGGCGGCGGAGAGGTCGAATTTTTTCCACGGCGTCTCCGATCTGGGCGGTTCGCACAAAAAGAGCAGCCGCTCCTTCGTGACGGGATGGGTGAACCCGAGCGAATACGCCCAGAGCGCAAGTTTTCCCTTGACCGCCTTCTCCCCGCCGTAGCGCATGTCGCCGTACACGGGATGGGAAATGCCCGCCATCTGCACCCTGATCTGGTGGCTCCTGCCCGTGTGCAACTTGATCTGCACGAGAGAAAGTTCCCCCGCCTCTTCGAGGACGCGGTAGTCGAGCGAGGCGAACTTCGCCCCGTCCGTCGCCTGCGGCGTAAGGTAGACCATGTTGTTGACGGTGTTCTTTTTGAGATAGCCGGTAAGAGTGCCTCTCTCCTCGTGGGGGGCGCCGATGAGCACGGCAAGATACTTCTTTTCAAAGTCCCCCGTCTTCATCTGCGCGGAGAGCCTGCCCGCCGCCTTGCTCGTCTTGGCGAATACCATCACCCCGCCCGTGGGACGGTCGAGACGGTGCACGAGCCCCACATATACGTTCCCGGGCTTTCCGGCGCTCGTCTTGATGTACGCCTTTACGCGGTCGAGCATGTTGTCGTCCCCGCTCTCGTCGGGGCAGGACGCCACGTTCTGCGGCTTTAATACCACGATGATGTGGTTGTCTTCATGGAGAACGGTCAGGCCGTCCAATGCGTCGGCCGTCTCGTTTGCCTTCTGCGTTTCGTCACTCATGAATGTAAATTCCTCCCGCGCCGCAGGGAAGGGCGATCCCCTCCTCTGTGGGTAGCCCCACCTCGTACGCCTCGTAGTTGCCTTTTCTACCCCCGAGCGCGAGGGTGAGGATATTTTCAAGCACCGTGGGTTGCAGCCCCGTGGTGTAGCTGTTGATGAGAAAAAAGAGCGGATCGTCGGAGAGAAGCTCCCCGCAGAGCCTGACAAAGGGGAAAATTTCCTCTTCGATCTTCCACATTTCGCCGTTCGGGCCTCTGCCGTAGGAGGGAGGGTCCATCACGATCCCGTCGTAGCGGTTGCCCCGCCGGATTTCGCGCAAAACAAACTTTTTGCAGTCGTCCACGATGTAGCGGATCCCGCTCGCGATCCCCGAGAGCCGCGCATTTTCGCCTGCGCGCTCCACCATGCCCTTGGCGGCGTCCACATGCACCACTTCCGCCCCCGCCTTGCACATGGCGACGGTCGCCCCGCCCGTGTAGGCAAAGAGATTTAAGATCTTCGGCTTTTTGCCCGCTTTGACGCGGTTTGCGATGAGAGAGCCTGTCCGCTCCCAATTCACCGCCTGTTCGGGGAAGAGCCCCGTATGCTTGAACCCCATGGGCTTTACTTTGAAGGTGAGGTCGCCGTAGGAGATGTTCCAGCTTTCGGGGAGGGGTCTTAAAAATTCCCATGCGCCGCCCCCCTTTTCGCTGCGGCGGTAGACGGCGGCAAGCCCGGGATAGGAGAAGAGATCGCGCTGCGCCGCCCAGATAACCTGCGGGTCGGGACGGAGCAGGAGCACGTCTTTCCAGCGTTCGAGCTTATAACCGCCGCCCGTAGCGAGCACAGAAAAATCCTTCCAATTTTCCGCGAGTTTTATCATATTTATATTATAGTAAAAGAGAAAAAATTTGTAAAGAGATTTTAAGGGGTTTCATCAGGCGAGATTTATGGGGAAACGTCCTTGGCGCCCCTTATAGGGGAGCTGTCACGAAGTGACTGAGGGGTTCTCATAAAACCCTTTCGGCGCTTACGCGCCACTTTCCCTTTCAGGGACAGCAAGAAAAAGCCATACCCACGGGGTTGGCAAAGAGCTGCCCCCTTTGAAGGGTGGAGCATTGCTTTCTTGCCAACAGTTGATAACTGTTGGCGCAATGCGACATGAGTGCCCCGCTTTTCTACTGTCTGATTCCTTAGGCGGCACGAGCCGCAGGCGAAGTAGCGTATTTCTAAAATGTCATGTCGACCGAAGTGGAGACATCTCTACCTTAGTTTTCATAATGTGAGATTTCTCCACGCGCTGCGCTTGGTCGAAATGACATATCAGAAATGTGAGATTTCTCCACGCGCTGCGCTTGGTCGAAATGACATATCAGAAATGTGAGATTTCTCCACGCGCTGCGCTTGGTCGAAATGACAAATAAAAAAACACGGGGCGAAATGACAAATTGAGGACAGCAGGAGAACCACCATCCACTCAGCGGGACCCCCCTCCCACGGTCTGCGTCACTCAAAAAAATCGTCGCGGTTGAGGGCGGAACGGAGCTTTTCAAGCGCCTTCTTTTCCAGACGCGAGACATACGACCGCGATATTTTCAGCTTCGCCGCCACCTCCCGCTGCGCCATGGGTACCCCGCCCGTCAAGGCGTATCGCATGCAGATGATCTCCGCCTCCCGCTCGGTGAGCGTGCTCTGCACCTTGGACAAGAATTTCTCCTGCATGAGCGAACGCTCTACCCCGCCGAATACCTTGTCCTCCTTCTCGAACAGAAGGTCCATTAAGGTGAGCTCGTTGCCGTCCTTGTCCGTGCCCACGGGATCGGACAGCGACAGATTGTTCTTATGCTTCTTTCCCGCGCGGATGAGCATTAAAATTTCGTTTTCAACGCACCGCGCCGTGTACGTCGCAAGCCGCGTGCCGTGCCCGGGCTCGTAGGTGTTGATCGCCTTGATGAGCCCGATGGACCCCACCGAGATCATGTCGTCCGTCTCCGCCGCCCCGCTGTACTTTTTGACGATGTGCGCCACCAACCGCATGTTGTGGCGGATGAGCTTTTCTTTGGCGTCGGCGTCCCCCTGCCTGGCGAGCGCGAGACAGCGCGCCTCCTCCTCGGGAGAAAGGGGCTTTGGATAGGAACTTCCGTCCGATACCGAGCCCGTGAAAAAAAACAGCCTGCATAGCATGGCGATCATCGAGAACATTTTACCACCTCTTGCCATTATATGCGGGAGAGAATTTGTCCCATGAACAAAAGGCGCCCGCCGCGCAAAAATTGCGCGGCGGGCGCCCCGTCTTACCTATAAGAGCGTTTTGCCGACCTTATACCGAGAACACGGGCAGCACCGCGCCGTTGTACTGTGCCGTGATGTAGTCGAACACTTCCTTGGATCTGAGGGCGGAGACGAGCGCCTTGATCTTGGCGTGGTTCTCGTTCCCCTCCTTCACCGCGATGATGTTGGCATACAGCTGTGCCGCGTCCCCTTCCGCATTCTCGACGGCGAGCGCGTTAGCAACTTTCAGCCCCGCCTGCAAGGCATAGTTGCCGTTGATGACCGCGATGGTGCCGTCCTTCTGCTCTTCGAGCTGGGTCGCGACGGTGTCCGCCTGCACGGGGCTGACGGTGTTGCCGTTGCTGTTTTCGATGTCCTGCACGGTGAGGGTGTCGGAGGCGGTGACCCCTGCCTTCAAGGTGATGTAGCCCTCGTCGCGGAGCACGAACAGCGCGCGGGTGAGGTTGCTGCCGTCGTTGGGAACAAGGATCGTTCTGCCCGTCTTGGTGGTAGTAAAGTCCTCCTTCGTCACGTTCTTGCCGTACACGCCGAAGGGCTCGTAATGGATTTTCTCCACCGCTTTCAAATGGGTGTTATAATCGGCGTTGAAGGTGTTGAGATAGGGCGTGTGCTGGAAGTAGTTCGCGTCGATACTGCCGTCTTCGAGGGCGGTGTTGGGGGTGACGTAGTCGTCAAATACCTGGATTTCGAGGGTATAGCCCGCCTCTTTGAGGTTGTCCTCTACGACTTTGAGGATCTCGGCATGGGGCGTTTGGCTGGCGCCGACGATGATGACGTCGTCCGAGTCGATGGTGCGCCCGCAGCCGACGAGGGAGCAAGCGAGGATGCAGGATGTCGCAAGTGCGGCAAGGGTGGTGAGTAACTTTTTCATAAAATATCTCCTTAAAAAATTTTTATTTTTTTGATTTTTTGGGGTTGTTGGGGTTTATGGGTTTCCCCTTGCTGTCCTGATTCTGTCATTTCGACCGCGCGCTGTTCTGTTTCTCTAAGCGCGGCACGAGCACGCAGTGCGAAGTACCAAGCCGTAGGCGGAGTGGAGAAATCTCACCTTATGATAATGCGGTTGAGATTTCTCGACAAGCTCGAAATGACAATTTAGAACGGGCTTCTGTTTCCCTTCCATGGACAGCAAGTCCCCCCTTTCGGCACTTCGTGCCACTTTCCCCCGCTCCGCGAGGGACAGCAAGAGCTTCAAATTCACTCCGCTTTTGCTTTCTTCTTACGGCCCTTGACGCGGACGCGCTTGTCGGTGCGGGTGGCAAGGTACATGCCGAGCTCCTGGATGATCTGCACAATGATGACGATGAGCAGCACGCACAGCCAGATGACGTCCTGCGCGTTGGAGGGCCGTGCCTGCGTCACCGCAAGCGCTCCCAAACCGCCCGCCGCGATCGTCCCCGCCATGGCGGAATAGCCCAAGATCGTCACCGTGGAGATGACCGCTCCCACGAGCAGAGAGGGTTTCGCCTCGGGCAGGTACACCTTCCGAATGATCTGAAAGGTGCTCGCCCCCATCGACTTTGCCGCCTCCACGACCCCTGCGTCCACCTCTTTGAGGGAAGATTCCACCATGCGCGCAACATAGGGGGCGGCGGCGACGACGAGCATGAAGATCATCGCCCCGTTGCCGATACTCGTCCCGAGAATGGCGCGGGAAACGGGGATGAGCGCCACCATGAGGATGATGAAGGGAATGCTGCGGAAGATGTTGACGACGATCCCCACGATCTTATTCAGCCACAAAATGGGCTTTAAGCCGCCGCGATCGGTGACGGCAAGGAGTACCCCCAAGGGCAGCCCGATGAGGTAGGCGACCGCCGCCGACGCAAAGGTGAGATAGATCGTCTCCCACACGGCGAGGGGGAAGGCGTTCGTCTCGACGAGCTGTCCGAATAATCTCGATACAAGTAACGCGTTCATCTTAAATTTCCTCCTTGAATACGACGCTGTGCGCCCTCAGATACTGTTTGGCGGCTGTAATCTGCCTTTCGTCTTGGGGAAGTTCTATCACCATGTGCCCGAAAGTCTTTCCGTCGATCCTGCGGGTGTCGGCATAGAGGATGTTTGCGGGCACGCCGCACTCCATGGCGAGCCCCGAGATGACGGGGGTGTCGCTCGTCTCCCCATGAAAGACGAGGCGGAGTTTGTTGGCCTCGCTCCCTTTCAGCGAGCGGATGAGCCCCGGAATGATGAGCTGCTTGGCGATCTCCGACTGCGGGAAGGAGAACACTTCCTCCACCTTGCCCGCCTCGGCGACGCGGCTCTGATCGAGGACGGCGACATCGGTGCAGATACTCTCCACCACCCGCATTTCGTGGGTGATGACGACGATCGTCACCCCGAGCTCGCGGTTGATTTTTTTGAGGAGCTGCAAAATGCTCTCGGTCGTGGTGGGGTCGAGGGCGCTCGTTGCCTCGTCGCAGAGGAGATATTTGGGGTTTGTGGCGAGCGCTCTTGCGATGGCGACCCGCTGTTTCTGCCCGCCCGAGAGCTGGGAGGGATAGGAATCGGCCTTTTCGGAGAGCCCGACGAGGGACAAGAGCTCCTCCACCCTCTTTTTGGCCTCCTCGCGGGGGACCTTGCTAAGTTCGAGGGGGAAACGGACGTTCGCCGCCGCCGTGCGCTGTTCCAATAAATTGAAGTTCTGGAAGATCATGCCGATGGAGCGGCGGAGCTCGCCAAGGCGCTTTTTGGAGACGGCGGTGATGTCCTCGCCGTCGATGAGCACCTGTCCGCGCGTGGGCTTTTCGAGGAGGTTGAGGCAGCGGACCAAGGTGCTCTTGCCCGCGCCCGACAGCCCGATGACGCCGAACACGGAGCCGTCCGGAATGACGAGGTCGATGTTTTCGAGGGCGACGGTCTCTCCCGCCTTGGAGGGGTAAATTTTTGTCAGATTTTTGAGTTCTATCATAGAGTCTCCTTTTGGAGTTGAGGTTGGGAGTTGTCATTTCTCCCCACGTTTCTTTTTATGTCATTTCGACCGAAGCCGCAGGCGGAGTGGAGAAATCTCACATTATGAAAACTAAGGTAGAGATGTCTCGACTACGCTCGACATGACATTTTAGAAATACGCTACTTCGCCTTTGGCTCGTGCCGCGCTTAGAGAAACAGAACAGCGCGCGCGCGCCGAGGGTGCCCCCTCCCCTACCCCTCCCCCGCTTGCGCGAGGGCGGGCGAGAATACCCCTTGCTGTCCCTGAAAGGGAAAGTACCCGAGCGAAGCGAGGGGGAAAGGGTTTTTGAAAACCCCTCAGTCACCTGCGGTGACAGCTCCCCTATGAGGGGCGCTGAGCTCCCAAGGCACAAAAAAACCGCTCGGGGAAAGTCCCGAGCGGAGAGAGACAAGTTTCCGGTTTTTTACATCGCCGAAAACCCGCGCATCTCTGCTCGGGACATCGGCATGTACATGTAGTTGTGGAAATTCGTTATCATATTTTTACTTTATCATACCCCGCAAACCCTTGTCAAGCGTTTTTCGCGCATTTTTTGGGAAATTTTTGGGAGAAAATGGGTTCACATCTGAGCGTTTCCCATTTGTCATTTCGAGCGGAACGAAGTGGAGTCGAGAAATCTCACATTATGAAAACTAAGGTAGAGATGTCTCCACTTCGGTCGACATGACAATTTGGAATACTATGTCATTTCGACCAAGGGAGCGGAGCGACTGCGTGGAGAAATCTCACATTATGAAAACTAAGGTTGAGATGTCTCCACTTCGGTCGACATGACAATTTGGAATACTATGTCATTTCGACCAAGGGAGCGGAGCGACCGCGTGGAGAAATCTCACATTATGAAAACTAAGGTTGAGATGTCTCGACTAAGCTCGACATGACATTTTAGAAATACACTACTTCGCCTTGCGGCTCGTGCCGCGCTTAGAGAAACAGAACAGCGCGCGGCTCGGAATGACGCAGAAGGCGCCAAGTGTTGCGCGAGGGCGGGCATAAAATCTCAGCCGCTGATGGCGTCTAAATACTCGTCGAAGGTGATGGACTTGTCGTACGTCTTGGTGCCGTTCAGGACAATAATGCGGTTGCACACCGTGTTCATCAGCTCCTGGTCGTGCGAGGTCACAAGAAGGCACCCCTTGAATGCCGTCAGCCCGTTGTTGAGCGAGGTGATACTCTCCAAGTCGAGGTGGTTGGTGGGTTCGTCTAAAATGAGGAAGTTCCCCCCTTCGAGCATCATTTTGGCGAGCATGCAGCGCACCTTTTCCCCGCCCGAGAGCACCCGCGCCTCTTTGAGCGCCTCCTCCCCCGAGAAGAGCATCCGCCCCAGCCAGCCGCGCAGGTACTCCTCGTAATGGTCCTTGGAAAACTGCGACAGCCACTGCACCAGCGTCAGCGTACAGCCGTCGAAGAACTCCCCGTTGTCGAGGGGATAGTAGGAATAATTGATGGTCTTGCCCCACTTCACCGTGCCCGCGTCGGGCTCCTGCTTGCCCGTTAAAATATCGTAGAGCATGGTCACCGAAGTGGACTTATCGCACAGAATGCCGATCTTGTCCCCCTTCTGCACCGTGAAGGAGACGTTTTCGAAGTACCCCTTCTTGGAGAGGTTTTCCACCATGAGGATGTCGTTGCCGATCTCCCGCTCGTACTTGAACTCGATGAAGGGATATTTGCGGAGGGAGGGCTTGAAGTCGGAGATGGTAAGTTTTTCGAGTTCTTTTTTTCGGGAGGTCGCCTGCCGCGACTTGCTTGCGTTCGCCGCGAACCGCGCGATGAATTCTTTGAGTTCGGCGGCGCGCTGTTCGGCCTTCTTGTTGGCGTCCCTCTGCTGGCGCGCCATGAGCTGGGAAGTCTGGTACCAAAAATCATAGTTGCCGAGATAGAGGTTGATCTTGCCGAAATCGACGTCGCAGATGTGGGTGCAGACTTTGTTCAAAAAGTGGCGGTTGTGGGAGACGATGATGATGGTGTTCTCGAAGTCGAGGAGATAATTTTCCAGCCAGCGCACCGTTTTGAGGTCGAGGTTGTTGGTGGGCTCGTCCAAAAGGAGGACGTCGGGATTGCCGAAGAGCGCCTGCGCAAGCAGCACTTTCACCTTTTGCTTGGCGTCCATCTCCCCCATGAGGGTGTAGTGGAATTCGCTGCCGATGTCGAGGCCATTGAGAAGAGTCTCCGCCTCGCTCTCCGCCTCCCAGCCGCCGAGCTCGGCAAACTCGCTTTCGAGTTCGGAGGCGCGCACGCCGTCCTCCTCGGTGAACTCCGCGTGGGCGTAGAGGGCGTCCTTTTCGTCCATGATCTCCACGAGCCGCCTGTGCCCGAGCATGACGGTGCGCAAAACCGTTTCGTTGTCGTACTTATTCTGGTTTTGGGCGAGCACGGACATGCGCTCGTTTTTGCCGAGGATGACTTCCCCCTTGTTGGGTTCGATCTCCCCCGAGAGGACTTTGAGAAAGGTGGACTTGCCCGCACCGTTCGCGCCGATGATACCGTAGCAATTCCCCGCCGTGAATTTTAAGTTGACGTCCTCGAACAATTTTTTGCTGCCGTATTGCAGACTTACGCCGTTGACCTGTAACATAACACCCTCCTTGTGGGTCCCGCAGTCGATTGATACCGCAGTCGATTATATCATATATAGAAAAAAATGTCTATTGTTTTGGGAAGTTATATTTCGCGCGGGGCGGTCATAGGTTGAGGTATGTCCGCACCCGCCGTTGTTGCAACCTCTGTTGCCCCGTCCGCGCCTGCCGCGCCGAAAAAACGCACCCTTTTCTATCTCTGTCTGACCGCCCTTCTGCTCTTTTTTGCCGCGCTCTTCCTCTCCGACCCCGTGCGCTATGCAAAGAGCGTTTCACAGGGCATATCGCTCTGGGCGGCGAGCGTCCTTCCCGCGAGCTTCCCCTTTCTCTTTCTCACCGCGCTCCTCACGGGACTTCCCACCTTTGCGGCGTTTTCGCGCAAGCTCTCCGCGCCGATGGGAAAGCTCTTCCGTCTCTCGGGCGCGGGGGGAGGAGCCGCCATTCTTTCGGCTCTTTCGGGCTATCCCGTGGGCGCGAGGACGGTGTATGCGCTCTCCTCTTCGGGCAAACTCGGGAAGGGAGAGGAATTCCGCCTTGCGTGTCTTGCCACGACGTCGGGGCCCATGTTCCTCGTGGGGACGGTGGGCGGCATGATGTATGAAAGCGCGGCGGTAGGTTGGGTGATGTTCTTCTCCCACCTTGCCGCCGTGTGGATCGTGTGTTTTTGCATGCGTTTTATGGGAAAGCGGACGTCCGCGCCCCCCGTTTTGAAGGAGCAAAACCCCACGCTGTTATACGATAGTTTATACGGCGCGGTGATCTCCGTCCTGTGCGTGGGCGGATTTATCGCGCTGTTTTTCTGTCTCGGACAGATGATGGGCGATTTGGGGCTGTTCGCCTTTCCCCTCTTCGGAAGATACACCGAGGGTATTTTGCGGGGGCTGCTGGAAATGACGGGCGGGTGCGCCGCGCTTGCAGCGTATCAAACGCCCCTTTCGTGTGCCGCAGCGTGCGGGCTGGTCACCTTCGGCGGAGCGTGCGTGCTGTGCCAGCAGGCGGCGTTTCTCACCCGCGCGGGGGTGAAGATGCTCCCCTTTGTATTTGTAAAATTTTTGCAGGCGGTGTTGGCGTTTTTGCTCTGCTGGGGGTTTTGCGCGGTGACGGGATATGTGTGAATGAGCCTGAGGAGAAACCGCCCTTCTTGCCCACCCCTTGAGGGGTGGGTGTCACGCGCTCTGCGCGTGACAGAAGGGGTGTCTGCTATTGGGACAAAACACCCCCTCAGTCATTCGCAAGCTCATGACAGCTCCCCCTCAAGGGGCAGCCGAGGGTTTCATTGTCATTTCGCCCCGCGTTTCTTCATCTGTCATTTCGAGCGGAACGAAGTGGAGTCGAGAAATCTCGCCTTGTTTATAATGCGGATGAGATGTCTCGACTACGCTCGACATGACATTTTGAGAATATGTGCCTTAGGCGGAATTCACTTCCGCCGTGGGCGACCCAATTTGGCAATTACTTTTGCCTTCTTGTCCGATGAAACGAACGAGAGGACAAGTAAGTGAAACCGCCCACGCCCGTTTCCTCACGGAAAAAGATTTTGCGCAAGCAAAAGATTTTTCGTGAACTTAGCTGTATGCCCCAAGTAGTTTAAAACTCGCGCAGCTTTTGCGCGCCTCGGAGAGCGCCGAACGTACCCGCTCGCTGCCGATGTCCCCCGCGATCTCGATGAAAAATCGGTATTGCCCGAACTCCTCCTTCACGGGCCGCGATTGGATCCTTGTCAAATTCAAACTGTAACGCTGGAAAATTTTCAATAAATTGACAAGCGCCCCCGGCTTGTGCATGCACACCGCCGAGAAAAATACCATTGCGCTCCGCTGAGGGATATTCGCTCCCCTCTCCAACAGCAAAAAGCGGGTGTAGTTGCCCTTGTGGTCGGCGATGTTCTCCGCCGAGAGCACCACGCCCTCCCGCTTTACATGCGCCCCCACAATGCCCGCCGTGTGCGCATTCAGCATTTGCAGACTTTCCGCCGTGGAAGTCGTCTCCACGAACCGCGCTGCGGGAAAGTGTCTTTCCAGATATTCCACACACTGCCCGAGCGCCTGTTGGTGGGAACAGACAATGTCCACATTCTCCGCCTTCGTCCCTTCGAGCATGGCGAGGCGGTGATCGATGAGGAGCATATACTCCCGCTGCCCGAATACGTCCTCCGAATTGATGAGGTCGAGGCATTCCGATACCCCGCCGTTGAGGCTGTTTTCAACGGGCACGACGGATAGGTCCACCTCGCCCGACGTGAGCTTTCTCACCGTCTCCGAAAAATTGTGGCAGAGCACCACCTCATATCCTTCGCACATGCGCTGTGCCGCAAATTCCGAATAGCTGCCGTAAGGTCCCAGGCAGCTCACCTTTTTCGTCTCCATGGCTTTCCCTTATTTATATCTTTAAACTTTTTCGGCGATGTCGCAGATGAGCCGCTCGGTGTCCTCCCACCCAAGGCACGGGTCGGTGATGGACTGCCCGTAAACGACGTCGTGTTTCTGGCACCCCTCCACGAGGAAACTCTCGATCATAAATCCCTTTACGATGTTCTTGAAATCTCTGTCGTAGCGGCAATCCTGCATGACCTCTTCCACAATGCGGATCTGCTGTTTGAACTGCTTGCCCGAATTGGAATGGTTTGCGTCGATGATGACGGCGGGGTTTTTGAGGCCCCCTTCCGTCCGTCTGTACCCGTCGAGCACCTGCATGACCGTCTCGTAGTGGTAGTTGGGGATGTCGTTGCCGTAGTTGTCCACTCTGCCGCGCAGCACCGCGTGGGCGTAGGGGTTGCCGTTCGTCTCCACTTGCCACTCGTGGTACTTGAACACCTGCGGGCTCTGCGCCGCGTAGATGGAATTGAGCAGCACGGGAATGCTCCCGCTCATGGGGTTTTTGATCCCGACGGGCAGGTCGATACCGCTTGCGACGAGGCGGTGGAGCTGGTTCTCGCTCGAACGCGCCCCCACCGCATTGTAGGTGAGCACGTCTTCGAGGTAGGCGTAGTTCTCGGGATAGAGCATTTCATCCGCCGCAGACAGCCCCGAAAGTCCGATGGCGGAAAGGTGCAGCTGACGGATGGTGCGGATCCCCTTTAAGATGTCCTCTTTGTTCTCGGGGTCGGGCTGGGAGAACATGCCCTTATACCCCACGCCCTTGGTGCGGGGCTTGTTGGTGTAGATTCGCGGCACAAGCACGAGCTTTTCTTCCACCTTTTGCTGTAACTTTCCGAGCCGCGCCACATAGTCCAACACGGGCTTTTGCTCGTGCGCAGAGCAGGGGCCCACGATGACGAGCAGCTTGTCGCTTCTGCCCGCGATGACGTCCATTGCAAGCCTGTCCCGCTCCTCCTTGATCTTTTTGAGGGCGGCGGGCAGGGGCTGTTCTTCCTTGATCTGTTCGGGCGAAGGGATCGCCTGTCTCTTGATAAACATCTTTCGTACCTGTTCTTTTTAAACTTTTTCGGCAATGTCGCAGATGAGCCGCTCGGTGTCCTCCCACCCAAGACAGGGGTCGGTGATGGACTGCCCGTAAACGACGTCATGCTGCTGGCAGCCCTCCACGAGAAAGCTCTCGATCATAAAGCCTTTCACGATCTTTTTGAAATCGCCGTCGTAGAGGCGGTTTTGCATGACCTCTTCCACAATGCGGATCTGCTGCTTGAACCGCTTGCCCGAATTGGAATGGTTGCAGTCGATGATGACGGCGGGGTTTTCGAGCCCGCCTTCGGCATGGAGATAGCTCTCATACACCTGCATGACCGTCTCGTAGTGGTAGTTGGGAATGTCGTTACCGTAGTTGTCCACTCTGCCGCGCAGCACCGCATGGGCATAGGGGTTGCCGTTCGTCTTGACCTGCCACTCGTGATACTTGAACACCTGCGCGCTCTGCGCCGCAAAGACGGAATTCATGAGGACGGGAATGCTCCCGCTCATGGGGTTTTTAATCCCGACGGGCTGTTCCACGCCGCTTGCGACGAGGCGGTGGAGCTGGTTCTCGCTCGAACGCGCCCCCACCGCGACATAGGTGAGGAGGTCCTCGACATAGGCGTAATTCTCGGGATAGAGCATTTCGTCCGCTGCGGACAGCCCCGACTGCTCGATGGACGAAAGGAGCAGGTCGCGGATGGTGCGGATACCGCGCAGGGTATTCTCCTCGTGCTCGGGGTCTGGCTGGGAGAACATCCCCTTATAGCCCACTCCCTTGGTACGGGGCTTTGCCGTGTAGATACGGGGCACAAGCACGAGCTTGTCTTTCACCTTTTCGTTGAGCTTGCCGAGGCGGGAGACGTACTCCAACACGGGCTTGGGCTCGTGCGCAGAGCAGGGACCCACGATGACGAGGAGCTTGTCGCTCTTGCCCGTGATGACGTCGATCGCGA
This sequence comes from uncultured Clostridia bacterium, assembly GCA_947632195.1. Lineage (GTDB taxonomy): Bacteria > Bacillota > Clostridia > Christensenellales > Borkfalkiaceae > Gallimonas. The sequence goes on along the minus strand of CANROE010000004.1, from coordinate 102,637 downwards.
GCCTGTCCCGCTCCGCCTTGATCTCTTTGAGAGACGAAGGCACGGGGCGCTCGGCGATGATCTCCTCTGCGGAGGGAATGAGAATTTGTTTTTCAAACATGGTTATTTTCTCCTGATGAGGCGGTACACCGCTTCGGGAACGTAATTTTCATAGGGCGTGCCGAAGAGGATACAGTTGCGCACCAACGTGGAGCTGATGTGCAGATTTTTCTGTTCGGCGGGAATGTACAGGGTGATCATCTCGGGGCTCAAATCGCGGCTCGCGTAGAAGTCGGCGGTCTCGTAGTCGAAGTCGGTCGCGTTGCGCAAGCCCCGCACATAGAAGGGGGTGTTTTCCTGTCTCAAAAGCTCTGCGATGACCCCGTCCCAGGGGAGAACTTTGACCCTCGGTTCCTTTTCGTAGACGGCGGAGACCATCTCCGCGCGCTCTTTTCCGGAGAACATGCAGCTCTTCTGACGGTTGGAGGCGACCGCCACGACCACCTCGTCGAAGAGGGCGAGGCACTTTGTCACCGTGTCCGCATGCCCGACCGTAAAGGGATCGAACGTCCCCGCAAAAACGCATTTCTTCATGGCTTGCTCCTCAAAAAACAGATTTTCGTCCTGCCGTAGCGGCGGACGTCGGAAAGTTCAAAGCCTGCGGGCGGTTCTTCCTCCCGCTCGCTCTCGTGGATGAGAAGTCCCCCATCCGCAAGCAGGCGGCGCTCGTTTACAAGCGCGCAGATCTCCGGCAGAAGATCGTCTTTATAGGGCGGATCGGAAAAGATGAGATCGAATTTCCCCTCCGCAGAGCGCAGACAGGCGCGGAAATCGCGGTTGGTCGCCGTGCACCTTTCGCCGAGCTTTGCAAGATTTTTGCGGAGAAGGGCGAGGCTGTCTGCGGAAATATCGTTGAAGAGGACTTCTTTTGCGCCGCGGGAGAGACATTCGAGCCCGAGCGCGCCGCTCCCGCAAAAGAGGTCGAGCACCCTTGCCCCAACGAGTTTTGGGGTGAGAATTTGGAAGAGGGATTCTTTTACGCGGTCGGACGTGGGCCTTACCGCCTCCCCCTTGAATTCGGCGAGCACCCGCCCGCGATATTTGCCGGCTATAATACGCATAAAACTGATTATATTCACGCGGTAATTTTCTCCTTCCCCCCTTGCCCACCCCTTGAGGGGTGGGTGTCGCGCGCTCTGCGCGTGACGGAAGGGGTGTCAGTCGAAAATTACCGCCGCGAGGAAATTGATTTTACCGCCTTAACTTGTTTATCCTCTCATTCGCCTTGTCTTACAATAAGCCGCAGGTATGCGGCAAATTGGGGGCGCTGCCGCAGGGAAACCCTGCTTCGCGCAGTGGATTTAGAACACTCCACCCCCTTGGCGCCCCTTGTAGGGGAGCTGTCACGGAGTGACTGAGGGGTTTTCCCGAGACTTTGAAAAAACCCTTTCCCCCTCACTGCGTTCGGGTACTTTCCCTAAAAGGGACAGCAAGTTGGGGAAACGAAACACCATTCCCAAATGTCATGTCGACCGAAGTGGAGACATCTCATCCTTAGTGTTAATAAAGCGAGATTTCTCCACGCGCCGCATAGCGGCTTGGTCGAAATGACAGATTAGGAACAGCATGGGTGCGTTCTCTCACTCCCCATCAGCCCCTTACTTTTTCTTTTTGCTCTGCAAGGTCTTTTTGCGCTGCTCTTCCGTTTGAACGTGCACACGGCGCTTTGCCTCTTCACGCGCTTCCTCAATGCGGCGTTCCCGCTCCGTCTCCGCAAAACGGGACTTCCGCTCCGCATACGCGCCGATCATGTAGAATATTCCGCTGATGAGAACGGGCAAAATCACCATGATAAGCGACCAATACAGGCTGAGACTTCCCATCCCCGACACATAGTTGCGCACCCACAGCACGGGCATGATCGCCCACGCCGCAAACATCACGAGCGCCAAGGCGGAATAGCCGCCAAGCAGACCGTTGAGGATATTGCCGTCGTTGATCTTCTCGAACAGCGCGCCCGCAAGACATCCCAAAATGATGACGGGCACTCCCACGAGAAACCCGATGTAAAAGCCCTTCCACGGACGGTACTCCCGCTCGACATGGTGATCGCCGCCCGAAACGATCCCCTGCTGTTCGTTTTTGCGGTGCATTTCGCCCGCAACGAGCGCGCCGTAATGCAGCTTGCCGTACTGGTAACAGAGGTGCCCGTTATAGAAAGATCCGCCCGCGATACACGCGATCCCAAGCAAAATTTGCGCCCACATGTTCGGGATCGCCTGGCAGGCGAGAAGGAGCAGGCTCATAAACAGATACATGAGATAGGGCGTGACCATCCTCCGCCAGCATTCCCGCTGCGTGCGGTAAAAGAGCTGCCAGGCGTTGGGATGGGCATAATCTACCGCCTTCTTTGGTTTTTTCGGAGCTTCGTTCAGCATCCTTTCCCCCCATTGTAATTGTTTCGTGAACCACATTATAAAACAAATGCACGGGAATGTCAAGCATTCCCGTGCGGATATGAGGAAAATGGCGCCGCTTACCTTGCCCACCCCTCGAGGGGTGGGTGGCACGAGCGCAGCGAGTGACGGAAGGGGTGTCGTAAATCATAACACCCCCTCAGTCACTTCGTGACAGCTCCCCCTCAAAGGGGCAGCCAATGGGCAAAATTTTCTTATTATGTCACGCATAGTACTGTGTTAAAGACAAAAAAGGCGGTTTTTGCCCCAAAATACGGCCTGTTATGTTACACATAGTATTTCTCCGCCCCGCGTAGAACGTGTACCAGCACCTCATAGGGCGTTGTTCCGTGCGCGGCGGCATAGGCGAAAATGTCCCTTAAAATGCGCATTCTCCTGCCGAAGGGGGCGTCCCCCTCCCGCACGCAGGCGTCCATGCACAGCTTTCCCACAAAGTCGCCGCCCGTGCGGAAGAGCCCGTCGCCGTAGCCCGCGCGCAGGGTGTAGAGGGAGGAATATTCCCGCTCCGCCGCCATATAGCCCGCTCCCCCGCCAAAGGGTTTCCCCCTGTGCGAGACGGTCGCGTACAGTTTTGCGGCGGGACGGACGGGAAGGTCCGAAAACCCCTGCGGCAGATAGCCGTAGAGGGCGATCCCGCTCCGCACCGCGCTGAAATTGTACCTTTTTCCCGCAAGGATCCCCCCTGTCGCCGAGAGGTGAAACGCCGCTGCGGGAAAATATCGCCCGACCCTTTCTGCGGCAGCGGCGAACGCCGCGTACTGCGCCTCCCTCGCCTCTTCGCTTTCGGGGGCGTAGAAGTGGGAGTATGCGCCTGTGACCTCTATCCCCCGCTCCTTCGCCTCGCGGCAGGCGCGCCCGACTGCGGCGGGGCGGAAACCGTAGCGGTTCATGCCCGTGTTGACGGCGATGTGCGCCCGCAGTCCCCCTTCCCCCGCCGCGACAAGGCGGAGCGAGGCGGGCGAGGTGAGGGTGAAGGTGAGCCCGTGCGCCCCGCCGAGCAAGACTTCCTCCGCGCAGAGAGGGGGCGTGAGTACGAGGATCTCTTTCTCCACCCCCGCGACGCGCAGGGCGATCCCCTCCCGCACGGTGGAGACGGCAAACATGGCGGATACGGAAGAGAGAGCGCAGGCGACCCGCTCGGCGCCGTGGCCGTAGGCGTCGTCCTTGACGACAGCAATAAGCGGAACGCCCGCCCGCTGTTGCACGAGCTGCGCGTTCCGCACGATGGTTTGAAGTGAAATTTTTGCGACGATCTGCTGCATCTCCCCATTTTATGCGGAAAAGACGCCGCAAAGTGTCTCTTTCAGTCCTTGTAAAAGTGTCTCGTTCAGTCTTTGTAGATGAAACGGTGGCAGTGCTCGCACTCCACAACGCCGCCGCCCGAGAGCCGTCCCTGCTGGGCGAGGGGGAAGTCCCGTCCGCAGATACAGAATTCGCCGTTGAGGGGCACCACGACGGGGAAGATCTTGTCCCGCCGCTTTGCCTTGTAGCGCTCGAGGATCTCGGGCGGGATCTTGGCGCCGAGCGCCTCCAAGCGAGCGTTGATCTCCTTCACCTCTCCTGCGCGGGCGTTTTTCACTTCCTTGAATTTCTCGTTGTACTCCTTATACTGTTTCTGCATGGAGATGGTCTGCTTTTTCATCTTTTTGTACTCTTCGCAGGCCGTTTCGATGTCGGAAGAGAGCTTGACGAGTTCCCCTTTCATCGCGCGGAGCCTGTCCACGAGGGATTGCACGCTCTTTTTGTAGAAGGCGATGTCGCCGCCGTTTTCCACCAATTCGTCGAGGTCGGCATATTCGGCGATCGTCTTGTTGATCTCCTCGAATTCCTCGGTGAGTTTTTCAAAGAGGGCTTTGAGGTCGCGGGCGCGCTTGTCCTGCGCTTCGAGCTTTTCGCCCGCCGTCTCCATGAATTTTTTTGCCTGGATGTACTTTTTGCGCTCCTCGCTCGCGGCGATCTCCTGCTCGATCTTTCGCAGTTCGCCGTCCACGCTCTGGTATGCCAACAATTCTTTGAGTACTGCCATTTTCTATTTCCTACCTTTGATGATTTTTTATGGTGAATAAATATTGTTCCCTAATGTCATGTCGAGCGTAGTCGCCCCGCGCGCAGTTCTGATTCTCTAAGCGCGGCACGAGCCGCAAGGCGAAGTAGCGAAGTGAAGACATCTGTTCTAAAATGTCATGTCGAGCGAAGTCGAGACATCTCTACCTTAGTTTCCATAATGTGAGATTTCTCCACGCGCCGCTTACGCGGCTTGGTCGAAATGACATCATTGGGACAGCAAGGGCCTCTGCTCTACCGCAGACGGGCGTCCGAGAAGAAGAAACAGGGAACGGAAAGTTTTTCCTGCATGCGGGTGCAGAACTGCCCGAACCCGTAACTCTCCGCCGCGTAGTGCGTCAGGAGCAGAACGTTGAGCCCCTGTTCCACCGCTCCCGCGATAAGGTGATGTTTCCCGTCCGAAGAGACGAGGGTGTCCGCCCCCTTTTCAAGGGCAAAGTCCAATGCGTCGTAGGTGAACCCGCCGCCGCAGAAACTCGCCACCCGCTTGACCGGTCTGTCGCCGTACACCACGAGCCGCTGCGTTTCAAACGTTCTCTTCACCTGTTCCGCAAACGCGGCAAGCGGGCGGGGCGGAATGTCGTACACCCTGCCGTAGCCGCCTAAGGAGAGCTCCTCCATGACGGCAAGAGGCTGTTTCCCGCCCAAGCCGCGCATGAGCCGATCGTCGATCCCCCCCTCCGCAGCGTCCAAATTGAGGTGCGCCGAGAGGACGGAGATGTGCTCCTTCACACAGGCGAAGAGGGCGGGCGCGTGCGCCTCGTCGAGGTGTTTGAGCCCCTCCCAGATCGCGGGATGATGGGTAAAAATACAGTTTGAGCCCTGCTTTTTCGCCTCTTTCACCGCCGCAAGGGACAGATCGAGGGAGAAGAGCACGCCGCGTATCTCCTGCCCGCAATCGAGCATGACGCCGCTGTTGTCGTAGGCGCCCCGCGCGATGTACTCGGCGGAGAGCACAAAGGGCGCAAGCGCGTCTGCGGCGTTACAAATTTCGTTCAACTTCATCAATGACTTCCTCCAATTCCGTTTTGCGCCTCAAAAGCGCCGCACGGCTGTCCTCCGTTTGTGCGAGACGCAGCCGCGCCTCCGTCTTTTCCAGCTCCTCTCTCGCTTGAAAGAGAAAGGGATAGGGCGAACTGCCGTTGACATTGTTCCGCCCGAAACGAAACTCCCGCGCGGTGTAGACATCTCCCCCCTCTGCGCTGCCTAAAATGAGGTCGTAATATTTGCGCCGCTCCTCCTTTCCCTCGGAAAAGGTATAGTCGAGCTCGATCTTCGCGCCCCGTTCCACAAGGTAGCGGCGCAGCTTTTCGCTGTTTTTCATGGGCTGGAAGAGAAACCGCTGCGGAAGATAGGCACAATCGACGATCTTGACGATCTCTTCGCCGCCAAGTCCCGCAATGAGGACAAAATCGCACGGCTCGGGCAGACCGTCGAGCCCGTCCGCCACGACAGGAAAGCACCTGCCCTCCGCGATCTCGCGGGCGAGCAGCTTTTCCGCCTTTTTGAGGCTCTTTGCGCTGATGTCCGAGATATAGGCCCGTTCGCACAGCCCGCTTTTCAGCATGTACTGCGTCATGTAGCCGTGGTCGCAGCCGATGTCGGCAAAGACCTGCGCCCGACGCACCGCCGCACAGATGTGCGCGATCCGCTCCGTCATCAGTCGAGGAAATCCCGCAATTTCTTGCTGCGCGAGGGATGGCGGAGCTTTCTGAGCGCCTTCGCCTCGATCTGGCGGATACGCTCACGGGTGACGTTGAACTCCCTGCCCACCTCTTCGAGGGTGCGGGGCTTGCCGTCGTCAATGCCGTAGCGCAGGCGCAGCACCTTTTCCTCGCGGGGGGTGAGGGTGTCGAGCACGCCCAAGAGCTGCTCTTTGAGCATGATGAAGGCGACGCTGTCGCCCGGGGTCTGCGTCTTGTCGTCCTCGATGAAGTCGCCGAGGTGGGAATCCTCCTCCTCGCCGATGGGCGTCTCCAAAGAGACGGGGTCCTGCGCGATTTTTTGGATCTCCCGCACCCGCTGCACGTCGATCTCCATCGCCTCGGCGATCTCCTCGGGCGTGGGCTCGCGGCCGTTCTCCTGCAAGAGCATGCGGGAGACGCGGGTGAGACGGTTGATCGTCTCCACCATGTGCACGGGAATGCGGATGGTGCGCGCCTGGTCGGCGATCGCGCGGGTGATGGACTGTCTGATCCACCATGTGGCATAGGTGGAGAATTTGAATCCCTTTTGATAGTCGAACTTTTCCACCGCCTTCATGAGCCCGAGGTTGCCCTCCTGAATGAGATCGAGGAAGAGCATTCCCCTGCCCACATACCGCTTGGCAATGGACACGACAAGGCGGAGGTTGGCCTCCGAGAGCCGCCGTTTGGCAGCCTCGTCCCCCTCCTGCATCTTGCGGGCGAGTTCGATCTCCTCGTCCGTGGACAATAGAGGCACCCTGCCGATGTCTTTGAGATACATTTTCACGGGGTCGTCGAGGCCGATGTCCGAGAGCGCCTGTTCAAAGAGCTCGCGGTCGCGCTCGTCCTCGTCGAAGATCTGCACCCCCTGCTCGGGCAGCGCGCGGTAGATCTGCTCGATCTGCAACGGGTTGAGGTCGTAGCGTTCCAACACTTCGCACAGCGCGTTGGTGGAGATGCTGCCCTTCATTTTATAGGAAGAAACGATGCCCTCGATGAGCTCGTTGAGTTTTTGCTCACTGAGCGACTTGCCTTCCTCCGGAATTTGTTCGATCGTATCCATTATTCCTCCTGCCTTTTCAATTCGGACAATTTTTTCGTAAGTTCTTTGATTCGGGTGAGATATTCCCCCCGCTCTTCCAAAGTCTGTGCCTGCAAGCTCGCGCCCCGACAGACTGCGATCTGCTCCTTGATCTCCCGCATGCGCAGGTTGCGCACGCAGTCACGGAAATACTTTTCCGCCACCGCGTCTTCGAGCTCGCCGTTGTTCTTTTCGAGCACCGCGTTGAGCTCGGCGTTGTCCGAGCCGAAGAGATCGAATACCCCGCTCGGCCGCACCGCCCCTTTCTCGCGCTCCTCCATAATGTACTCGGAGAGCTGCTCCAAAGTTTCGTCCCGAAACCCGAATTCATATAAATTGCAATTTTTGGCGTACTCCTTGTTGAAGAGGCAGGCGGCGAGCACAAACCGCTCCGCTTTGCGTCCCCCGTCCGTCTCCTCCCGCGCACGCGGCGGGGGCGGAGGCGCCTCCGTCCTCTGCGGCGCGCTTTCGAGATCGCGCAGCAGGGATGTATAGCTCACGTTCGCCTCTTGCGAGACCCGTTTTAACAGCTCTTCCCGCTCCGAAGCGCTCTCCGCCTCCTTGACCACCCCGAGCGCCTCGCGGACATATTCCCGCCGCTCGTAGGGATCGGAAAGGTCGAACTTGCGCTTTGCGGCAAGCAGACGGTAGTCGATGAGGGGCATGGCGGCAGACAGGCACTTTTTGTACTCCTCCGCCCCCCTTTTGACGATCACGTCGTCGGGGTCGAGCCCGTCGGGCAGGGGCACCACGCGGATGTTCACTCCCTCGTCTTCGAGCAATCTGAGCCCACGAAGATTCGCCGACTGCCCCGCCGCGTCGCCGTCGTAGCTGATGAGCACCGTGTCCGAATACCGCTTGCACAGCCGCACCTGCTCCTTGGTGAGCGACGTCCCCATGCTCGCCACGACGTTGTGGAACCCCGCCTGGTAGAGGGAGATCACGTCCATATACCCTTCGAGCATGATGAGATTGGGCAGGGCCGCGAGCCTCTTTTCCTTTTTTACAAGGTTGATGTTGTATAAATTTTTGCGTTTATCGAAGAGGGGGGTATCGCAGGTGTTCTTGTATTTTGCGCGGTCGGTTTTGACCAGCATGCGGCCGCCGAATGCGATCACCTCGTCGAGATTGTTGATGATGGGAATGATGAGCCTGCCGCCCAGAGAATCGAACAGCCTGCCCTCCTCCGTCCTGCCGCAGGCGCCGCTCAAAACGCACTCCTCGGCGGTATAGCCCTTGTCGAGCAGATATTTGGGCAGCGCGTTGAAATCGAGCGAGGCCCCCAGCCCGAATTTTTTCATCGTGGTGGGCTCCACCTTCCGCCTGCCGAGATATTCGAGGTGCGTTTCCGCCCTCCCCGACCAAAGGTTGTTGAGGTAGAACCGCGCCGCGTCCTTCATCAGCGCAAGCAGCCTGTCCTTTTGCGCCTTCTTTTTCTGCGCCGCCTCCGCCTCGCGGTTGTCCATTGCGGGAACTTCCAGCCCGACGCGCTTTGCGAGGATCTCCACCGCCTGGCGGAAATCGACGTTCTCGTATTCCTTTACAAAGGAGATGACGTCTCCCGAAACGCCGCACCCGAAACAGTGATAGTATCTGTCGGCGGCATTCACCGCAAAGGACGGCGTCTTTTCATGGTGAAAGGGACAGCACGCCCAATAGGTGTAGCCGCGCCGTTCGAGTTTGAGGTAGGAACCGATGACCTCGACAAGATCGTTCTTCTCTTTGAGCTGCGTCAGAAATTCGGCGTAAGCGCCCGCGCTCATACGCTCCCCTCCCTCGGCACAAACAGCTGCTTGAAGAGATTGACGGCATAGCGGTCGCTCATGGAGGAGAGATAATCGCACACCGCGCGGTCGGTCCCGTCCTCTTCAATAAGACCGAGATAGAGCGGCGGAAGTTGGTCGGGCTTTTGCAGAAAATATGTATAGAGCGCGCCGAGCATGCGCTCCGCACTCTCCTGTATGAGCTTGTTCGCCTGCTCGTACACCGTGCGGAACATGAACGCACGCAGCTCCCTCAGCGCCTCGCCCATGCCGTCGGACGTCTTGACATAGGGCTTTCCGTACGACTCCCTGTAAATATCGAGAATGGCGGAGTTGATCCGCTCCGAAGTGGCATGCCCGAGCAGGGCGATGGGCTCCTTGGGCAGCTGCTCCGCTTTGAGAAATCCCGCGCGGATGGCGTCCTCGATGTCGTGATTGATGTAGGCGATGAGATCGGCGAGCCGCACCACCTCCGCTTCGAGCGTCTCGGGCGTGCCCGCAGGCGTGTGGTTGAGAATGCCGCTCCGTACTTCATAAGTGAGGTTGAGCCCCTTCCCGTCCTTTTCGAGCTTGTCCACGACCCTGAGAGACTGCTCATAATGATGAAACCCGCAGGGCGCGATACGGTTGAGCACCCGCTCCCCCACATGGCCGAAGGGGGTATGCCCCAAATCGTGCCCGAGCGCGATCGCCTCGCAGAGGTCCTCGTTGAGGCACAGACACCGCGCAAGGGAACGGGCGATCTGGCTCACATCGAGGGTGTGCGTGAGGCGGGACATATAGTGATCCCCGTCGGGCGCGAAAAAGACCTGCGTCTTGTTTTTCAGCCGCAAAAAGGCCTTGGAATAGATGATCCGGTCGCGGTCGCGCTGGAAGTCCGTCCGCATGCAGCAGGGCTCCTCCTCCCGCTCCCTGCCCTTCGTGTTTTCGGACAGCTGCGCATAGGGAGAGAGATAGGCGCGTTCTCGTTCATAAATTTTTTCCTTCATAACAGTATTTATTTCGACGGAAGAGCGCAAAACTCCTCTTTTTTTGAAAAAAATTTTGTCAAAATTTTCAAAATTGCTTTCATCTAAATACTATGCGTGACATAGTATTACCCATTTATGTCACACAAAGTACTCTATTATGTCTGACATAGTATATATTATGTCACGCATAATACTATGCTAACAAGCAAAAAAGCCCCTATCGTGGGGCTTTTAGTGTGTATTTCCGTCTCTTTCAGATCCAATATCCCCCATTGAGGGCAATATCCTGTCCGGTGAGGTATTTTTGCTGTGAAATGCGGTATATTAGCTCGGCGACCTCCTCCGCTGTGCCGAATCTGCCGAGCGGAATCTCTTCTTCGAGCGCTTTCCGCTCCTCTTCCGAGAGCCGTGCGTTCATGCGGGTGTCGATGACCCCGGGAGAAATGCAGTTTACGGTAATGTGCGAGGGGGCGAGCTCCTTTGCGAGCGCCTTGGAAAACGCGATGACCGCCCCCTTTGAGGCGGAGTAGGCGCTCTCGCAGCTGCCGCCCGTCTCTCCCCATACCGAGGAGACGTTGACGATGGCGCCTTCTCCCCTTTCGAGCAGCTTTTTCACGCCGTATTTTGAGCAGAGGAACACGCCGCCCGCGTTTACCGCCATTACGCGCTCCCACGCCTCCCATGAAGTGTCCTGCACCTGCGAAAAGAGGGAGACGCCCGCGTTGTTCACAAGCACGTCGAGGGCGGGCAGGCGCCCGAACACCCCTCTCACTTCCTCCTCCTTGGAAACGTCCGCACGGACAAAGGAAACTGCGGGGAGCTGCGCCCGCGCCCTTTCGGCGTCCTCCTCCGCGCGCGAATAGAGGGCGGTGACGCAAAAGCCCGCCCGAACAAAGCGCTCGGCCGCCGCAAGTCCGACGCCGCGCGTGCCGCCCGTGATCAACGCATATTTCACGGCTGATCTCCCGCGACAAGCGCCAAAATCTCCGCCGCCGTCTGCTCCACCGACTTGTCGTCGGTATCGATGATGTGGTCCGCCACATGCTCGTAAACGGGCAGGCGGGCGGCAAGGAGCCCTTTAAGCCGCTCCTCGGCGTTGTCCGCGCCCCGCAGAAGGGGACGGGTCTCGTCGGCATATACCCGATCGAGGATCGTTTGCAGGGAGGCGCGCAAAAAGAAGAGCTTTCCGTTCTTTTTGAGCAGCTCGCTGTTCTCGTAGTTGAGCACCAACCCGCCGCCCGTGGAGATGACGAGGCCGTCCTGCTTGGCAAACTCGCGGGTGATCTCCGTTTCGAGCTCGCGGAAGTGCCCCTCGCCGTAGTATTCAAAAATATCCGAGATCCTGCCGTAGCGCGCGGTGATGATACCGTCGGTATCGATCCAGCGCCGTCCGGTGAGTTCCGCGATTTTAATGCCGATGGTGGATTTTCCCACGCCCATCATGCCGCAAAGTACGATATTCATAGCCAAAAACTCTCCAATGCCAATTTATAGCTGTTCTTGCCGAAACCGAGCACTTCGCCCCTGCAAACTTCGGTGAGAACGGAAGTATTGCGGAATTCCTCCCGCGCATGGACGTTGCTCATATGCACCTCCACAACGGGGGTGGAGACGCCCGCGATCGCGTCCCGCAGCGCGTAGGAATAGTGGGTGTACGCGCCCGCATTCAGCACGATCCCGTCGTAGTTTCCGTCTGCTTGCCCGATCTTTGCGCAGAGTTCGCCCTCTACGTCCGATTGGAAAAAGTCCGCCTCGTGCCCGTGCGCCTTGACAAACGCTTGCAGTTCGCTATTGATCGTATCGAGGGTCTCTTCGCCGTACACGCCTCTTTCGCGCTTGCCTGTTCTGGCGAGGTTGACGCCGTTGATCACCAAAAATTTCATTGTCTTTCTCCTTGATATTCTTTCCACAGCCTTGCCGCCTCCTCCGCGTCCGGAGACGCCGAAAGATAAACGCAGTCTGCCATATAAGCCTGATAGAAGAGCATGGACGCGCCGTTGACAGTCCGCTTGCCGTAACGCTCCGCAACGCGCAGAAATTCGGAACGGGCGGGCACATAGATGAGGTCCGCCGCCTGCCCGCACTCCTTTAACAGCCGCTCGGCGGTGTCCGTTTCCCCGCTCTCGTAGCAAAGGGTGGGGAGCATGCCCTCCGTGGCGTGCATTCCGATCCCCGTACAGTTCAAAAGAAGGTCGAAATGCCGCTCGGGCACCCTTTCAAGGGGCGTAAAGCCGCCGAATTCCCCGTGGACTGCCGCAAGCCGTGCGCTGTCCCGCTCGCAGACGAACACTTCCGCGCCCGCCCCGATGAGTTTTTTGACGCAGCTTCTGCCCGCGCCGCCCGCGCCGAGCACGAGAACGGACTTCCCCTTTACCTCGATCCCCTCGTTCCCGAGCATTAAAAGAAACCCGTAGCCGTCCGTGTTGTATCCGAGCCGAGGCCCTGCAAGCACCGTATTCACCGCGCCGAACGCAGCGGCGTCCCCTTTGAGTCCGCTGAGATAGGGCAGGATCTCCCCCTTGAAGGGAATGGTGACGTTAAAGCCGTCGTAGCGGGAAAAGAGCTCCTCCGCACGCGCGTGAAATTGCTCGGGCGGAATGCTCACCTTGTCATAGGTGCAGGACACGGAAAAGCGGCGGCGAAGGATAAATTCATGAATGGCAGGGCTGTCCGATTTGGAGACGTCCTTGCCGATGACTGCAAGTTTTAACATAGTTCCTCCGCGATCCTCCCGATCTCTTCTTCGTAGCGCGCAAACGGCAGCTCCAAGATCTCAAATTGCCCTGCGGCAACGGGCACGGCGAGCGTGACCGCCCCCGAGGAGGTGTTCTTTTTGTCGAGGAGGGCTTTCCTTAGGTCGAGCGGCGGCCGTTCCCCGCCTTCGAGCACACGGAAACAGAGGGACGTGAGCGCGTCCGAAAAAGCCTTGTCCGTGTCAAAATGGCGCGCGGCGAGTCTGCTCTCGAAGAGGAGCCCCCACAGCACGCACTCCCCGTGGGAGAGGTCGGAGCAGAGCTCGATGGCGTGTCCCGTGGTGTGCCCGAGATTGAGGCACCGCCTGAGCCCCTTTTCGCGGGGGTCGCGCCTGACGACGGACGCCTTAAACGCAATGTTTTCGGGCACGATCTTTGCAAGAAAGCCGAGATCGAAGAGATCGGGCGCGGCGGTGAGCGTTTCAAACAACGGCGCGGACAGCGCACCGTGCTTGACGATCTCCCCGAGCCCGCATTTGAGTTCGCGGCGTGGCAGCGTTTCCAAAAAGAGCGGGTCTGCGATCACCCGCGCGGGCTGGGAAAAGGCGCCGATGAGGTTCTTCACGCCCCCGAAATCCACCGCCGTCTTGCCGCCCACGGAACTGTCCACTTGCGCAAGCAAGGTCGTAGGCACCTGTACGCATGAGATTCCACGCATATAAAGGCTTGCGGCGAGCCCGCCGACATCTCCCACGACGCCGCCGCCGAGGGCGATTAGACGGGAATTTCGGCGCAATTTCGCCTCCTGCATTCCTTTGAGAAGTTTGAAGAGGGTCTCCTCGTTCTTATGCGCCTCTCCTGCGGGCATGACGAATACGGGCACCCCGCCGAGGTATTTTTCCAGCAAGGGTTTGTAGAGCGCGTACACGTTGGAATCGGTGAAGAGGATCCCCCCGCCGCCGAGAAGTTCCCCGCGCATGGGCGCAAGCTCGGCGGAAAAAATATTTTTGCGGCAGACGACGACGCTCTCCCGCGTGTCGCGTTCCCTGATCACAAACCTTTTCATAATCTTTCGTAGCGCTCCTTGACCTGCGCTAAGGTATCTCCGCCCAGCCGCTCGGCGAGAACGTCCGCAAGCACGAAACAAAGCGCGCTTTCGAGCACTGCCTCGCAGGCCGTAACGGCGCAGACGTCGCTGCGTTCGGGGGCGGCAACGGCGGGCAGACCCGTGGCAAGGTCGACCGTTTTCAGCCCCTTCATGAGGGTGGGAATGGGTTTCATCGCGGCGCGGAAAACGAGCTCTTCGCCGTTGCTCATGCCGCCTTCGATCCCGCCCGCGCGGTTGGTGCGGCGGAAGAAGTTTCCCTCCTCCGCAAAGATCTCATCGTGGGCGGCGCTCCCCTTTGCCTGCGCAAGGGAAAACCCGCCGCCTACCTCCACGCCCTTCACCGCCTGTACGCTCATGAGCGCGGCGGCGACGCGCGCGTCCAATTTTTCCGCATAGGTCATGGGGCTCCCGAAACCGCTTTTGAGCCCCTTGACGCGGAGCTCTGTAACGCCGCCGAGGGTGTCGCCCTCCCTCTTCGCCTCTTCGATGAGGGCGACGGCAGCCTCCTCGGCCGCCCCGTCCATCATGCCGAGAAGGGGACGGCGGCCGCCCTCGATCTGCGCAAAGGAATATTGCTTTTCGTCGCAGACCCGCCCGAGAGAGCGGACGTAGCCCGTAACCGTGATGTTCATTTCGTTGAGAAAAGCGCGGCAGATCTCCCCCGCCGCAACCCTTGCCGCCGTTTCGCGGGCGGAGGCGCGTTCCAGCACGTCGCGCGCGTCCTGCGCGCCGAATTTGAGCGCGCCCGCAAGGTCGGCGTGCCCCGGGCGGACTTTGGTGAGTTGCCGCTGCGAACGGTCGCACCCCTCGGGCGCCATGACCTCTTTCCAATTTTCATAGTCGCGGTTCCACACGGCAAGCGCAATGGGACTGCCGAGGGTGACAAGATCGCGTACCCCCGACAAAAGTTCCACGCGGTCCGACTCGATCTTCTGCCGTCCGCCCCTGCCGTAGCCGCTCTGGCGGCGTGCAAGCGCGGCGTCGATCAGGCTCACGTCGAGTTTCAAGCCTGCGGGCACTCCCTCCAAAATGGCAAAGAGCCCCTTTCCGTGCGATTCTCCCGCTGTTGTCAGTTTCATAATTCCTCCCTTGCAGAGATCGTATAACTTCCGTTGGCAATGCGGACGACGATGTCTCCGAGCTCATCGGTGCGATAGATGTTGCCGTCCGGCGACGCGGCGCGGAAACGGGCGAGCGCCTCCCCTGCGGGAAAGCGGTAGCCGTTGTCCCTGCCGCAGGAGACGATGTAGTTCTCGGGACGGAGCAGTTCCAAAAATTCCTGCGAGGAGGCATCGGAAGAACCGTGGTGCGGCGCTTTGAGAATATCGATCTCTTCCGCCCGCACCGTGCAATCCCCGCTGTCGAAAATGTCGGGCGTAAGCGCATATTCGCGCACGAGCAGCTTTTCCCGCGCGGAAGAGATGTCCCCGCACAGGAGCGCCGTCACGCCGCCGAAATTCAGATAGAGCACCGTAGAGGCGTCGTTGTCGTCCGTCTCTTCCTCGCTGCGGGGAGAGATACAGACCGCATAGCCGCCCTCTCCTTCGATCTTGCCGTAGCGGGTGATATGCACGGCCGCGCAGCCCTCCCGCTCAGCCTGTTCGAGAAGAGCGCTGTATTCCTCGCCCTCCGCAGGATAGAGCGGCAGATAGAACGTCTCGACGTCGAAGGAGCGGAGGAGGGCGCGGAAACCGCCGTAGTGGTCGGCGTCGGCATGGGTGAGCAAAAGCGAGAGCCGCGTCGGCCGCAATCCCTTTATGTAGCGCAAAATTTTATTGTTGTGGAAGAAAGAGCCGTCGCCCGCGTCCACGACGAGCACCTCGCCGTCCGCAAATTCGACGGCCGTACAGTCGCCCTGTCCCACGTCGAGAAAGTGGAGCCGCGTTTCGCCCTCTTCCCGCGCGGGAAACGCATATGCGGGAAGAAACACCGAAAAGGGCAGCAGGGCAAACAAAAGCGCCAAAGTCAAACCGAGAAGGAGCGCGGCGCCCATAACCGCCAAACGCGTTATTCGCCTTTTTTTCTGTTTTTCCTGCGCGACGGACACTTGCGGATCACTTCCTTGATCTTCGCCATATTTTCTTTGGCGGTTTCATAGCCGATCTCGAACATTTTGCTCATGCTCTCGCGGCTCACATCGGTTGCACGGAATTTGGAAAGATCGGGCCGCAGCATAAAGTCGGCATTGTCGTAGCCGCGCCGCTTGCTGTCCTCGTTGTACTTCACGGGGCATATTTTTGCGATCGCCAAACCGAAAATACGGGAGATGTGCCCCTTTTCCTCCTCCTGCCTTGCAAATGCGGAGAGATCGATCCCGATGACGACGTCCGCGCCGAGCGCACGCGCCGCCTCTGCGGGGATCGCATTGGAAAAAGCGCCGTCGTAGTAGCGCTTGCCGCCTATGTCTACGCCGCGAAAGAAGGGCGGGATCGCCGAGGACGCCGTGAGAATGCGCGCGATGTTTCCTTCGGTGAACATCTTCCCCTCGTTCGTCACGCCGTCCGTCGCCCACGCCGCAAAGGGCATGGGGAGCCCTTTGATGTCCCCTTCGAGATAGCTTGAAAGGAATTCTTCGGCAAAGGAGAGGTCGCTGAGGGGGTTGAGAAGATTTTTGCCGAACTCCTTGTAATTGAGGCTTTCGATGATCTGGATCATGTCGTCTGCGGAGTAGCCCTTCGCATAAAGCGCGCCGACGATGGAGCCGATGGAGGCGCCCGCCACAACGCGGAAGGAGATCCCCTCCTCTTCAAACGCCTTTAAGGCGCCGAGGTGGGCCATGCCCTTCGCCCCGCCGCTGCCCAGCGCAAGACCTAAGACCCTCTTGCGGGAAAATAAAGTTTTGATACGGGCAAAAAATCCCATTTTGCGCTCCTTGACCCTTATTTTACACGATTTTTCATAAAAAGTAAACCCCTTGACGGGGCTTTTCTCTTGCACTGTAAACTCAAATTTCCAGCGTCATGCCGTCGTAGGCGGCGATAAAGCCGAATTCCTTCTCCGCGCGGCGCAAGAGTTCGCCGTCCGGATGGGAGTTGTGCGAAAAGTGGGAGATGACTTTCTTGGTGTGCCCGTCCACAAGTCCGAGCCTTTTCAGCCGCGCGAGCACCTCCGCGTCCTCGTACACGCCCATGTGACGGGCGCCTTCGTGCGCACGGTTGTAAACGTATGTGCAGTCGAGGGTGACGAGATCGACCGGCTTTCCGCCGATCTTCGCAAGATATTCGTAGTCCTCCTCGGGCAGCAGTCCCGTGTCGTGCAGGTGCAGGATACGCTTGTCCCCCTTTTCGATGAGGAAGAGCAGGGGATCGCGGGAGGAATGCTGCGCTTTGAGGGGATAGACCCGCCAATCGCCGAAACGCGCCTCTTCAAAGGCGTTGAGCACATACAGGCGGACGCTCTCCTTCACGTCGGGCTTGATCTCCCGCCGCGTGCTCTCGCAGAAGATCTCGCACACTTCCTCGCTGCCGAAAATATCGAGCTCGGGCGACGTCATGTCCGAGGCAAATTTATAGCCGCGCAGCATGATGTCGTTGGCGAAAAAGTGGTCCTGGTGGGCGTGCGTGACGAGCAAATATCTGATGGCGGAAAAGTCCGCGCCGCTTTGGTACATATGATAATAGGCGTCGGGCGGGAAGTCGATGGACAGCTCCCCGTCGATGAGAATTTGCGTGCGCGTGCGGAAGATCTTTTCCTTCCTCGCCCTCTGGCAGAATGCGCAGTTGCAGAACATTGCGGGCACGCCCTCGGCAGCGCCCGTTCCCAAAAATTCGATCTTCATACCTTTCCGTATCAATGAGCGTCAGATTTCGTAAATGATGGTCACGGGGCCGTCGCCTATCTGCTCGATGCGCATGTCCGCGCCGAAGATCCCCGTTTTGACGGGCACGGCCTGTGCGCGCAGGCGCTCCGCCGCATACCCGTAGAGTTGTTCCGCCCGCTCGGGCCGCTCCGCCTCGGTAAAGCTCGGGCGGTTTCCCTTGCGTGCGTCGCCGTACAGCGTGAACTGGGAGACAAATAAAATTTCGCCTCCGACGTCCTTCACCGAGCGGTTCATCTTGCCTTCCCCGTCCTCAAAGACGCGCAAGGCGGCGAGTTTCTCGGCGCACTTTTCCGCCTGCCGTTCCGAATCGCCCGCCTTTACGCCGAAATAAACGACAAGCCCGCGTCCGATTTCGGAGACGAGCTCACCGTTTACCGTAAGACTTGCGCCGAGCACCCGTTGCGCTACGAATTTCATGCCGTACCTTTACAGGAGCTTGGAACGAGTTATACTCTCGACATGTATTCCCCTGTCCGCGTGTCGATACGGATGGTATCGCCCTCCTCGACGAACATGGGGACCTGGAAGGTAGCGCCCGTCTCGACCTTCGCCGCCTTGGTGACGTTGGTCGCGGTGTTGCCCTTGACGCCGGGCTCCGCCTCGATGACTTTGAGTTCCACAAAGTTTTCGGGCTCTACGGAGAAGGCGTTGCCGTAGAGGAAACGCACAGTGACAATGTCGTTCTCACGGATGTATTGAAGCGCGTCCTCCACCTGCGAATGGTTGAGGGGGGTGAGATTGAATTCGTCGTCCATGAAGTAATAGAACTCCCCGTCGTTGTAGGAGTAGGTCATCTTCTTGGTTTCGACCTGCGCCGTCTCGAGCTTGGTGGTGGGGTTGAACGTCTCGTCGGAGAGAACTTGTCCCGTGACCACGTTTTTGAGCGTTGTACGGACGAACGCCGCGCCCTTGCCGGGCTTTACATGCTGGAATTCGGTGACCGTGTACACGCCGCTCTTGTATTCAAACGTGGTGCCCTTTCTGATGTCGCCTGCCAAAATTTGTGCCATATGTTTGTTCTCCTTAATTGATTTTTATGTTGGCGCCGCAAGCCTGCGGCAAATTTTATAAAATGATGAGACCGCGCTCCGTCTTGTGCATAAAGGAATGCACCTTGCCGCCGCTCATGAAACAGCTGTCCTCGATGCGCACGCCGAACTTGCCCGCAAGATATACCCCCGGCTCGTCCGAAAAGACCATGCCGTCTTTCAAAACTTCCTCCCCGCGCGGGGAAAGCGTGGGATATTCGTGGATCATGAGGCCGATGCCGTGCCCCAAAGAATGGGTGAAATACTTGTCGAGACCCGCTTTCCGCAGGGAGCCGCGGGCAACCTCGTCCGCCTCCCTTCCCGTCATGCCCGCTTTAACCGTCGCCTTGACGAGCTCGTGCGCTCTGAGCACTTCGGCGTATGCCTTTTTGAACTCCTCATGCGCGCCGTCGTCCCCGAAGAGGAAGGTGCGGGTGCAGTCCGAACAGTATCCTTCATACTTGCAGCCGAAGTCGATGAGGACGATGTCTCCGAATTTCAGTTTGCTGTTTCCCGTTTCGTGGTGGGGAACGCTGGAATTTGCACCGAAAGCGACGATCGTCTCAAAGGACGTCCCGCTCGCGCCGAGCTGCCGCATTTTGTATTCGAGAAGGGCGGCAACTTCGCTCTCCGTCATTCCCTCCTTGATCTCGGGAAGGAGCCCCAGCAGGGCGTCCTCCGCGATCTCGCATGCCTTTTGGATGAGGGAAATTTCCCGCTCCGTCTTGATCTCCATCGCCTGTTTGAGGGCGGGCATGCAGTCGGTGAGCGTAAAGCCCGCCTTCCTCAGCTCCTCCGCCGAGGAGAGGGTGACAAAGGAATAGGGCACGCCGAGCGTCTTGCAGTCCTTGACAAGGGCGAGCGCCTCGTTGCGCGCGCCTGCGGCGACGGTGACGTCCGTGCCTTTGAGCGCCCTTTCCGCCGCCTCGAAATAGCGGGGATCGGCAAAGAACGTACAGCTTTCCTCCGTCAAAACGACATATCCGTCCGTGGAATAAAACCCCGTGAGGTATCTGCGGAGAAAATCGGCCTCCAAAAAGAGGGCGTCCGCACCCGTTTCACGGTATATTTTGCGCTTTTCTTCCTTTATCATACCCATATTATACCAAATACGGCAATACAAGTCAACAACTTTTTACGAGAAAGTAGGCGCGTTCACGCCCGACATGCGATGGCGTACATCTGTTTCATCGCGCTTGCGTCCTCCGCCTGCGTGCCCGCCGATTCCGAGACGACGTAGGGCTCCAACCCGAGCTCGCAGAGCGCCTCGGCAAGGGGCATGAATTCGGGGCCGAACACTTCGTCCTCAAAGGTGAGGTGACGAATTTCCCCCTTCGCGCCGTACTGAATTTTGGAAAAGTGCACATGAAAGTGTTTCATGCGTTCAAAGCCGAGTTTCTCGATGAGATATCCGAGGCGGTCAAGATAGTCCTTTTTCGTCTTTAAGCTCCCCTGTTCGCGGGCGTTGACGTGGCCGAAATCGACGCAGGGGGTAAAGACGGGATCGACGAGGCAGAACCGCGCGATCTCCTCCACCGTGCCGATCTGCGCCGTCTTGCCCATCGTCTCGGGGCAGAACATGAGGTGTTCCAGATTGTTGAGATAGATGTAATCGCGCAGAATTTTGAGGCGGTCCTCGGTGCGGGAGACGGCGATTTCGCGCTCCTCCTTCCCCTGCGCGGCGGGGTGAAAGACGACCCGCTTTCCCCCCATGAGATCAACCATCTTGCCGCTGTCGAGCACATAGCCGTACGACTTTGCCGCCATCTCGTCGTCGGGGTTTGCAAAGTTGACGAAGTAGGGCGCGTGCACCGAGATCTCCACGCCGTTTTCCTTGAACGCCTCGCCGATGGAGATCGCCTTGTCCTCCGTCATGCGGACCCCTCTGCCGAAGGAATATTCAAAGCAGTCGAGCCCCTTTTCTTTCACGAATTTCGCAGACTCCTCCGTGTGGGAATAGCCTGCCGCATAAAAGCTCTCCGAGTTGCCGCTCGGTCCGAATTTTATCATACGCACCCCTCTTTCCGTAAAATTTGAATGTCTTGCAGGAGCTGCTCTTTCAGCGCCTCCGCAGAGGAAAATTTGAGTATGGGGCGCAGAAGAGCCAAAGGATAGACGCGCACATACGCCCCGTAAAGATCGCCCGAAAAACCGTCCAGATAGGCCTCGATCTTGCGCTCCTCCACTCCGAACGTGGGGCGGGCGCCGATGTTGACGATGGTGGGAAAGCTGCCTGCGGGCGTTTGGCAGAGCCCCCGATACACGCCGTCGGGCGGGAGCAGCTTGTTTTGGGGAACGCCCAAATTGAGAGTGGGAAAGCCGTAAGTCCTGCCCACTTGCCGCCCGTGCTCCACCTTTCCGCCGATGAAATAGGCGCTGCGGCAGAACTCCTCCGCCGAAGAACACAGGCAGCCGTTGAGAAGGGACAGTTCTCCCCTCCTTAAAAATTCTTTGCAGGAAGTGGCGGAGAATTTGCGCATTCTCCCGCTCTCCTCCGAAAGATATTTCACCGTTTTCTGCACCGAAACGGGACACCCTGCGCGGTCTTTGAGGAGCGCAGGCGTTCCGAGCGCGTCTTTCCCAAAGCGGAAATCTTCGCCGCAGACGGCAAGTTTTACGTTGAGCCGCCCGAAAACGTCGCGCAAAAAGTCCTCCGCCAAAGTGTTTTTCAGCTCCTCCGTAAAGGGAAATTCGAGCACAAAACGCACACCGTTCTGCGAAAAAAGGAATTCGCGCTCCTCTCTCGTGAACAGCTCCTTCCCCTTGCCGCCGAAAACCGAAGTGATCCCGACGGGCAGTCCGCTCTCCTTAGCGCGGGATAAAAGGGCGCGGTGGCCGAGGTGCAGCCCGTCGAACCCGCCCAAGACGAGCGCGCACGGCTCACGGAAATTCTCCCCCTCTCCAAGAACGGTCAGCATAGCTTTTTCTCCGTCCTGACGAGCCCCTGTTCGACCTTTGCAAGGCCGTAAAACGCCCCGCCGCGATAGAGCTTATACAGCCCGTCCTCCCGTTCGCAGGGCACGGAGAGCCCGTGATAGAGCCTCTCGTCGTCGCAGCCGAGCACGGGGAAGGGCAATACCTCCTCGGTGGGAATGAGATAATTTTTCAAATTTTTGGGGGTGAGCGCGTCGAGATCCGCCGCCGTCTCCTCGGTGAAAACGCCGCTCTTCGTGCGCCGCAAAGACGCCATGAGCCCCTTTGTGCCGAGCGCCTCGGCAACGTCGCGCGCGAGCGAACGGATATACGTCCCGCTGCCGCAGACGATCTCGAACAAGAACTCGTCCGCGCCCGTCCTTTCCAGCAGGCGGAAGGCGGAAATGCGCACCCGTTTTGCATTTAAGTGCACTTCCCTTCCCTGCCGCGCATATTCGTAGCTCCGCTTGCCCCCCACCGAAATGGCGCTGAACGCGGGCGGGACCTGATCGATCTCCCCCAAAAAGCGGGGCAAAATTTCCCCGATCTCCCCCTCCGACGGCACTCTTCCGCCGAAAACGAGCTCGCTCTCGCGGTCGAAACTTTTGGAGGTGACGCCGAAACGGAACCGCGCAAGATAGGTCTTTTCCTTCTGTAAAAAATACGCGAAGAGGCGGGTGGCGTTGCCCACGCCGATGGGCAGCACGCCCGAGGCAAGGGGGTCGAGGGTGCCCATATGCCCGCAGGGGGTGCCCGTGAGCCGTTTGAGCCTGTTCACGGCATAGGTCGAGGAGATCCCCTCCCGCTTATCGATGTTGACAAATCCCGTCATCTATTCCCCCATATGCTGCAACACGGCATAGCACAATTTATCGACGATCTCTTCATATTCGCCGAAGAACATACATCCCGAGGCGAGCACATGTCCGCCGCCGCCGAATACGCCCGCCACTTCGTTGACGTTCACCTTGCCCTTGGAGCGGAAGGACGCCTTGTATTGCCCCCTTTTGTACTCCATGAGGCAGACGCTGACCTCCGCGCTCTCCACCGTGAGCCCGAAGTCCACGATCCCCTCGGTGGCGTCCTGCCCGAGGCCGTAACGGGAGAGCATTTCCTGCGTGACGAGGGCGACGACGAGGCGGTCGTCTAAAAGATAGCGAAGATGGGAGATGGTCTCGGCGTACATGCCCGCGCGCGCCTTGCTCTGCCTGCGGAACATGCAGTAGGTGATGTCCCCCACATCCGCGCCGCCGTCCGCAAGGAGGGCCGCCGCGCGGAAGGTATCCCCGCACACATCGCTGTGCGAAAAACCGCCCGAATCGGTGACGACGCCCGTCATGAGAAAGGCGCAGATCTTCTCGTCGAGCGGCACGCCGAGCGCCTGTATGAGCTCCAAAATGTTCTCGCAGTTGCTTGCGCGCTCGCGCACATAATTGTATTTGCAGAAACGGGTGTTTGAAATGTGATGGTCGATGTTTACCGTCGTCTTTCCCTTGCGCGCCCCCTTGCGGAAGGTGCTCGTGAGCTCGCCGAGGCGGCTGTCGTCGCTCGCGTCCACACAGATGTAGCCCTCCGCGTCAAGGGTGGGAAATTTCTGCACCCGTACGCCGAGAGAGGAAAATTTTTCGGGGATCTCGCTGTCGTCCACCACCTGGTTTTTGATCTTGCATAAAGAAAGAGCGCGGGAAAGCGCCATAGCGGAACCGATCGCGTCGCCGTCGGGTCGGGTATGGGTAAAGATCACCGCGCTTTTCAGGCCCTTTAAAATGCCTGCGATTTCTTCGATTGTGTTCATTCTCCGTCCTTGTCGGGCTTGATGTCGAGCCCCGATAAGAGGGCATCCATCTTCGAGCCGTATTCCATGCTCCCGTCCTCTATAAAAGTGAGCTGAGGGACGGTGCGCATGCGCATCATCTGCGAGAGTTCATGCCGCACAAAACCCGCGTTCTCCTTTAAGATACGGAAGTTCTCCTTCTTGGCGCTCTCTTCTGCCGCCAGGATACTGACGTAAACTTTCGCCGTTTTGAGATCGGGCGCGACGTCCGTCTCCGTGACCGAGATGATACCGCGAAGCGCCGGTTCTCTGTTCTTCAAAGGTCCCGCGACGATCTCCGAGATCGCACGGCGAAATTCGCTGTCCAACCGCTGCGTTCTCGTAGGTTTCATTGCTTGATCTCCTCGATCATGTAGCATTCGATGAAGTCGCCGACCTTGATCTCGTTGAATCCGTCGATGGCACAGCCGCATTCGAGGCCGCCCGAGACTTCCTTCGCGTCGTCCTTAAAGCGTTTGAGCTGCTTGACGTTGCCCTCGACGATCATTACGTCGTCGCGGTAAATTCTCAGTTTTCCGCCGCGCACGAGCTTGCCCTCGGTGACGTAGCAGCCCGCGACCGTGCCCACGCCCGTGATGTTGAAGGTCTGCAATACCTGCGCCTTGCCCATGTAAATTTCGTGGTACTTGGGGGCGAGCATGCCTTTGAGCGCCGCCTCCATGTCGTCGATGAGTTCGTAGATGATACGGTACGTCCTCACGTCCACCTTGCTGCGCTCGGCGAGCTGTTTCGCCTTGGTGTCGGGACGCACGTTGAATGCGATGATAATGGCGTTTGCGGAGTCGGCGAGCATGACGTCGCTCTCGTTGACCGCGCCCGCGCCCGCATGGATGATCTTGACCTTGACCTCGTCGTTGGAGAGCTTTTCAAGGGAGGCCTTGACCGCCTCCACCGAGCCCTGCACGTCTCCCTTGACGATGACGTTGAGCTCTTTGAGGCCGTCCGAGACCTGCGCGAACACGTCGTCCAGCGTGACCTTTGTCGTCTCCTTGATCATAGACTCGCGCTGCTTGCTCTTGCGCTCCTCCTGCACCTGTTTCATGAGGGACTGGTCCACCGCAAAGATGGTGTCGCCCGCGTTGGGCACGTCTTCGAGGCCGAGCACGGAGACTGCCATCGAAGGACCCGCCTCTTTGACCGTTCTGCCCTTGTCGTCGATCATGGCGCGCACTCTGCCCATCGTGGTGCCCGAAATGAGGTTGTCGCCCGTGCGCAGGGTGCCGTTCTGCACGAGCACGCTCGCCATGGGGCCCTTGCCCTTGTCGAGTTTCGCCTCGATGATGACCCCCTTCGCCTTGCGGTCGGGGTTGGCTTTGAGTTCCTGCATTTCGGCGACGAGATAGATGTTTTCGAGCAAACTGTCGATCCCCATGCCCGTCTTTGCCGAGACGGGGACGATGATGACGTCGCCGCCCCACTCTTCGGGGACGAGGTTCTGGTTGACGAGCCCCTGCTTCACCTTGTCGGGATCGACATGGGGTTTATCCATTTTGTTCATGGCGACGATGATGGGAACGTTCGCCGCCTTTGCGTGATCGATCGCCTCAATGGTCTGCGGCATGATACCGTCGTCCGCCGCCACGACGAGCACGACGATGTCCGTCACCTGTGCGCCGCGCGCACGCATTGCCGTGAACGCCGCGTGGCCGGGGGTGTCGATAAAGGTGATCTTCTTTCCCTCGCCGAGGGAGACGGTGTAGGCGCCGATGCTCTGCGTGATCCCGCCCGCCTCGCCCGCAGTGACGTTCGTCTTGCGGATACAGTCGAGCAGGGAGGTCTTGCCGTGGTCGACATGCCCCATCACCGTGACGACGGGCGCGCGCGGAACGGTATTTTCCGCCGTATCCTCTCCGCCGTGCTGTTCAAAGAGGGCGTCCTCCGCCGTCTTTTCGGGTTTATATTCGAGATCGATGCCGAGTTCCAGCGCAATGAACGCCGCGTTGTCGTAGTCCACCGATTCGTTGACCGTCTTCATGACTCCCTCGCGGAAGAGCCGCTTTGTGATCTCCACCGCCGAAATCCCGAGCTTTTCGGAGAGCACCTTGATGGGGATCTCCTTGCTCGTGACGACGGCGTGGTCGATCTTGACCGTCTGGGTCTCCTTCTTCGCGCCCTTCTTGGCGAAACGGGCCTTGCGGTAGCCGCTCTTGTCCTCGTCGAAATCCCCCACCGTCGCGCCCTGCCGTCTTTGAAGGGCACGCTTGTTTTCGGGGCGTTTTTCCACATACGTCTTTTCAAATTTTTTGCCGCCTGCTGGCTCTCTGCGGGGAGCGGGCGGGGTGGGCGCCGCCAGGGGACGGGGCGCTCTCGGCGCGGTACCCGTCATGGGACGCGCGGGACGGGCAGTCGCGGCGCCGCTTGCGGGCCGGGTACCCATGCCCGCTGCGGGGCGGGCAGGCCTTTCGGGTCTGTCTGCGGGGCGGAAGGTGGCGCGGGGCGAAGAGGGCGTCTTGTAAGTCCCCTGCGGCTGTTCCGGACGGCGTTGCGGGCGCTCGGACCTCTGTTCGGGCCTCTGCTCGGGTCTTTGTGCAGGCTTTTGCTCCGCCTTGACGGGAGCGGCAGCGGGCTTTTGCCGAGGCGCGGGCGCAGGCGCAGGCGCGGGCATGGGCGCGGGCACCGTCTCTTCGGGCACTTCGGGTTCGGGGGAAACTTCGGCGCGTTTTGCCGCCTCCCTTTCCGCCTCCTCTCTGAGCCGCTGCTCTTCCTTTGCGCGCTCTTCCGCCAAGACGCGTTCCTCTTCCTGCCGTCTTGCCTCCTCTTCCGCCAAACGTTTCGCGGTTGCGGCAGCCTCCATCTCGGTGAGCTTTTTGAGGATGTCCGACAGTTGCCGCTCCCCTTGCGAGACGGACTTTTGCAGATTGCCTACCGTCTTGTTCTCGATGAGCGTCCCTAACTTTTCAATGTTTTCGTATGCCATACGGTTTATGATCTTTCCTTATACCTGTGATGATTTGTTCTCGTTGAGAATTGCTGCGGCGAGATGTTCGTCCCGCACGGCGGCGAGTTTGCACGCGCTCTTTCCCGTCATGTCCCCGAGCCCGTGCACATAGAGAAGAGGACAAGCGAATTTCTTTTGCAATTTTTCGATCTCTTTCCGATTGTTTTTTGCGACCGTTTCGTCCGCGACGAGAAGGAATACGCCTTTCTTTACCGTTCCCGCCGCCTGCACGCCGAGGGTGAGTTTCCCCGCCCGCCGCGCGAATCCGAGATAGCTCGCCGTTTTACTTCGCTCCATACTCTTCCTCGATGCGCGAATACACCTCTTCGGGAACCTCGCAGGAAAAATTTTTATTGAGCAGACGGTATTTCCGCAGTTTTTTGACGCACTCCGCGCTGTCGCAGATGTACGCTCCCCGCCCGGGAAGTTTCCCCGAAAAATCGAGCCGTATCTCCCCCGCCGCATTCTTTACGACGCGGAGCATTTCCCGTTTCGGCTTTTCCTCGCGGCAGGCGATACAGGTGCGCATGGGGACCTGTTTCATTCATTCGTCTCCCCGTCCGTCGCCGCAGGAGCCTCTTCGGGAGCCTCCTCGGGAGCCTCCTCGGGGGCCTCTTCGGACGCCGCCTGCTCTTCGGCGAGCGCTAGTTTTGCGGCCGCGCTCTCGCTCTTGACGTCGATCTTCCAGCCCGTGAGCCTTGCCGCAAGCCGCGCGTTCTGCCCGTCCCTGCCGATGGCAAGGGAGAGCTTGTCGTCGGGCACGACAGCGACCGCCGACTTTTCGGACATCTGCGTGACCGAGATGACCGTTGCGGGCGAGAGAGCCTTCGCGATGAATTCGAGCGGGTTTTCGCTCCAAAGGATGATGTCCACCTTCTCGCCGCCGAGCTCGGAGACGACCGCGTTCACGCGCGCCCCCTTGTTGCCGACGCATGCGCCGACGGGATCGACGCGCGGATCGGAGGCATAGATCGCCATCTTGGTGCGGTGTCCCGCCTCGCGGGCGACCGATTTGATGACGACCGTGCCCTGCTTTATTTCGGGAACTTCCTCCTCAAACAGCCGCTTGACAAACCCGGGCGCGGCGCGGGAGACGAGCACCTGCGCGTTCTTGCCGCCGCTCTTTACCCGCTTTACGAACACTTTGAGGCGGTCGCCCGTCTCGTAGCGCTCCCCGGGGACCTGATCCTGCGGGAGCATGAGCCCCTCGATCTGTCCCTTGCCGAGCTCGATATACACGTTTTTCATATCGACCTTGCGCACCAGCCCGTTCATGAGCTCGCCCTCTTTGTCCGAGAACTCGGAGAGGGTGTTGTCGCGTTCGGTCTCGTGGATCTTTTGCAGAATGACCTGCTTTGCGGTCTGCGCGGCGATACGCGAGAAGTCCTTCGGGACGAACTCTTCGGAGAGGATGTCCCCGACCTGAACATTCTTCTTGATCTGGACGGCGTCTTTTAAGAGGATCTCGCCGTCGAGCGCCTCATCGCTGTCCACCACGACATGTTCGAGGAAAAAGCGGATCGTGCCTTTTTCGGCGTCGAAATCGATCCGCACCGCGCCCGTCTCGTCCTCATACTGCTTTTTGTAGGCGGAAGAGAGCGCGCCGCGGAGCGCGTCGAAGAATACTTCCTCGCTGATCCCCTTTTCCCGTTCGAGATCGGCGAGCGCCGCAAAGAAATCTTTGTTTACCATGATTTTCTCCTTGTATTATTTTCACGAAATTTAGTTTCGCACAATTCTTTTCTCGCGTTGCTCGAAAATAATTGGCGAGGAAACAGTCCTCTATGTTTTCCCCCTTGGCGCCCCTCATAGGGGAGCTGTCACGAAGTGACTGAGGGGTTTTTGAAAGTTTTTGAGAACCCTTTCGACATTCGCTTCGCTCATGCCACTTTCCCTTTCAGGGACAGCAAGAGGTAAGCGGAATCGCGCGGCAACGGGTCATTCCACCCCGCGCGCAGTTCTGATTCTCTAAGCGCGGCACGAGCACGCAGTGCGAAGTAGCGTAGTCGAGACATCTCTACCGCATTATAATAAGGTGAGATTTCTCCACGCGCCGCTTACGCGGCTTGGTCGAAATGACATAGTATTCCAAATTGTCATGTCGACCGCCTACATTTCCAAATTGTCATGTCGACCCGCGCGCAGTTCTGTTTCTCTAAGCGCGGCACGAGCACGCAGTGCGAAGTAGCGTAGTCGAGACATCAGTTCTAAAATGTCATGTCGAGCGTAGTCGAGACATCAGTTCTAAAATGTCATGTCGAGCGTAGTCGAGACATCTCTACCTTAGTTTTAACATCGTGAGATTTCTCGACTCCACTTCGTTCCGCTCGAAATGACAAATCGGAAACGCGGGGCAGAATGACAATAGAGGATTGTGCGGGGCGGAATGACAGATTCAGCACAGCAAGTATCGCTCCCCCTACACCTCTATCAAGAGGCAGGCTTTGGAGATCTTATCGAGCGGGAAATGCTTTTCTCCCGCGCCCGTCTCCACGCCGACGCAGCCGTCCTCCAAGCCGAGGAGCACACCTTCGTAATATTTCGCTCCTTCAATCGGCGCGTACAGATGGATCTCCACCTTTTCGCCGATGTGGCGCAGATAGTCCTTCTCCGTTTTAAAGGGCCTGTCGAGCCCCGCAGAGGAACAGCTCAGCGTGTAAGCCGCGCCGAAGGTGGGGTCGAGCTCGTCCAAAGGGCCGTCCACCGCGCGGTGGAATTTTTCGCAGAGCAGAAGATCCACTCCGCCCGGGGCGTCGATAAACAGGGCGAGCGTGTTTTGCCGCAGGTCCCACTTCGCGTCCACGATCTCCACGCCGACCTCCTCGGCAACGGGCGCAAGAAAGGCGACGACCTCCGCGATGGGTTTGACTTTCATATCTCTCCTTAAAAGAATTGAGAGCGGAGACCCGCTCTCAATCACCTTTCCTTGATTAAGCAAGTGTATTATACCATATCCAAAGGAAAATAGCAAGCATTTTACGGAAATTTTTTCTCAAAAGGCAGAGAATGGCTTGGGAATTTCCCCTTTTTCGCGCACGAGCTCGATGAAAATTTTCGCCGTGACAAAAGCGTCGTCGAACGCGCGGTGATGGTTGAAGACAAACCCGTAGTGATCGGCGATGGTGTTGAGCTTATAATTACCGAGCCTGAGCGTCTCCTGCGCGATGGTGACCGTGTCGTAGAGGCGGTGATTGAAGAGATACCCCGCCTCCTCGCCGTAAAAACGGACAAAGGCGCTGTCGAAACCCGCGTTATGGGCGACGAGATCGCACCCCGCGCAGAATTTATAAAAATCCGCGAGCACCGCGCCCGTTTCGGGCGCGCCGAAGAGCATTTCGTCCGTGATACCCGTGAGTTCTTTGATCTCGCCGCTCAGAGGCACCGGACAGGCGACAAAGGAAGAAAATTTTTCGGAGATCGAGCCGCCCTCGATCTTCACCGCGCCGATCTCGATGATACGATCCATCCTCCCGCCTGCGGGAATGTGGCTGAGCCCCGTCGTTTCGAGATCGAATACGACATACTTCCCCTTCATAAATTCCTGCGGCAGCGGTTTTACCCCGAACAGATCCGCCTGCACGAGGTCCGCGACCGGCTCGGGACGCACCGTTTTGTACGCTGCGGGCACAGGCAGATAGTTCTTCTTCGGGACATACCCCTCCGGAGGCCGCCCGAGGTCGATCTTATTGGCCGTAAAGCGGAAACTTCCGTTGAAGAGCTCGTTTGCGCCCGTCAGGCAGACGCTCGTGCCCGCCTGCAAGGCGCGCACCTTTTCCACCGTCGCCTTTTTGGCAAAGTAGGAGAGGCTCAGCGAGCCGCTCGCGTCCCGCACGCTCATGCGGAAGTAGGGTTTCCCCGTCTTGGTGACGCGCTCTTCGAGGTGCACCAGCTCGCCGCAGAGGGTGACGAGGGGCGCCTCCCCTTTGAGGTCGGCGATACAGAGCGCGCTTTTGACCTCTGCCCCGTCGATCGCCTCGAACCCCTCCACGGGAAAGACGCGGGGGCCCGTCACGATCTCCATGGGGGGCGGCGCCGCGTGCTCGATCTCGCGGGGCGCCTTTTCCACGCGGCGATAGTCCCCGATCCAGCTCCCGCAAAAGCGGCGGTTGAGCTCCGCCGAGAGCGTGTTGAGCACGTCGCCTGCGGCAAACTGCGTCCGCTCTTTCTCCCCTACGGAGAGGAAAAACCGTCCGCCCGCGCCGTCGAGCGAGACCTCCACGTCCTGCGGCGTAAAAAATGCCGCCGCTGCGGGAAAGCGGCTCTTCAACAGCTCCGTAACGGTCGCCCGCACCCCCTCTTCGCTCGGCACAGACTTGACGACGTTCACCTCCGCACGGTATCCTGCGGGCACATACCTTTCCGAGACCCTCTTTGCGTGGTCGACGTCCTCCTGCCGGTAAGTGAGGTCGGTGACAAGATAAAAGGTGATCTTTTCGCCCTCTACGGCGATCTTTTTGAGTACGGCGCGTTTGAGCCCCGCCGCCATGCGTATTTCGTTTAAATATTCTTCGCTTTTCATGTGTTCAAAAATTCATCCAGACGCGCGAAAAAGACCCGTTCGGCCTCCTCCTTGGGCACGCGCTCCGTTTTCTCACCACGGAAGATGACGCAATAATTCTCCCCGCCCGCAATGCCGAGATCGGCGTCCTTCGCCTCCCCCGGGCCGTTGACAACGCAGCCCATGACGGCGATCTTGCCCCGCTTTTTGACACGGCGCACCCGCTCGTTCACCTTTTCCGCGAGCCCCATGCAGTCGTAGCGGCACCGCCCGCAGGTGGGACAGGAGACGACTTCGATATAGTCCTTTTCGAGCCCGCAGGCGCGCAGGATGTCGTGCCCCGCATACACCTCTTTCACGGGATCGGAGGTGAGGGAGACGCGGATCGTATCGCCGATCCCTTGCAGGAGCAACGCGCCGATCCCTGCGCTGCTCTTGACGATCCCCATGCGCTCGGTGCCCGCTTCGGTGACGCCGACATGCAGCGGATAGCCCGTCTGCTTTGCGATGAGTTCGTACGCCCTTACCGTGAGGGGCACATCGGACGCCTTGACGGAAATGACAAGGTCATTCAGCCCGTGCCGCTCGAAAATTTTCACGTTTTCGAGGGCGGAAAGGACGAGCGCTTCGGCGCTTCTGCCGTACTTTGCGAGAAAATGCGGTTCCACGCTCCCCGTATTCGCTCCCACGCGCACGGGAATACGGTGCGCCTTGACGCAGTCCGCCACGAGAGACAGCTCCCGCTCCCCGCCGATGTTCCCGGGGTTGACGCGCAGCTTATCCGCCCCGTTCTCTGCGGCGAGCACGGCGAGCTTCGCCGAAAAGTGGATGTCCGCCACGAGCGGGATATGTATTTTTTGTTTGACGGCGGAGATGGCGCGGGCGTCCTCTTCGTCGAGCACGGCGACCCGCACGATGTCGCACCCCGCTTCTTCGAGGTGCAGAATTTGAGCGACGCATTTTTCCACGTCGCCCGTCTTTTCCGTCGTCATGCTCTGCACGGCGATCTTCCCGCCGCCGAGCGTGAAATTCCCGACTTTTACCTGTTTTACCGACATTATTTCTTCTCTGCCTCTTTGCGCTCCATCATGCGCTGCAATTCGGACATGAAGGAGTGGATATCTTTGAAGGAGCGGTACACCGAGGCATAGCGCACATACGCCACCTCGTCGAGTTCTTTGAGCCCCTCCATCACCATTTCGCCGATCTGCTTGGAGCTGACTTCCTGCTCCATGGAGTTATACACTTTCTTTGCGATCTCCTCGGCGAGCGCGTCGATCTGCTCGATGGACACGGGACGCTTTTCGCACGCCTTTACAACGCCGCGCTTGATCTTGCCGATGTCGAATGCCTGCCGCGTGCCGTCCGACTTGACGACAAGGAGCGGGGAAATTTCGATCGTCTCGTAGGTGGTGAATCTCCTGCCGCAGCCCAAGCACTCTCTGCGGCGGCGAATGGTCTTGTCGTCGTCCGCCGAACGGGAATCGATCACCTTGCTCTCCGTACAGTTGCAATATAAACAGCGCATACCTCACCCTCTTGTGTTTGTGTTGCTCTCATTATACCATATACAGAGCAAAAAAGCAAGAAAATTTTACATATTTGAAAAAGCTCTCCCGGCGGGAGAGCTTGCATTCAAGGTTTTTCGGGAGTCCGAGCGGGCGTCTGCGGCACGTCGGGCGCGGCGGGCGTCCCTTCGGGAGCTTGCGCGGCGTTTTCGGACGTCTCTTCGGGTTCTCCGTCGTCCTTGACTTCGAGTTCCTTCGGAAGGCGGATCCCCTCCGAGCTGAATCCCCTGCCCCGCACTTCGGAGACGACGGAAATGGTCATAAACGCCTCGGGATCGATCGCCTGCACCTTGTTTTTGAGTTTGACGAGCTCGCGGTTACTTACGATCGTGAGGATCATATGGCACCGCTCTTTGAGATAGCCCGTCTGGCCGTAGAGCACGGTGACGCCGCGGTTGAGGTCGTTGAGGATCATCGCCCGGATGTCGCGGTACTTTTTGCTGACGATCTTCACCTGCGTCTTTTTTCTGCCGATAGGAGAAAGTTTTTCGATGACGAAGGAAGAAATGAGGCAGATGATGATGCCGTAGAGCACTGCCTCCACATCCGTGACAAAGAGCTGTAACAGCACGATGGACGCGTCTAAACACCACATCGTGACCGAAACGGGCCAGCCGAAAAATTTATTGAAAATGAGAGGCGGGATATCGGTACCGCCCGTGCTGGCGCCCACGCGCACGACGATGGCAACGCCCGCGCCGAAGATGAGCGCCCCCACAACGACCGCCAAGATCTTGTCGTCTACGAGCGGTTGCCCGCCGCTGATGAGGGTGTACATACTCATAAACGAGGGGTAAAGCAGCGTTCCGGCTAAGGTCGCCGCCGCAAATTTTTTGCCCAGAAGCACGGCGCCGATCGCAAAGAGAATGATGTTCGCCGTATAGACCGTGATGTTGACGATCCAATCCGTCCATTGCGCGCTGACCGAGGCGTTCTTCGCAAGCAGGTTGCGGACAAAGATACCGACGCCCGTCGTACCGCCCATGACGAGGTGGTTCGGGACAATAAAAAACGCCGATCCCGCCGCAGCGAGCGCGTTTCCAAAAACAACGATGAGCCAATAGACGACAAACTTCTTAACTTGGGCCTTTGTGGGTTTTTTCGGTTTGGTGAGTTTCATGTTATCCCCCGTTCCGCCGCTTATTATAGCATTTCCCCCTTCGCTTTGCAAGAAATTTCGGAAAAGAAAATAAAAAATTTTTCACCCGCCCCGACACGTTTCACAACCGAAAAAGGCGAGGAAAATCCCTCGCCTCCCGATCCGCAGACCGTAAAATTATCCGTTGCAGCAGCCGAGTGCATATTGACGCACATAGTATGCGTCATAGGTATTCCCGCAGCCACAGCCGCAGCCGTTGTTGCAGCCGCAGCCGTTGTTGCAACCACAGCCGTTGTTGCAACCACAGCCGTTGTTCTGTCCGTAGCCGTTGTTGCCGCCGCGCGTCTGCACCGCGCCGAGATTCTGCACGAAATAGAGATTGCCGCAACCGCAGCCGCTAAGCGGGGTAAAGAGATTGGTGAGCGCGGCAAGGAGCGGATCGTAACCGTTGTTGCAGCCGTTACAGGTGTTTTGGTTCCGGCAGCCGTTACACTGTCCGCAGGAATTGCAGGTATTACACATAGTTAGACCTCTGTCGTAAAAATTTACGGAGATTTCCGCACTAACAGTGTATGCCCAAACGCCGAAAAGAGGTGCGCCGCCCGTAAGCGCGTCATTCCGCCCCGCGCGCGGTTCTGATTCCCTAAGCGCGGCACGAGCCGTAGGCGAAGTAGCCGTAACGGAAAGAATAAAGTTCGACATGGAAAGTCTCCGAGGGAATCTTGCTACGTCCAAGTACGCTTAAAACCACACCCAAACGTACCAAGATGCCTTCGCGGACTTGCTCCTACGGACTGCGTACCAACTTTACGGCTCAGCATGACGCATGTACACACACTGCTCGTTGCCCGCGTCAATCCGCCCGACCGCGTCATTCCGAGCCGATAAAGCAATAACAAAGTCCGACATGGCAATTTCCCGAGGGAATCTTGCTACGTCCAAGTACGCTTAAAACCACACCCAAACGTACCAAGATGCCTTCGCGGACTTGCTCCTACGGACTGCGTACCAACTTTACGGCTCAGCATGACGCTTTGAAAGAGCCTTTCAAAAATTCGCAACATAAAAACGGCGGGAGAATGTTCCCGCCGCTTTTGTGCTTTTTCATTTCAATTACTTCGCGTATTCCACACTGCGGAATTCGCGGATGACGTTCACCTTGATCTGCCCCGGATATTCGAGCTCCGTTTCGATCTTCTTCGCGATGTCCTTTGCAAGGAAGAGCGCCTGCGCGTCGTCTATCATTTCCGGCTTTACGATGACGCGGACCTCTCTGCCCGCCTGGATCGCGTAGCTCTTGTCCACGCCCTTGAAGGAGGACGCGATCTCTTCGAGCTTTTCCAGCCGCTTGACATAGCCCGCGCCCGTCTCTCTCCGTGCCCCGGGCCGCGCGCCCGAAATGCCGTCGGCCGCCTGTACCAAGATCGCCTCGATCGTCTTGGGCTCCACGTCGCCGTGGTGCGCCATGATGGCGTTGACGATCATCGCATTTTCTTTATACTTCTTCGCAAGATCGGCGCCGAGCTGGATATGGGTGCCCTCTTGCTCGTGATCGACCGCCTTGCCGATGTCGTGCAGAAGTCCCGCGCGCTTTGCGAAATTGACGTCGAGCCCCAGCTCCTGCGCCATGAGCCCCGCGAGCTGCGCCACCTCAATGGAATGGCGGTAAACGTTCTGGCCGTAACTTGTGCGGAATTTGAGCCGCCCGATGAGTTTGATGAGCTCGGGATGAAGGCCGAAGATGCCCACCTCGAACATCGCGTTCTCGCCCGCCGCCTTGATCTGCTGGTCGAGCTCTTTTGTGACTTTTTCCACCGTCTCCTCGATACGGGCGGGATGGATCCTGCCGTCCGAGATGAGCTTTTCGAGGGTGAGACGGGCGATCTCCCTTCTCACGGGGTCGAATCCCGACAGAATGACAACTTCGGGCGTATCGTCGATGACGAGCTCGATGCCCGTCGCGTTCTCGATCGCGCGGATGTTCCTGCCCTCTCTGCCGATGATACGCGCCTTCATGTCGTCATTGGGAAGGGGCACCACCGACACCGTGCTCTCGGACGCATGGTCGGACGCGCAGCGCTGGATGGCGAGAGAGATGATGTTTTTGGCGTTCATGTCCGCCTCTTCCTTCGCCTGCGCCTCCAAATTGCGCACCTGCACCGCGCAGTCGCGGCGGGTCTCTTCGAGAATTTCGTCGGTGAGCTGCTTTTTCGCCTCTTCGCGGGTGAGCTGGGCAATGCGTTCGAGCTCCTGCGTCATGAGCTCCTGCTGATGGGAGACTTGCTCCTGCATCTTGTCGACCTCTTCGGTCTTTTTGACAAGGTTCTTCCTCTGGTCTTCGAGGGACTGCTCCTTGCGGGAAATTTCCGTCTCCCGCTTTTCGAGCTGGTCCTCCTGCTTGTTGAGGCGGGCCTCCTGCCGCTGCTGTTCGGAGCGTTTTTCCCGCATCTCCTGTTCAAATTCGTTTCTTCGCTTTTCTACCTGTTCCTTTGCCTCTAAAATCGTTTCCCGTTTCAACTGTTTGCAATCGTCTTTGGCTTTTGCAAGCATTTCTTCCACTTTCTGCGACGTTTCGTCGAGTTTTTGTGCATTTCTCTTCTTGGAAACTTGTTTGAGAATGAGCCATGTGACAACGCCGCCGATACCGAGTCCCACAACGAGGAACACGACAAACAGCCCTGCGGCAAGTCCTACGCTCATATCAAGGAGCAGGCTGACAAATGAGTTCATATGTTAGCCTCCTTGTATGATAATTTCGACTTCTATTCTAAGACGCCCCCGAAAAGGGCATAATTAGACATTGTCGAGAGCATTATACTATATTTTGTTGCCTCTGTCAATCGATTCACAAGAATATGTGCGGGAAATGCGGAAATTTTCCTTCTTTCTTTAAAAAAACGGCCATGAAAAAACCGCCACGGGGCGGCTTTCCATTCAGCTTTTTTTGCGGTTTTTCTTTTTGACGCTTTATCCCGTGCGGAATTCCGCCAGGAGCAGCTTGCCGCCGAACGGGAGCTCGATGATCACGGCGCCCTTTTCGTAGCGGAACGGATAGCTCTTTTCTTCCCCGCCCGCGTCCGCGCGGAAGATGATCGCGTCCTCCTTCATCTCGTACTTGCCCGAATATTCTCCCTTCCCCTCTTCCGTATCCGCATATTTCAGCGTAAAATCGCCGGAGGCGCGGAGGTCGAGTTTGAGATAGTCAAAGCGGGAGAGCATATCCTCGCCCCCCAAAGACAGTTTTTGACACTTGTATTCCCCCGCATACGGGCGGGAAATATCGCGGAGGCTGCTCATTTCCTCCACATCGCACCCCGCAAAGAGAAGGACGCACAAAAGCCCGAGCGTGCAAAAAATTTTCTTCATATACGGAGTATGCGCAGACGGGAAGGTTTTTATTGAGGAAGAAAAAGCAAGTGAAAGAAGGGAACTCGGCGCCCCTCATAGGGGAGCTGTCACGAAGTGACTGAGGGGTTTTCGAGAACCCTTTCGGCGCTTACGCGCCACTTTCCCTTTCAGGGACAGCAAGGAACCCCCACCTGTCTCGCTTTGCTCGCCACCCGCCCCCACAAGTGGGGGCAGGTCTTATGCAAAACCCCCTCCGATGGAGGGGGAACTAAGGGCGTGGACAATTCGTCACACCATCAGGACAGGGGAATGCCGTGTTCTTTCAGGAGCTCTTCGAGGATCTCCGCCGCCCCGTACACGAGCTCGGGACAGGGACGTTTTTTGTAATATTCGGGCGTACGGGGTTCGGCTTGCACGGAAGTATCCGCACGCACACCCGCACCCGCGAGCAGCTCCCCGCAGATACAGCTCCCGAAACGGGCGGAATAGCGGCGCGCATACTCCTGCACGAGGGCGTAAAGTTCGCTCTTTGTGAGGTCGGGAAAAAAGAGCCCGAGCGCCATCACGCCGCCCGATACGCCGCCGCAAGTCAGCCGCAGCCTCCCCATTCCCCCGCCGAAGGGACGGGAAATATCCCTGAGAAGTCCGCAGTCGGCGTTCAGATCGCCCGCAAACGCGAGGAGCACGGCCTGCGCGCAGGTATCCCCCGTGAGAAAATTTTGCTTTGCCTGTTCCGCTCTCGTCATACCTCGTACCATTCCCCTTCCATGGGGACGATCGCCTTCGCCCCGGGAAGATATTTGTTTACCGTTGCCTCGAATTTTTTCGTATTCACCCTGTGGGTAAGGGGCGGGAAAGCGTCGTCGAAGTGATCGATCATCACCGCTTTCGGCGAAAATTCTTTGAGAAACGGGATCATATATCTGTGCATGCGCGCCCTTCCCTGAAAGGGAAAGACGAGAAGATCTGCCCCGTCGGGGTATTCGGTGTCCTCTTCGACGCCTGCGGAGCCGAGCACCATGATCTTTTTGCCCTCGGCGGAAAATTCAAGCGCAAAGATGTCCTGTTCGGAGATGCGGAACTTTTTCGTCCCTTTGAGCAGTTCCACGCCGTCCCTGAAATGGAAGAGATAGGTGGAGGGATCGAGCGCGACGGAGAGGACGGTCGCCGCGTCGAATTGACAGTGGCGGCTTTGAAAGGTATGTACGGTGATCTCCCCCACCGTGACTTTTTCGTTGGCGGCAAGGGGGATCATCCGTCCGTCCGGAATGCCGTTTTCACGGGCAATGGCGATCCCCCGCTCGCAGACGAACACTTTGGGCAGTCCCCTTGCGAGAAAGGCACCGACGTCCGCGAAATGGTCGAGGTGCGGATGGGTGATGAACGCCGCGTCGGCTCCCGCCCCTTCCTCTATGGGAAGAGGGGGCAGCTTGCGGTTGTATTTTTTCAGGTACGGATCGACAAGAATGCGCGTTCCTCCCGCTTCGATGAGGAGGGACGCCGTGCCATACCACTTGACTCTCATGGCAATACTCTCCGTAAATGAACTGCGGGCGCTGCAACGGAGCGCCGATATGCCGGAAACGGCCGCAGAAAGACAGCTTTTGGAACATTATACCATTTTGTCTTGCGCTTTGCAATTCATTTTAACTCACATGGGGGAAAGCGGGGAAATATTTTCGTACTTTCTGCCCTCCTGCGCCTGCCTTTGCTGCTCCGCGCGGTTGTTGTTTCCGCTCTTCCCGTAAAGAAAGAAACGGAAATCCCGCGTGCCCGCCGCCGCAGGCAGGATCTGTCCCTGATAGCCCGTGTTTCCCTCCGCCTCGCCCAAAACGGACAGGTTGACGGAGTATTCCGAGAGCCCCGCCTCCTCTGCCCCTTCGAGCAGGGAATAATTTTTCCCTCCGCCGTAAAAGGCAATGCCGCCGTGGACATACCGCTTTCCGCCCTCCTCCTCGAAGAGTTCGCCGTAAGTTTCGGGCGCGCGGGAAGCGACGAAGGAGAGCATGGCCGCAATATCCAATTTGAGTTCGGGCAGTTCGGTCTCGATGAGCGTAGAGCTGTCGATGAGGGAGACGTCTTTCCAATCGTACAGCCGCACATCCCCCGCAAGACGCAGAAAAGAGGCGTAGGAAGTGCCGCCCGTCCCCGCCCAGCCGTCGAATCCGCCTCCGCCGCCCGCAGCGAGCAGCGGCCCCGAAAAGTTGCTCTCGACCCCGATACAGAACAATCCGCTCGTTTCCAGCACGCTGTCTTTGAGGGTGACGTCCGTCATGACGCAGTCGCGGTAAAACGTTTCGTCGCCGAGGCGGCCGTCCTCCACCGCGTAAGAGAGGAGATCGGGCTCGACGTTTTCCGCGTCGGCGCGGACGGCGGCGTTTGCGCCGAGTTTGAGCAAAAATTCCCTGCCCTGCGAGAGATGGCACCCCTCGATCCGCACATGGATCCGCTCCTCGCCGGCGGGACGGGGAGAAAAGTAGCGGTCGCCCTCCCTGTTCCCTCCATAGGCGCGCACGACCGTTCTTCCGTTGCGCACGCGGCAGTTGAGAAGAGCGCAATCGGCGTTGAGTTCGAGTACCGTCCCCACCGTGTTGAGGCGTGAAAGATCGTAACCATTTTCCGTCTGCAAGACGCCGTCCCCGCAGCCGAGCAGGGTGAGATTGCTGAGGACGACCCCGTCCGTGCGCACAAGGAAGGCGGCGTTGTCCTGCGCGGCGACGGAAGCGAGCTGCCCGAATTTGACGAAACAGAGCGGCCCGCGAAAGAAACGGGGCGCTGCGCCGTCCTTTTCCGCCGTGAAAAGCTCCGCGTCGATCGTATGGCCGTTTCCGCAGATGTTTGCCGTGATCTCCAATCCGTATTTGATTTTCGCGTTTTCGGGGCGCTCCGTAGTGGCGTTCCGGTAGTAGGCGGTGTTGAACGTGGAGGGCATTTCGCCGAGCAGCTTTGCCCGCTCCTCCACAGGAAGGGGGGCGCCGCTCTCGTCCGTGCCGAGCAGGATATCTTTGATGAGAACGGCCTCACGCCCCTCCCGCTCCGCGCGGAAGAGCCCGCCGCTCGTTGCGATCTCCACGCCGCCGCCCGCCGCAAAGAGGGAGAGCTCGGCGCGCACGTCCCCGCCGTAGGAACCGTTTCCCCGCCACGCCGCAAAGACTGTGACCTGTCCCCTGCCTTTTGGAACAAGGACGGGCGCGCCGTCCCGATATCCGAGCTGCGCGATCTCCTCGTCCGAGACGGAAAAGACGACGTCCTCCGTTCCCGAGAGCTCGCTGTTCCCGTCCGTGAGCACGGGATGGAGTGGATATTCGTTCGGGACAAGCCGGTCGCCCTCATAGCGGTTTCCCGCCACGACGAGGCAGCGCGAAAGGCCCAAGTCCGTTCTGTCGGCAAACTGCAACGTCCGCACCCGCCGCACGCAGAAAACGCGCACCTCTTTTTCGGCGAGCGTCTCTCCCCCGCGCGCCGCCTTCACGCGCAAGACGATCTCCCCCGTCCCCTCCGCCGTGACGGTGCAGACGCCGTCTGCGGGAGTAAGCGCGGCGCCGCCCTCTGTCTCCCACGAATAGGTCACCCCCTCCGCAGGCAGCGCGGGAACGGCGTAAAAGTCGACGGGCTCTCCGACAAGGATACTCGGCTCGGCGGTCTGCACGGGCAGATCGGGGCGGACGGTGAAATCGAAATCGGCAAAGGTGACTTCCGCCTCCTCCCGCCTATCTCCCGAGCCGTTTTGCACAAAGAAGGAAAAATCCTCGCGCGCTCCGTCCAATTCAATCGAGGCGCGGTAGCGGTTTTCCCCGAGATGTTCCACGGTGCTGCCCGCGATCTGCGCGCAGGGCGCGACGGAGGGCGTCTCCTCCCCCTCGATGAAAAAGGAGAGCTGCGTACTCGCCCGATCGGCTTTGAGCACGGGGTTGCCGCCGTTGATCACGAATCCCGAGCTCGTTTTCAGTTGTTCGGCAAGAAGGGTGACCTTCTTTTCGATTGGGAATTTTTCCCCTCTGAAACTGCCTTCGAGGGAAAGATTTAAGGTATGCTCCCCGCCGAAGGGCAAAAAGAGCGTACCTGCCGCGCGGTCCAAAAAGGCGCAATCGGAGGAGGAGAGGGTGGGCGCCGCGCCGCTCGGGACCGCCCGCGCGGAGTAGGAATACATTCCCGTCGGGAGGCGGGCGAAATAGCCGTCCGCCCGCTCTTCGAGCAAATTTTCCTGCGAAAGATCGCCGTGCAGGGAAAAACGCAGATCGTAGGGCGCGGAGGCGTAAACGACGACTTTGACGCTGTCCGTAAAGCCGCCGTCCCGCGAGACGGCGACCACGGTCACCTCTCCTACGCTCTGTGCCCGCAGACGGCCGTCTTTCACCGTGACCGCGTCCCCCTCCGCGCGGAGGGTGTAGCCCCTATCGGACGCCGCCTCGGGGAGCACCTTTGCCTTGATGAGAATTTCCTCCTCGGGCGCGGAAATGTCGATCCGGTAGCCGTTTTGGGGAGCGTCCACGATCTCGATCCCGTTTGCGGACACCTGCACGCCGAGCGAGACCGTCTTTGCGGCGGTGAATACCGAAAAGAGAAAGAGCAGCGGCAAGATGAGGGAGAGCGCAAAGAGATTTTTTCTCATACATTCCCTCCCGCGAACGCATCGTACCGCTGATTCAGCCGCAAAAAGAGCAGGAGCGCGGAAAACAGGGCGGCAAGTGCGCAGATCCCTCCCGCAAAGAGCGCGGAATACAGAGCGGGAAAGTTCCCGAACCTGAGTACGCGCACAAGTTTAACGGCGAGCAGCCCGCCGCCGACAAGCAGAGAGACGCCTAAAAAGAGCAGGGAAAATCCGTCCCCTTCCCCCACCTCGCCATCTGCCTCCGAAGGAAAGCGGGCGTGCGAAAAATCGTAATCCGTGGCGAAACACACCTGCGCAAAGGAGAACATAAGGCCGAGAAAAAAGACAAGGAGCGCGGAAAAGAGCGGAAGATAGCCCGCAAAATACAGCGCCGCCGAGGATAGGAGGAGAGAGACCGTTACGACGAGCATACAGAAGAGCACCTTTGCCGCAAAGACCTGCCCCGCGCGGACGGGCATTCCTTTCAGCACGCAGAACATCCTTCCCTCGCGGCTCACATTGGTGGCGCAGAATACATTCGTGAGCGCACTGTATAAGAGCGTCAGAAAGACGGCGAGCTCGAACGAGCAGTCCACGCCGAGCAGCCGCAAGAGAAGAGAGCCGCCCACGGACATGCAAAAATACACCATGAGGGGCATGACCACGGCGACAGAGAAGTAGGAAAAGACATATGCGGGCGTGCGGAAGATGTTGACAAACTCCTTTGAAAGCAGGGCGAAAAACTTGGGCTTTGCCCGATCGCTCGCGGGAAAGCGGGGCTCATTCAGAGGCTTTGGGGAGAGCGCTCCGCGCAGGAGCCCGCGCGCGAGCAGAAGGGAGAGCGGAATGCAAGCGAGCGCAACGCCGCCGAGCAGAGACATCAAACCGACGTTTGCTCCGAAAAAAAGGCGCGCAAAGAGGTTGGCGGGATAGGCAAAACGCGCCGCAAGCGCAATGCCGCCGAGTACCTTTTCCCCGAAAAAGTATTTGAGATCGCCGCCGAGCAGCAGTTCCTTTACCCCGCCGAGCAGATAGGAATAGAGGAAGAGCCCTGTGGCAAAGAGCGCCGTTCCCGCCAGAAAGGAGAGCAGAAATTTCCCCCGAAAGAAACGCAAAAGCGCATGCACGGGAAAGGCGAGCAGCGCTCCCAGCCCCATGGCGGTAAACGGGAGCGCGAACGCCGCGAATACGATCCCCTCCCAGCGCACGCGGAGCGCAACGCCGAACACCGTCAAAGCAAAGAGCCCGAGAAAGAACCGTCCAAGCCAGAGAACGCAAAGTTTGGCAAAAAGGAGCACGGAGTGCGGCACGGGAAGAGCGGAATAGAGACGGAGATCCCCCGCAAGACGCACCGAACGCACAAGCGCCGTCGCCGCGCCGAGCGTCATCAGCGCGAGCAGCAGCATTACGGAGAGCGCGGAGAGCTCGAACAGACGTTCCTCCCGCTCCCCGATTTCGAGATAGACCGCCGCGAACTTCATGTAAAACCAGATGAACGCCGCCGCGAGCCCGCCCAAAAGCAGCGCCCGCACAAGCAGCGCAAAAATTCCCGCTCCCCGAAAACGCTCTTCCACCTCCTTCCAAAACAGAGCAAAAAACAGCCTAATTTTCATCGAAATACCTCTCTTCGAGCACCTTTTCGCCCTCTTTTCCGTACGATTTCAGCGGGAGCGTATCCACTTGTCTCCCCTTTTTGAGCAAAACCGCGCGGTCGCACAGCGCAGCGACGGCGGGAAGGTCGTGCGAGGAAAAGAGGACCGCATGTCCCTCTCCCGCATAGCTGCGCATGTACTGTTTGACGGCGCGCACGGTAAAGGGGTCGAGCCCCGTCATGGGCTCGTCGAGCACCCACAGTTTCGGACGGTGCAGCAAGGACCCCATCATGCAGATCTTCTGCCGCATGCCGTGGGAATAGGAGGAGATGAGATTGTCGATCGCCCGCCCGAGGAAAAAGACTTGTTCGAGCTCTTCGTACCGCCTCCTCCGTTCGCGGGTGGGCACGCCGTAAATGTCCCCCAAAAAGGAGAGATACCCCCTGCCCGTCATGCGGACGAAGGCGGCGTGGTCGTCGGTCACGAATCCGAAATTCTTCTTTGCCGCAAGCGGCTGTTTTTTGAGATCAAACCCGCAGATCTCCACCCGCCCGCGATCGAAGGGGAGCATGCCTTCGAGACATTTTACGGTCGTC
Source organism: uncultured Clostridia bacterium (assembly GCA_947632195.1). Classification (GTDB taxonomy): domain Bacteria; phylum Bacillota; class Clostridia; order Christensenellales; family Borkfalkiaceae; genus Gallimonas. The sequence continues at coordinate 58,991 of CANROE010000004.1, read as the reverse complement.
GACTTGCCCGCGCCGTTGTGCCCCACGAGCCCGACGATCTCCCCCTCTTCACAGCAAAACGAGATGTTCTCCACGGCATATTCGCCCCGCTTTTGATAGCGTTTGCAGAGTTCTTCCACTTTGAGGACGGTCATGTTTCCTCCCCGACCCAGCCGCTCTCATACCGGTAACCGCCCGCAGAGAGGCCCGCAAGCGTGAACGTGGTTTGAAAGAACTTTCCGCCCGTGCCCATGAGGGAGTTCATAAATCCGCCGATGTCGTTTGTGGTGCTGTGGTCCTCTTTGACAATGTTTTCGTACACGCCGCCCTCGGCAAGAGAGAGCCGCGCTCCCTCCTTCCCCGAAAAATTCACGCCGATATGGGCGCCTTCCTCCGCCGTGAATGCGCCGCCCACCGTCACTTTCGCAGGCGCGGAAGCCGAATAATCGAGCGCGGGCGCCTTTCTGTAACACCCCGCCACATAGCCGTTGGGATAGGCTTTGAGGGAGGAGAGGTTGCCGTCCTCGAAAGCGGCGACGCCCGACAGAGTGTAGTTGCCCTCCCCGTAGGCATACAGCGCTCCGCCGTTTTCCACCGTAAAGGAGGTACCCGCCTCCGAGGAAAAAGTTGCCCCCGGCAGAAGTTTGAGCCCCACGGTCGCGGGAATTCTCATACTTCCCTCTTTGAGCGCCAATGAGAAGTGCCCGGGCAGAGGAACTTGCAATCCCGACGTGCTCGCGCTGCCCACAGTCACCGCAATGGACACGTTGCCGAATACGGTATCTCCAAAAACGTCGAGATGCACCCTGCCGTTTTTCTCGTCCACATATTTCGAGATCTTTCCGTTTTGCAGCAGCATGAGGGCGTTCTCCCTGCCGACAAAGTTGATCAGTCCGTTCTGCGCGCTGTTTGAAGCGGTGACCGCCACGCGGAGGGAATAGGTAGCCCCCGCCTCGAAGTCTGTTTTTGCAATGAGACTGCTCGCCGTGTATTGATTGACGGGGAACACCGTACCGCGAATGCCCGTGGAGACGGTCCCTCCCTTCCAGCCCGGCATGGAGAAGGGCTCGTACACCGTTGCGCCGTCCTCCGCCGTCACATGGCCCTCGCCGCAGGTAAAGCCCATGCTCTCAAAGACGCCGCCCGCCTTGACCGTCACTTGCGCGCCGCTGCCGATGGTGAGCGTCGCATATGCGTTTCCGCGCACATTGCTCGTCTGATTGGAGTTCGACACACGGTCGGCATTGACGATGAGTTTTCCCTCCACGGCAAGCTCTCCTTCCGGAAGGGAGAGCGAAACATAGCCCTCGGGCGACACGGCCTCATAGGAACGGTTGGGCGTAAGTTGCTGCGTCTCCCCCTGATCCTCCTCGCAGAAGGGTACGAGCAGACATGCGCCGCTCTTGACCGTGTGATATTCCTCCCCCGTATAAAAATCTTCCGTGCAGAAAGAAGTGTCGTATTTCACCGTGGCCGTCTGTTGGGGGAGAAGTGCAGCGAGGGCGTCCTCTAAGGTGTAGAGTTTCCCGTTCAGTTCCACCGTTTTCCACTTGAAAGGGACCGTGCCGCCGAATTCATGCACCGTCTCCCCCGTCGTCTGATCTGCGAAACGCACCTTGAAATAATCGTTTTCGGTGAGCACGAACGTCCAGGAAACGGCGTAGGTGCCGCCGACTGCGGGAGATAAGCTCGCCGCAGGCGCAAAAGCGATATACCCCCTCCCTCCGCCGTAGGGCACCCCTTCCTCATCGGTGAGGGCGTAGCTTGCAAGGGTGAGATCGGAAGGAGATGCATTTTGCACAAAGTCCGCCTCCCCGCCCGTCACGGAGAGGTCGAGCACTTCCCGCCGCGTGGAAAAGGGGATCCCCGTCTCAAACGGGAGCACGTTGTCGGGGTCTCCGTCATACACCGCCCCATAGCTGTGCCGCCCGAGTACGAGCGATTCCCCCTCCGCCTTCCAGGTAAAGCGCGGGTCGGGGATCGCAACGTCGGCGAGCGTCTTATCCATCTTGTTGACCTGTTCGGGGATCTCGGGAAGAGGGACGGGAAGGGCGCCGAGGGTCTGTTTGTGCACGGTAAAGCCCTCGACCGTCGCGCTCGTGCCCGTATAATTCTCCCCCTCCGAAAGGGTGACGGTAACGACGAGCGCCTCCCCCTCCGCAACCGTCGTGAAGGTGTTGCCGCTGTAAGAGATCACGCCGTCCTCGCGGTTGTTGGAAGTTGCGCCCGTCTCCACCCGTTGGAGCCCGCCCGTAAACGTGTATTCGCGCGGAACGCCGCTTACATCGAGGAGCCCTTGCGCCTTCTTCACGGCGAACTCTGCGCGGTTGCCTGCAAGAAAGGTGTAATTTTCCGCAGAGAGTTTCTCGGGATCGGCCTCAACCGTATAACTGCCGGCGGGGAAACGGGTCTCCGTGTGGGGCGCGCCGTTCCTCGTAAAGGAGAGCGCGCCGTCGAGGCGCGTGATCTGCTCCTCGCCCTCCCCTGCGGCAAACCCCGAAAAGGTGAGCGACGGCGCGGGGGTCTGTCCGTAGACAAACTCGCCGCCGACCGAAACGGAGGGCGTGAGCGGCCGTTTTTCCACCGTGAGCGTTGCGGGGACAAGCCTGCCGAGCGCATAGTTCTCTGGCGGAACGATCTCCGCCGTCACCTCATACGTTCCGGCGGGAAGAGGGTCGCCCTGTTTCTCCCCGTGGTAGCGGAACACGGGGGAAAGCTCGGCTTCGTCCCCATAGACAAACCCCTCCGCGATCAGCGCGGGCGAGGGACGGTCGCCGTAGACGACGCTCTCCTCCGCAAGGGTGACCGTGCATACAAGCTCCGCTTTCTTGACACGGAACGTGCAGGAATTGACCTCGGAGAGCGCATAGTTTTCCGACGTCAGCGCCCCGCGATCCACCGTGAGGGTATAATTGCCCGGGGTAAAGCGGCCCTCGTGCGGTTCGCCGCCTTTGAGATAGGAATAGGCGGTTTCGCTGAGCAAGTTCGCGCCGCTTTCGCCCTCCAAAAGCCCGTTCCAGACGATCTGCACTGCGGGCTCTTCGCCATAGGTGAGATCGGCCACGGAGACGGTCGCCGACAAGGGACGTTTTTCCACCGTGAACGCCGCAGGCGAAACGGGAGCGAGCTCGTAATTTTCGAGAGCGGAAAATTCGGCCGTCACCGTGTATTCGCCGACGGGCAAGGGAGTCTGCGCGACCCTCGTCCCCCTCTTTGCAAACACGAAATGCGCGCCGAGCGTGCCCGCGCTGTCCCCGCTGACGAGCCCTTCGCAGTGCAGGGCGGGGGAAACCTCCTCGCCGTAGACATAGGGACCGCTCACCGAGACGAAGGCCTGCAACGCCCTCTTTTGCACCGTGAACGTGCCGGAAAGGGTGTGCACGGAGCAAAGCCCGAGATAGTTTGCCGTGATCTCCGCCGAGAGGGAATACTCCCCTGCCGTTTGGAGAGAGACGCTGTCGCCCTCGCCCGAAACGCCCTGCCATTGATAGCTGTAAGAGAGGCCCTCCGCCTCCGCAAGCCCGACGATGCGCACACGGCTCTCTCCTCCGTAGCGGAAATCCCCCTCCGCCCTGAGCTCTCCCTCGGGGAGATCGAGCGCGCATTTTGCATAGAGGTGCACATCGCTTGAAGGCATGACGGAAATGTCCGCCTCCTGCGTGAACGCCTCGTCCCGATACCATCTCTCAAAGGAGACGAGGGCGGGAAGAGCGGGCGGGGAGAGGGTCACCTCCTCCCCCTCCTTGACCGTGCGCTCCTCGATGCTGCCGAGCGCATGCAGAAAGAGAGTATGCTCTTTTTCGGGCGGCTGAGGCTCTGCGATCTCGGCGGAAAACCGTGCAAAAAAGGTGACGTCCCCCGCAACCGTGTGGCGGTTTACGATCTCGCCGTCCTCGGAAAGGCTCCACCCCGAAAAAAAATACACATACGTTCCGTCCGAGGGCTTTTTGGGCGCTTCGACGAGATACCGCAGGTCGAGCTCCTCCCCCATTTCCGCCTCCATCGTTTTTACGGTCTCTTCTCCGCTGCGGAACGTGACCGTATATTTCCGCGCGCCCGCGCAGCCCGCAAGGGTCAAGAGAAGGCATGCGCAAAGTTCAAGCCATAATAATTTCTTCATAGCCGCTCCTTTCATTACTCCTATTATGGTTGACTTGCAAAAAATTAGCAAAAAAAATCCTCCGCGCTTTTCCGCAGAGGATCAGATCGATATGATTTCTTTTATGCGCTTTCCCGACGCCAGCTGTAACCGCCTCCAAGCGCGCTCGTCAGATACCGCGCCGCCAGATTGGGATCGGCGAGGTCTTCGGCGGGAATGGGCTTGGTGTTGTCGCGGTCGATGATCTGCACCCAACCCGACGCCGCTTTGAATTCCGCCTTTGCCAGCGATCTGCAACCGACGAACGCCATTCTGCCGATATCCGTTACTTTGGCGGGGATCGTGATGCTGCGAAGATTGTCGCAGGTGGAGAAACAGTTGTCGTCGAAGGAGACGAGCTTGCTGTCATCGGGGATCGTCACTTCCGTCAGCGAGTGGCAGTCCGTAAACGCGTACGACCCGATCTGCCTCAACGTTGCGGGAAGTGAGAGCGTTTCGATCGCACGCGCTCTGAACGCGCCCGATTCGATAACGGTGACCCCTTCCGGAATGACAATGTCGCCGCTGAGCGCTTCGGGGATAAATTTGATGCTTGTAATACCGCCCGAAGCCGTCTTATTGTATATAACATTGCTTTGCGAGGAATATTTTTGGTTCTCCGCAGCGATCGTCACCGATGCAAGCGAAGTGCAACCGACAAATACCCGATCCTCGATCGCCTCCACCGAGGACGGAATGGTCACGCTCTTTAAAGATGCGCAGGAGTAGAACGTGTAGTTATAGAGCCGCGTCCCTCCCGTAAACTCCACCGTTTCGAGAGAGGCGGGTACTACGGAACCCGTTTCGAGATACAGGGCCGCACCGAAAATGTAGCCGATGTAACTGTCGCCCGTGGCGCGGTCGTTCGGAGAGACAATGCCGCTCATCGGGGTGGTGAGCCCCTGTTGCCAAGTGTTTGCAAGCACCAGCTTTTGCAAGGAAGTGCAGCCCGAGAGCACCGCTTTCCCGATGACGGTTTCGCTCCCCTGGACGACAAAATCTTTGAGCGATTTACAGTTCAAAAACGCATGCAGGGCAATTTCCGTTACCTGCGGCCCGATGGTCACCCTTTCGAGACCGCAACCCGAAAAGATGCCGTTCCCTACTTTTGTGATACCTTCGGGAATGACGAGCTCCCCTTTCAATGCAGGGGGGACAAAGATGAACTTCGTCTTTGGCTTGTCATAGAGAATGCCGCCCTCTGCCGTATAGTACGCGTTTTCGGGCGCGACGGTGACCGACTCCAACGCGGGACAACCCGTAAATGCATTATTGGAAACTGCGGTCACGGACGCGGGAATATCGATCGATTGCAGCGCGCTGCAATCGTCGAATGCGCCGTCCTCGATGGAGACGAGATGCTCGGGCAATCTGATTTGTTTCATGATAGCCTGCCCGACAAACGCGCCCTTTGCAATGGAAGTGACGGGCGCCTGTTCCACATAGTAGTCGGGAATGACGACTTCCTCGGGCGCCGTTCCCAGCACCCCGACGACGGAAAACGAGCCGTCTCCGTTCTGTTTGTATTGAAGAGAGGCCGTGCCCGTCTTATCGTATTGGCAGACGGTGCAAGTGGTCCCCTCAAAGGTGTGAGCGCTTTCGTCGATCCGTTTATGGCAGACGGCGCATTCCTTCCAATGTTTGCTGCTGTCTGCGGAATATTGATCGGTCGTGTGCTCTGTTTTTTCCACGGTGCGCGTCTGAGAAAAATCGCAGATCCGACAATCCCGCCGCTCACTGCCCTCACGGACGCAAGTGGCGGGCACCACCGTTTTCCACTCTCCGAATTCATGTTTATGACTGCACCCCGTGCCGAACATGAGCCCCATGCCCATGATCGCCGCGATCGCGATCGAAATAGCTCTTTTCATATGTTTCCTCCGTTTGGGATATTGATCGATTGGAATAGTTTCTGTCTTACAGTATAGCACCTATGCAAAAAAAATTCAACTCTTTCACCTAACTTTCATCATAGGAAAAAAGATGAAAAAAATTTGCCGCCGCGCCGCGAAATATTTCGCGGCGCGGCGGCCTTTCTCCATTCTTCAAAGCCGCGCTTATTTTCCCTTGACTCTTCCGACGTCGAGATTGTCTTTCTTTCTGTCCGCGAGCGCTCTTATCGGGTGCTCCTTATTTTGCAGCCGCCAATCCTGCCCTTTTTCGCCGATGAGCTTTTCGACGCACAAGTGGGTGCCGTGGGTCTCGGGTTTGCCGCCGTGAATACGGGCGTTATAGGAGAAGAAACGGAAGGAATCGGGCACCTTGTCGAGCTCTTCCCAGCCCTCCTCTACTCCCGTGAGGCGCACGCTCTTCAAAATTTCGCGCACATACTCCTTCTGCGGGCGGAATTTCAGAAGTTCGGGGAACTCCCCGCCCTCGGGCAATACCTGCTGCCAGACTTTGCCCTCGTACGTTTTGAGAAGATCGGCCGCCTCGTGGAGGTGGGCGACTTCCTCTTCAAAGTGCATCTCCCAGATGGCTTTGATCCGCTCGTCCTTCTCGTCCTCGTAGCAGGAGTAGTAGAGATAGCACTCGGTGTACTCGTTCATGAGCAGATTTTCAAACGGGGTCATGCAGGGGTCTTTGAGGGCGCCGTACCCCGTTACATGCTGTTCCTCGATCATCGCGATCTCGTTATAAAGCTTTCTGCCGAGATTGGTCGCGTACAGGTCGCCGACGTTCATATAGAAGTTCATCGTCTGCTGTTCGGCCGCCGTGATGATGTTAATGTTGAGCTTGGTTTTGAGGTCGTTGAGGTAACAGTTGATATAAAAGTCCACGTCGTCGTAGGGGTGGCGGTATTCCGAAACGGTGGGACGCCCCGGCATGATCTCGGTGTAATCGCCGACGAGCCGCGCAGGATCGCCTCCCTTTTCGAGTTCCATGAGGTCGGCATAGCGGTAGAGGTGGTCGAAGTCCTCCAAGAGGGCGAAGTCGAGCTGCTTTTTGACGTAGCTGTTCTTTTCGGTGATCGCGAGCGCGGCGGTGAGGTCGACGGCGAGCTGTTCATAGCCGATGGTGTGTTCTAAAATGGTCTCGTTCGCGGGCTTTAAACTTGCAATGCGCTTTTGCTGAATTTGTTCCCCCCTGCGCATGTAGGCGAGGCGGCGCCTTACATCGTTGTTTGCGCACATGCGGTGAAAGGCATGCCCGCAGCGCACGCTCTCAAACTCGGTGCCGTTCATCAAAATGACCCTCAGACGGGTATAGGGGTCCACGGTGTTCTTGTCGTACGGTTTTACGAGCACTTTATTCCAGCCTGTGAAAATCTTGTCCGCCTTCTGCGGCTTACAATCAAACGGATTCATTTGATCCTCCTTTTGCGGCGGTTATTGCCATTCGCAAAAAGAAGTATTCGTTTGATTGCCAAAACGCAAAAAACTTGTTATAATAGAAAAAGAGGTGTATTATGAGTTATAATAGAAAAAGAGGTGTATTATGATCGGTTGCGTCATTGCCACGGACAGCGAAGCGAAAATTTTGCTCGATCAAATGGAGATCGAAAACAGTAAGACGGTATTCGGAAAGACGGTGCATTTCGGCAAGGCGTTCGGGCATGACGTCGTCCTCGTCACCTGCGGCGTGGGGAAAGTCAACGCCGCGGCGGGCGCCTGCGCCGCCATTCAAACGGGCGCGGACGTCCTTTTGAACTTCGGCGCGGCGGGAGGCTTAACCCCCGAGACGACCGAGGTCGGCGACGTCTATCTCATCGAAAAAGCGGTGCAATACGATTTCGATTGCACCCAGCTCAACGGGCTTCCCATCGGCACGCTCGACGGCGAGACGGAGAACTTTCTGCCCCTCTTCTGTCCCCCGCTCCCCTATCGCCGCCGCATACTCGGCACGGGAGATCGATTCAACGATTCGCCGGACGACCATGCCCTTCTTCTCTCGCTCGGGTGCGATATCCGCGAAATGGAGGCGGGCGCGATCGCACAAGTTTGTAAGTACGCGGGCGTGCCCTTTGCGAGCGTGAAGGCGATCTCGGACGTGTACGGCTTGGGCTCGACGACCGAGCAATTCCGCAAAAACTGCGCCCTCGCCCTGCTCAACTTAAAAGCCCACCTCAAAGAAATTTTGCAAGGGTTGGAGTAAACAGTTATTACTTGGCGCCCCTTGTAGGGGAGCTGTCACGAAGTGACTGAGGGGTTTTAGTGAACCCTTTCCCCCTCGCGTTGCTCGGGTACTTTCCCTTTCAGGGACAGCAAGGGGCAACACCCCTTCCAAAATGTCATTTCGACCAAGCCGCGTAAGCGGCGCGTGGAGAAATCTCCACCTCGTCGCCGCACGCCCGCTTTATACGCTTTTTTTACAAAAAGCTCTGTTTGCGCGCGGCGGCTCCTCTTCCCAAAAAATCTTTCTACGAAATCTTTTTTGGGAGCCCTAATAATGTTGAGATTTCTCGACTCCACTTCGTTCCGCTCGAAATGACAAATCGGAATCAACGTGGACAACCTGACAAATGTAAAGCGCAAGGACAAACTATATGGAAAAAATCGCATCTTTTCAAAAAAACCACGACGTGCTGCAAACAGGGCTGCATATGTCCCCGCCCGCAAACGGGGTGACAACCTTCGACCTCCGTTTCAAAAAGCCGAATGCGGGAGACTACCTCACTCCCGACGCACTCCACTCCATCGAGCACATGATGGCGACGGTGCTCCGCAACAGCCGCGAAAAGGAGAACATCGTCTACTTCGGGCCCATGGGCTGCCGCACGGGGTTTTATCTTCTCACCGTGAATTTGAGTTATGAAGAAGTCCTTGCCCTCCTCAAAGAGTGCATCCCCGTGGCGCTTTCCCTCGACGAAGTGCCGGGCGCAAAGCGGGAGGAGTGCGGGAACTACCTCGCGCACGATCTTGAAGGGGCGAAGGAAGAACTGAAAAAGTACCTTAAAATCTTGGAGAACATATGATAGACTTAGGCGATTGGAATGAACCTTTAAAACCCCTCTTTGCGGACGACCGCTATTTGAAGATACGGGAATTTTTGAAGTACGAATACTCCCACTACATCGTCTACCCCGACATGTACGACCTCTACAACTGTTTCCGCTATACGCCCTATGCGAACGTGAAAGTCGTGCTCCTCGGGCAGGACCCCTACCACGAGCCGGGGCAGGCGCACGGGCTGTGTTTTTCGGTGAAGGACGGGGTGAGAAAGCCGCCGTCGCTCGAAAACATGCTCAAAGAGCTCCACGACGACTTGGGGTTTGACCCGCCGAGATCGGGCAATCTCACCAAGTGGGCGAAGGAGGGCGTGCTCCTACTTAACACCTCCCTCTCGGTGCGGGAACATCAGGCCAATTCGCACGCAAATTGCGGGTGGAGCTGGTTCACGGACAGCGTAATCGAGCTGTTGAGCAAACAAAAAGAGCACCTCGTCTTTCTCCTTTGGGGCGGAAACGCGAGGCGGAAAGCTCCCCTCATTGACAGGAGCAAGCACCTTATTTTGGAATGCGCTCACCCCTCTCCCCTCTCGGCATTCAACGGGTTCTTCGGGTGCAGACATTACTCCAAGACAAACGAATATCTCATCTCGCACGGGATCACACCCGTCGATTGGAACTTGAACGATTAAAAAACCCTGCGGCCCGTCCGCAAATTTCCAAAGAAAAACGCGATATATAAAGGAGACTTTATGTCGAACAAATTCTCATGTCCTCCGTGACGGGCGCGATCGCAAACGTCACCGCAAGCTCGTGGGTGAGTTTCCTGTTCACCTTCTTCGAGCTCTTCCTGCTCGTGTTCCTCTACCCGCTCGCTTTCAAGGCGATCGAAACGCGGCTCAACAAAAAACAGACGGACGGCGGCGAGGCAGAAGTCCCCGAAACGGACACAAGCGCGGCTTGACACAGACTACCCCCCCACCTGTCTCGCTTTGCTCGCCACCCGCCCCCATAAATGGGGGCAGGTCATGCGCGAAACACCGTTCTCAAATGTCATGTCGAGTGTAGTCGAGACATCTCTACCTTATGACAAAAATGTGAGATTTCTGCTTCGTCGCAGGCTCCTCGTGTCGCCCTTAGACAAATAGAACGTGCGGGCGGGGCGACTTCATCTGCGGCTCCGCTCGAAATGACAAATTTGGGACGGCGGGGCGAAATGACTTAAAACAGCGGCGCGCCCGAGCAAAATTGCTCGGGCGCGCCGCTGTTATCAAACTCTTTTTCCGCTTATATCAAACTTCCGCTATAAACTTTTTTATTCTTCCGTAAAGGTGAGTTCGCCGTTCTCCTCGTCGATGATGACGGTGCCGCCGACGGGCAGGCTGCCCTGCAAGATCTCTTCGGAGAGTTTATCCTCTATCAGCCGCCTTACGGTGCGTTTCAGCGGGCGCGCGCCGTATTCCTCGCTGTAACCTTCGTCCACTAATTTGTTGCGGGCGCGGTTGCTCACTTTGATGTTGATCTCCCGCTCTTTCAGCTGTTTTTGCAGGCTCTGGATCATCTTGTCGCAGATACGGGCGGCGTCCTCTTTCGAGAGCTTGTGAAAGATGATCGTCTCGTCTAAGCGGTTCAAAAATTCGGGACGGAACTTCTGTTTCAAGGCCTCCTGAATGTTTTCCTTCATGTCCTCGTACTCGCTCTCCTCCTCTGCGGTGCGGAACCCGAGCACGCCCACCTCTTTCACCTGGTGCGCGCCGACATTGCTCGTCATGATGAGCACCGTATTCTTGAAGGAAACCACCCTGCCCTTGCTGTCCGTGAGACGTCCGTCGTCGAGGATTTGGAGCAAAATGTTGAAAACCTCGGGGTGCGCCTTTTCGATCTCGTCGAACAGGACGACGGAATAGGGCTTTTTGCGGATACGTTCGGTGAGCGTGCCCGCGCTGTCCTCATAGCCGACATATCCGGGAGGCGCGCCGATGAGTTTCGAGGTGGAATGTTTCTCCATATATTCGGACATATCGAGGCGGATCATCAGCCGCTCGTCGCCGAACAGACACTCCGCAAGCGCCTTGCAAAGGTCTGTCTTGCCCACGCCCGTAGGCCCGACAAAGATAAAGGAACCGATGGGACGGTTGGGGTCTTTCAGCCCTGCCCGCGCGCGGCGGATGGCCTTTGCAACGGCGGTGACCGCCTCTTCCTGCCCCACAATGCGCTCGTGCAGTTCGTCTTCGAGGTGCAAAAGCCGTTCGCTCTCCGCCTCGGTGAGCTTGACGACGGGAACGCCCGTCCAACTCGAAACGATCTGGGCGATCTCTTCCGCGCCGATGGACAGCTGCACGGCATTGCGCTCCGTGTTCCATTTTTCCTTACGTTCCTCGATTTGAGCCGTGAGCGCGTCGATCTGCTCGGAGAATTCGGCGGCGCGGGCATAGTTCTTCCAACCCGCCGCCTTGTCCCGCTCCGCCGTTGCACGGGAGAGCTTTTCTTCGAGCTCCCTGAGCTCGCTCGGCCCCGTGTAGGCAAGGAGCCGCCTGTGAGAGGCCGCCTCGTCAATGAGGTCGATCGCCTTGTCGGGCAGAAAACGGTCGGTAATGTAGCGGTCCGAAAGGCGCGCCGCCGCCTCGATCGCCTCGTCCGTGATGACGATCCCGTGGTGTGCCTCGTACTTGTCCTTTAACCCGTGCAGAATGGTGATGGTATCTTCCACGCTCGGCTGATCGACGGTGACGGGCGTAAAACGGCGTTCGAGCGCGGGGTCCTTTTCGATAAATTTCCGGTACTCTTCGAGCGTGGTCGCGCCGATCGTCTGCAATTCGCCGCGCGCAAGCATGGGCTTTAAGATGTTGGACGCGTCGAGCGGGCTCTCCGCAGAGGCGCCTGCGCCGACAATGGTGTGGATCTCGTCGATAAAGAGAATGATGTCGCGGTCGGCGACGATCTCGTCGATGACCTTTTTGATGCGCTCTTCAAATTCGCCGCGATATTTCGCGCCCGCAAGCATGCTCGTGATATTGAGAGAAAATACCGTCTTTCCGCGCAGAAGTTCGGGGACGTCCCCCGCGACGATCGCGCGCGCAAGACCCTCTACCACGGCGCTCTTCCCCACGCCCGGTTCGCCCACGAGCACGGGGTTGTTCTTCGTCCTGCGGGAGAGAATTTGTATCACCTTTTCGATCTCGTTCAGACGGCCGATGACGGGGTCCAGCTTTCCTTCGCGCGCCTTCTTGGTGAGATCGTCCCCGTAGCGCATGAGCTCTTCGGAAATCGTCCCCTGCGCGTTCCCGCGCGCGCGGTTTTGCCCCTGCGGGCCCGTTTCCTGCGTCTCAGGGAAAAGAAAAAACGGACGGGGCGTTTCGGACGGCGAAACACGGTCGTCCTCGTCCCGCGCGGGAGAGACGAGCTCCAACGCGCGGTTTTTCAGGTCGGCAATATCCACCCCCATCCTTCTCAGAATTTTGACGGCAAGGCAATCTTCCATCATGAGAATGGCGAGGAGCAGATGTTCCGTGCCCGTCAGAACCTTATACTGCCCGCCCTCCACGCTGAGTTCCACGGCAAGTTCCAAAAGCCGTTTCGTGCGGGGGGTGTAGCCGTGGACGCGGAGGTTTCTGTCGATACTGCGCTTGAAAATGGCGACGTATTGGTTTTTATCTACGCCCGCCTCCATGAGGAGCCGTCCGGCGGCGCTGTCCTCCACGGCGATGAGCCCGAGCAGAAGATGTTCGCTGCCGATGTAGCCCGTCTGGCAAGTACGCTCCAACTCGTTTGCGAGATCGAGCGCCTCGCGCAAATGATCGGAAAAGTGAGATGTATCCATATTTTTTACTCCTTCGGGAATAAATTGCCGCGCAATTCTTCATCGAGCATGCACATCCGCCGAAGCGTTCTGCCCGCATAATTTGCGCGAAAAATATCTTGTTCTTCTTCCGTGAGCTGTTTTTCCGCGAGCGCGCCGAGGTTGGCGGGACGGGTGGAGACGAGGAGCGTGTCGAGATCGCTCATCTCCCCCTCGAACATGCCGAGCGCAACGCCGAGCTTTACGTCCGAAAGCCGCTCCAAAAATTCGTGCGCGTCGATCTGCGCGCAGTTGGTGAGAATGCCGTATGAGCGCAGGATACGGTCGGTGAGCGCCATGCCCCCTTCCTCTTCCAGCATGTCCCGCTCCACGATCTCCTCCTCCACGAGGTCGTTCACTTCCCGCTCCACTACGGAAAGAATGTCCGTGTCGCGCGCGCCCAAGGTGACCTCGTTGCTGATCTGGTACAGATCGCCCTCCGCGACGCTGCCCTCCCCGAACATGCCGCGCACGGTGAGCCCCTTGCGCTTTAATTTGGCGGTGATCTCCCTCATCCGTCCCCTTCGGGCAAGCGCGGGCAAAAAAAGCATGACGGAGGCGCGCAGCCCCGTGCCGAGATTGGTGGGACAGGCCGTGAGGTATCCGAGCTCGCTGTCACAGGCGAAGGGAATGGTCTCGGCGATGATCTCATCGATCCCCGAGAGCCGTTCATATCCTCTTTTCAGGTCGAACCCGCGCACGAAATACTGCGCGCGGATGTGGTCCTCTTCATTGATCATGACGGAGACGTTTTCGGTGAGGATGTCGGACAGCTCCTTCTCAAACGTCCTGCCTGCGCCGTTTTGCCGCAGAAAGAGCACGGCGGAAATTTCGCGGTTCTTCCAAAGATCGCGGCTGATCTGGTAGCGCTCGATGTACAGCTCCGCCTGCTGCAAAGAAATGCCGTCCATGTAGTGGAGCTCAAAGGCGTCCACCTCTCTGAGCGCCGCAGAGACGATGCCGATGATCTCCCGCGCGGCGGGTTTCCCGAGACGGCGGGGAAAGGGATAGTCCGCAAAGTTGCGCGCCAGGCGGATACGCGTGGAAACGGCGACGTTTTCATAGCGGATGGCGCTTGCTTTCACGACTGCTCCTCCTTGCGGCGGGTGCGGTTGCTCTCCCTGAGCCGCTGTTGCAAGGCCTCCGCCTCCTCGAATTTCCCCGCGCGCAAAGCCCTTTCGATGGCGTCTTTGAGGTGCTGCTGTTCGAGCATAAAGGAATATTTTTCCTCCGAGACCGCAGGGATCGCCCCCTCATGGCGGGTCGTCCCCTGTACGCGGCGGACGGCGGAGAGGATCTCCTCCCGAAATGCGCGGTAACACTCCGCACAGCCCACAAGCCCCGTGCGGCGGAACTCTTCGATTGTCGTCCCGCAGCGGGGACACACCCGTGAATCACTCATTTTCCACTTCTTCAAAGCGATATTCTTGTTCGGCAAGGGGATACTTTTCTCTGTCTACGGGCGAGAGAAACATGGCAAGCGGACGGACGAAAAGCTCCCTTCCGCCATAGAGGGCGCGGTAAACGACGAGCTGTTCGCGCGTTTCGGAGTGGGTGGCGACCCCCTCCACATAGTAATATTTGCCCTTGAAATGGCGGTACACGCCGTGAATTTTCAACTCTCTCATGATTTATGTACGAAGGCGCATTTCTTATTGGCCGCACTTGTCGGGGAAGTGCTCTCTGATGTATTCATATGCGCCGTGCGGGCGGGGAAAATCATAGGCGCCGTAGAGGCAATTCGCGCGGAGGATCTCCTGTTTTTCCGCCTCGGTGGGAACGATGCTCTCCATCTCTTCCCATTTGAGGAAAAAGCTGTCCTGCGTGGAAAGTTCGGCAAGATACAGTCCCTCGCGGTAGACGGAGAACACCCGCTTTCCCCGATAATAGGACACGAGCGCACGGAGAACGATATAGCCGCCCACCACGATGACGGGAGCGCCGATCGCGGACATGTAGAACATCAGCCCCACGCCGCCGCCCGTCAGAAGGACGCCGAGCAGCAAAAACCAGAGCGCACGTTTCCGCTTTGCCCTGTCGGGAAGGTCGTATTTTTGCATACGGGTGAACTTTTGCGTCTGCTTTTGCGTTTGCTCTTGCCCGCGCTGTTCCCCGAGGAGGGGAAGGGCGTGCTTTTCGAGCGCACGGTAGAGCCGCTCTTTCCCGTCTGCCTGTATCAGCACGGGCGGCTCCCCTTTCTTCGCCTTTTTCACGACATAGGAGGCGGGCACTTCGATGAGAACGCTCCACTCTCCCCTCTCGCGCGGCTTGCGGCGGGTGCACACGGAAATAAAACGGACCTCGCCGTAGGGTACGGAGATCGAGCGCTCGCGGTTGTGAATGACGAGCCCCTCCTGCGCAAAGGTGACGAGCGTCTCCTCGCCGATGAAAAAGCTCTCTTCACTGTCCGCGCGCTCCAACGCGTCGAGCTCCTGCCGCTGCCAGAATTCCCCTCTGCGGACGAGGAAATACCCGAGAATGCCGAAGAGGATCGCCCCGCCGGCGAATCCGCCCGCAAGAATGCCGAGCAGAGACATATGTTCGTTGCCGAGGCCGAGCATGATGAGCGAGACCACCAGCCCCGCCATGCAGAGGAGCGCAAGGACGATAAACGCCCAGCCGAACCCGCCGCTGATCTTTCTGCGAAAATGATACCGCTTGCTTTCTTCCATATGTTACCTCTTGGTGCGGGAACGCCACATAAAATAGATGAGGGTGAGCGCCTGCAACGGAATGCCGATGAGAAAGAGGAACCAAAGATTTTGCGTCCACCCCGTGACGGCATAGATGACGAGATATACGCAGCCGATCACCGTCCATACGAGCACGGAAATGGAGATGATGCGCGTCCACTTCCACTGCCAGATCGTACTGAACACGACCACGACGATCGCCGAGGCGGGCACCGCAAACAAAAAGGCGAGCCACTTGAATTTGAGCTCGGGGCCGAAGAGACCGAGGAGCACAAAACAGCATACCGCGACGAGCCAGCAGAGCCCCACCGAACAGATGACGGTGATCAGACGGTTGCGCAGTTTGGTGTTCTTCGGCAAGACTTCTTTATCTATATGCTCGTGCACGAGATCGTCGAGCGTGACGCCGAACAGCTCCGCGAGCTGGATCAGAATGCGCACGTCGGGAATGCCGTTGCCCTGCTCCCATTTGGAAATCGATTTATCGGAATAGTTGAGTTTCTCCGCAAGTTCGAGCTGCGTCATGTTCGCAAGTTTTCTCAAACGTGTGATATTCTTTCCGATGACTTGTGCTAAAATTTCTTCTTCCATACCTCTATTATACCAAAAATTGCCGTATTGTCAATAGTTCTACTGTGAGTAGAGTGAAAATTTTACACTCTACCCGTTAAGTTCGGGCAGATAGAGCTTTTTTCGCCGAAAGTAGGTTGCCTTCTTTTGGCTTATCCGTTAAAATAGGCTTGTAACAAGAAGTTACAAAAAACCGAAAATGTTTGAAGTCCCAGCTTCAACGTTTTAATACTCTCCAAAAAGCGATGGTTCTCCTTCGGGAGGGCCATCCCTTTTTTATTTTTCTTTCTTATTTTTCCTCTTTCCTTGACAACCGCCCGCCGCCGTGATATAATTTTTACAAATGCAAGGAGGTCTGTTATGGATGATTACGGCAACGGCGTTTTCTCGCGCGAAGAACCGGAAGATCAAAACGCGGGCGGAAAGTTTTCCGCTCTGATGATCGTCCCCGCTTGCGCGTTTGCGCTCTATTCTCTGCTCTTATTTCTGCTCTTTCTCGCGCCCGTAGTTTCATATTCGGAATATTCGGGGCTCGCATTGGGATATTCGGGGCTCGGCAATGTTTCCGTCAATGTGTACCAAGCCGATTCCGGGATCTGCACGGCGCTCATCGTATTTGCGGCGGTCTCGCTCGCGGCTTCGCTGTTCGGGCTTCTGACGCTGCCCCTGCCCTTCCTAAACCTCGGCAAAAAATATCCGATCTTTTTCATGCTCGGGAAAGTATGGCGCATCCTGCCCCTCCTGTTTTATTTTCTCATTTACTCTTTCTCCTGCACGCTGACGGGGGCGACCTCCGTTACCGCATCCGCTATGGGAGCTTCGAGTGTGGCGCCCGCGCTCGTTCTTTCCTTTACGATCGTGTTTGCGCTCATACATATCGTGTGTCTGCTTCTCCCCAAATTCAAACATTGACCCTAAAAAGGCCGAAAGGACAGGCAAACCGCCTGTCCTTTTTCCTTTGTTGTTCTTTTGTGAAAAATCAGAAATAACGCTTCAAGAGGCCCTTGAACCCTGCGCCGTGACGCGCCTCGTCCTTCGCCATCTCGTGCACGGTGTCGTGAATGGCGTCGTAGCCGAGCTCTTTCGCGCGCTTTGCGAGCATGAGTTTTCCTTCGCATGCGCCCGCCTCTGCCGCCGCGCGGAGTTCGAGGTTCTTCTTGGTGGAATCGGTGACAACTTCGCCCAAAAGCTCTGCAAACTTACTTGCGTGCTCCGCTTCCTCAAAGGCATAACGCTTGTACGCCTCGGCGATCTCGGGATAGCCTTCGCGCTCCGCGACCCGCGCCATCGCAAGGTACATGCCCACTTCGCAGCATTCGCCGCTGAAATTGGCGCGGAGACCGTCCATCACTTCCTTGTCCTCCACCACGCCATCGCCGACATGGTGCTCGCAGGCGAACTTCGCCTCTTCCACGGGCACGAACTTGGTCGCCTTGCAAACGGGGCAGACCTCTACATCATCTGCGACGATCTCGCCGCAAACAGCACATCTTTTCATCTTGTTTTCCTCCATAAAGATTTCGCCCGTATTATATCACAAGCGCCGCCGATTTTCAAGAATTTTTTTGCATTTTTTTCAACTTTGCAAAATTTTCAAAAGGTCCCCGAAACTCTCCGCAAACTCGGTCGCGCCCGCGCGCACGAGCTCGGCGCGGGTACGGTATCCCCACAGCGCGGCGATCCCCCGCATGCCCGCATTCTTTGCGGTGCGCACATCCTGTTCGCCGTCGCCGACGAACACGCAGTCCTTCAAAGAGACCCGCATGGAGAGCGCCGCATAGCGGGTGAGGGAAGGGTCGGGCTTGACGGGGAACATGCCGCTGTCCCCGCCCACAAAGCCGAAATAACCCTCGGGGAAAAACTTTTTCAGCGTGCCGTACGTCGCCGCCTGCGGCTTGTTGGTGATGACGGCGAGCTGATATCCTTTCTCTTTCAGCGCGTCGAGCGCCTCTTTCTCTCCCTCATAAAGAGAGAGAAGGCTTCCGTCGCTCACCGAAAAACCCGCAAGAAATTCTTCGTAGCAGCCCTCGACATCCTCCGCGCCTTCGGGGAGCGCCCGCTCGATGAGTTTTCGCGCTCCGTCCCCGACATAGCTCTTTGTCTGTTGCTCCGAAATTTGGGGATAGCCGCGCGAGGAGAGCATTTTGTTGACGTGAAAGCGGATGTCGGCGAGGGTATTGCAGAGCGTTCCGTCCAAATCGAAAAAGATTGCCTTCATCACATCTTCTCCGGAACGCCGATCCCGAGCAGGGTGAGCGCGTTTGTGAGCGAAGTGAGCGTGGCTTTTGTGAGCGCCAAGCGGAAATTTTTCAGCTCTTCGCTCTCCGCCTGCAAAATTTTGCAATCGAAGTAGAATTTGTTGAACTTCTGCGCCGTGTCCACCGCGAAACGGGCGATACAGCTCGGCTCGTACTTCTCCGCCGCCGCTCTGACCGTCTCGGGGAACTCGGCGAGCGCCTTGACGAGCTCGAATTCTTCATCGCAGGGCTCGGGGATCCGCACTTGTCCGATCTCCGCTTTCCCGAGCACGGAGGCCGCACGGGCGCAGGTATATTGCACATAGACGCTCGTCTCCCCGTCGAAATTGAGCGCCTTGTCATAGGAAAAGACGATGTCCTTGATCTTGTTGTTGTAGAGCGCGCCGAACATGACCGCGCCGACGCCCACCTTTTCGGCGACTTCCTCTTTGTTTTCGAGGGCGGGGTTTTTCTCGCTGATGATCTGGAACGCCTTTTCGACGCAGCGGCCGATCACATCTTCGAGCCAGATAACTTTTCCCTGCCGCGTGGACATCGCGCCGTCTTCGAGGGAGACCATGCCGTAGGCAACGTGCACAAGGTCCTTCGCCCAAGGCTCGCCCATGAGTTCGATCACCTTGAAGAGCTGCTTGAAATGCAGATTCTGCTGGTAGGCGACGACATAGAGGCATTTATCGAAATCGTACGTCTGTTTGCGGTAGAATGCGGCGGCGAGATCGCGGGTGCCGTAGAGAGAGGCGCCGTCCGAGCGGAGCACGATAAAGGGCGTCATGCCGTAGGGTTCGAGATCGACGACCTGCGCCCCTCGGCTCTCTACAAGCAGTCCCTTCTCTTTCAGTTCGTCGATGACGGGGCCCATCTTGTCGATATAAAAGCTCTCGCCCGCGTAGCTGTCGAACGTAACGTGCAGTTTTTCGTAGATTTTTTGAACATAGTCGAGGGTGAGCTCTTTGAACCAACGGAAGAGGTCGACCGCCTCCTTGTCTCCGCTTTCGATGAGGCGGAAATATTCGCGCGCCTCCGCCTCCATCTCCTCCGTTGCCTCACTGTTGAAGCGCACATAGAGGTCGTTGATGGCGTGAATGCCCCCCTTCTGCACGTCCTCTCTGTTCCCCCAATGCTTGTAGGCGGCAATGAGCTTGCCGAACTGGGTGCCATAGTCGCCGAGGTGATTGATACCGACGGCCTTATATCCCAAAAATTGGAAGATACGGTAGAGCGCGCCCCCCAGCACGGTGGTGGAAAGGTGCCCGATGTGGAAGGGCTTTGCGACGTTCACCGAGGAATAGTCGATACACACCGTCTTGCCCGCGCCGACCGTAGAGGAACCGTATCTTTCCCCCTCCCGCTCGATACGCGCAAGCGTCTCTTCGGCAAGTCCCCTGCGGTTGACTTTGAAATTGAGGTAGCCGTTCACCGCCGTCGCCTCCGAAATGACGCCGTCGGCGGGATAGCTTGCGGCGAGCTCCTGCGCGATGAGGACGGAAGATTTATGCAAAATTTTCGCGAACTTGAAACAGGGGAGCGCATAGTCGCCGAGGGAGGTATCGGGCGGGACCGCAATGCTCTCCGCGATCTCTTCCCTGCTTACGCCGTCGGCGGGCAAACGCTCCGCAATATATGCTTTGTAGTCCATATTCCACTTCCTTTCCCCGCCATTCTACCATAATTTTGCAATTTAAGCAACCGAAAGAGTTGAACTTTACGGGGAAATGTTTTATAATGGAGTCATTATCCGGAAAAGAAGAGCCGCGCGCGGAAAAGCCTGTGCGCGGACGTAAGGAGAACGATATGAAATTGGGCGTAGTGGGACTTCCCAACGTAGGCAAATCCACTCTGTTTAATGCCATCACGCATGCGGGCGCGGAGGCCGCAAACTATCCTTTCTGCACCATCGAACCCAACGTGGGCGTGGTCGCAGTTCCCGACGAGCGGCTCGAAAAGCTCGCCGCCCTCTATTCGAGCAAAAAAGTGACGCCCGCCGTCGTCGAATTCGTGGACATCGCGGGGCTCGTCAAGGGCGCAAGCCGCGGCGAGGGCTTGGGAAATAAGTTCCTCTCCCATATCCGCGAGGTGGACGCCATTGTGCATGTGGTGCGCTGTTTCGAGGACGAAAACGTGACCCATGTGGAAAATTCCGTCGATCCCGTGCGGGATATCGAGACCATCAATTTAGAGCTCATCTTGGCCGACATCGAAGCGGTGCAAAAAAAGCAGGACCGCATCCGCAGTGCGGCGCGCGGGGGCGCGGACAAGAACGCCGCCGCCGAGTATGCCTTCCTCGAAAAGTTGCTCCCCCACCTCGAAGCGGAAAAGCCCGCAAGCAGCTATCCCTGCACCGAGGAAGAGCAGCCCATGCTCGACAATTTGTTTTTGCTCTCGTCAAAGCCCGTCATCTACTGCGCGAACATCGCCGAAAAGGACATGGGCGAGGACGAGGATAAAATTCCCTTTGTGGCCGCTGTGAAGGAATATGCCGCAAAGCATCGGGCGGGGGTCATCGTCATCTGCGCCAAGACGGAGGAGGAGCTCTCCCAAATGGAAGAGGAGGATCGCGCGATGTTCCTCGAAGAGTTCGGCTTAAAAGAAAGCGGACTTGATAAGCTCATCAAGGCGAGCTACTCGCTTTTAGGGCTCATTTCCTACCTCACGGCGGGCGAAAAAGAGACGCGGGCGTGGACGATCGTGAAAGGGACAAAGGCGCCGCAGGCTGCGGGGAAGATCCACTCCGATTTTGAAAAGGGATTTATCCGCGCCGAAGTCGTGGAATGGGAGACGCTGCTCGAATGCGGCGGACTTGCGGGCGCGCGCGAAAAGGGCAAAGTGCGCTCCGAGGGCAAGGACTATGTGATGAAAGACGGCGACGTCGTGCTGTTTCGGTTTAATGTGTAAAGGGTTCACGAGATTAGTTTCGCACAATTCTTTTCCTCGATGTCATACAGAGCGGAGCGCGAAGCGCGAAGTCGAGTGTATCCCCATGGTTTTCAGCGAACCGCACATCGGAAAATAATTGTGCGAGGAAACATGCGTTTGCGCCTTAACTTGCTTTTCCTCTCATTCGTTTCATCGGACAATAAGTTGCAAGTATGCAACAAATGTGGTCGCGCAGCGCAAAATGGCGATTTTCCAACGCGCAGTGGTTTAGAACACGCCCCCCTACCCCCTCCGTGGGAGGGGGCAAGACCTGCCCCTGTTTACGGGGGCGGGTGGCGCCGCAGGCGTCAGGTGGGGGTACTACTCGGCGCCCCTTATAGGGGAGCTGTCACGAAGTGACTGAGGGGTTGTAACCCTTTCCCCCGCTACGCGGGTACTTTCTCTTTCAGGGACAGCAAGAAGAATGGCCCCCCTTCGGCTCACTGTGTTCGCCACTTTCCCCCGCTCTGCGGGGGGGGATAGGGGCGGGGGCTCCTTATTTTTTTACATGAGTAACCGTCCCCCCTTTCGGCTCACTGTGTTCGCCACTTCCCCCCCTCCCCCAAAAAAACAAGTTGGGGGCAGCAAGGGGGAAATGAAAACCATTCCCAAATGTCATGTCGAGCCACCGAGGAACGAGGTGTGTCGAGACATCTCTACCTCGTCGCCACACGCCCGCTTTATACGCTTTCCTTGCGAAAGCTCCGTTTGCGTGCGGTGGCTCCTCTTCCCGAAAAATCTTGCTCCGCAATCTTTTTCGGGAGCCTTAATATTGTGAGATTTCTCCACGCGGTCGCTCCGCTCCCTTGGTCGAAATGACATTGTTTGAAACAGCGGGACGAAATGACAAAACCCTTTCCCCCGCTACGCGGGTACTTTCCCTAAAAGGGACAGCAAGGAAAAGCGGACACCCTTCGACAAGCTCAGGGTGACGTATTTTAGAAAGTGCAGGAGAGGGTAACGTACTTAGAACAAAAGACATCGTCCCCCCCTTCGGCACTGCGTGCCACTGTCTCATGTGGGTAGAACCCCGCATTATTTCGCCTACGGCTCGTGCCGCGCTTAGAGAATCAGAACTGCGCGCGGGGCGAAATGACAATTTAGGATAGCACGGGGTGAAATGACAAATATTAAGAACGCCCCGAAGAAAACAACAAAAACAAGAAAACAAAATTGCCGCACGCGGACTTGTCCGCGTGCGGCTCTCTTTTACACTCTTTACGATTCACTCGACGAGGCAATGTTGTCCTCGTCCGGCTTTTCGGCGTCGGGCAGGATCATACAGTAGCGCGGATTGTGCGCATAACCCGTGTTGTCCCGCTCGCCCTTGCCGCTGTTGTTGCGTTTGACCTTCTTCGGCATATTCCCCTCCCCTTTCAGTATGTGTTGAGGAAAATAAGGTTATGCGGCCTTGGGGAATGGGTAAAATAAGGCGAGATTTCTCGACTTCACTTCGTTCCGCTCGAAATGACAATTTGGGACTCGCCCCCTCACCCCTCCCACGGAGGGGGTAAATAAGGTGCCCCTCCCCTACCCCTCCCCCGCGCGGAACGCGCGGGGGAGGGCGAGAGCGGACACCGTATTGCGCCGCTTATGGGAGAACGTAGCGCCATTCGCTCGCCTCAGAAACAAGCAAGACAAGGAGCGCGAGAGCAGCCCCCACCTGTCTCGCTGCGTGAGCCACCCGCCCCCACGAGTGAGGGGCAGGTCTTGATAAGGAGCCGCTTATGGGGCGAGCTCTTATTGTGCGATCTGCTTTTGGACCTTGGAAAACGTCTCCGTCTTTTGGTCGATGAGCATCTTTTCGGCGGGCATTACCTGATAGTAGCCGCGCGAGAGCATTTGCTCGAACACGTTGAACTGCGTCTCCGCGCTCGACGTGTAATTTTTGAGGATCGCTTTGCGGAACGGCTGGCAGCTCCCCTCGACGAGCGCCACCGAATAATAGCTCATGAGCAACTTTTCGGTGTCGAGCATATCTTGAAGGGCGTCTTTTTCGTTGAGTGTGGTCTCTTGTTTGCTCTGTTTCATGATTTCCCTCCCAAAATGGCATAGAGCGCGTTGAAACGCTCCGCATGTGCGCCCGCGATCGCCTCCATCTCCTGCGCGAGCGCCGCGTCGGTGAGCGTGCTTGCGTAAATTCTCGCCTTTTTGCACGCCATTTCTTCCGCCGTGAGTACATGGCTCAAAACGTCTAAATCTTTTGCCGTTAAATTGGTCATGAAAAAACCTCCTTGCGGCTGTTATTGCCGACGGAGGCGACATTTATACAAAAGTATCAAAACCTGCGCGCGCCCCTTTGCGTTCTTACTTGCCCGTTTGAAATGCCGAGGGACACCAAGGGGCGAGGGTGCAATGGGCGCAGTCGGGCTTTTGGGAATGGCAGACCTTTCTGCCGTGCCAGATGAGCCAATGGTGCGCCTGAGACCATTTTTCCTTGGGAATGACCTGCATGAGGCCCGTCTCCACCTTTTCGGGGGTGTTGCCGACGGCGAGCTGCGTTCTGTTTGCGACGCGGAACACATGCGTATCCACGGCGATGGCGTCCCCGCCGAAGGCGACCGCATACACGACGTTCGCCGTCTTTCTGCCCACGCCTGCGAGACTTTGCATCTCCTCCAAATTATCGGGGACTTGTCCGCCGAATTTTTGGACAATATCCTGCGAGGCGGAGAGAATGTGCGCCGCCTTGTTGCGGTAAAAGCCGCAGGAGAAGATGTATTTTTCGAGCTCCTCTTGCGAGAGCATGAGCATTTTTTCGGGAGTGTTGTGCGTGCGGAAGAGGACTTCCGTCACCTTGTTCACCCGCTCGTCCGTGCACTGCGCGGAGAGGATGACCGCCACCAACAGCTCGTAGGGAGTTTTGAATTGCAATGCGGGCTTTGCACCGAAATAGAGCCGTTCGAGCTCCCGCAAAATTTCAGATTTTCTGTCCATACCCGCATTATACCACACTTGCGGACGTTTGACAACTCTAAATTTAACGGCTCAAAGATAGCCGAACCTGCCGCCCGTGTTTTTCATGAATCCCGAAAAAGAAGAGTATTGCCGCTTTGCAAGACAAGAACGGGCGCGGGGAAAGAAGGTCTCCTCGAACCGCGCCGAGATCCCGCACCCGACCCCCGCCTCCTTGGGCGTATTCACCGCCTGCGCGGGCACGCCGCTTGTTTTCAGCGCGGAGATGTATTCGAGCGTCTGCGCCCGAGAGCGAAAAACAGCCAACATTGTCATAAAATATCCTCTGCCGTCGTAAAAATAAATCGATTTCTTTTTCCCCGGAGTGATTATGATCTATCTCGATAATGCCGCGACGGGGGGCTATAAGCCCGCCGCCGTGCAGAATGCCGTGCTCGCCGCCTTAAAAGTCTGCGCCAATCCCGGGAGGAGCGGACACCGCCTCTCCCTCGCTTGCGCGGAACAGGTGCTTGCCTGCCGCCGCCTGCTTTCCGATCTCTTCGGCGGCTACGGCTACGAGCGCGTCGTCTTTACGCGCAGCTGCACCGAGGCGCTCAACATTGCCATTTCGGGCACTTTGCGGGCGGGCGATCATGTGGTCACCACCTGTCTCGAACACAATTCGGTGCTCCGTCCCCTTCATGCTCTGCAAAAGGCGGGCGTCATCTCCTATGACGTCGTCCCCTTAAAAAACGGACACATCGATCCCGCGCTCCTCGCTTCCTTTGTGAAGAAGAACACCCGCATGTGCGTGGTGACTACCGCCTCCAACGTGACGGGAGAGGCGCCCGACATCAAGGCGATCAAAAAATGCCTGCCCGAACATGTGTTTCTCGTGACAGACGGCGCGCAAGGGGGCGGACATCTGCCCATTCATATGCGGGAATGGGGCATAGACGCCCTCGCGCTTGCGGGGCATAAAGGGCTGTTTGCCATGCAGGGCGCGGCGGCGCTCCTCTTCTCCGAGCGCATGGATCCCCGCCCCCTCCTCTTCGGCGGGACGGGCAGCGAGAGTTTCAACCCCGATATGCCCGATTTCTATCCCGACCGTCTGGAAGCGGGCACCCTCTCCTATCCCGCGATCTGTTCCCTCTTCGAGGGCGCCCTGCTCGTGAAGGCGCACCGGAAGGAGTACGCGGAACGGCTCTTCGAGCTCACCGCAGTGCTCCACGCTGCGCTCCTGCCCATGGAAAGCTACAAGCTCTATTTTACGCCCAATCCCTGCGGGATCGCCTCGTTCGCCCATGAAACGCTCTCTTCGGAAGAGCTTGCGGGCGTGCTCTCCGAGCAATACGACATTGCCGTGCGCGGCGGGTTGCACTGTGCGCCGCTCGTGCACAAGGCGCTCGGGACCTTCCCCGACGGGCTCGTGCGCGTCTCCTTCTCCCCCATGCAGTCGATGAAAGAGGTGGACGCGCTCGTGCGGGCACTCAAAACCATTACATGCTTTTGAGCTGTTCGAGGAGTTTTTTCAATTTTTTGCGCTTTGCTCCGTCGAGCATGGGCGCAAATTGACTGTAAAAGAGATCAATCTGCTCGTTGGTGAGGGTGCCGTTTCTCTTGCCCTCGGCGGCGCGGGAAAAAATATCCCGCGTGAGCTCCCCCTCGTTTTTTCCGTTGTAATTTGCGGCAATGGTTTGCGCTTCCTTCGCCCAATCCGTCTGTTCGCGTTTGCCCGAATAGCTTGCAAAGTCGTCCATGATTCACCTCTCTGCCCCCATTGTATGAAAAGGAACCCCCGTTTTGTTCGCGGCATAGAATGGGGACATGGAATTGCTCGTTGTGCTTTTGCTACTCACTTATGCGGAAAAGGACGGCGAATTTAAAAAACGGCTGCTCGGGGTGCTGTCCTTCTATCGGGAAAACCGCGAACTTTTGACGGCGCTCGCGGGCGGACAGAAACAAGCGGGCTCCGAGGCAGAGGAGAGCGCGCAAAAAAACTCTCCCCCGCAAGGAGGAGAGGATCTGCATGTGCTGGAAGAATTTTTAAAGAAAATTTAGCCGCAAATTTTGGCGAGCACCGCTTCAAGCATGACGTCTTTCGCCCCCCACGAGAGCGGCCCGGGGACGGGGATCGCGCCGTCCTGCGGGATCACGCCGACGCCGTGGATGCACTTGCCCGAAACAGGCCAGTTTACCGTGGCGACCGTCAGCTTCATCGCCGCGCCGTTTGCCGCCGTAAAACTCGATTGCATGATCCCTTTCCCGTACGTCTTAGCGACGCCGTTCTCGTTCTCCCGCAAAAAGATGTCCGAAAAAGCGCACGTCCCGTAATCGACAAGGGCGCCGATGAGGCACTCCGACGCGGACGCCGTATATTCGTCCGCAAGGACATACACCTTGGAGTCGGAGTTGAAATAGTTGCCGAAATCGTTTCTCGCGCAGATATAGGTCGTAACCTGCCCGCTGCGTGACGTGGTGACGATCACCGGGGGATTTTTCTCCTTCGCCGTACGCATCAGATGGGAGGCAATATCGCCCAGAATGCTGAGGTATCCGCCGCCGTTGGAACGCAGATCGAGCACAAGGTCCGTTCTTCCGCGCTCTTTCATTCTTTCGAGCAGGCTGACAAACTCTACCGGCGTATTGTTGCCGCTGAATTCGTCGAGGCGGATATACGCCGTTTTTTCATCCAGACCGACGAGCGGTTCGTGCGTCTCGGTGAGGGACAGCGTACTGCCGTCTCCCTGGAAACGGAAACTCGTTTCGCTGTCGCGGTAATGCAGGAAAGAGGCCTGGTAGCTCACCCGTTTCAGCGTATAATTTTGGGCGTCCGAGCCGTCCTGTTCAAAGCCGCAGCGCAGGACAAACTCCCCTTTCTGCGCGGGGAGAAATTGGGCGAAATCACCGTAAGTCCCCTCCGAGAGCGTGTCCTCCGTCTCTCCGAAGGCGAGGATATACATTCCCTTTCTGAGCCCCACGCGGCAGGCGGGGGAATTCTCTACAATGGAAAAGATCTGCGCCGTCTCCTCCTCGGAAGCGCTGTTGAGAAAAGAAACCCCTATGCCGACGTTTTCTCCCGCTCCCTCCGCGAGATAGTCGCTGTACTCCTGCGGGGGATAATATCGCGTGTAAGGATCGATGGAGAGGGAGGCATAGAGATACTCATACAGTTCCCCCTCCTCGATCGGTTGGTAATAGTTGTTTTCCAAAACGGACTTCGCCCAAAGATAGTTGCGGACCTCTTCATCGAGGGAATAATATTGCCCGTACCAACCGCCGAGAAAGGCACCCGTGACGGCAAGCAGAATGCCGAGCACCAGGGCGACCACCCGTACCGTTTTTTTTGTTCCGCCCGTCTGTCCCTGCGCAGGCTGCGCCGCAGGTGCGGGCGCGGGCGTGGGAAGATCGAAAAAATCGTCCCGATCGTGATTTTCCATGAAAGCTCCTTATTGCAATAATTTATAGAGGATCGTGATCACACGGAACGTGACCGCGTCCGAAAATTTGCGGATATTCAGGCCCGTGAGCCGTTCGATCTTGTCGAGACGGTACATGAGGGTGTTGCGGTGCATGAAGAGATTGCGCGACGTCTCCGAAAGATTGAGACTGTTTTCGAGGAATTCTTCGGCGGTGCCGATCATCTCCTCGTCCGAAAATACTTCCTTCGCGCCCGTGATATGAAACTGCTCCATATACTCTTTGAGCTTGCTTTCTGGGAGGTCTTCAAGCATTTTGATGAGCAGATATTCCCTGTAAGTATGGACTTCCCCTTTGGATTTCAAAAGCCCGCTCATTCTGACGGCGGTAGCCGCCTGGTTGTACGACTCCGCGATCTCCGCAAAGCCCTTCTCTTCGCAGCCGATTCCGACGTTCGCTTTCACCCCCAATTCCTCATAGAGGGACTGCACGAGAAAACTTGCAAGCTCCACGGGCAGTTGCGATTCGTTGCAAAATACCACCACCGCCAAACGGAAATCGTCCATGCCCACGACGAGATCGCCCGTCTCCGCAAGACAACTTTCCACATGGGAGATCGCCTCGGAGAGGTGCTTGTCCACGATGAGTTCGAGGGCGTAGCAGGGGGCGTCCTGAATGTTGTACTTGGTCATGAAACGGTAGATGTACCGCCTGTTCCCCTCGCCGAGCAAGATGTTCTTCAAATAAGAATTTTTATCGGGCAAGATCTGCGAATCGGCATTCTCCACGAGATATTTCACGAGCTTTGCCGTTTTCTCCGCCTGCTCCCCCCTGCCGCCGATGTAGGCGGGGTAGGTCTCTCCGCAGTATTCGAGGGAAAACGCCGTCTCTTCGCCGCCGGAGGGGACGAGCCGTACTTCCGTGCCCGTCTTTTCGTAAATATCCTTTAAAATCAGATTCAAGTCGGTATTTTCGTTGTTCATATTCTCTCCCGCGCGAAAGGCCGCGCCTCTCTTTTGTGGATTTATTATATCATGCCCGAAAATCTTTTTCAAGGGTTTTCACAAAGTCTGCACAAACTCGTAACAACTCTTTCCCAATTTGCCAAAATACGACTTCCTTCTCCCTCGGACATCTGTTGACACATTCTCGCTTTGCGTGCTATAATATTGGAACAAAGTTTTCGGGGGGTGAACGATATGAGGGAAAAATCAAGCGCAAAGCGCAACCTTGTGTCCGATCGCACCAAAGATGAATCGGCGGCCGTGCCGTCCGAACGCCCTATAAAAGCGCCTTTTTATATGGTCTGTTCCGCGCTCTTCGGCGTGATTTCCCTTTTGGGCCTCTTCTTCGGATTCTTCATGCGCGGCTCGGTGGGCGCCCTCATCGCGGGCGGAGAGCCCATCTTGCACGGTTCTTACCTCGGCATCATCGTGGAAGAACTGCGCGGGAGCATCTCTCTTCCCTCGGCGGAAACGGTGGAGCTCGTCTCTCTGCTGCCCGTATTCCTCTACTTTATGATCTTTGCGCTCGCGGCAGAAGTGCTCGTATCCCTTGCGCTGGTCGTTCTCACCTGCGCCAAGGGGAAATCGGCACGCGTCTTTTGCACGATGAACGGCTTCCTGACCCTCTTTGTCTATGGGATCCTCTGCGTTGCGGGCGTCCTGCTCGGCTCTCTCAGGCAGGAACTCTATTCATGGCGGCAGCTCGATCTGCCCTCTCTCACCGCCGTCCTGCTTTCCTTCTGCGTGTTCACCGCGATCGCGGTCGCAAGGCGGGGAGCACGCGGCGCGGTAAGCGCTCTCCTTCTCCTCATAAACGCCTTCTCTGTGTGCGCCTTCATCTTTCCGCACACCCCTCTTCTTTCCGATCTCAACCTGATCGCGACCTTTGAGGTGGGGACCGCCAAACGGATCCTGATGGGGTTTTTGTGCGTCGTGACGGTCGCCAACCTCATTCTTTCGGTGCTGCGGCTCGAACACCCCCATGGTGCGGCGACGGACATCTTCCGCTTTGCCGTACAGTTTGCGGCGGCGCTCGGGCTGACCGCCGTCTATCTCGCGGAGGGAAGCGCCGCAGACTTCTTCATGGACCAGCCCATGGCCGCCGTCTTTTTACTTCTGTCCCCCCTCTGCGCGCTCCTCATTGGGGCGTTTGCCCGCACCTTTGAACGCAAGGAAGAGAAGAACCGATCCGCTCCGCCGCAAGCGGTGCGGACGGACATCGCAGAGACAGCTATGGAAGAGCGCAAACCATAAAACGAGCCGCCCCTTTAGGGCGGCTTTTTCCATCTTCTTTCAATCTTCTTTCAAAAAGACGACGATCCCATCCTCTTCGCTGTAAGTGCGCCGCTCGCAGTAGGCGTCCACAAGGAACAGCCCTCTGCCGCGCTCCGCAAGCAGATCCGCGCAGACGCTCTTTGCGGGGGGACGGTAGGCGTTTTCGCACTGCACGCAGATACGGATCTCTCCGCCCATGCGCTCCACGCGGAACTTCGCACGCCCGCCGCCGTGCTGCAACACGTTGGACAAAAGCTCCGTCGCCACCAACTTGCTGTTGAAGATCGTCTCCTCGGAGAGCTCCTTTTCAAAAGCACGGCTCATTTGTTGCAGCGCCGCTCTCAGCGCGTTGTAATCGTCGATTTCAAAGTACATCAGTCCACTGCGCTCTTTTTGAGATTCTCTTTGAGTTTTTCCAAAATTTTGCGTTCCATACGCGAAATGTACATCTGCGAAACATTCAGCCGCTTGGCCGTCTCCGACTGCGAGAGCTCCTGCCCGAAACGGCAGGAAATGATCTTCCGCTCCTCCTCGGTGAGTCCCATGAGCGCCGAATGTATCGCGTCCTTGCGTTCGAGATGTTCAAAAGCGTCCTCCGGAGCGGCGATGACATCATAATAGCTCGCGCCGTCCTCCCCTTCGGCGGGACGGTCGAGCGAGACGACGCTCCCCGACTCCATCGCCGCGACGACCTCTTCTTCGGAGGCGCCCAGAACCGCCGCGATCTCGCGGGGCGAAGGATTTTTTCCCGTCTCCGAAAAGATCGCGTCCGCCGCCGCCCGCACGCTGTGGCGGAGCTCGGACACCCTTCTCGGCAAATGGATGAGACGGGAACGGTCGCGGAAGTAATTCTTGATCTCTCCCGCGATGGTGGGCGTGATGAACGTGGAAAATTTGACCCCTTTCGTCTCGTCGAAGCGGTCCACTCCCTTGATGAGCGCAAGCGAAGCGATCTGGTAGAGGTCATCGAATTCCACTCCCCGCCCCACAAACTTTTTGGCGATCATCTCCGCCACGGGGAGATATTTCTCCACGATCTCGTTGCGGAGAGAAAGATCGCCGTTTGCGCGATATGTTGCAAACAGTTCCTGCTCGTCCATTACAGACCCTTAAACCCGAATGTGATACGCGTATCTTGCTGCATGCGCTCTACGGAAAAATCCTCCACGAGCGCGGTGAGAAGGGCGACGGAGATCTCTTCCTCCGTCGTCTTTTCCGTGGAGGGAACTCCCCCCTTTCCGACCAGCTCGAAATTCAGTCCCTCGCTGCGGGAAACGGAAAGCCGCACCTGCCCGCAGCCCGCATGGAGAAGGAGAAGAAGGCTCTCCGTCACGCAGACTTTACAGTCCTCGGAGGCGTCGAGGCCGAATCCGACAAGGGAACACAGCCCTCCGATTGCCAAGCGTACCGTCGTCATGATCTCCCGATCGAGAGAAAATTCCATTGCAAATAACATCATTCTATCTCCATGATCGTATCGAGCGCGCAGATGACAAACAGTTTTTTGAGGCGCGGCTGCAACTTCGTGAGTTTCATGCCGTAGCCGTCGCTACGGACATGTTTCATAAATTTTACAAACGTTCCGAGCGTTGTGGAATCGATAAAGGTGAGCCCTTCGCAGTCGAACACAACGTCTCCCTTGTTCTCCTCATAAGCCGCAAGAACGACCGCATAGAACTCCTCGGCGTTTTTGGAATCGATCTCCCCGCTCAGCGAAAAGGTAAGCGCGGGCGCTGTTTTGAGAATGGTAACTTCTTGCATTTTTTCCTCCCGAAATCGTTTATATTATACCACGGACATATGGGAATTCAAACATATTTTACAAAATTTCGTTGATACTTTCCAAAACGAGGTCGGGCTGATCGGGATAATTTTTCATGTTTTCCCGCGTGGTTTCGCCCGAAAGCACCAAAACGCTCTTCATGCCGTTGTTGGCGGCAAAGCGGATGTCGGTGTGCATTCTGTCGCCGATCATGCACATTCTCTCCTGCGGCACGCCCGTGAGCGCGGCGAGCTCTTCCCCCATGGGGGTGAACGGTTTGCCGATGATAAGGTCCGGCCTTCTCCCCGAAGAGCGCTCGAACAGGGCGAGAAAGGAGCCCACGTCCGGCATGGGGACGTCTTTTGTGGGACAGACGTCGTCGGGATGGGTGGCCAAAAAGGGCTTGCCCGCCCGTAGAAAGGCATTCAGCCGCTTGATTTTCGCAAACGTGAGTTCCACGTCGTAGGCGAGCACGCACAGATCGGGCGCCTCGTCGTCGAGCGGAATTCCCGCCTTTGCGAATTCCTCACGGAGCGCCTCCGTGCCGACGAGATAGACTTTTTTCCCCGCATACCACTTTTTGAGATAGGAGACCGTCGCCATGCCCGAGGTGTATACGCGGTCGCCCGCCCCCCAAAGTCCGATACGGGTGAGCTTTTGGCGGTATTCCGCCTCCGTTTTGGAAGAATTGTTTGTGAGAAACACAAGCCTCTTCCCGCGCTCCCGCAGCTTTTCAAGCGTCTGCACGGCGCGGCCGATGGGCGTTTCGTCGAGATAGACGGTCCCGTCCAGATCGAGCAATACGATGTCGGTTTGATTGAGAAGGGTTTCTTTTGTCATCATAGTTCCATGAGCCCGAAGTCGCGGATGACGGAGGTAAGTCCCCTCCCCGCCAGCTCGGACAATAATGAAAGGCTCTCCCTGTTTCCCCCGTTTTGCGGGAGCGGCGTCCCGCTCCAACGGGAAACGTAGGCGTGAAATTCCTCTCGCCTTGCGATATGCGCGGAAATTTCACCGGTAAAGCGGGCGCGGATCCGCTCCAAAACCAGCGCGCGCGCCGCATATTCCTCCCGCGAGGGTATGGACAAAGACGCATATTCCACGCCCGCGCGTTCCGCTCTTGCGCGGTAGTCGGGCGTAGCGTACCGCCGTGGCTTTCCGTGTTCAAAAAATGCCGCATACAGCGCAGTGAGGAGCAGATAGGCGCTCCAATAGGGACAGGTCTCTTCTTTCAGCAGGGAGGCAAGCACGGCTCCCTCGCCTCCGTAGCCCGTCCGCTCGGCACGCCGCACGCGGGCGTTTTCCAGCACGATCTCCTCCGCCGTTTGGGGCAGCTCCGCCCCGATCCCGCAGCGGGGAATGCCGAACGCGGTGAGCGCCTCTGCCTCGCAAAAAGCGAGACGGGTGAGCAAAAGCCGCGCCGCTCCCTCCGCAAGGCTCGGAGACAGACGTTCGATGTCGCACAGCGTCTCCCCTTCCGCAAGGGGAGAAACGGTGTGCCCGCCGCCGATGACGACCTCCCCGTTTTGCTCGAAAACGCCGCAAAGATCTGCGGTTTTGGGCAGAATGGTGCAGGGAATTTGTCTGACGTCTGCAAAGTAGCGCGCCGCCCACAGCGTCTCTTTCCCGCCCGAGACGATGACGCGCGAAACGCCGTCCGGCATGGCGAACAGGGGCAGCGCGTCGCCGTCAAAGATGAGAGAGATCGCGCGCGGCGAGATAGAGAACGGGGAGAGCGACCCGTCGTCCGAAAGCAAGAGCACCTTCCCCGCCGATCGTCCGAGCGCCTGCCGTACCCCCTCTCCGAATGCGCAAAATACGATTCCTTCGTGTTCCTCGTCCTTTCTCTTCGGTAGGGTTTCGGCAAGACACATGTCCGACCTCCCTGAAATCTGTTATTGTCAAATCAAAAATTCAATTCCGCTTGCGGCATACCCGAAGAGCACGCCGAGCAAAAACATTGCGCAAAGAATGAGCAGATTGCGTTTCCATTCCCTTCCCTCGCGGAAGAGGACAAAGACGCCGAACCCTGCGTTGGTAACAAGCCCGCCCAGCAGGCTCGAAAAACCGATGCCGCCGATCGCATACGTTTCGGCGAGTACCACGCTCGACGCGCAGTTTGGCACAAGTCCCACAAGCGCGGCAAATAACGGTTGGTACCAATAGCCCGCGCCCTGCAAAAATCCGATGACCTTCTCCTGCCCGATGAGATAGAACATGAGCCCGAACGCCACGTTGAATACAAATACGACCGCCGCCACTTCGAGCGCATGCAAGAGCGGAGAAAAGAGATAGAGCGTCCATTTGCTCTCGTGTTTGTGCTCGCAGACGGAGAGCTCGTCCACAGCATGATCGTGCTCACCGTGCTCAGCGTGCTCATCGTGCTCGTCATGCGCGTCGTGCACGTCATGCGTCATCTCTTCCCCGCCTGAGGGGATCGCCCTGCCGCACTTTTTTGCGAACAGGTCGATGAGATACCCCACCCCGACCGCAAGCACGAATTTTGTGCCGAGCAGGGCGAGAATGGAATAAATTTTTTGCAAGACGGGCAGAGAAGAGAGCGCAAGCACCAAAAGCGCCTCGTCGCTCGTTGCGATAAACACGGTAAACAACGTGCCGACGGTGAGATATTTTTTCTGAAAGAGCTTGCTTGCCATCACCGAAAAGCCGCACATGGGCACAAGCCCCGCCGCTCCGCCAATGAGGGGAGCGAGTTTGCCCGTGATCGCCCTGCCCGGCCGTCCCAAGGCGGTGCGGTGCTCCAACAGCTCGATGAGGATATAGAGGAGAAAGAGAAACGGGAGCAGTTTTAATGCGTCCAAAAAGCCGTCGAGAAACACTTCGCCCATATTTCTTCCTCCTTTGAAAAAGTCTCCTCTATCTTACCCTTTTTTGCGGGGTTTGTCAACCGTTTCAAGGCAGAGAAAGAGCGCCCCGTAAGGAGCGCTCTTTGGTAATTTTCAGGGAAATTATTCCTCGGTAGGAGTGTCGTCATCGGTGGGCTGCTCGGATTCGGTGCCCTCCGCCGCCGCACGCTTTGCCGCCATCTTAGCGTCGTGTTTCGCCTGTTTCTTCATCTCTTTGGTGACAACTCTCGCTGCCTCGATCTGCGCCTTCATCTCCTGAGGTGTGGGAGGTACGAAAGCTGCGCCCTCTGCGTTCTCGGGAATGACGTCGTAGTGCTCGTCTCTTTCGAGCATCGTGGCCTCGGTGTAACCGTCGAAGAGGTGAATGTGCTTTGCGTCGAACGCGAGCTCGATGACTTCGCCGAGATTGACGATCGCACGGGAAGAGATCTTCGCGATCATCTGGGAAGTGCTGTCGACGATGGTCGTCTTGTCGGTCATATAGTCGAGATCGCAGTAGATCTGCATTTCGGCGCCGAGTTTTTCGATGACGTCGATCTTCGCCTTGACGATGGTGTCGGGCGAGTTGGAGATGAACAGATCGTCCTGGTGAATATCTTCGGGACGAACGCCGAGGGTGACTTCCTTGCCGGTGTTGATGTATTCATCGACGTTCTTGATCTTGGAAACGACCGTCTTGGGAAGAGCGATCTTGTTCCCGCCGATAAAGTTGACATATACCTTTCCGCCTTCTTGCGTCAAGGTAGCGTTGCGGAAGAAGTTCATCTGAGGTGTGCCGATGAACCCTGCGACGAAGAGGTTGATGGGATAGTCGTAGAGGTTCTGAGGGGTATCCACCTGCTGCATGAAACCGTCCTTCATGACAACGATACGGGAACCCATCGTCATTGCCTCGATCTGGTCGTGGGTGACGTAGATGAAGGTGGTGGCAAGACGGGCATGGAGCTTACTGATCTCGGTACGCATCTGAGCACGGAGCTTTGCGTCGAGGTTGCTCAAAGGTTCGTCGAGAAGGAATACTTTGGGCTCACGGACGATGGTACGGCCGAGCGCAACACGCTGGCGCTGACCACCGGACAAAGCCTTGGGTTTACGGGAAAGATATTCGGTGATACCGAGGATCTCGGCTGCCGCCTTGACCTTCTCGTCGATGGTCTCCTTGGGGACCTTTCTCAGTTTCAAGCCGAACGCCATGTTGTCGTACACGGACATATGGGGATAGAGCGCGTAGTTCTGGAACACCATTGCGATATCTCTGTCCTTGGGGACGACGTCGTTGACGAGCTTGCCGTCGATGTAGAGTTCGCCCGAAGAAATTTCTTCGAGACCGGCGATCATACGGAGAGTCGTGGACTTGCCGCAGCCGGAGGGGCCGACGAATACCATGAATTCCTTATCGCGAATTTCGAGGCAGAAATTGAATACCGCCTGGTTGCCGCCGGGATAAATCTTGTTGATGCCTTTAAGTAAAAGACCGGACATAATTTCCTCCAAAATCAAATTCTGTAACTATTTTACACCTTTTCGCGCAAAAAATCAATGGGCAATTATTACAAACATACCCCGCGAGATTGTATATTTTGCACAATGCTTTCCCTTATATATAGGGAAATAAACGCAAACCGCATGGTGGGGGCAAAGCGAAGCGAGGCGGAAGGGGTGTCTGCCATTCGCAACAATACACCCCCTCAGTCGCCTCTGGCGACAGCTCCCCCTCAAGGGGCAGCCAAGAAAATCCTCAAATGTCATTTCGAGCGAAGTCGAGAAATCTCTACCTTAGTCTTAATATGGATGAGATTTCTCCACGCGCCGCATAGCGGCTTGGTCGAAATGACATTTGAGCACACCCCACCCCCCTACCCCCCTCCCACGGAGGGGGCATGTTTGCGGGCCCCCACGAGAGGAACGTGAACCCCACCCACGGAGGAGGTAAAAATGCGGTGTCCCCCTCCTCTACCCCTCCCCCGCGTTGCGGGGGAGGGGTAGAATAGAACTTTCCCATGGAGGTATAAGACATAAAATAAAAAGGCAAACCGTTGGGATTGCCTTTTTCTATCGCTTTATTCCGAGCTTTACGCGCTCTTTTTATACACGAGTTTCGGACGGGCGCCCTTTTCCACGCAGTCCTTGGTGATGATGACCTCTTCCACGTTCTTTTCGGTAGGAATATCGAACATGATGTCCGTCATGATCCCCTCGATGATGGTGCGCAGCCCGCGCGCGCCCGTTTTGAGCCTGATCGCCGTGTTCGCGATCTCGCGCACCGCCTCGTCCTCCACCGTAAGTTTCACGCCGTCGAACCCGACGAGTTTTTGGTACTGCTTGATGATGGCGTTCTTGGGCTGGGTGAGAATGCTCACGAGCGCGTTTTCATCGAGCGCCTGCAAACTCACCACGATGGGAATACGTCCCACAAACTCGGGAATGAGCCCGAATTTGGTGAGGTCCTGCGGTTTCACATCGTCGAGCAGGGAATAGTCCACCTCGTTTTCGCCGAGCTTTACTTTGCTGCCGAACCCGAGCCCCGTGTCGTCCTTGCGGGCGCTGACGATCTTGTCGAGCCCCACGAAGGCGCCGCCGCAGATGAAGAGAATGTTGGTCGTATCAATGCGCATGCAGTCCTGCTGGGGGTGTTTTCTGCCGCCCTGCGGAGGGACGTTCGCGACTGTGCTCTCGATGATCTTCAAAAGCGCCTGCTGCACGCCCTCTCCCGACACGTCGCGCGTGATGGAGACGTTCTCCCCCTTGCGGGCGATCTTGTCGATCTCGTCGATATAGATGATGCCGCGCTGGGCGCGCTCGATGTCGTAGTCGGCGTTCTGAATGAGCTTTAACAGGATATTTTCCACATCTTCGCCCACATACCCCGCTTCGGTGAGAGTGGTTGCGTCGCTGGTCGCAAAGGGCACATTGAGGATCTTGGCGAGCGTACGCGCGAGCAGCGTCTTTCCGCTGCCCGTGGGGCCGAGGAGAAGAATGTTGCTCTTTTCGATCTCCACGTCGTCGTCTTTCTTGCCTGCCGCGAGGGAATTGATCCGCTTATAGTGGTTGTACACCGCCACGGAAAGCACGCGCTTTGCCTTGTCCTGCCCGATGATATACTGATCGAGCTCTTCTTTGATCTCGGCGGGCTTTTTGAGCTCCACCTGTTCTGCGGGCGAAGAAGAGGGCGTCTTATCCAAGATGTCCTTGCACAGTTCCACGCACTCGTCGCAGATGAAGATCCCGTCGGGACCTGCGATGAGTTTCCTCGTTTTGGATTTTTCCTTTCCGCAGAAAGAACAGCTTTGTTCGTATTTTGCCATAACACTCCTGAATTTGTCTGCAACTTTTGCGGGCCGCACGAACGCCCGCGCCGATTTTACCGCGTTACCGTTTTTCGTAAACCCGATCGATGAGCCCGTATTGAAGGGCTTCGTCGGCGGTGAGATAGTTATCTCTGTCCGTATCCCGCTCGATCTCCTGCACCGTTTTGCAGGTGTTGCGGGCAAGAATGGCGTTCATCCGCTGTTTGATGCGCAAAATGTGCTCCGCTTGAATGCGAATGTCGCTCGCCTGTCCCTGCGCGCCGCCGAGGGGCTGGTGGATCATCACTTCGCTGTTTTTGAGCGCATACCGCTTGCCGCGCGTGCCCGAAGAAAGCAAAAATGCCGCCATGCTCGCCGCCATGCCGATACAGATGGTGGACACGTCGCACTTGATATAGTTCATCGTATCGTAGATCGCAAGCCCTGCGGAAACGGAACCGCCGGGGCTGTTGATGTAGAGACTGATGTCCTTGGAGGGGTCCTTCCCTTCGAGATAGATGAGCTGGGCGACGACGGTGTTTGCCGTTGCGTCGTCGATCTCCCCGCTCAGAAAAACAATGCGGTCTTCGAGGAGGCGGGAATAGAGGTCGTAGCTCCGCTCGCCGCCCGAAGTACGCTCCACAACATAGGGAATGAGTACGTTTTTCTCGTTCATTTATTTCTCCTCCGCAGGGACCATTTCGTTATTTGCCTGCAAGAAATCAAACAGCTTGGTCACTTTAATGTCGTTCTCAATGTATTCGAGCTGGCGGGGATCCATGCCCTTTCTATACTCCTCGGGCTCCTTGCCGACCTCGGCAGCCTGCTCTGCGACCTTCGCGTCGATCTCCTCTTTGGACGCCGTGATGTTTTCGAGCGCGATGAGCTTTTCGACGATGAGCTGGTGAAGGACGGAGGTCTTCGCGTCCTCCTCGAAGTTCTTTTTGTACTCCTCGCGGGTGGAACCGATATAGGACAGATAGTCGTCGAGCTTGATACCCTGGTACATGAGATTATACTCCATGCGTTGCAGGGACGCGTCACACTGGCGGTCGATCATGACCTGAGGGATCTCCGCCGAAGCGGTCTTTGCGATCTCGGTGATGATGTTGTTTTCCGTCTCGTTGAGGGAACGGGAGGCGGCGTTCTTTTCGAGGCGCTCGCGCACCTTCGCGGTGTATGCCTCCACGCTGTCGCTGCCCATCTTCTTCGCGAATTCCTCGTTGAGCTCGGGCAGAATTTTGCCCGTGATCTTATGAAGGGTGACGGTGAACACGGCCGCCTTGCCTTTGAGTTCCTCCGCCTGATAATCCTCGGGGAAGGTGACGTCGATGTCCTTGACTTCGCCGAGGGTCATTCCTACGACGGCCTCTTCAAAACCGGGGATAAAGGAATGGGATCCGAGCACGAGATCGTACCCTGCGGCGGTGCCGCCGTCAAACTCCTTGCCGTCCGTCTTGCCCACAAAGTCGATATTGACGGTGTCCCCCATCTGCGCGGGGCGGTCGGTGACCTCCACGCTCTCGGCGACGCGCTCACGCACGTTTTCGATCTCCTTCTCGACGTCCGCGTCCGTAACAGTATACTCATACTTGGTGATTTTTATACCCGTGTAGCTGCCGATGGTGACTTCGGGCTTTACGGGAACGTCGGCGACGAGCACGATGTTTTCCTCGGAGAAGTCGTCTCCGAGAGAGAGCGAAGGATCGCCCACTGCGGTGAACTTTTCTTTCTCCGCGTCGAGGATCTTGCCGTAGTGCTCGTAATAGAGCAGGTTGAGCGCATCTTCATAAAAGAGCCCCTTTCCGTAGTACATTTCAAGCACATGTTTGGGGACTTTCCCCTTGCGGAATCCATTGACCGCGTATTTGCTTCTGTTTTGCACATACGCTTTGTTGTTCGCCTCCGCCCACTCTTCGGGCGTGAAGGTGATCGTGATCTTTACGGTGCTCTTTTCTGCGGGTTTGACTTCGTATTTCATATTGGGAATCTCCTAAAATAGTTTCTCGCTAAAATTTCACAAATTACATTTTAACATATTGCCGTCAAAAAGGAAAGCGATTTTTATCCGTTCACGCTATTTTTCTTTGTTTAAGCGTCATGCTGCCCCGCGCGCTGTTCTGATTCTCTAAGCGCGGCACGAGCCGCAGGCGAAGTAGCCGTAATGTTTTTACATTGTCCACGGACACAAGTCCGCGAAGGCATCTTGGTACGTTTGGGTGTGGTTCTATACATACTAACGTAGTAAGATTCCCTCGGGGACTTTCCATATCGGACTTCGTTATTTCCTTTACGGCTCGGAATGACGCACAGGGGTTACTGCTCGAAAGCGCGCGAGAGACAGCAAGATAACGGCAAGGTTCCTCCCTTTTTCCCCTTTACAAACGGTTGCGTTTGGTTTATAATAGAGCCATGCCGCAGGACACATTTACGTTAAGGCTCATCGCCAAAGAACTCAACGAGACCTTGCGCGGAGGCAGGATCAACCGCGTCAACCAGCCCGCAAAGGAAGAGCTGGCGCTTATAATATACACCGGAAAGCGCACGCTTAAACTCACCGTCAACGCAAACGCCTCCGATTGCGGGATCTATTTCACAGACGACGAACGGGAAAATCCCCTCGTCGCCCCCAATTTTTGCATGCTGCTCCGCAAACATCTCACGGGTGCGGAGATCCTCGGCGTCTCTCTCGACGGGTTCGAGCGCATTGTCGTTCTGCGCGTCAAATGTTTTTCCGACTTTTCCGAGACGGAAAGAGAGCTGCGCGCGGAGATCATGGGCAAGTATTCCAACGTCATTCTCACCGAAAACGGAACGGTGCTCGGGGCGCTCAAAACGACGATGCTCGACGAAAACTGCAAGCGCGCCATTCTCCCCGGGGTGAAATATACCCTCCCCGCCCCGCAGGACAAGGTAAACCCCTCCGACAAAGCCGCCCTCTCGGCGCTCCTCTCTACCCCGCACGACGATCTTTCCCGCTTTCTCTTTCTTAACGTGGCGGGACTTGCCCCCTGCACGGCAGAGCAGATCGTAAATTCCTACCAAGGCGGGGACCTTGCCGGACATGTCTACGGGTACATCTTTTCGGACGCGATCTCCCCCTGCGTTGCCGAGCGGAACGGCGAGGCGACCGACTTTTTCGCGCGCTTTCAGGAGGGCGCTCTCCCCTTCCCCACCCTGAGCGCCGCGCAAAGCTATTACTACGGCAAAAAACGGGAGCGGAAACAGCTCGAAGGCGAGCGGCGCAAGCTGGCAGCCGCCGTGAATACCGTGAGAAAAAAGGCGGAAAAGCGGCTCGCGCAGATCCAT
Organism: uncultured Clostridia bacterium; assembly: GCA_947632195.1. Lineage (GTDB taxonomy): Bacteria > Bacillota > Clostridia > Christensenellales > Borkfalkiaceae > Gallimonas. The sequence goes on along the minus strand of CANROE010000004.1, from coordinate 17,895 downwards.
GACAAACAGTGGGAATGCGCTTCCTGCGTGCAAAACCGCATAAAGGGCGAACTTCTCACAGCCAATCTCCATGCGCTCTCGCGCGGTATGAAGAGTTGCGAGCTGACAAACTTTTACGACGAAATGGGCGGAACGATGAAAATTCCCCTCGACGAAACGCTCACCCCTTCGCAAAACGCGCAGAATTATTTCAAAAAATACCGCAAGCAAAAACGTGCGCTCGAAGTGTTGGAACCGCAGGAACGGGAAATGAGCGCCGAGCTCGACTATGCGGAGAGCCTCGCCGCCGCGATCGCCGCCGCTGCGGATATGAACGATCTGCGCGCCCTCGAAGAAGAGCTGCTATCGGCCGGCATGCTCAAAGCGCCCGAGGAGCGGCATGCGCGCAAACGGCCGCCCGAGATCGGTTTCCGCCAATACGAGCGGGCGGGGTTTACCATCCGCGCGGGCAGAAACAATTTGCAAAACGACAGGCTCGTGCGGTCGGGTTCGCCCGAGGACATATGGCTGCACACGCAGAAATATCACTCCTGCCACGTCGTCATCGAGACAAAGGGCAAAGAAGTGCCAAATGAGGTACTGCTGTTTGCGGCGGGCGTGTGCGCGCGCTATTCGGACGCCAAAGGCGGAGGAAAAGTGCCCGTCGACTATTGCAAGCTGAAATATGTGAAAAAACCGCCCAGGACAAAGGCGGGATTCGTCATTTATACCGATCATCAAACCCTCCTCACGGAGTCGAACGAAGAATAACCAGAAGAATACAATTCGCCCGCGCGCCCTTAATAATGTAAGGGCGCGCGGGCGTTTCCTCGTTTCTCATTGAGTTTTACAGCCCTTCGAGCTCGTCGAGGGTGAGATCGAACGCAGGGATAAAGTGCTCGAAAAAGTATTCGACGGCGGGGATATTCAGCCCCATGAGAGACTCCTCGATCTCCTTTTTCGCCTTGACGAACTCGTTGTTGCCCGAGCGCAGCTCTTCGAGACACTTGATGTAGGCGGAGAGCCTGTCCGCCGCCTTGGTGAGGCGGTATTCCCGCGAATTTTTCTCCGCTTCGAGATAGGGATAGATCTCTTCCCTCATCTCCTCGGGCAGCGTTCCCGCGATCTTCTGTACCGCGAGCGTTTCGAGTTTTTCGTACTCCCCGTGAATGCTGTTGTTGAAATATTTGACGGGCGTGGGAAGGTCCCCCGTCATCACCTCGCTCACCTCGTGATAAAGGGCGTAAAAGACGGCCTTTTCGGTATCGACACTGCCGCCGTACACCTTATTCTCGATGACGCAGAGGGCGTGCGTCAGGATCGCCACGGAATGGGAGTGCTCCATGATGTTCTCCTCCCGCACCGAGCGCATGAGCTGCCAACGTTTGATGAACTTCATCCGGTCCATATAAGCGTAAAATTTATCCATGTTTCACATTATATCGCATTTTCCCCCAAAAAGCAATTTACTTTTGCAAAATTTCGTGATATAATGCAGACAATAAAATTAAATATCCGTCGTGGGTGCCGTAAAAAGCTGAGATCATACCATTGGAATCGGACAAGGTAATACTTGAACGAAAGACAGGATTTTTTCGAGGAATTTCTCCGCCCGCGCCGCTATTTACGGCACGGGCGATTTCTTTTGAAACATTCCAAGACGGACAAGGAGGTAATTGTTATGTTCGGTTGTCTGTTGGCGTCCTATACGGACGTCATCGAAACGGCGGACGGCGAAGGCTACGTCTATCCCGACGTGTGGACGGAATTTGCAAAAAACAATCTTGCAACCATCTTCTTCTATGCCGCCATCGTCCTTGCGGTACTGCTCTTCGCGGTGGGCGTTGCCGTCCGCATGAAAAAAGAGGGCTCCTTCCCCGCCTATCTCAAAGTTGCGGTCTCGCTCGCCTGCGGATTTTCGGTCACGGTGATCCTCGCCATGCTCTCCCTCGAATTCTTGGAAATGCAGGAAAAAGGTTATGTATTCGACCTCGTATTCCAGCCCTCCGTGGTGCTCGGCGCAACGGTCGTGCTCGCGGTCGCCGCAAGTTACGTCTGCTATCTCTTCGGCGAAAAAACCTTCAAGATCGGCAAGATCGTCTCCCTCTCCGCCGTCGGCGCGGCGCTCGTTTCTCTGCTCGTCTGTATCGGCATCTATTATGCCAACGGCTCTGCCGAGGAAAACAACGGCGCGACGATCACAGTGGGCGAGAATGTGGGGCTGTATGTGGGTGCGCTCGTGCTCATCGGCATTTTGCTCTTTGCCGCCCTCTTCTTGGGAAGGAAGGACAAACGCGGGTTCGACAGCAAGTCCATTGCCTATGCCTCGGTGTGCATTGCAATGAGCTTTGCCCTCTCCTATCTCCGTATCCCGGGGCTGACCCTTCCGCAGGGCGGCTCTGTGACGATCGCCTCCCTTCTTCCCCTCGCCGTCTATTCCTACATGTTCGGCGTAAAGAAAGGGATCTTTGCGGGATTCATCTACGGCATCTTGCAGATCGTGCAGGACCCGTGGCTCATCCATCCCGCGCAGATCCTGCTCGACTATCCCATCGCCTTTGCGGGGATCGGGCTTACGGGGCTGTTTGCGCACTTCAAACCGCTTGAAAAACTGCCGCAGCTCCAATTCGCGCTCGGCGCCGTGCTCGGAAGCCTGTTCCGCTTTGTCTCCCATGTGCTTTCGGGCGTGTTCGCCTTCTCCGAATACAGCACCCTCGACAGCGTGTGGGCGTATTCTCTCGCCTACAACTCCTTCGTGTTCGTGGACATCGCGATCGTCGTCGTGGTTGGCGTCCTCGTGTTCAGTTCCAAGACGTTCGTACGGGAAGCGAGAAAATTCAATCCTCAAAAACAGGAGACCGTCCTCGGCGCACAAGACGTAGCGCAGGATGAAGAAAAGTACACCCAAGAATAAATAATTCCGACAAAACAAGCGCCGCTCCGCGATTTACGCGGAGCGGCGCTTGTTTTTATAAGACGAATTGCAAAATATCCACCAAAACGGCAAACCCCAACAAGAGAATGAACCCGACGGCGTGGATGATTGCCTCCACCTTGCGGGAGATGGGCTTGCCGCGCACCCACTCGATGGCGGTAAATACCACCTTACTGCCGTCGAGCGCGGGAATGGGCAAGAGATTGAACACGGCGAGATTGACGCCGATATACCCCGCAATTTCAAGGAAGTAGCGGAATCCGCGCGAGGCGATCTCCGAAGTCATGCGGATGGTCGTGACGGGGCCGCCGAAGGCGGAGAGCCCCAATTTGCCCGTAAGAAGTTCCCCGATGACCTTGAAGATGCTGCCTGCGATCTTAAAAGAATAGACGAACGCCCGCCCGAGCGCCTCGCCGAACCCGAACTTGTAGATGGCGTTGGCGAGAAAATAACCGTCGCTTTTGTCCTCGCGGTGTTCATACTTGACCCCGAGCGCGTCCCATACGCTCGTGAAATCGGCGCTGTTTTTCACCGTGACGTCCGAACGAAGCATGACGGAGATCTCCATCTCTTCGCGGTGATCGAAGGTGGGGCGCTCCCCCTCTTCCTCCTCTTTCCACTCCACGCCGAAGGCGCGCGAAACGCGCATTTTGACGAGATCCCCCCTCTTTTTGCCGTTGAGCGCCTGCGCAATGTCCGAAGTGAGATAGAGGTCCTTCCCCTCGATCTGCAAAAAGATGTCGAGGTCCTGCAAGCTGTACGCTGCGAACTCGCCTTCCGCCTCTTCCGTCTTATACACGGCGACCATTGTCTGGCCATAGGACAAAAATCCGACGATGATGAGAAAGAGGGCGAGCAGATAGTTCATGAGTGCGCCCGAGATGAGCACGATGATGCGCTGCCAGCAGGGACGGTGTGTAAAGTAGCCGGAAGTGTCGGGCCGCTCGGTTTGGGGGCGGCCCCCCTCCCCTACCCCTCCCCCCGACGCGGGGGGCGGGCAAGAAACATTATCCTTCCCCGACGCAAGGGGCGGGCAAGAAACATTATCCTTCCCCGACGCGGGGGGAGGGCAAGAAGTGGTATCCTCCCCCGACGCGGAAGAAGAAACAGAAGTATTTCCCTGTGTGGAAGAGATCGTATTTCCCTGCGCGGAAGTGGGAACGGTCGCATTGCCCTGTGCGGAAGATCCTTGATTTTGCTCCGCCGAAGTAACAGGAGGGGTCGAAAGGTCGGAAAACGGTTCTTCCTTGTTCTCGTCCTTCTTTTCCTCCTCTTCGAGGCCGTCCTCGCCCGCAAAGGCGCAATAGCCCCCGAGCGGAATGATACGGAGCGCGAAGAGTTCGCCCGTCTTCTTGCTCTTGTGCTTGAAGAGGGCGGGACCGAACCCGACGGAAAATTCGTCGATCTTAAAATGAAAAATTTTGCCGGCGATATAGTGCCCGAACTCGTGGATGGTGACCATGACGAGCAAAATGAGGATTGCGAGCAGGACAGAGCCCACCGTCCCCCATACCGACAGAAGATTATTTGCCATAGATGTATCCGGATGCAACTGCGCGCGCACGCATGTCCGCGTCCCGCAAACTTTCAAACCCCTCCAAGGGCGCGGAAGAAATGCGGCAGAGCGTCTCTTCAATAGTTTCCGCGATCGCGGGAAAAGTTATCCTTCCCCCGAGAAATGCGCCTACGGCGACTTCCGCCGCCCCGTTGAGCAGGGCGGGAGCCGTTCCGCCCCTCTTTCCCGCCTCGATCGCCAACCCGTAGCAGGGGAATTTCTCGGCGGGGAGCCGCTCGAAATGCAGCGCGCCGAGGGCGGGCAGATCGAGCTGCTTTTCGCAGGCGAGCCGCTCGGGATAGGTGAGCGCGAGCTGGATGGGCACCTTCATGTCGGGATAGCCGAGTTGCGCCATCGCCGCGCCGTCCTCGAAACAGACGAGAGAATGCACGATGCTCTCGGGGTGCACAACGGCCTCGATCTGCGAAAAATCGGCGCCGTACAGCCACTTCGCCTCGATGACTTCGTAGCCTTTGTTGAGAAGGGTCGCGCTGTCTACGGTGATCTTGGCGCCCATATTCCATGTGGGATGGCGCAAGGCGTCCTTTGCCGTGACATGTCTGAGCTCTTCCTCCGTAAAATGTAGAAACGGACCGCCGCTCGCCGTTAAAATGAGCTTTTTATAGGGCGCGCCGCGATGAAAATTCAGACACTGGAAGAGGGCGGAATGTTCGCTGTCCACAGGGACGAGGTCGAGGCCGAGACGCGCGACTTCCCGCATGACGAGCTCCCCGCCGCAGACAAGGGACTCCTTGTTGGCAAGGGCGATCTTCTTGCCCGCCCGCACCGCCGCAAGCGTATAGGAAAGCCCCGCAAAGCCGCCCGCCGCGATAAAAGCGACGTCGCACCCCGCGAAAAGTTCCTCTTCCCCCTCCTGCGGATCGGAAACCCCGTTCGCAAGGCGGGAGATTTCGGGGTGAAATTCTGCGCTGAGACGGGCGAGCTCGCCGCCGTTGTTCCCGCAGACGAACGCGGAGAAACGGAAACGGTCGGGATGGGCGCGCACGACGTCGCACACCTGCCGCCCGATACTGCCCGTGCAGCCGATAAGCGCGATCTTGATCATAACACCTTCCTCCGTGTGTTTTTGCCGCCCGCAAGAAGCGGCCTTCTGAAAAGCGTCCGCCGGAGCGGACGCCGTTCTGCATATTTTATGCGCCTTACCCAACGATCATGATGCGAAGTACGAGCACAAAACAGACGATGAGCGAGGCATAGAGCACCGAATCGATCCGGTCGAGCACTCCTCCGTGTCCCGGTAAGATCTTCCCCATGTCTTTGATTTCGAGTTTGCGTTTCACGGCGCTCTCCACGAGGTCGCCCGCCTCCGCGAACGCCACCGTAAAGATCCCAAGCCCCACGAACAGAATGAGATTGAGCGGATTGGAGAACAGGCTCCACTGCGGCAAGACGCCGAGCTCCGAGAGCCAAGCATAGACGTAAAAGAGCGCCACTGCGCCGAGCGCACCGCCGAAAAAGCCGCCAATACTGCCGATGACCGTCTTGTTCGGGCTGACACTCGGCGCCATCTTCATGGGGAACTTCTTCCCGAGCAACCTGCCGAACAGATAGGCGAAACAATCGGAAAACGGGCAGAGTACAAACACGAACAGGATCCCGATCTCCGAATAGGCGGGCATATGATTGACGCCGCACAGCACGAGCAAAAATACGGACGGGAAAACGTTTGCAAGCAGGGCATAGCCCGTCGATTGCAGGCTCGTCTTTTCATGGCGAAACACAAGCAGGCTGAACAGGATCGCCAGCCCTGCCATAAAAACCGCAAACGTGAGGTTGGGGGAATAGTTGACGATCGCCGTTCCCGCCTCCGCGCGGGCTTGCAGGTATTTGTAGACGGAATCGCTCACGCAGTAGCAGACGATGATCCCTGCGGCAAAGATCTGAACGATCGCTCTCTGCACGCCGTCGATCCTGTCTCCGAGCGCACGGCACATTTCAAAAGTCCCGACGATCCCGAACAACAGAATGAGCAGATCGAAAAAAAGCGGTTCGTCGAAATACACTCTCAATGCAAAGAATGCGATCAGAACCAATACATATACCGTTCCGGTGATGAGGCGTTTCATAGTTCCATATGCCGTCCGAATTTAGATTTTGCCGTATCTGCGTTCTCTGCCCGCATAGTTTTCAAGCGCATGATCGAGATCTGCGTTGGTAAATGCGGGGAACATTTTGTCTGAAAAATACAGCTCCGTATAGGCGCATTGCCACAACAGGAAATTGCTCAGCCGTTTTTCCCTGCCCGTGCGGATGAGAAGGTCGGGATCGGGCAAGCCGGCTGTGGATAAAAGAGAGGCGAACTCTTCCTGCGAAAGTTCTTTTCCCGCGCGCACCGCCGCATTCACGGCAGACAGCAATTCCTGCCGCGCGCCGTAACCGATCGCGAGCACGAGGGTCCCCCGTTCTCCCGCTGCGGTCGCCTCCTCCCCTTTGCGGGAGAGTTCGCCGATGTCGGGCGGGAGCAAGCTCATATCGCCGACAACTCTCAGGCGGATGTGCTTTTGCAAGAGCCGCTGAATGTTTTCGGCGAAATACTTTCGGAACAACGAAAACAACCCGTCCAATTCTTCCTGCGGACGGGAGAGATTTTCGGTAGAAAGCGCAAATAACGTGACGTACTCCACGCCCACGTCAAAGGCGTGCTCGCTGAGCGAGATCATGCGTTTCATGCCCTCGCGGTGACCCGCGCTGCGGGGGAGCAGGCGCTTTTTTGCCCAACGCCCGTTTCCGTCCATGATGATGGCAATGTGCCGAGGGATCTCCGTCAAATGGTGAGCAGCTCCTTCTCCTTTGCGGAGACGATTTTTTCGATCTCGCCAATGCACTTCGAGATCGTTTCCTCAACATCCGTTTCGGCATTCGAGGCCTCGTCCTCGGAGATCTCTTTGCCCGTTTTGAGCTTTTTGATCCCCTCCATCGCCTCTCTGCGGATATTGCGGGCGGCGACTTTGGTTTCTTCCCCCATCTTCTTCACCTGCTTTACGAGCTCTTTTCTGCGCTCTTCGGTGAGTTCGGGGAATACGAGACGGATGACGTTGCCGTCGTTGGTGGGATTGATCCCGATGTTGGAGGCCTGGATCGCCTTTTCGATGGCTTTCAAAAGAGATTTGTCCCACGGGGCAATGACGAGACATCTTGCGTCCGCAACGGAGATGTTGCCGAGCTGCTTTAAGGGGCTCATCATGCCGTAGGCCTCAACCTGCAACTTATCGAGCACATGGGGATTCGCCCGTCCCGCGCGGATGGCTGCATAGTCGTCCTGCAAGACGTTTTCGGCTTTTTCGAGTTTGTCTTCAAGCACGAGAAAGATCTCTTCCAATTTTTCGTTTTCCATAATCGTCCCTCTCTTTGAATTTTATTCGTTGGAAATAAGTGTCCCGAGCTGCTCCCCGCATACGGCGCGGAGCACGCTGTCGGGCTCGTTTAAGGCAAATGCAAGCACGGGAATATGATTTTCCATGCACATCGTCGCCGCTGTGGCGTCCATCGCCTTCAAACCTTGGTTGAGGATCTGCGAGAACGTGAGCTTATCGTACTTCTTTGCGTTCGGGTTGGTCCCGGGGTCGCTGTCGTAGATCCCGTCCACATTTTTCGCCATGAGCAAAACGTCCGCCCCGATCTCACATGCACGCTGCGCCGCCGCAGTGTCGGTAGAGCAATAGGGATTGCCCGTCCCGCACGCCATGATGACGATCCGCCCCTTCTCAAAGTGGTGGAGCGCCTTGCGGAGAACGTAGGGTTCCGCCACAGAGACCATGTTGAGAGCAGTCTGCACGCGGGTGGGAATGCCCTTTTGTTCGATGGCGTCCATCATCGCAAGAGAGTTCATCACGGTGGCGAGCATTCCCATTTGGTCGGCGGTGGTGCGTTCCATTTTGGTCCCTTGCCTGCCCCGCCAGAAATTGCCGCCGCCGATCACGAGCGCAATGTCCACACCCATATTATGAACTTTAACGAGCTGGTCGACAACCATGGAGACGACCTCTTCGTTGAGGCCGAATTTTTGCTTTCCCGCAAGCGCTTCGCCCGAGAGTTTGAGTAGGATCCGCCGATATTTGGGTTGCATAGCATACTCCCGCAGTGTGATTTTCCTCAGTATAACATAGTTTGGAAAAAATTGCAATACCTTATGGGAAATATTTTCTCATTCGCGGGAATGCCCCGCAAGACGTCTCCCGCTGCCTGCGGGCGGTACGCCGGAAAACAGCCGCCCCAAAGGGCGGCTGCTCGCGTAGTTCATTTGCTTTACTTCTTCATAGCCTCGACCTGCTTTGCGACTTCTTCGCTCAGGTCCTCGGCCTTCTTTTCGATCCCCTCGCCGCGGACAAAGCAACGGAACTCCTTCAAGGAAAGAGGCGTCGTCTTGGCGGCGTTCGCGATCAGCTGTCTGATCGTCACGGAATCGTCTTTGACATACTTCTGCTCCAAGAGGCAGTTGTCCTCGAAGAACTTCTTGACCTTGCCAAGCACGATCTTTTCGGCGATAGCCTCGGGCTTGCCCTCGTTCATGACTTCCTTTTTGAGGATCTCTTTCTCATGCTCCACGACCTCAGCGGGCACATCCTCCGCCGCAAGATACTGCGGGGTGGCGAATGCGACATGGAGCGCAACATTGTGCGCAAGCTCTCTCGTTTCGGGCGTTTCGACGCCTTCAAAGTTGAGGATCACGCCGCGCGTGCCGCCCATGTGGATATACGTCTCGATGAGCCCTGCGCTCTCGAAACAGACAAAACGGCGGACGGAGATCTTTTCCCCGATGACGCCCGTCTGCTCTTGCAGGAAGGTCTCCACCGTCTTTCCGCCCATGTCGAGCGCAAGCAATGCGTCGAGGGTCGCAGGCTTTTGCTCTGCGGTGACCTTTGCGACAGCCTCGACAAGAGAGCCGAATTTTTCGCCGTTGGCGACGAAGTCGGACTCACAGTTGACCTCGATGAGCACACCCGTGCCGTTCGCCACATATGCCTGTACAAGCCCTTCCGCCGCGACTTTGCTCGCGCGCTTGGCCGCCTTGGCGATCCCCCGTTCGCGGAGAAGTTCCGCCGCCTTCGTCATATCGCCGTCCGCGTCCGTGAGGGCGCGTTTGCAATCCAACATCCCTGCGTCCGTCTGTTCGCGGAGCGCCATTACGTCTTTCGCTGTAAACGATGCCATATTCTGTATTCTCCTTAAATTTTACTCTTCAACGGAAGCTGCGGGCTCTTCTGCGGGCGCAGGTTCCTCTGCGGGCTCTTCCGCAGGTGCAGACTCTTCTGCGGGTTCCTCCGCAGGCTCTTCCTTGACCTCGAATGTCTCGCCCTGGTTTGCCTCGATGACCGCGTTCGCGATGACCGACGAGAGCAGCTTGATGGCGCGGATCGCGTCGTCGTTGCCGGGGATCACATAGTCGATGAGGTCGGGATCGCAGTTGGTATCCGTGATCGCAACGATCGGAATGTGCAGCTTGCGCGCTTCGGCGACGGCGATGTCCTCTTCATGCGGATCGACGACGAATAAAAGCCCGGGAAGAGAGCGCATGTTTTTGATACCGCCCAGATTCTCTTGCAGTTTTGCCATCTCTTTTTTCAGCCCGAGCACTTCTTTCTTGGGAAGGAGCTCGAATTCGCCGCTCTCTTCCATTCTTTCAAGTTTTTCGAGATACTCGATACGGCCGCGAATGGTCTTGAAGTTGGTGAGGCAGCCGCCGAGCCAACGGGAGTTGACATAGTACTGCCCGCAGCGCTCCGCCTCTTCCTTGATGGCGTCCTGTGCCTGGCGCTTTGTGCCGACGAAGAGCACGGTCTTGCCCGACTTGACCATTTCAACGACGTACGCATACGCCTCTTCAACGAGCTTAGCCGTCTTTTCGAGGTCGATGATGTGAATGTCATGACGGGCCGCGAAGATGTACTTCTTCATCTTGGGGTTCCACTTTCTCGTCTGGTGTCCGAAATGGACGCCCGCTTCGAGAAGCTGTTTCATGGTGATAACTGCCATATATCCTCCGTTTTCCTCCCCTCTCTGCGGCAGTTCCGCTCCTTTTCCCGCAGGAATAGATTTACGGGACACGGCGAGCGGCGCAAATGAAGGTGTGGATTTGTTTACGGCATTTCGCCGCAGACTGAAATATTATACCATAGGCAACGGATATTTGCAAGTTCTTTTGCGGGGAGAAAGGGAAAATTTTACAAGAAAACGCCGCCGCACCGCGACTTTTTCGCGGCGCGGCGGCTGTTCCTCATTCCGTTCTTTCCAAAATCGTTTCGATTTTTTTGAGCAGCGCGTCTTTTCCGTCCCCCGTGAGCCCCGAGACGGCGATCACGTTCCCCTCGCCGAGCCCGTAGCCCTGCGCCACCTTGCGCACCCGCTCCTTTATCTTCATGCGGGAGAGCTTGTCGCTCTTGGTGGCGATGACGGTGAAGGGCAAGATATGATAATTCAAAAAGTTTATCATTTGCAGGTCGTCCTCGGAGGGATCGCGGCGGATGTCGGAGAGCACGAACACATGCGCGATCTCCTCTTTGCGCGCAAAAAAGCCGTCGAGCGTCTTTGCCCACTTGATCTTTTCCTCTTTGGAGACGGCAGCGTAGCCGTAACCGGGGAGGTCGGCGAGAATGAACGTTCCGAAGTCGAAGTAATTTACCAGTCGCGTTCTGCCGGGGGCGGCGCTCGTTTTGGCGAGCCCCTTTCTGCCCGCAAGCAGATTGATGAGGGTGCTTTTGCCCGAATTGGACTTGCCGCACACCGCGATCATCGGTTTCTCGGGCTTGATGAATTGCTCCTCCCGCGCCGCCGAAGTGATGAATTTTGCCTCTTTAATGAGCATAAGAAAGCCCCGTCACCGCATTGCGGAACACTTCGTCCACGTTGTTCACGCAGATGAAATTGAGGTCCTTGCGGATATTTTCGGGAATGTCCTCCACGTCTTTTTTGTTCTCTTCGGGAATGATGATGTCATGGATCCCGATACGGTTCGCAGCGAGCGCTTTCTCCTTCAAGCCGCCGATGGGGAGCACTTTGCCGCGCAGCGTGATCTCCCCCGTCATGGCGACGTCCCGCCGCACGGGCTGGCCCGTGAACGCGGAGAGAATGGCGGTCGCCATCGTGATCCCCGCAGAGGGCCCGTCCTTGGGGGTCGCCCCCTCGGGAATGTGGATATGGATATCCTTATGCTCGAAATCGAGCGCGTCGATACCGTACTTTTCGGCGTGGGCGCGGATGTAGCTGATCGCCGCGCGGGCGGACTCTTTCATCACGTCGCCGAGTTTCCCCGTCAGGAGAATATCTCCCTTGCCCTGCATGGCGGAGACTTCGATGGTGAGGGTCGCTCCGCCGACCGCCGTCCAGGCGAGCCCCGTCGCGGCGCCCACTTCATCCTGTTCGCGCATATCGTCGTCCCGCAAAAAGCGCTTTCCGCCGAGGAATTTTTCGAGATTGTGTTTGTTGACGGTGATGAAATTCCCTTCTTCGCCCTTGGCGATGCGCACGGCCGCCTTTCTGCAAACGGTGCCGATGGTGCGTTCCAGCGAGCGCACGCCCGCCTCCATGGTATAGCCCTCGATCATATCCGCGATCGCGCCGTCGGTGATGTGCAGATTCTCCTCGGAGAGCCCGTTTTCCTTGCGCTTTTTGGGCACAAGGTAGCGCTTGGCGATCTCCTCCTTTTCCTGCGGGGTGTAGCCCGAGAGTTCGATGATCTCCATTCTGTCCCGCAAGGGGGTGGGAATGGTGTCGAGGGTGTTCGCCGTGGCGATGAACATGACCTTGGAGAGGTCGTACGGAACTTCGAGATAGCGGTCGCGGAAAGTGCAGTTCTGTTCGGGATCGAGCACTTCGAGCAAAGCGCTTGCGGGATCGCCGCGAAGATCCTGGGAGATCTTGTCTACCTCGTCGAGAAGGAACACGGGATTGACAGACCCTGCGTTTTTCATTTCATAGAGAATGCGCCCCGGCATTGCGCCGATGTAGGTCCGCCTGTGCCCCCTGATCTCCGCCTCGTCTTTGAGACCGCCGAGGCTCATCCGCACAAATTTTCTGCCGAGAGAGCGGGCAATGGAAGTTGCGATGCTCGTCTTGCCCACGCCGGGAGGACCGACAAGGCACAGAATGGGCGCTTTGAGTTCCCCCGTCAGTTTCAGCACGGCGAGATATTCCACCACCCGTTCCTTGATCTTTTCGAGCCCGTAATGGTCGCCGTTGAGTACTTTCTCCACGTCGGAAAGAGAGGCGGTGTCCTCCGTCTCCTCGTGCCACGGGAGGTCGATGAGCCAATCGGCATAGTTGCGGAGCACCGTGTATTCGGGGGAAGAGGGCGGCATTTTGTCCATGCGGGCAAGCTCTGTGAGCGCCTTTTCCTCCACCTCGGGAGGGAGCTTTTTTGCGAGGATCTTTTCACGCAGGGTGATATTTTCCTCCACGTCGTCGCCGAGTTCGGCGTGGATCGCTTTGAGCTGTTCGCGGAGGTAATACTCCTTCTGCGATTGGTCGATGTTTTTACGCACGTCCTGCGCGATCTTGCGTTCGAGGCGGGCGACTTCGAGCTCGTCGTTCAGACACCGCTCGAACATTTTGAGACGGGGAACGAGACGCTCTTCTTCGAGGAGCGCCTGTTTGACCTCTTCGCGGATACGCATGTTATAGGCGCAAACGTTGATATATTCGTCGATGTCTCCGATGGTGGAGAGCTGAGCCTCGACGTCCTTGGTGAGTTTGCCGCCGAGCATTACGATGTCCTTTACGAGATCTTTTGCGGTGCGGAAATAGGCCTCTTCGAGCGTGGGGTCGCCGTGAATGGTTCTGATCTCGTCCACGACCGCATAGAGAGCGCCGTCCTCGGCGCGGAAATCGCGTGCGCGGGCACGGTAGACGCCCTCCACATATACGCGGATCCTGTCGCCCGGGAGCCGCGTCGCCTGACGGATATTGGCGACGACCCCCACTTCATGGAGATCGCACTCGTCCGGGATCTCTTGCTGGGGATCCTTTTGCTTGGTCAAAAAGACGAGCTTGTCGTTGAGATCGGCGCGCTCGATGGCGGCAAGAGAGAGGCTCCTGCCTGCGTCGAAAACGATATTCGTATTCGGGAACACCACCTGCGCCCGCATGGGAATGACCGATAAAATTTTTGTTCTTCTGTCTGCCATATCTTTGTCTCCTGTCGCTGCCTTGGAATGGGAATGCCCTTCCCCGTCTTTTAATATATCACACCTTTTTTGTGAAAGCAAACAAAATTTCCGCTAAATTTTTGGCAGATAAGTGATTTTCACCCGCTTTTCACCCGCCGTAAAGGGAATGGGAAATGTAAAAAACCGCAAAATCCGTATAAAACGGCGGGCGCCGCGCGAAACCGCGCGGCGCCCGCCATGCGCTCACTCTTCCCCGACGTCTCCGTCAAGGGCAGCCGCTTCATCGGCGTCCTCGCTGTCCTCGTATTGGTTGCAGAACTCGGCGAACACTTCGTCGAGAAGAGCCTCGTCCTCGATCGTTTCGAGGTGCTCGTCCTCCTCCTCGCCTACGATCCGGAATATGACGATCTCGTCGCCCTCGTCCTCCCCGTCCGTCTCTTCGCTCTCTTCGGGCTGTGTTTCGGGGGTGAAACAGGCGTACCACTCGCCCTTGTATTCGATGGTGGCGATGTGCTCGTAACGCTCCTTGTTGCCCTCCTCGTCCACCAGCTCCACGATGTTGTCGTCGTCCTCGTAGTCGTTGTAATCTTCTTTCATGTTCATTGTTGTCTCTCCCTTTTTGAGTTTTTGCAGATAGCTTTCGAGAATGTACGCGGCGGCAAGGGAATCCACGTTCTTTTTCCGCTTGTCCTTCTTTTGGGAAATGCCCATCAAAAGCAGATCCCCCCTCGCCTCGCGGGTGGTGTAGCGCTCGTCCTCGGCAAACACGGGGAGCGGCGTGCGCTCCTTTAAGGCGGCAAGAAAACGTTCCGTCTTGTCCGTCTGCACGCTGCGGGTGCCGTCCGCATTGACGGGAAGTCCGCATACGATCGTCCCCGCGCCCTCGCGATCTGTGATCGAAAGAAGGGCGGAAAGATCCTCTTGCAAATTTCCCGTGCGGAAATAGGTATCGAGCGGCATGGCGTATTCGTTGAAAGGGTCGGATATGGCGACCCCGATCCGTCTGTCCCCGACGTCGAAGGCAACGATTCTCGGCTGCATATGAGAAGTATAGCATATTTCCGCCCGAAAGTAAAGCGGAATGACGCAGAAAAGCCGCAGCTGCATGCGCAGCTGCGGCGCTTTCCGGCCGTGTTTTACTTCTTTTTCTCTTTTTTCTCGGAGTCGCTCTTTTCGGGGCAGTTCCCCTCCTTGCAGGCGAGCTTTTCATCCATCATTTCGTTGACCTTGTCCACAAATTCCGCCTGACTCTTCTTGACGAAGGAACGCATTTTGTAGCTGTTGGCAACGAGGAGCGCTCCGCCCACTGCGCCGAGCATCAATCCGAGACAAAACATCTTTTCCATGTCATCCTCCCGAAAAGCGGCCCTTTTATGCCGCTATTTGCAGTTTGTGACAGGATATTTTGTTTATTCCTCTTTTTCCTTGCGTAATTTTTCCAGCTCGGCTTTGAGCGCGGCGTTCTCCCGCCGCAGATCGACCGCAAGACGGGAATAGAGCGCGTCGATCTCTCGTTCCAATTTCCGCTGCAAAAAGCTCTTTTCCTCGGGAATGCCCGCCTCCCGCGCCGCCTTGGCGACCCGCTCGGGCTGTTTCTTCAAAAGGTTGCGGTATTTGTTCTGCATTCTCAGCATCAGCCGCTCGTCTCCCTCGGAGACGTTCATAATGGCGCGCCGCACCGAATAGCCCTTGCTCTTTTCCGCAAGCACCTTCCTGAGGAGCTCGTCCGTCTCTTCTTCGGTAAAGGGCTTTACTTCGCCCGCATGCAGATCTTTGTCCTTTAATATGCGCTCCACCCGCTCGTCGCCCCGCTTTTTGAGAAAGGCATAATAGTAGTTGCGCACGCTCCCCTTTGCGCGGCTGTGTTCCTTTCCGTACGTCTCGAACAGGTAAGAAAGGGTCTTGCCCGCGTTTTTGCCCGAATAGATGTATTCGATGAGCCCCGTCGCTTCCTCTTCCGTATAGCCGTTGATCTTGTTCATAGACCGCCTCCATAGGATTTGCATGAAGTTTTGACATAATTTTGTTTTGCTATACATCTAATAGAGCTATGCGGGTTTATTTTTTATCCGAAAAGTTGTGCTCGCTCACGGTGGGCGGGGTGTATCTCGGGCTTGTGGACGGCTTTGAACGCACGGCGGAGCTCGATCCCGAGGACGGGCTATGCTGTGAAATCACGCCCTGCGGCGGAGAATTTCTGCCCGTCGGGTTTTGTTTTGACGAAAATTTCCTGCTCTCTCCCCCGCCGCAAGCCGAGATCTATCATACCGAAAACGGAGCGGCCGTTTATTTTACGGGCTTTCTGCGGGCGGACCAGTCTCTGCGCGTTCTGAAACAGGAGCGGCTCGGCGGGAGCCTTCTCACCCTCATGCGGCAGGGAAAACTGCAACTCGCGCTCGACAACGAGACGGGGTTCCGCCTCACCGAACTCCCCGACTGCTTTGAAACTTGCGACGTTTCCCTTCGGCGGGAGGGATTTTTGCTCATTGCGCAGACTGCTTTCGCCCTCCTTTCGCGCAGCGGGGAAATTCTTCTCCTCAACGAGGGAAAGGTGCTCGAAAGCGGCGAGACGCTCAAAGCGGAAGTCCCCTTTCATGACAGTTTGGGGCACACCGCTCTCTGCGAATGGCGAGAGGGCAAGCTCGTGAGTTGTTCCATCCGCGCGGCAGGAGAGCCCACTCCCGCGACATTTGCGCTCGCCCTCTTCGAGAGCGCGCTCATCGGTGCGGACGCGCGTCCCTTCCTCAGCGACGCTCTCGCGGAAAAGGCCTCCTCTCTCAAAGAGTATCTGGGCGATTTCCGCTCCGTCGTACTCACAGGTTCCCCCGAAAAAGTGGGGCTTGTCTACCGCCGGAAAGAGCGCGTCTTTGACGTGCGCTATTATGAAGTGGAGCTGACGGGCGGCAAGATCTCCAATCTCCGTCCCGTATAGGGCCCGCACGCTACGCACCGTCGATCGGATCCACGCTCAGAACACTTTGCGGGTTTATTTTTCCATAAGAAAAAACGGCGAAAATCGCCGTTTTTTGTTCTGCCGAAATATTTTAGTATTTCGTTACCTTGACCGACTTGATAGTGACGGGCTGCACGGGAACATTGTACTCCACATAGATCTTGGCGTTGCGCACGAGGTCGATGGGATCGTATTGGTTGGCAAGCACTCTCGACGTCTCCGTAAAGACTGATCCGTCGCCGTCGCTGTCTTCAAGCGTTCCCTCATAATCGGAGATCGCGTCGAGCAGCTCTTTCATCTGGGCATAATCTTGGGTGACCCCGAATGCGGTGTTTGTCTTGTCGAGATCGGTGCGCGCCTCCCCCGTAAAGGTATAGAAGATGCTCGTGGCGCAGTTGGTTCTGTAATGGTCGCCGTCCTGCTCCTCTTCATTATTGTTGTTTGCGCCGCCGTCCGAACGCACCGTTCTTACCGTCGTGCTGTCGGTGCCTTTATCGGTGTAGGCCATGGCAAGAATGCCCTGCTTGTTGTGGCTGTAACTCTTGCTGTTGGGCGTGACGCCGTTGCCGCTGAACTCACCGTGCAGGGTATAGAGCGGAACTTTGGCGCTTTCGGCCGTATAGCTCTCGCCGCCCGCGACATATCCACCCGCCTCGGAGAGATACTGGGCGATGTCTTTCCCCTGTGCAAAGACTGTCTGCGTAAAGGTGAAATCGTTCTCCTTTTCGTAGTTGCGCAGTTCCGTCCAATAGTCCTTTTCTTCGAGATCGCCCTCCGCATTGTAGGTGTAGGCGCCGCCGTAGAGGAATACGCCGCTGTTCTGATAGTCGTGAATGACGGTGCCGTCGTAATATCCGGCGTCGGCAAGTTCGATAAAGTGCTGCACGGTCTGGGGCGCGCCCTTGCGGGAGAGAACATACTCCACCTCGTATTCGGCGCCGTTGAATTCATAGGTGATCGTCACTTCGGGCGTATCGGTATCGCACCCCGCGAAGAGCGCCATAGAGGCAGCTCCGATGGCGACTGTGGACAAGACCGCAAAGAGACGTAAAGATTTTTTCATGATGACCTCCGTAATTTTCCGAAACGGAAAATTCTTCCATACGTCTATTTTACCCGTTCTTGTCCGTTCCGTCAAGTGCTTTTGAAACAATTCGCATGAAAATTGTGCGAAAACCGCCTCTTGATGACATCGAAAGATAGCAAAATCCTCGCTATTGGCGCGTTAGACGATGTGAACGTTTCTGTTTCACACCAACATATGAAGGTATGACAATCAAAACCACCAGTAAACTGGTGGTTTGCACAACCCCTAAAAGGGGATGATGCCGGCTGACCCGTAAACGGGTAC
>CANROE010000003.1 GCA_947632195.1 uncultured Clostridia bacterium | reverse complement strand
AATCTTTTACCCCAGAGGGATGCCCCTCCGTGGTCTTATGCGGTATTAGCAGTCATTTCTAACTGTTATTCCCCAGATATGGGCAGATTGCTCACGTGTTACTCACCCGTCCGCCACTAATGCAAGGAGCAAGCCCCCTGCATCCGTTCGACTTGCATGTGTTAAGCACGCCGCCAGCGTTCATCCTGAGCCAGAATCAAACTCTTAAGTTTAATTGTTTAAAGCCGATGCGGGCTAAACCGCACCGACGGCTCTAACTTGAATAAATTCTCGTTATCTTTTTGCTGACTTTGTTTTGAGTACTATTGTCTGCTCAAAAAATTGACAGAAACTGCTTTTTGTGTTACAAAAAATCGTTTCTTTCTTATTCTATTTTTAATCTGCATGATCCCGGGCAACAGCTCGGTGCTATCCGCTCTTCAAGAACTTAGCTTGCCTATTATAACACAGGCTTATAGATCAAGTCAAGCGATTTTCACAGCTTTTTTTCGGAAATTTTTGTCTTTTCCGAAAAACTGCTCTGTTTGTCGCCCTCCTTTCGGACAGCTTGTTCATTCTATCACACCCAAAAAGAGAAGTCAACTGTTTTTCGCGACTTTTTTGGGTTTTTTTCGGAATTTTTTTTGTTTTTTTCCGAACAGATTTTTGACCACAAGATGTTGTATTTTTGCTCCCATTATGCTACAATGAAAGAAAACTTATACTTGGAAATTTTTGAAATGAGACAAATTTTTCAGACGATTTTTTGTGTGCTTTCCGTGTTGAGCGCAGCTTCTGTGCTGATCGTGGGAATTTTGTGCGGCTGGCTCTACGCTCTCATCGGCGCGGGGGCGGCGATCCTCTTTGCCTGCCTCATGCTCTGGTGCAAGAACGGCAACCCCTTCCGCAGGCCGCCCGAGGAGCCGCATGCCGACTACATGAACACCGAAGAGGAGAACGACCGCCTGAACGGAAAAAAGTGACCGCATAAGAACGCCGCGCCGCGCTTGGATTCAAGCGCGGCGCGGCTGTTTTATTCCTATTTATATATTATACCTCGTTTACAATGCCCGAGAAGAGGGTAACGCCATAGGGATCGGTGAGCACGAACGCAAAGGCACGGTCGACGACAAAGTCCTCATAGACAAACTTGGTAGCGGGATCGGGCGCTGTTGCTGCGTCCATTCCGACGACCGTGACGGCCGCTCCTTCGATTCCCCGCCGCTCCACTTTGAGTTTGGCGACATGCTGTACTTTCTTGCAAAAGACTTTTTCCTCGGTGAGCGTTTCAAATTCGCAACCATCGCGATATTTTCCCGGGTCGCGGAAGAACCGCTCGATTCCCATCTCTTTTAAAACGTCTTGCGTCTCCTCGTCGAAATTTGCTTCATACGCAGGAAAGAGGCAGCGGGTGCAATAACCGGTGTCCGTTTCCTCGTCGTAGCCGCCGTAATCGGCCGTCTGCAAGGCGTTGAGGTTTTCCTCGGTAAAGACGTCAGTGAGGGAAACGTCCTCCTTCGGCACCAAAAAATGAAGTTTGTATCCGTGCAAGGTGCGGGTGAAGAAACTCGTGAAGTTCTCGCCCTCGATCGCCCTGCCGCTTGCATAGTAGCCCTGCATGAGAGGCAGCGTTTTTTCGCTCCCGTCCCCCTGCGTGAATGAATAGCTCTTGGGGGTGAGCGGCAGCTCGTCGCCCTCGTCGTTCCAGATCTCTTTCAGGTAGAGCGTATTGATGAGTGCGAAGAGCGTTTGATCGGAGAGCTTGAAATCTTGGTCGATGAGCCCGTGGGTCTGCTCCTTGACAAAGTTTTGCACCGCCTTGTTCGCGCCCGCGTTGTCGCGCACAAAGTCGGCGGCGTAGGAATAACAATGATAGTCCGTTGCGAGCGTTTGGACGCAACTCTCCTTGACGGGCGTTCCCTCGTTGACCCAGATGGAATTGCCGAGATCGACCCGCGCCTCGACCTTCCCTCTGCTGTCCGTGTATTCGGCCGTGAGGGAGCGGTAGAAGTCGGAAAACTCCGCCCGAATCGTCTCACGGGGTGCGTTTAGAGCTGCGTAGAGTTCGCTTGCCGTCTCTCCCGAGGCGCACTGCGCGGCAAGCGCGAGGGCCATGTACACGGAAACGGGGGACAGAACGACGTTCTTCTCCTCAGAGAGCGCGGCCGCCTTGGGGCCGAACTTTGCCGCAAAGGCGTTAGAGGCGGAGAGCAGGGAATCAAACGTTTCCCCCTTCTCGCGGCGCTCGATGTAGCTGAGCGGCACAGCTTTTTCGGGCTCGCCGAGAATTGTTTTTCCTCCGCCGCATGCGGAGAGAGACACAAGCATTACGCCCGCACACAGGAGTGCGGAAAGTTCGGATCTACGGTTCATAAGATGTCTCCTTTTTCCTTTCCTATATAATAGACGAATGAGCGCACAGATTTACTCACGATTTTTCGGAAAAAAGGCGGCGTTTTCGATCGGCTTAAAATTCCTCTTTGACCGCAATGCGGAAAGTCTGGCCGTTGCGGAATTTCACGACGAGCGCGGTCGGCCCCTGCTCCGTTTCTGCGTCGAACACCTCGTCCGAAAAGATGGTGAGATCGCGCAGGATATCCTCCTCCGTGAGGACGTATGTGCGGTCGTCCACGGGGGAGATCGTCAGCCCCGCATGGTCGTCCTCCAAGCGCCGCAGCACTTCCAGCATGACCTGTTCTACTTTTCCGTCGTTCATCATAAATTTCTCCTTTTTAAAAATAAAGCGCGTACCCCAAAGGAGACGCGCTCCATCGGCGGTATTGTTTGCGACAACAATAGAAGATGCTCAAATAAACTCTTTGTTACAATAAGGAAATTATTTGACCGCACAATGGCAAGAGAAAATATTTCCTATTGTAACAAAGATTATTCTATTGTTGTCGCATTTCTATTGTACCCGAAAGAAAGGGGTTTGTCAAGGATTTTGTAAAGGCTTTCTTCTCTGGGGGGTGGGGTCGCCTTGCGCCCTCTTATTTAGCGTGCAGGAGACATAACATTTGGAAAAGAAGGTAGAGATTTCTCGACAAGCTCGAAATGACAATTTAGAACGTGCAGGGGGCAAAGAGCGGCGCATCTTTATCTGTCATTTCGAGTGGAGCGTAGCGGAATCGAGAAATCTCGCCTTATTATAATGCGGTAGAGACGTCTCGACTACGCTACTTCTTCTACGGCTCGTGCCGCGCTTAGAGAAACAGAACTTCGCGCGGGGCATGACAATAGGAAACAGTGTTTCTTATATGTCATTTCGAGTGGAGCGTAGCGGAATCGAGAAATCTCAATATTAGGGCTCCCGAAAAAGATTGCAGAGCAAGATTTTTCGGGAAGAGGCGCCGAAAATAATTCCCCGCCGAAACGGGGAATTTTTAGGGGGGTATTTTATTCCGACAGGTCTACGCTATGGCGTACATAACCCGTAGAATTTGCCATGAGATTGTATTCCACCACGAACTGCACGACCTTGTGCGCGGGGACTTTTACCTTGTAGTGGAACGCTTTGTCGTATCCTTCGCCATGCTGGTCGGTGCCGCGCTGGAAGGCGAAATATTCGCTCCCCTCCACCACCGAACCGTCGATGTTGCGCACAAGCGTACACAGCGCGCCCGTACAGTTGAGGTTGACCGTGACTTCCCGCTCTTTATCGCCCTGGTTGACAAAGGTAAATACGTCCTGGTAGTCCTTCATCCAATTCCCGATGTTGGCAAGTTTGCCGCGACTGTCGTACCAGCCGCAACCGACCGTTATGGGCAGCTGAACGCCGTCTCCTTTCTTCTTGTTGAACAGGGTGTGGAAGGAAGTCATGTCCGTGCCCACCGCCTCGTGTGCGGTCTGCACGTTGATGTGCGTCACCCACTGTTCGAGCGTTTGAATGTGCTCGGTAGAGGGGATCTCCGCGCCAGGTTCGCCCGTATCGGGAACGTCGTCCATATAATAATTCTTGAAGGTGACGGGCAGCTTGCCGGCGGGTGTGACGTCGTTGAACGTCCACGTCGCCTCGTTGTCTACCACATACCCCACGTCCTCGCCCGTATGCACCACGCCGTACGCCGCAGGATCGGTGATGCCGAGATGATCGTCTCCGCCCTCCGTGCCCGGCGCGACCTTTGCGGGATCGTTGTACACATAGTAAGCGCCCTCCGCCTTGCCGACGACGTCGAACAGCACCGCGCCGTTCTGACAGTTGCCGTCTACGGGCTTATCTGCCGTGTCGCCCACGTCGTAGCCGCCGAAGGCATCCTTCGTCGTTCCCCCGAACACATACATGAATTTGCCTGCGGGAATGCGATAGGTCGTGGGCTTGAAATAGGGCACGGGGTAGCTGCCGTAAAAGCTGAAATACGCCTTCCAGTTGTTCATCTGGCTCTCACTGAGATCGGAGAGGTCGGGAATCTTGAATTGGGTGTTGTAGAATTGCGTCCACTCCTGCTCGCCGAGGTAAGCGCCGTCGCCTGAGCGCTGATAGCCGATGTTTTTGACGGTGACATACACGTCCTCCGTGCCCGTATTGCGCACGCGGTAACCGTAATACACGGCGGGGCGGATGGTGTCGCTCTGCTGCTCCATGGTGAAAAACACGCTCTGGTTGGAGACATCCTGCCGCGTAATGCAATGATTGATGACGTGAGGACCCTCCGTGAGTGCCTCGGGCGCGTTGCAATAGACATATAGCGTGTTCTTCCGCTTGACGTACTCGATATTTGCGGGTTTCATGGGGTCGGCGGAAGGGTCTGCCGAAACGGTGGAGAACGAGGACGCGTCGGGCGCCTTTTCCACCTCGAAGGGCATGATCTGGTTGTTGTGCGCCGCCGTGACGGTCACCCTGACCGATCCCGTGAGGGAGTAAAATTGCGCATAGACGATCTGTCCCTCTTTAAGGTCGATCGAAAATGCCTTGTCCGCGTCCTGCAAGAGAGCGCCGCTTTCGTCGTAGAGCTTTACGCGCTCCACCATCTTGGTCGGGAACGTGACTTGATAGGTATCCGTATAGGGGGCTTTCATCTTCGCCGTTCTGACCCCCGTCTCCTCCGCAGAGAAGAAAGAACCGAATCTGAGTTCGGGCAATTTTTCGTATTCGCTCACGGTGAACGAATCCTTCCCTTCTTCCTTTTCTTCGTTTTCTTCTTTTTTGCCGCCTGCGTCGCAACCGCAACAGCCCGCAAGCATCATCGCAGCCACGCACAGCGCCACGATTTTTCTCGACGACATAATTTCCCTCCGTTAGATATTGATACTTTCATTATACACACAAAAGCGGCTTTGTCAAGCCGCTTTGAAAAAAATTTTCTTCTTTTTTGGAGAATCGTAATTTTATTTGCCGAAATTTAAGCAAAAATATGAAATTTGGAGAAATTTTTTCACATATCAGATGCGATAGGTGCTGTCGAGGTGGAGCGCCATGCCGCACGTTCTGCCGAGCGCCGTTACGGTGAGCCCCGCCGCTTCCTGCCCCTCGTGCCAGGCGGGCATGACCACGCCGAGATATTCCTCGCCGTCCACCGTCAGCGAGATATAGCGGCTGCCGTACATCTGCCATGTGCCCGTGTATGCACCGCGCAGCGTGCCGTCTGCAAGCAGCTCCACAGGCTTTGCCGTCACCGTCTTATACCCCTGCAAAAAGCGCACCGCCTCGAATTTGCCCGCCGTGATGTTGAGAAGTTCCTCTGCCGTCACGTCCTGCAATTCCTCGCCCGCGTAGCGGTTGGAGTTCATCACGATCCAGCCGTCCGAGTTGAAGGCGTACTGCCCCAAATACAGATAGTGGAAGTTATTGGAGCGGCTCATGCCCTGTTCGATGAAATAATTTGTGCGGCAGTGGTAGGCAATGAGGTTGACCCCGCCCGACGTCGTGAACATGTCGTTGTGCCCGGGACAGAAGAAGTCAGGCTCCCCCTTCTTGCGAAAACTGCCGAGAAGTTTGTTGCCCGTGCCCAAGTCGGTGGAGCAGACGAGCAGATTCCCGTTGACATCCACATAGGGGCCCTCGGGTCTCTCGCTCCTGCCGCAGCGCATGTTGTAGACGGAGGAGAGAGAGCCGTAGGAGCACATGAGATAGTAATAGTTTTTCTTGACCCATTTGCCCTTTTCGATCACGTCCACCCCCTCATGGTAGTGCACCACGCCCCCTTCGAGAGAACCGCGCGCGAGCGGCGTGCCGTAATACTGCGCAAGCGTACAGTGTTTCCGCGCAAATTCGGTATAGGTAAGGCCGTCCTTTCTCAGCCCCGTGGCAGGATCGAGTTCAATGAGGTAAATGCCGAGCCCGTAAGAGCCGTACACGAGAAAGCTCCTGCCCTCGGCGGAGAAGAACTGCGGGTCGATACAGTTGGGGGTGCGCCAGCCTGCGGGAGAGCGCAAAATAAGCCCTACAAAGCGGAAACCGCCGTCCGGCCGGTCGGACTTCGCGAGCCCGATACACGACTTGCTGCCCCCGAAATAGCCCGTCAAGGAGAAGTACAGCCAGAACTTTCCGTCCGTGCCCCGCACGCAGTGAGGCGCCCAGAACGCCATGGTGCCGTCCTTGCGCGCGCACACGCCGTAGCCCACTTCCGAGCTTGCCGTCATGCACCAATCGTAGGCGGGTTGCAGATCCCCCCTGCCGCGCTTGTAGAGCGGAGCGGTGTCCTCCATGTCGAACGCCGAGCCGACGTACTCCCAATGCAGAAGATCGGTGCTCTTTCTGATCTGATAGCCGCTCGGCGCGCCGAACGTGTCGGTGGAATAGGCATAATAGACCCCCTCCCATTCGAGAAGAGAGGGATCGTGCGCGCAGCCCTCCTGCCAATTTTTATAGTCGGGCGTGCGCATTTGCAGTTTGTTGAAGTGCGGATTTTTCGGATACCTGATCGCCATATCACACCTTATTTTCGCATACGTCTTGCGTTTTTATGACATATCCCCCTTTTCGGGGGATATGTGGTAGGTTGAAATTTTCGCTTTCTCAATCGGCTGCGTTCACCCAAAGCGCACCGCCCTGTGCGGAGGTCGCTGTCATGCAATAGATCCCCTTCGCCGTGCCGTAATTGCGCCATGCGGGTGCGATCACGCCCTTGTATTCGACGTCGCCCAGGGTGATGGTCACATAGTAGTTCTGCGAAACGCTCCATGTGCCCGCCTGCTGTTCGCCGCTCACGATCTTGCCGTCGGCATTGAACGTATAGCGCACGGAGGACATAAAGGCGACATCGGTAAAAGTCCTTTGCACGATGACGTCATACGCGCCCGCCGCTTTCTCCTGCGTGACGGTACCCTTCTCCTCGCCCGCATAGCGGTTGGGGGAAAGCACGGGCCAGCCCTCTTCGTTGAAATAGAGTTGACGCACTTCCACGCGGTGCGGTCCGCTCACGCCGCCGCTGCCCTCTTCCCAACGGGTGTGGTGCACGACGAGATACTTTCCGTCCTTTTTGATGACGGAGTTGTGCCCGAGGGCGGCGTATCCTCTGTCGCCCGCAAATTTATAGTTGCCCGTGAGCTTGTTCCCGAGCCCCGCCGTCTGCGCCATGTCTTTGCCCGCGATGTCCGTGTAAGGGCCGTCGGGAGTCTTGCTCCGCGCCACGCGCATGTTGTAGTTGGTAGAAAGAGAGCCGTCGCTCGTCATGAGATAGTAGTAGTCGAGCTCCTGGTTGTAGAAGATGAAGGGACCCTCTACGCCCGTGCTGTTGCCCTTCCAGAGAAGTTTTCCGAACCCGTCCTCTTTGGGAAGTCCCTTATCGTCGAGCTCCTTGATATAGATCCCCGCAAAGAAGGAGCCGTACACCATCCACAGCTTGCCGTCCTTGTCGTAGAAGAGCTCGGGGTCGATACAGTTTGGCTCTCCGCCCTGTCCGTTTGAAAAGACGATCTTCTCTTCGTCTCTGTACGGTCCCATGACGTTGTTCGCGCGTACCCGCACAATGCCCGATTTATTGGAGCCGAACGCCGAAGTCGCAGAGACATACATATAGTACATCCCGCCGATCTTCATGACGTCGGGCGCCCAAGTGTCAACGGCGCCGCTGATCCCAAGCGTTTCTTTGAGCGTTTTGAGTTTTGCGTCCGCGCCCTCGCTACCGTAGAGGACGTTGCTGTTGCCGTCGGTCGCCTCCTGTTTCCAGATGATGAGGTCGGAGGAGCTCGCCACGGCAAAGTGGGTGCCGAAAGCGTAATACTTTTGGGTGGTGTCGTCGTAAAAGACGGACGGGTCGTGCACGGCGACGTCGCCGCCGAAACTCACCGACGTGGGCAAAACGGCCTCCGTTGTGGGGACGGCAGAGCCCGCCGTCATCCAAATGTCCTTGTCGTACCAACCGCTCCCCGTTCCGCTGTTTTCGCCGCAACCGGCGGCCGCGAGAAGGAGCGCAACGCTTAAAATTCCCGCAAGCACGGGATAGCGCTTTTTCATAAACTTTCCCCCTAAACGAATTTTCTTTATTATAATATAGTGGCGAAAATTTGTCAAGGGTATTGGAAAAGTTTTCATTTTTGAAGAAGGATACGAGATTTCTCCACGCGCCGCCAAAGCGGCTTGGTCGAAATGACATATTAGAAGCGCGGGACGAAATGACAATAAAGAGAAAGCGCGAGGCAAAAGGACAGATGCGGTAACAGACCGGCTTTCCCAAAAATTGTCATGTCGAGCGGAGGCGTAAGCCGTAGTCGAGACATCTCAACCGCTCGTCGCCGCACGCACGCTTTTCACGCTTTTCTTAACGAAAACCTCTATTTGCGTGCGGTGGCTCCTCTTCCCGAAAAATCTTGCGTTGCAATCTTTTTCGGGAGCCTTAATAAGGCGAGATTTCTCCACTCCGCTCGCGTTGCTCGCTTCGGTCGAAATGACAGAAAGAAAAATTTACTTTGATGCTTCGCCTTCGGCTCGTGCCGAGCTTAGAGATTCGGAATGACGCACGGGGGGAAATGACAAAACACACACAAAAAAACGGAGCGGAACGCTCCGTTTTTTTGATACGTTTTGGATTTTACTCCTTGGAACCGGTGAGCATCAAGGATCCGATGATGAGTTTCTGGAAACAAGCGAACAGGATCATGACGGGGATGACGCAGACAACGGAGCCCGCGATGACCGCCGCATAGTTCGTGTTTGCATACCGTCCGCCGCCGCCGTAACCGTCCATCTTCGCGATCGCGTGAGGAAGGTTGACTGCGTTGGAAGTATCGGGGATCATGATGTAGGAACCCATGTAGTTGTTCCAGCAGCCCATGAAGGACAGAAGTCCCTGTGCCATGATGGCGGGCATTGCAAGGGGCAGGATGAACCCGCAGAAGATACGGAAGTAGCCTGCGCCGTCGATCTTCGCCGCCTCGATGATGGAAGTGGGAAGTCCGAACAGGAACTGACGGATGAAGAATGCCGTCATAATGGAACCGAACATACCGGGGATGATGAGCACCAAGCCGTTTTCCTGCCATTTCAGGGACTTATACATGGCGTACTGCGCCGTCATGATAGAAGGTCCGGGGACCATGATCGCAGCAAGCAGGAAATAGAACACTGCGTTTCTGCCGATCCAGTTGATCTTGGCGAAAGAGAATGCCGCAGACGCCGACGTGATGACGCCGATGACGACAGGCACGATGGAGTAAATGAGGTTGTTGAGGAGCGCTCTCCAAAAAGTGAAATCGCCGTTGACGACGGTCAGACCTTCGGTAAAGAAGAGCTGATAGTTCCAGAATATCCCGCCCTTATGGGTGGAGGAGAACGTTCCTTCTACCGTGCTTCTTGTGGGCCACCAAACGATCTCACGGATGACCTGGGTAGACGTTGCGCCGTCGGTCGTATCGGCAAAGGACGCCGCGATCATCCACCAGAAGGGATAGACCATGAGGAAGGTGCCGAAGAGCAGGACGATGTAGGTGAATACGTCGCCTACGAATTTCGCGCGTTTCTTGCTCGCGCGGTGCGTTTTGCTGGAAATTCCGAAGAAGGCGAGCACTGCGCCAAACGCATAGCGGATGGACGAATACTCTTGTTTCTCTTGGACTACGGGTTCTTCTACGATATTTTCAAGATTTTCCATGAATATTCCCTCCTTAGTCCTTATTGCGCGAATCCAGCCAGAACTGGAACATGGTAAGCACAAAGATGATGACGGCGAGGATCATACCGTAGGCAGCGCCCTGCGAGGACTTGCCGGCCTTGATACCGTTGACCTGGATGAGGGAGACATAACCTGAGGTGATGTACTGCTCGCCGATGAACAACGTAGGCTCCATATAGATCTGCATACCGCCGATGACGGAAGTGACGATGTTGTAGAAAATGACGGGATAGAGGTCGGGCATGGTGACCTTCCAGAAGATGGTCCAGCCGTTCGCGCCGTCGATCTGCGCCGCTTCCTTGGTGGCTGCGTTCACACCGGAAAGACCGGCTATGTACAGAATGATCGTTCCGCCGAGGCCCTTCCACACGCTCATGATGATGATGACGAGCTTTGTGAACATACCCTGGCACCAATAAGGATCGTTCATGAACGCGGACTCGGATGTAGGGGTACCGCCGTTTGCACGGATGAGGCCGTTCCATGTGATATCGGTCACGCCGCGCAGGTTGATCCACTGGAAACCGCCGCCGCCGTCAAAATCTTTCAGCCCGAGGATGCCGTTGATAACGCCCTGCTGGGAGAACATGAGTTTGAAGGTGTAGACGATGGAAATGGTACTTGCAACGCAGGGGAGATAGTAGAGCACTCTGAATGCGTTACCGCCCTTGATGTCGCGGGACATGCATACCGCAAAGAACATCGAGAGGATCATACCGATCGGGATACCGATCATGTAGAACACGGTGTTGAAAAGGTATGCGCCGAGCTCATTCATGGGATACTGCGTCTGCGTCATGTTGGTAAACGCATAGGAGTACCAATAGAACGGAGACGAGGCGCCCGTTTCGGGGTTGGTCATGATATGCTGACCCATTTCCCCGATGTACTTGAACATATCGCCGCCGTTGATGATGTTGTAGTTGGTAAACGAGAGCAGGAATGCCAGGACCAAGCAGATATACACGAACCACACGGTACCGATGATAAGCGGGATACAGAAGATCCAACCCCAAAGGTTATCTTGCAGTTTTGCCTGGTTGATGGGCTTTCTCTGTTTCTTTTGCGGGACCGCCTCAACAGCGACGGCCTGCTCTTCGGAAACAGCCTCATTTACGGCAATGCTGTCTTCCATAAATTCCTCCTTACAATTTTTTTCATATCCCCCTCGGATATCCCCGCGAAGGGGGATATCCGAAGAAGATCTGCACTTACGACATCAAGCTCTTTTCTTCTGCGATCGCCTTTTCAAGCTCGGTCTGAACTGCCTGAGCCTGGTGCAGGCACCACCATGCGGGAGTGCCGTAGCCGCTGCCGGAGACGGGCTGGCCGCCGGGGTTATCGCTCTTGAACACTTTGCCGAGGATATCGGCCATGTTGGAGTGAGCCGTCTGCTGGTCGTATGCCATAAGCAAGCCCTTGCCGCGAGGGTCGAGGGTGTCGATCCAAGCGTCGTTGTAGGTGTACATTGCGGAGTCGCGGGTCGCATTCAGACCGTACTGCATACGGAGGGAAAGGTCGCGGTCTGCCTCTTTGTAGGCGATCATGTAGAGCACCTTCATGGAGTAAGCAAGACTCTTCAACGAGGACAGAGGATCGCTGCCGAATGCGGTGTCATACTTCTGGTTGGGATAATTTGTCGACATCCATGTGCTGATCGAGGTGCTGCTCGTAGCGGAGGCGGAACCTGCCGCATACATCTCTTTCGCGATCTTATAAGCGGGATCCCACTTGGACGCGTCGTCGGGAGTGATCATGTCCGCAAAGTCGCCGTCGTTCTTGTAGAAGTCGTCGCACTGGGACTTGAAGTTGGGCAGCTGGGAACCCGAATAGGTAAGGGTGACCTGCGTGGAAGAAGTGATGGTGAGGTATCTGACGAGATCGACAGCCGCCTCTTCACGCCATGCGCCGCCTTCTTTTGCCGAGGTGCTCACGCCGTAACCGACGGAGTCCATACGGGCGCCCCATTGATCCTGACGGAGCAACTGGTTGGCTTTGATCGCATCGCCGTCGTAGGTCTTGGTGGGATCGCCGTAAGTCTTGATGTTGTAATCTTGATCCTTGATGACGGAACCGAGAGCGAAGGATTCGGAGACGGGTTCGGGCATCAGTCTGTATTGGAGATACTGACGGTCGGTAGCGTTGAGCGCGCCTGCGTTCCAGGTGCCGACGCCGTAGAACACGCAGTTACCTGCAACGAACAAATCCCAACCGGAGGATTTCTCGATGGTGGTATCGCCCGCGTTGTTGGAGTTGCCGTTCCAGTCGGAGCCGTAAGCGTGGAATGCGCCGACGGTTTCGAGGAATCTCTCACTGTTCACACCGTATTGGATCTCGACGTCTTCGTTTTGGCCGTTGAGTTTCTTATGGGAAGCTGTATAGGTCTCTTTGCCGATCGTGGTCGCGGAGGAGCCGTTGATCGCGGTCGTGGACTTCTCGTCGAGATACTGCGCGTCGTTGCCTGCGAGCCAAGGAAGGAGATACAGAACGCCGTCGTACTGGTCGTTGCCGTAGACGTTCTTCACGCCTGCATTGGTCCTGCAGCCGCCCCTGCCGTTGCCCTGCCAGTCGTAGGTGTTCACATAGTAGGTGACAGCCCACGTCAAAGCGGAGTACTCTGCATAGGTGTAGGTGATGTATCCCTTGGAGGTATCATAAGTGGCGCTCGAATCTTGCATATCCGTAGGAATAGTGGTATCTACCTCTTTCCAGGGATTGTTTGCGGTGGCCGTGTCGGCCTTCGCGTCCTCGAAGGTGTCGCCGGGCCAACCGGGGATGGTCACGCAGTAGCCTTCGCCGCCCGTATAGACTTCCACTGCCGTCGCCATGGGATCGCCTGCTGCAAGCGCGGCGCCGTAGTTGGCGTAAGCATAGAAGTTATAAGGCTTGTAGTAGGTGGGAACGCCGATGTTGACAAGGGGAGCGTCCTCGCCGTCTACCATGACAACGCCTTCTTCGGGATCATAGGAAATATCCGCGCCCTTGTACTCTGCGCCCTTGACGCCGTCTCTGTCCAAGGTCATCTTGGTGGTGAGGGCTTTGCGCACTTCGGGCGTAAAGAACACTTCGTTAAAGCCGAGACCGAAGTTGGAATAGTCCTTGGGAAGGCCGTAAATGCCGACTGTGACACTGGGATCGTCTACGGTGACGAACTTGCTGCCGTCGAACTTGATACGGTCGCCGGAGGTGTACTTATCGTCCTTGGAATAGCCGTAGAACGCGAGGGAGTCCTCCCAAATATCGGTCAGGGTGTCTGCGTCTTTGGCAAGCGCGGTCGACAAGTCGAGAATACGGTTTGCATTGCTCCATGCCTTCACATACTTGGGGGAGACATAGAACACGTCGGGCTGGGAGCCGGAAGCGATCTCATTCTTCAACTGGTCGAAATACGAATCGGTATTCGTCTGATAGGAGAACTTGATGGTAATGTCTTTGTCATCCTCGCCGAACGTGCCGTTTTCGCGCAATTTCGTCGTATATTGCTCAGCCCAGTCGTTGCAGTTCTTGCGGTTGATATCGACGTCGGTATCGCCGCAGAACATGGAAACGGAAATCTGGTAAGCGTTTGTGCCGCACCCTGCGAATGCTGCGGCAGCGCCGCACATCATGACAGCAGAGAGGGCAACGAGCGAAGCGCTTTTCAAAAGTTTCTTCTTCTTCATTCCTTTACCTCTTATAATAGAATCTCGTGTCCGCCCCCCTTCTCCTTCCTCTTGCCGTTGGCAACTTCCCGCCGTTTGGGGGTTGGCGTTCGTTTGCCTTGGGCGCAAAGCAGGAGAAAAAGCGCGATAATGCCGTTTTTCGGTCTGCCGAATACAGAAAGACGTCCGTTGCTCTCCTCCGCTCTTTTCTTGCCGTTGCCGCAGTGCGGACCGCAAAAAAAGTAGCAAAAAAAGATTAACGAACGTCTTTCTGCATCATGACTTCCCCCCTATCGTCATTTCAACACTAACGCAAATATATCACACTCGAAAGGGTTTGTCAAGACTATTTGGAAAATTTTTTGTGAAACTTTTACCTTTTTTTTGCTTTTTTTTGGATATTTTCACCAAGAAATGCGATTTTTCGCTCTTTTTTCTTCAAAATGTTGTGGCAAGACGGGGAAACCCCTCCCGCGAAAACACAAGATATAGTGAATTCCGGCGGCGCGCCGCTCTGTGCGTCACTCCGCGCGTCACTCTACACGTCACTCCTGGCGGTCGAGAATATCCAAAAGTTCGCAGATACGGTCGAGATCGTCGCGGGAGTAGTAATCGATGTAGATCCTGCCCTTCTTCTCGGTGCCGATGAGGGAAACTTTTGTTTGGAAGGTCGTCCTCAGCCGCTCCACGAAGTGTTTGAGTTCGGCGTTGGCGAGCGCGTTTTTCGCCTCCTTTTGGCGGCTAAGCACCTCGGGCGGGTTCAGAAACTGTTTCACGGCCCGCTCCGCTTCGCGCACCGACCAGCCCTCCTTCACGCACTGCGCGGCGAGCGCCGATTGTTCCTCCTTGGGAACGGGCACGAGCGTGCGCGCATGCCCCGAGGAGAGTTTCCCCTCCCGCACGAGGGCGATCACCTCGTCGGACAGCGTCAAAAGTCGCAACGTATTGGCAATGGCGGGGCGGGACTTGCCCAAACGCTCTGCAAGAACTTCCTGCGTGAGGCTGTACTCCTCCATGAGTTTTTTCATACCGTATGCAGCTTCGATGGGGTTCAGGTCCTCCCGCTGCAAGTTCTCGATGAGGGAAATTTCCTGTATTTCGCGCTGGTCGAGCTCCTTTATCACGGCGGGAATGGTGGCAAGGCCCGCATTCTTTGCCGCACGGTATCTGCGTTCGCCCGCGATGATCATGTAAGTGCCGTCGGGGTTTTTATTCACCACGATGGGGCTGATGACGCCGTGTTCCCTGATGGAATTGGTGAGGTCGAGGAGAGCGCCTTCGTCAAACTCCTTGCGCGGTTGGTCGGGGTTGGGATAAATATCCCCGAGGGAGAGCTCCGTCGCTCCGCCCGTCAAGCCCTCGGTCGCGTTTTCATAGGCCTCCTCCGTGTCGCTGAACAGCGCGGAAAGCCCTCTTCCTAAGCCCTTTGCCATCTTATTCTCCTCCTTCCGTTTTCTTCAAAAATTCTTCGGTAAGCGCCGCATACGCACGCGCGCCCATGCACTTGGGATCGTGGAGAAGTATGGGTTTTCCGTGGCTCGGCGCCTCCGCAAGGCGCACGTTGCGGGGAATGACGATCTCATACAGCTTTTTGGTGAAGTATTTTTTAATCTCCTCCGCGATCTGGCGGCTGATGAGGGAGCGGCGGTCGTGCATGGTGAGCACCACGCCCTCCACTTTGAGCCCCTTGTTCAAATGCTGCTTGACGAGCGAAATGGTGTTCATGAGCTGGCTCAACCCTTCGAGCGCGTAATATTCGCTCTGAATGGGAATGATCACGCTGTCCGCTGCGGCGAGCGCATTGATGGTGATAAGCCCCAGCGAGGGCGGGCAGTCAATGAGGATGAAATCGTAGTCGTTTTTCACCTTGTCGAGGGCCGTTTTTAACACCCGTTCTCTGTTTTTCTTGTAGACGAGCTCCACTTCCGCGCCCGCTAAGTCAATGTTTGCAGGCAGCAAAAACAGGTTGGGCATCTCGGTGGGAAGGATGTTGTCCTTCACCGGTTCGTCCTCGATGAGCACGTTATACACCGACTTTTTGATCTGGCTCTTGGAAAAACCGAGCCCCGTGGTGGCGTTCCCCTGCGGGTCGATGTCCGCAAGCAGCACTTTCTTGCCCGCTTTTGCAAGGTACGCCGCCATGTTCACGCAGGTCGTCGTCTTGCCGACGCCGCCCTTCTGATTGGAAAAAGGTATGATTTTGCCCATACTGTCACCTCTTAGATATTCTCCCGTAAAAACTTACTCCGCGTCGCCCTGTTTCGGCTCCTCGGTATGCTCTTCGGGGTGCTCCTTTGCACCGAAGGGATCGTCGGGAGCGTCCTTGTCGTGATCTTCCATATACTTCAAGACTTCCTCCCAGCTTGCGCCCTTCATGAG
This sequence comes from uncultured Clostridia bacterium, assembly GCA_947632195.1. Lineage (GTDB taxonomy): Bacteria > Bacillota > Clostridia > Christensenellales > Borkfalkiaceae > Gallimonas. The sequence continues at coordinate 108,864 of CANROE010000003.1, read as the reverse complement.
CATATCCACCTCTTCGGTGTAGATCGTCTCCCGCTCCACCAAAACGCGGGACATGTTGTCGAGAATGCTCCTGTTTTCGGTGAGCAACTTTTTGGCGCGCTCGTACGCGGCGGAGACAATGCGCTTGACCTCTTCATCGATGATCCCCGCCGTCTCTTCGCTGTAAGTGTTGCGCTCCTCGAAGTCGCGGCCGAGGAACACGGGGCCGTCGCTCGTGTAGGCGATGGGTCCGAGACGTTCGCTCATGCCCCACTCCGTGACCATCTTCCGCGCCATTTGCGTTACCTTTTGAATATCGTTGGACGCGCCTGCGGAAATGTCCTGTATGACGATCTCCTCGGCGACCCTGCCGCCCAGCGCCATACAGATAAAGTCATTGAGCTTGTTCACCGTGTAGCGGTCGTCGTCGTTCTCGGGACGGGTGAGCGTGTAGCCGCCCGCCATGCCTCTGGGAATGATGGAGACTTCCTGCACGTTGTCGTTGTGCTCGCACAGCTTTGCAAGCACGGCATGCCCCGCCTCGTGATAGGCGGTCGTCTTTTTCTCCGCCTCTGTCACGACGCGGCTCTTTTTCTGCGGCCCCATGATGACCTTGTTGATCCCCTCGTAAAGTTCGAGGTTTCCGATCATCTTCTTGCCCGCACGCGCCGCAAGAATGGCAGCCTCATTCAATAAATTTGCCAAATCTGCACCGGAGAATCCGCTCGTCATGCGCGCGATCGTCTTAAAATTGACGTCGGGCGCCAGGGGCTTGTTGCGGGCATGCACTTTGAGAATTTGTTCACGCCCCTTAACATCTGGCATGTGAACATATATTTGCCTGTCAAAGCGGCCGGGACGGAGAAGGGCACTGTCGAGAATATCGGCACGGTTGGTTGCCGCCATTACGATGACGCCCTCGTTGGAATCGAAACCGTCCATCTGAACGAGGATCTGGTTGAGGGTCTGTTCCCGTTCGTCGTGTCCCCCGCCGAGGCCCGCTCCACGCTGACGGCCGACGGCATCGATCTCATCGATGAAGATAATACACGGCTGGTTCCGCTTGGCAAGATCGAATAGGTCACGCACACGCGAGGCACCCACGCCGACGTACATCTCCACAAAGTCGGAGCCACTCACCGAGAAGAACGGCACGCCCGCCTCGCCCGCCACGGCCTTTGCAAACAACGTCTTGCCCGTTCCGGGAGGCCCGACGAGCAACACGCCCTTGGGGATCCTCGCTCCGAGATCCGCAAACTTCTTGGGACTTTTCAAGAACTCCACGACTTCTGCAAGCTCCTGTTTCTCCTCCTCGGCTCCCGCCACATCGGAGAAACGGACTTTGAGGTTAGTAGAGACTTTCGCCTTTGTCTTGCCGAAGTTCATCACCTTGCCGCCACCGCCGCTGGTCGCCCGCAAAACGAGGAAGAACGCAACAATGCCGACGACAAGCACGGCAATATAGATAAAGTTGCCCCAGCCCGCACCCGCGTTCGGGTCGGAATAGTCATAGGAAACGACTGTTCCTTCTGCGACCCATTTATCAAGGATCAATTTGCCGTCTGCGTTGTACAAACTTGCAAAATTGGCCCAGAACGCATACTGTCTGGCATTTACGTCCGTATAGCCATATACGGTGTAATTGTCCACATAGACTTTTACGATCGGTTTACCCGCATCTTTGTCCTTGTTCGGACTATTCTCCGGCAATTCTTCGCCCATAGCGAGAATCTCAAACTCCGAAGATTCTATTTTTTTGCTGTTTTTCATGAGCGTCGACAGCGTAAAGTAGATACCGACGCCCAAAACAAGCACAAGAATCACCGAGAGGACTATTTTAAATGTCTTGCTCAAATTCTGCTCCTTATATGAATGTATTTATAATACGCCAACAGTTTGGCCGAATTACTGCATTATTGTACCACAGTTTTCTTGGAATTGCAAGTAAATGATGGCAATTCTTTCCTTATTTTCAAAATTATCACGCATTTTTCGCAAAAGAGAGGAATGTTTCATGTGAAACAACCTGTATTTTGTTATGCGTATCCCGAAAACACCTCAAAAAATGTTTCATGTGAAACTACCCAAGTCAAAATGGCAGTTTTTGCCGTGTTTCACGTGAAACATCTAGTGCTAAAATATTGCCGATGCGCGGAAAAAGTACAAAAAAACAGGCGGGTTTCCCCGCCCGTCTGACAGATTTAACTTAGCCAACCTTTCACATATTCATCAAACCACTTACCCGAAATCGCATAGCTCGTTGCGCTTTGGAACCAATCACTCACATAAATCTTGCCTACGATCGTGCTCGACGAAATAAAGTTTTGCAAACCCTCGAAGGGCAGCCAGTTACATACGAGTAGAATCACAAACACCCAAAACAGCGCTTTTGCAAGTCCCAGGACTGCGCCAAGCACCTGGTCGACCACTCTAAGGGGCGCAAGCGCATTTTTCAATGCGCCAAATGCTTTGGTAAGGCCCCACGCACCGAGGCGCACAATCAGAATGAGCAACACGAAGGCGATCACGACGGAGATCCACTTAGCAAGAATGCTGCCGAGCATCATCGCGGGCGTTGTTCCTGCGGGAATGAGCGCAACGCTTGCAAAGGAGCGCTTGATCAGCCACGCGGCGATCCCGTTGAGTTGCATGCCGCCGAGGAAACTTTCAAGTTCTGCGCCGACAATATCCGCCGGCAGCGCCTGTGCGTAGAGTTCATTTTTCGCAATGGAACTCGCGATTCCGTCCGCGATCGCGGAAGTCATGTGGAAACAAGTCTCCAAAAAGTTCGCAAAGGAGATACAGAAGACGACGGCGAAGATGATGGAGACAATGCGTCCCGCAAGTTTGCAGACCCCCGCGACAAATCCTCTGTATGCTCCGAGCGCCGTACCGAGAATGAGGATCAGAAAGAACATCAGATCGACAACCCAGCCTGACGACGCGAGTAACAAATCGATCAAGGGTAACCTCCGAACAATTAACTATTTCTATTATACCACCTTTTTATACCTTTGTCGCGTTTTTTTCAACGCGGTATAAAAAAGTTTCTTTTGGAGATACTTATCGCAAAAAAAGGGGAAACACAATGGAATTTGCCTTTCATGTTTGCAATACGATGGCGGAAACGGGCATACAGCTCGCCCTCAGACGGCTGCTCGGCCGCCTTGAACATCCTCCTGTCATTCTCTGTATCGGCAGCGACCTGGCGATCGGGGACAGTCTCGGTCCGATCGCGGGCACGATGTTGCGCCATGCAAAGGAGAGCGGGCATGCCTATGTCTACGGTACACTGCGCTCACCCGTGACCGCAAAAGAGATCAAATATCTCAAACGTTTTTTGCAGGAAACCCATCCCTTCTCCAAAGTCATCGCCGTCGACGCGGCGGTAGGGGAGAGCTCCGAACTCGGGCTCATTAAACTCTCCGACAGTCCGCTCCGCCCCGGTTCGGGAGCAAACAAACGTTTAGGGGTGATAGGGGATATTTCCGTGCTCGGGATCGTGGGGGAACGGGCGGGATTTTCCTATTCGATGTTGAATCTGACCCGTCTGCACCTTGTGTACAGCATGGCGGAGCGGATCGCGGGCGCGCTCGCTTGCTTTCTCGGCGACTGCGGCGGAAAGACAGATACAAAATCACAATTTGCGGTATAATTTACCATTTTTTTTCAATTTATAAAATTACCGAATTCTATTTGACGAAAATTTAAAAAAATTATAGAATAAAAGAAAAAAGGAGAAAAAAGAATGGTCAAGACAATGAAAACAAAGACCTACGACACCGCCACGGCCTCCGTCGTCAAAAAAGTGACGTTCAGCTACTACGGCGATCCCGCAGGTTATGAAATGACGATGTTCCTGACTCCGGACGGCGATTACTTCCTTTATACGAACGGTGGGGAAACCTCCCCGTATAAAAAAGAAAGCATCACCGCTTTCTCGAAGGCCAAGGCACAGGAATGGCTGAAAAACAACTAACAACCGCAGAAAAGGGCGGCGCCTGCGGACAAGTCCGCAGGCGCCGCCTTACTATAATCGAAAAACAAATCGTAAAACGCCCCTCGAAAGGGGCATTTTTCTGTCATTTTGATTATTCTTCGTCCGTCGTAGCGGGTTCGTCGGGCGTCTGCGGTTCTTCCGTTGCGGCGGGTTCACTGTCGCGGGAATTGCCGAGATAGGTCCCGAAAAATCCGCTGAAACCGCCCTTTTTGTAGCCGCTTCCGCCCCTTGAAAGGCTTGTTCCCGAGGACTGCGGCGTGCCTTCTGCGGGAAGTTCGCGCTTGGGATAGGGCTTTCTCTCGCCGTACCTGTCGTTCTTTCTCTCCCCGTATCTGCCGTCTTTGCCGCCCTTCCTGTCGCCGTATCTGCCGCTCGGTTTCCCGTAACGGTCCCGCTTTTCGTAGGGTTTGAGATTGTTGGGAATGATGACGACAAACCGTGCCGGTTCCTTGCCCTCGCTCCTTGTCGTCACGTCGGGATTGTCCATGAGGGCGGAATGGATGATCCTGCGCTCATAGGGGTTCATGGGTTCAAGGCGGACTTTCTTCCCAAGGCGCACCGCTTTTGCCGCAAGTTTTTCGGCAACGTGGCGGAGCGTCTCTTCGCGGTCCTCGCGGTAGTTGCCGCAATCCACGACCACCCGCTTATAATCTCTCCTGCCCATATTCGCCACCGCGCCCGCAAGGGTCTGGATGGCGTCGATCATCTCTCCCCGACGTCCGATGAGCCCTTTGCCCGACTCCTCCGTCGTAAGATCGACCACGATCCGTTCGTCCTCTTCGCGCAGCGTGGGCACCGCGTCCACGTCGAGCAATTCAAAGAGCCCTTCGAGGAACGCAACTGCGCGCTCGCCGTCCGACTGCTTGGGGATCAACGTCAATTTTACCTGTGCGGGCACCGATCCGAACAACTTTTTTCTGCCTTCTTCGAGGACTTCCACGTTTACTTCCTCGCGCGTGACGCCGAGAACTTTCAGTCCCTCCGCGACGGCTTCCTCCACCGTCTTTCCGCTGAATACCTGATTCTCTTCCATATACTTAACCTTCCAACATGAGAATTATTTTTTCTTCTTTGCGTCCTTGCCGCTCCCGCCCTTCTTGGGGGCGCTGCGGGTGTAGCGTTCTTTGAGCGCCTCTTCTTCCTTTTTATTGAAGATCCTGCCGATGATGAGGTTCGTGAGCAGGGTAACGACGATGGAAATAAAGCTGCTGATGACGTTATAGATCGTGAACGCGGCGCTCCACAAAAAGCCGAACACGGCGAACATGATGGGCATCATCACCATCATGATCTTCTGCGTCCGCGCGCCTTGCCCGTCCACGGTTTGATACTGGTTGGTGGCCTTACTGCTCTTCATCATGACGAACTGCGACAAAAGCATGAGTCCGATCGAGATGATGATCATAATAAAGTAACCGTTGGGCTGTTCCTTCTCCTCCGCAAGATCGGCGGTGAGAATGTTGTAATCCGGCTCGGAGATGACTTGTCCGATACTTCTCTCGTCCTCTCTTCCCTCCGTGCGGATACCCGAACTGAATGTCTTGGTGAAGGCCGAATATTCCTGGATGGGGTGGTTGTAGCTGACGTCGGGATACCAAACGTTTTTCACCCACAAAAAGCCGGGGTTATGGTCCTTGCGAAAGACGTTCGCGGACGCTGCCGAGCCGATCTCCTGAAAATATTGCAGGCAGGCGGTATCCTCGGTCTCGCCTGCGGAGACTTTCTCCTGCACCTTTGCCCAAATTTCGGCATTTTGTTTCAGCTTGTCCTTATTGATGGAATAGCTGCGTCCCGTGTCCGCAGTGGAGAGGCTGTAACGGTAAAAGAGATAGGTCTCTTTCTCCGTGCTCTCTACCTGCATGCGGCGGATGCCGTCCGTGCCGTCCACCAAGGAATAGACGATCCCGTCCTCGGTAAAGGAGGGGCGTCCCTCGGCGTCCGTGTCCGTGAATTTTTCCATGGTGATGACGAGCTCGTTTTCCTCTTCTCCCTCTTTGAGGAAATGGTAATCCTTGCCGTCCACGGCGTATTCGAGTACGGCGGCATTATAGCCCTCCGCCATTCTCTCGTACATGGAGAGGTTGGCGTACTGGGCATACGATTGGAAGGCCGTAATCGCGATGATGAGGATGACGAAGGAGATGATCATGGGAAGGCAGGCGCCGAGCATGCTGTAACCGTTCTTTTTCTGCAATTCGAGCATCTTCATGCTGTACGTCTGCTTGTCGTTGGCATACTGCTTTTGAAGCTTTTCGAGTTCGGGCTTCATCTGCTCCATGATGAGGTTCTGTTTGCGCATTTTTACGCGCTGGTAAATGTCGAACGGGGTCGTGATCGCTTTCAGAATGAGGGCAAACACAATGACGCCGACGCCGACAATTCCGACGCCGTCGATGATGAGCCGGACGAGCTGTCCCAGCCAATTCAGATTGACGTAAAACCCCTGTTCGAGAAGAGGGAAAGAAATCGATGTCATTTTGATAGTCAAACAAGCCAGCGTGCCTTGAAATAGCGCTCGGGCGCGGGGTCGATCCCGCCCTTGCCGAAGGGATTACAACGCAGGATGCGCCACATTCCCAAGACGATCCCCGCAAGCACGCCGAAGTTATTGATACACCGCTTGGTGTATTCCGAGCATGTCGGCTCGAAGAGGCAGGTGTGGCGGGAGAGTTTGCGTTGGTAAAAGGAGATCATGCGGATGCAGATCCCCTTCAAAAGGCGGGGGCGCAACTTTTTCCGCAGGTAGCGGACGTTTTCTTTCAGCAATACGGAAAGCTCAGGCACTGACTAACTTTTCCCTTTTGAAAATGCTTCCGAGATCCCTTTTAAAGGTATGATAGGAATATTCTTCGGCGATTTTCGGAATGAGTAAAAAGGTGCACGGACGGGTCAGTTTCTCCGCCTGCGCGCGGAACGCTTCGCGCAGGAGCCGCTTTACGCGGTTTCTGCCGACGCTCTTTCCGTACTTTTTCCCCACACAGACCGCCATTGCCGTCTCTTCGGAGGGGAGATAGACGACGGTGAGCGCCGCGCCGTATGCCCGTTTTCCCGTGCTCAGAATTTTCTTGAAATCCTTTTTCTTTTTGATACGCTGATAGTTCACGTTAAGCGGAAAGATGCTTTCTTCCCTTATTTCTCCTTCTTTTGAGAACGTTTCTGCCCGACTTCGTCGCCATTCTCTTACGGAAACCGTGCACTTTGCTCCTCTGTCTCTTCTTGGGCTGGTAAGTTCTTTTCATAATTTATACTCCTAATATGATCTTTCAGTTTGATTATAAAGATTTTCCCCGCTTTCGTCAAGCGATTATTGGGCGTTTCTGACGGGTAAAATCAAATAGAGAGTGTCTTTCTTGTCCTTATTTTGCAGAATAAAGGGAGAAATCGCGCTGTTAAAGGAGAGCACGCATTCCTCCTCGTCGAGGGCGCGGAGCCCGTCGAGCAGATATTTTGCGTTCATGGAGATGACGAGGTCTTTTCCGTTGACATGCGCGGAAACGCTCTCATAGACGTTGCCCATATCGGAGGCGGAGCGGACCTTTACGTCGTCCGAACCCACTTCGAGGGTGACGAGGTTGTTTTTGTCCCCGCGGATGAGGATCGCCGCGCGCTCCGCGCTCGACATGAGTTCGAGGCGGGGCAGGGTGACTTCGGTGAGGAAACTCGGCGGGATCACGCTCTCCTTGCGGATAAATTCGCCCTGGTAGAGGCGGGAGACGATCGTCATTCCGTCCGCGCTCACGAGCAGGTTCCCGCCCTGCGTGTAGACGGTGATCTCTGCGTCATCCTCTCCGAGCATGCGGGAAATTTCAACGAGGGTGCGCGCGGGGCAGATGATGCTCTTCTCGGTGTTGTGCGAAAGAAGTTCTGCCGACGAGAGGGCGAGACGGTAGCCGTCGAGCGCGGTCACTTCGAGTTTTTCTTTGAATTCAAAGAGGCAGCCTTTGAGAATGGGGCGGGAATCGTCCTGTGCGCAACAGAAAACCGTCTCCGCGATCACCTGTTTGAGGGCGCCCTGTTTCATGACGAAATAGCTCTCTCCGACGTCAAAGGAGATGGCGGGAAATTCCTCTGCGGGCAGGGTCTGCAAGAAGGAAGAGGCGTCGCGGTAGCCGATCTCCATTCCTCTTTCCCCCGTTTTGATGGTGACTTCCTCTCCCGAAAGTTTTGTGAGGAAGTCGGCAAACAATTTGCCCGTAACGCAAACTTCGCCCTCCTCAAACACTTCCGCCTTTACGCTTTTGCGGATGGAGAGTTCCCCGTCGGTCGCGAGAAGAGTCACTTCGTCGTTCTTTGCCGTCAGTTTTACGCATTCCATGATGGGCGCCGTCGTGCGTGCCGCGCACGCCTTGCTCGTTTTTGTCACCGCTTCCGAGAGGGAAAGCCCGTCGCATACAAATTTCATCGTCCTGCTCCTTGTAGTGATTTCTTCTAAAAAAGAATTTATTAGTAATAATAAGGGCGGTGGAAAAGTGGATAGCTTTTGCCGTCCGCTCCGTGATATCTCTATTATAGCGAAAAGCGAGAAAAATTTCAAGCGAAAAGAAGGATTTTCGGAAAATCGGGCAGTTTTTTCTTTGTGGAATTTTTTGTAGACGGAATGTGGAAAACAGAGGGGACTGTCAACGGGGGGAAGGAGGGCGGAGAGAGCCGCTCGGGCGCGCGGGGAAAGGAAGGGAAAATTATCCCCCGAAATTTCCACAATGTGGAAAACGCAATCAACAACCCGACAACGAACCCGTCTTTCCGCAAAATTACGCTTGCGCAAGCGCATAAAATATGCTATAATCGAAGTATGAAAGAGATCGGCGCGGACTGCGCGCGACTTTTATCGTTGATCGGCGGGGAATACGGCGAAAAATTCGCCGCGTTTCGGGAACTTCTGCTCGCCTGCAACGAAAAATTCAACCTCACTTCCGTAGTGGAAGAGAGGGAAATTTTGTACAAACACTTTCTCGATTCGGCAATGGGGGAGCGCTTTTTTCCTGTAAATTCCACAGTCGCCGAGGTCGGTTCTGGGGCGGGGTTCCCGTCCGTCCCCCTCAAAATTTTGCGCGGGGATCTTTCCTTTACCCTCTTCGAGAGCGTGGGAAAGAAATGCGAATTTCTCGAAACAGCCGTAAAAGAGCTCGGACTTTCGGGCATGTCGGTGCAAAAGCTCCGCGCCGAGGACGCCGCGCGGGGGGAATTCCGCGAAAAGTTCGACGTCTGCTGCGCCCGCGCCGTCGCGCGCATGAACACCCTTGCCGAATATTGCCTCCCCCTTGTCAGAACGGGCGGAAGGATGATCGCATACAAGGGGAATGCGGAAGCGGAGCTTGCGGAGGCGGAACGGGCGATCGCGCTGCTCGGCGGAGAGGTGGAGGAATGCGCTATCTTCTCCCTGCCCGAGGGCTGCGGCGAGCGGACGATCGTCGTCATCCGGAAGAAGAGACCCACGCCTGCAAAGTATCCGCGCGGCAGAGGAAAGGAGAGGAGCGCACCGCTGATATGAGCGAATTTTATATGAGCTGCGCGTTGACGGGCCACCGCGACCTGCCGCGCGATTTCGACAAAAATGCCCTGTACGACCGCCTCGAATTGCTCACGGAGAGCGGCTGCAAGACCTTCTTCTGCGGCATGGCGGAGGGGTTCGATCTCGTGGCGCTCTCCTGCCTTGCCGATCTGAAAAGGCGGAAAACGCTCTATGTGGAGGCATGCGTGCCCTTCCCGGGGTTTGAAAAGAGATTTTCGCCCTCGGGTCGCCGTCTCTATGAAGAGCTCATCAGCTGGTGCGACCGTACGACGGTGATTTTCCAGGAATATTGCAACGGCTGTTTTCTCGCCCGCAACCGCTACATGGTGGACTGTGCGGACGTGCTGCTCGCCTATTGCAACCGGCTGAAAGGGGGCACCGCCTACACCGTCCGCTATGCCGAACGCAAGGGCGTGCCCGTGCTCTACCTGTGATGTTTGAAAGAACAAAAATCGTGGTATAAAAAAAGAGAGAGTTTTCCCGGAGGAAAAATTATGGATTGGTTTACAAGCATGACGGTGCTCGAACAGGTCTATTTCTGGATCTCGATCGTGGCGAGCGTTCTTTTGGTGGTGCAGATCATTCTGCTCATCGTCTCGTTCGGAGGAGGAGATCTCGACGCGGACGGGGATTTCGACATGGACGGCGACACCGATACGGACAGCGGGCTGGGGATCTTCACCTTAAAGAGCCTCACGGCCTTCTTTGCCCTCGGCGGCTGGTGCGGCTTTGCGACGGCGAGCTTTATGCCCGATAATCTCTGGCTGCCCATTCTCGTCTCGGTACTTACGGGGCTTGTCGCGCTGCTCGGCGTGGCGTTCGCGCTGCGCGGGATCGCAAAATTGCAGTGCGCGGGCAATCTCGACACCGAAAAACTCGTGGGAAAGACGGCGACCGTGTATGTGAGTATTCCCTCGGCGCGCACGGGCAGGGGAAAGATCACCCTCACCGCGCAGGGCAAGTATATGGAGCTCGACGCAGTGACGGACGGCGACCGCATTTCCGTGGACGAAGAAGTGGAGATCGTCGGCTATTCCGATGACTTCGCCGTCGTCAAAAAGAAGTAATGCCCCCGCGCACAACTTAAAAACAAAAAATATAAAATCAAAAAAGGAGAAAAAATATGTCACCTGCAATCGTTGCAGTTATCGTCGTGGCGGTCCTCATTGTCGTGCTCATCGTGCTCACCATCGCCGTGCGCTACAAGACCTGCCCGCCCGACAAGATCATGATCATCTACGGTAAGATCCGTCCCAACCCCGACGGCACCTACCGCAGCGCAAAGTGCGTCCACGGCGGCGCGTCCTTCGTGGCGCCCTTCTTTCAGAAGTACACCTTCATGGATCTGACGCCCTTGTCCATCTCGGTCGACTTGAAGAGCGCGCTGTCCAAACAGAACATCCGTATCGACGTGCCGAGTATCTTCACGGTGGGCGTCTCCACCGATCCCGGCGTCATGCAAAACGCCGCAGAGCGGTTGAGAATGCTCAGCCTCACCCAGATCTCCGACCTCGCACGGGACATCATTTTCGGTCAGCTCCGTCTCGTCATCGCGACGATGAACATCGAAGAGATCAACGCCGACCGCGATAAATTCCTCGAAGCGATCTCGCGGAACGTCGAGGGCGAACTCAAAAAAGTGGGGCTCAGGCTCATCAACGTGAACGTGACGGATATCACCGACGAGAGCGGCTACATCGTCGCGCTCGGCAAAGAGGCGGCGGCAAAGGCGATCAACGACGCCAAGATCTCCGTCGCGGAAGAGGACAAAAAGGGTTCCATCGGCGAGGCGAACGCAAGGCGCGAGCAGCGTATTTGCGTGGCTGAGGCGGAATCGCAGGCCATCGAGGGCGAAAACAAGGCAAAGGCGGAGATCGCCCGTTCGCAGGCCCTTCTGCGCGAAAAGGAAGCGGAGGCTTTGAAACTTGCCGTCACCGCCGAAAAGGTGCAGGCGGCAAAGGCGCTCGAAGAGAGCTACGCAGCCGAGCAAAAGGCGGAAGTCTCGCGTGCGGCGCGCGAAAAGGCGACCAAAGAGGCAGACGTCATCGTGGCGGCGGACATCGAAAAACGCAAGCTCGAAATCGAGGCGGAGGCCGTCGCCGAACAGACGCGGAGAAAGGCGCAGGGCGAGGCGGACGCCATCTATGCGAAGATGGACGCCGAGGCGCGCGGTCTCAAAGAAAAACTTTCCAAACAGGCGGAAGGTATGGACGCGCTCGTCAAATGCGCCGGCACTTCGGACGAGGCGGTTCGGCTGCTCATTGCCGACAAGCTCGAAACGATCGTCGCCGAACAGGTCAAGGCGATCGCGGGCGTCAAGTTCGACAAAGTCACCGTCTGGGACGGCGGACAGGGCGCGGACGGCAAAACGAGCACGGCAAACTTTTTGTCCGGGCTTTTGAAGAGCCTACCCCCGCTGGAAGACATCTACAACATGGCGGGGCTGTCCCTGCCCAAGGCGGTCGCTCCGCAGAAGGCGGAGGGCGAGCCCGCGAGCGGAACTTCTCCCGAAGGAGAATAAAACTCGATACAGGTAACAAAAACGGAGCTTAGCGGCTCCGTTTTTAACTTCATAGAGAAAGGTTGGGTACTTGGCGCCCCTTGCAGGGGAGTGTTCTTGCCTCCCCCCAACAAGTTGGGGGGAGGGTAGGGAAGGGGCACCTTATTTTCCTGCTCGGTACACCGCCCCCCCTTTCGGCACTGCGTGCCACTTCCCCCCCAAACTAGTTGGGGGGCAGCTTTTCTTACTTGTTTCCCGCGCATCATTTTCGCCCGCCCATGCGTCATTCCGAGCCGTAACGGAAATTACGAAGTTCGACACGGCAATTCTTCGAGGGAATCTTGCTACGTCCAAGTACGTTCAAACCAAACTCAAACGTACCAAGATGCCTTCGCGGACTTACTAACGGGACTGCGTACCCATATTACGGCTACTTCGCACTGCGTGGTCGTGCCGCCCTTAGACAAACAGAACGTGCGGGCGGGGCAGCATGACGCTTATAAGAGACTTTCGGCGCCTGCCCTCGTGCAAGCGGGGGAGGGGGCTCAATAATCGGTTCTGCCGACGAGATAGTCGAGAGAAATATTCAGAGAATCGGCAAGTACGCAAAGCGAGGGAAGAGAGGGCGACTCGCCCTTTGCCCAACGCGTGATACGAGAATCGTTTACCGCTCCGCTGCGCGTGAGTGCATAGCGGTTTACACCGCGCTCCTTCATAAGTTCCCGCAAGCGCCCGTAAAACGCGGGCAGGGGACGTGCGGCGACTTCTTCAAAGTTTTCTTTTCTTCCGGCCAAAAAGTCAAGAGAACAGCCAAACAGATCGGCAAGCAAAACGATGTTTTTCAGAGATGGCAACTTTTCTCCGCGCAACCAGGCACGGACAGCAGATCCCGCTATGCCGAGCTTTTGGGAAACTTCTTCCGATTTCCATTCCTTTTCTTCCATCAGCTCACTTAACCGAGAAGGAAATTTCGACAAATATACCATAGAATCTCCTGAATCAGACATCATTCTATCCTACGAATTGTGCCAAAATACAGTTGTGGCTCTGTTCGCAGGTGTCTATTATGTCCAAAAGGAGTTCTTATGAAATACGACAAGAAAAAACTTCGGAAGAAACAAAAGAGCCGACAGTGCGCGTTTCTCACCGTTTGGGTTACAAAGCCATGAGAAAGAGACGAAAGACTTTACTTTTTTTGTATCTCGTGCTATAATCGTCCTATGGAAAAATTATGTTTCGGAGACGGTGAAAAGATCGGCGTGTTCGACGGCGGGAATGTCTCCCTCTATGAGAGCGAATCTATTCTGCGCTACCGCGAATATGCGGAGTCGCGCGTCAAAAACGACGAGTGGAAGTTCGGCGGCGAGGGCGCGCGCTTTCGCGGCGATTACGACCTCTACAATGCCCGCAGACAGGAGAAGGTGTCGGCCTCTGTCAACGGCGTCGCCTGGCAGGACGGAAAAGTCGTCTATTCCTTTACCGTCAACGATTCTTCGGGGGTGTACCGCAAGGACATCGCCGACAAAAAGGCGCGGGAAGAACACATTCTGTCTACCTCCGACGAAGAGATCCTCTCGTTGAGCTCTGCGGGGGACCTGCTCGCCGTCACCGTGCGGCGGGACGGCGTAACGTCCTCCGTCGGCACGCTCGACGGGAACACGTCCGAGCTAAAAACCCTCACCGAAGGAGACGCGCGGGACGCCGATCCCTGCTTTTCTCCCCGCGATCCCAATGTGCTCTATTTCGGCAGCGCAGGCGTGGGCAGAAATGCGCACGGGGAGTTTACGGGCAGCTACGCTCCCGCCACGATCTGTGCGCTCGACCTCAACACCATGCAAATAAGCGAGGTCGCGGGGGAGAAAAAATTTGCCCTCGTCAAGCCGAAATTTTCGCAAAACGGCGACCTGTATTACATAAAACGCCCCAACCGACCCGAAAAAAACGGAAACGTCTTTGTCGATATTTTGCTCTTTCCCTTCCGCATTCTCAAAGCGATCTTCGGCTTTTTGCAGGCATTCGTTGCTATCTTCGGCCATACGAGCCTCACGTCTCAGACGGAGGGAGGAGAAAACCCCGCGCGCGGCCGCAAGACGGACGCGGGCAAACTTTGGCTGGACGGCGCGCTCTTCGACGCCGACCGCGAATATAAGCGCAACGCCAAAAAGCAGAAGGGGGACGCGGGCTTTATCCCCATGAGCTGGAAACTCGTGAAACGCACGCCGCAGGGAGAGGAGACCGTAAAGTGCGGCGTGTGCGACTTTGCCCTCTGCAAGGACGGCGGGGCTTACTGCACCAACGGCAGACACATCTTCTATGTGAAAGACGGCGTATCCCGCAAGATCGCGGATACCGAAAAGTGCCTCTGCCTTGCCACCGAGAGCGTGGCGGAGGCTCCCGCCGAGGTATTTGCGCTATGAAGGGCGCAGCGGGGGACACGCAGGCCCGTGATATGCGGGGCGCACGGGGTGCGTTCGGAAAGGTGCGCGCCTTCTTTTCGGATGTCATAACGTACCGCCCGAGGCTCTCCTATCTCGCCCTCAAATGGATCGCCCTCTTTCTCGTCACCCTCTCTCAACTTGCCGTCTGGGTCCTCTCGAATCTGCCTGCGGAGAGCCCCTATTTGCCGCTGTTCCGCTTTTTGCACGATCTCAACCGCCTGACCGTGCCTCTTCTCTTTATCTCCCTTCTTTCGAGTATCTTCCAAAAGAAGTCCGACCTTCCCCGCACGGTGGCGCAGTATGCGGTGTGGACGCTCCTCTTTTACGGCGTAGAGATCTTCTTCTTTGTCAACCTCGTCATTCCCGTGCTCGGGGAGATGATCAGAGAGCTCATCGAAGGATATACGGGGATCGGGACGGAGCTCTCGGCGGAATTGCTCAACGAGTTTCTGGATGAAATTTTGTACGCGCTGTTTGCGCAGGTGTCCAACTTCAACGTCTTTTTGGACAGCTTTTTGTGCGGGCTCATCTTTCTGTTCGTCTTTTACACGCCCGCATGGGCGAATACGAAGAAAAAGCTGCTCGTGTTCCGCTATCTCGCCCTGTTGCCCGCCCTCTACATCGCTGCATCCTTTGTGCTGCACGGGCTTGCGAGTTTCGGCAGGATCCGCCTCGATATCTACCTCGGCGCGCTGCTCCCGCACAAACAGATCGCCTATTGGATCTTTTTCGCGGGCGTGCTGTGCTATCTCAAACGCACCGAGCGCAAGACGGGCTTTGCCGAGGCGGACATCAGCTCGGTCGTCCTCGCCGCTCTTCTCATTTCGGTGAGTATCATCGATCTCGCCCTCTCCAATGTCGCCGTGCTGCAAAAGGTCGGGTTCGGAAAGTCCTACACCATGGCGGTGGGCGCGCCGCTCATCCTTCTGTTCGACGTGCGCAAAGCGCCCCGCCATCCGGGGCTCTCCCGCCTCATTCCCGTGTACTATGCCGCAAACTACGGGCTCCTATGGGCGCTGTTTGCGGGCGGAGGCGGGCTCATCGAATTTTTCCTCATGAATTGGATCACCGGTCTTATCTGACGGTCCGCCGAAAAACCGCGCAAAGTCGCGGTTTTTTGACACCCGTTTGCAAGTTTCGTTTCCCGTTTTGCGGTAAACTCATATAAGAACCCAAAGGGGAAAGGATATGGCATACGAAAAGCGACTTTGCATTCTCAAACAGATGAAGAGGGGATTTTCGGCGGACGGCGGACTTCTCACGGGGGCGGTGTACGCCGAGCGGCTGGGCAGCGAACTCACGGTAACGCCGCGCATTGCGGGACTCTCTCCCGTGGCGGAGGGAAGATATGTCCTCGTCGTGCAGGCGGGAGGGAAATATTATACCTTCGGGCTCAGGGGGAACGAGGCGCTCCGAGTTGAGGACGCGCCCTCTGTCGCAGAGGGATTTTCGGTGCTCCTGTGCTTTGTGCGGGGTGAGGCGGAGCCGATCGCTTTCGGCCGGTGCGGCAACGCGCCCGACGATCATCTTCCCCTTCTGCGGGCGCTCTCCGAACAGCCGAGAAAGCGGCCCGTCCCCGTGCCCATGCCCCCCAACCAGATCCCAGGCGCTCCCTCGCCGCAGGTGCCACTTGCGCCCGCCGTGCCTGTGCCGGACAGCGAAGAGGAGCCCATCGGCGATACGGCCGCCGCAAGGTACGACGACGAGGCGATCGCAAGCGCAAACTTTTATGAAAGCGGTCCCGCTTGCCCGCCCGCAGAGGATACCGCCGTGCACCCGTTCCGCCTCAATCGGGGCGGGCTTACATATTATAACAAGATTGCCGCGAAACTCAAAGCGGCGTTTGAAAAATACCCTCGGGACAGCGCGCTGTGCGCCGCGCTGCCCCACTCGGAGTGGGTCAAAACGGAGGGGGCGCTCCTCGGGGTCGTGTACGCGGAGGGGATCCCCAAATACCTCTGCGTAGCGATCAAAAATTCCCCGCCCGAAGAGGCGAAGGAAGCGAGCGTGTTTGTGCCCGTCGGCCCCTATTCGGAGGACGACGGCTATTTTGTCGTCTTTCAGGACGCCGACACGGGCGACTATGTGAAAGTGGAACAGAGCTGAACTGAAACGGCTCCCAAAATCTCCTGCCGACAAAATTTTTTCAAAACGGTTTACTTTGACAAACTTTCGTGCTATACTGTATTTGGAAGAAGTTGGGCGCTTTCTGCCCATTCAACGGAAAATTTATACGGAGGTCAATTTATGACATCGGCTCTTACCAAGAACAAAAAAGTGCTTGCGTTCGTCGAAGAGAGCGCAAATCTCGCCTGTCCCGATAACATCGTCTGGATCGACGGCAGCGAGGCGCAGCTCGAACAGCTCAGAAAAGAGGGCGTAAAGACGGGGGAGATGATCAAGCTCAACCAGGAAAAGCTCCCCGGCTGCTACTATCACCGCACGGCCAAAAACGACGTCGCGCGCGTGGAGGACCGCACCTTCATCTGCTGCAAGAACAAAGAGGACGCAGGTCCCATCAACTATTGGATGGATCCCCAAGAGGCGTACGCCCTCTGCCGTGAGATCGCGCGCGGCAAGATGAAAGGCCGCACCATGTACGTCATTCCCTATTCGATGGGCGTGGTCGGCTCCCCCTTCTCCAAGATCGGCATCGAGGTCACCGACTCCATCTACGTCGTCCTCAACATGGCGATCATGACGAGAGTGGGGCTCGATTGCTACGACTATCTCGGCGAGGACGGCGACTTCATCAAGGGTTTCCACTGCAAATGCGACGTCGACCCTGAAAAACGCTATATCATGCACTTCCCCGAGGACAATACCATCATCTCGGTGAACTCCGCTTACGGCGGAAACGTCCTTCTCGGCAAGAAGTGTTTTGCCCTCAGGATCGCATCCTATCTCGGCAAGAATGAGGGCTGGATGGCGGAGCACATGCTCATTTTGGGGGTCACTTACCCGAATGGCGAAAAGCATTATGTGGCGGCGGCGTTCCCCTCCGCCTGCGGCAAGACCAATCTTGCCATGCTCATTCCCCCCAAACACTACCTCGAAAAGGGGTATAAGGTGGAATGCGTCGGCGACGACATCGCATGGATCAGGGTGGGCGCGGACGGCAGGCTCTGGGCAGTAAACCCCGAGAACGGGTTCTTCGGCGTCGCCCCCGGCACCAACGAAAAGAGCAACCCCAACGCGCTCGCCGCAACGCGGCAGGGCACCATCTTCACCAACGTCGCCATCGACCCTGCGGACAACACCGTGTGGTGGGAAGGGCTCACCAAGCAGGCGCCCGCACACCTCATCGACTGGCTCGGAAACGAATGGACGCCCGAGAGCGGCACAAAGGCGGCGCACCCCAATTCCCGCTTTACCGCTCCCGCAACGGGCTGCCCCTGCCTCTCTCCCGAGTTCAACTCCAAGGAAGGCGTGCCGCTCGACGCCATCATCTTCGGCGGCAGACGGGCAACCACTACGCCCCTTGTCTATCAGTCCCGCGATTGGAACCACGGCGTGTTTGTCGGCTCCATCATGTCGAGCGAGACCACGGCGGCAGCGACGGGCGCGGTCGGCGTTCTGCGCCACGACCCCATGGCGATGAAACCCTTTGCGGGCTATCACATGGCCGATTATTTCGGACATTGGATCGAGATGGGCAAAAAGATCAAGAATCCGCCCAAGATCTTCAACGTCAACTGGTTCCGCCAGGACGCGGACGGCAACTTTATCTGGCCGGGGTTCGGCGACAACATGCGCGTGCTCGACTGGATCTTAAAGCGCTGCCAAAACGCAGTGGACGCAAGAGAGACGGCGATCGGCTATGTGCCTTACGCGAAGGACATCGACCTTGAAGGGCTCGATCTTTCGGAAGAGACGCTCGAAAGCATCCTCTATGTGGACAAAAAGCGTTGGAGCGCCGAGGCGGATGAGATCGCGGGCTACTATGAGCAGTTCGGCGACCGTCTGCCCGAGGAGCTCAGAGAGAGCCTGAGAGTTTTGAAAGCAAACTGCGAAGCATAAAGCAAAACCAAAAGGACGGGAACCCCCCGTCCTTTTTTGCGCTCTTTTTTCTCATATCGCCTCCCGACAAGGACGCGCACGGCGAAAGGAATGCCGTGCGCGCTTTTGGAAAACCGAGTAGAAACAACTTTTTTAGGGGGAAAGTATTTGCGCCCGGTTTTCCGTTTCCGAGGTAAAGGACATTTCGGAAACTACCCCTATTATAATCACCTAATATGCGATTGTCAAGCGATTTATCGCATATTGTGCGATATTTTTTTTGAAAAAGTTCAAAAAAAGGGGGAATTATGGAGTTAAAAGACATTCAAGTGCGTCTGAGGGAAGTGATTTCGCATAGCGGCATGGCGCAGAAGGACATAGCGAAGGCGATCGGGGTTTCGGCGCAGACGGTTTCCAAATATATGAAACAGGATATTTTCCCCGCGCTTGATACGTTTGCCAAACTTTGCGCCCTGCTCGATGTACGCTCGGACTATGTGCTTGGCATTTCGGAATATTAAACTTTGAAAAAGGATAAGGGACAGCAAAGGGCTCCCTCAGAAAATCGCAAAACAAGCGCAAATCAGTTGACAAAGTGAACAAACGGCGCTATAATTTCGGTGATTCTTCAAAAAGGGCGGCAAATGCGCCGCACGGGAGGCTCGCATGCTGAGAATTATTACCGATTCATCCTCGGAAATTTCACGGGAGGAGGCAAACGCGCTCGGGGTGGAGGTGATCCCGCTCACCGTCGTATTCGGCGGGACGGCCTATCTCGACGGCATAGACCTGAGTAAAGCGGAGTTTTACCGAAAGTTGCTTGCGGGAGAGTTCCCGCACACATCGCAGCCCTCCGAGGCGCAGTTTTCGGAGGCATTTGCGCGGACGGCGGGGGAAGAGACCCTCGTGCTGCTCATCTCGTCGCAGCTGTCCGGCACGGCGAACGTCGCGCGGCTCGCGAAAGAGGAGGGGGGATTTTCCCGCGTGCACATCTACAACACCCTCTGCACGACGGCAATGCTGCGCATTCTCGTGGAAACGGCGGTAAAGTACCGCGACAGGAGCGCAGAGGAAGTCATCGCCATTCTCGATCGTTTGCGTCCCCGCATTCGGCTGTACGCCTGCCTCAACACCCTCGAATATCTCAGAAAGGGCGGGCGGCTCAAACGGAGCGCTGCGTTTGTCGGGGGACTGCTCGGCGTCAAACCGATCGTCACGATTGGCGGGACGGGAACGGTGGAGGCCGCAGGCATGGCGCACGGACAGAAGAAGGCGCTTTATGCGGTCGCGCAGAAGTTTTTGCGGGAAGAGGCCGACCCCGACTACCCCGTCTACTTTTTACAGACGGACAGCGACGCGCCGCCGCGCGAGATCATGCGGGCGGTCGGACGGGAGAACTGCCGTATCTTTCCCGTCTGCTGCGCTGTGGGCGCCCACATCGGGCCCTCCGCCGCAGGGATCGTGTATGTGGCAAAAAAATAAAAGACGCCGCGCCGTGCAAACATTGCACGGCGCGGCGTCTTTTATCGGGATCTTACATTACGACAATGTTCCGCTTTAAGAACTCTTCTTTGAGGTCGGCGGGGAATTCATCGTCGGTGATGAGCACGTCGATGTCTTCGAGCCGCGCGAAGGTGTGGGGCATGATCTTGCCGATCTTGGAGCTGTCGAGCATCATATACATGGCTTTCGCTTTCTGGCGCGCCATTTTCAGGAGATCGGCCTCCACCATGGAACCGCAGGAGAACCCGTTCTCGGGGGTGAACGCCGAAGCGGAGATGATGGCGAGCTCGAAGTTCGTGTTTTCAAAATAGGACTTTGCAAGCGGCGCGGCGGTGGAGAGGTTTTCTTTCATCACCTGTCCGCCGAGCATGGTCACGTTGAGGTTCTTTTTCTGCGCCAGCTCAATGGCCACCGCAAGCCCGTTGGTGAACACATGCATGGGGATGTCGGGCAGTTCCTTTGCAAGACACATCGCGGTGGTGCCGCCGTCGATGAAGAGGGAACAGTTTTCCTCGATGAGACTGACCGCCTTTTGCGCGATCCGGATCTTTTCGTCGGTATGCATGGCGGTTTTTTTCGCATACGGCTCGTTGGAAACCTTTTGCACCTCTTTTACGGACATCGCCCCGCCGCGCACGCGGATGATGCGGCCCGCTTGTTCGAGTTGCAGAAGATCCCGCCGGAGGGTCATTTGCGACACGTCGGGAAAGTAGGTGTCAAGCTGATTGAGAGTGAGTTTGCCGCGCTTATCCAAAAGTTCGGCAATTTCTTCAATGCGATCCTTTTTCATGACTTACGCTCCTGATTATATATTCTTCCATGTAAGATTTTAACACAGATGTTGGAAAATAGCAAGCATTTTTTTACAAAAACATATTGAAAGCGGCAATTTTTTCAGAAAAATCGTTCAAAATTGTGATAAATTCCGTCCGTGAAAATTTTTTTCGCAAATTTTTTACAAGAATTTGAATATTTCCCGTATTTGTCCCCTTCGGGACCGCCTTTGCCGCTTGTCGCCGCTCCCGTTTCTTGCAAAAAGCCTTTCGGCCGTTTTTTTCGGAATTCTGCGAAAATGCTTTGCTTTTTTCGATATAAAATGGTACAATACTGCCCATGGAATACAGCTACGTCAGAGAATTGGATGAATTTTTCGCCTCGCAATATTCGGACTATGTGAAGATCGCCGCCATCGAGGGCTATAAAATGCCCGAAATGCTCACGGTGGGGCCGGACGGAAACATCACCCGCAAAGAATCCAAATTCATGCGCATCATCTACCGCGAGAATTGGCAGGAGATCATCGCCAATTTCAAGGCGGGACTGGAAGATACCGAGTTTACGTTCGGTTTCTCCTTTCCCTCCTTTTCCGACCGCGTCAAAGATCCCTTCCGCAAGCTGACGTTTGCAAAGCTTCTGCCTTCCGTCCTCAAAAAATACGACGTGACCCCTGAAAGCGTGGGGGAAATGCTCTCGCTCGACGAGCGCGTATGGAGGGGGATCGTGAAGGGGAAATATTATCCCGAAAAATGCACCGTTATGGCGATCGCGCTCGTCTGCCGCATGCAGATCTTCGATGTGAACAATCTCCTCGCCGCGTGCGGATTCGAGCTTAAACAGGACAGCGTGCGGGACATTGTGTTTGAATATCTGCTCACCCAAAAAATTTTCAACGCGGACATGCGGGACAACTGTCTCGCGGAATATAAGATCGACACGATCCCCATCCGCCGCGCGGACGAAAGGTCGGCGTAAAGGAATATATTGGTGCAAAGGGGGGATCATGTTTTTCAAACGGTTAAGAAAGGACATCGCTGCGGCCAAACGGAACGATCCCGCCGCCCGCAGTAAATTCGAGATCTGGCTCACCTATGCGGGGGTGCACGCGCTCTCGTGGCACCGCTGGGCGAACAGGCTCTATCGCATGCACTTAAAACTGCTCGCCCGCATGACTTCCCAATGGGCGAAATTTACGACGGGCATCGAGATCCACCCCGCCGCAAAGATCGCGGCAGGGGTCTTTATCGACCACGGCGCGGGCGTCGTCATCGGCGAAACGGCGGAGATCGATGAAGGGGTCGTCATCTATCAGGGCGTCACCCTCGGCGGTACGGGCAAAGAAAAGGGAAAGCGTCACCCCACCATCAAGCGGAACGTCACCATTTCGTGCGGCGCAAAGGTGCTCGGCGGGTTCACCGTGGGCGAGGGCGCCAGGATCGGCGCGGGGGCGGTCGTTCTGAGCGAAGTCCCGCCCTATGCCACCGTGGTGGGCGTGCCCGGGCGGGTTGTCAGGATCAACGGCGAAAAGGTGCAGGACCTCTTGCCCGAAAAAGAGGACCCCATCGTCAAGGAGCTCTGCGCTTTGCGCGAACGCGTATTCGCCCTCGAAGAAAAGCTCGAAAAGAGAGACGAAGAAAGGTAACGGTATGAAAATATACAATTCTCTCACACGAAAAAAGGAAGAATTCATCCCCCTTGAAGAGGGGAAGGTCAAAATGTACGCCTGCGGCATCACGGTGTCGGGAGAGGCGCACGTCGGGCACGGCTTTCAGGCGATCTTATACGACATTTTCCGCAAGTTTTTGGAAAAGCAGGGCTATGAGGTCACCTACGCCCGCAACTATACCGACGTTGACGACAAGATCATCGCAAAGAGCAAGGAGACGGGCATTCCCGCCGACAAATACGCCCAGATGATGATCGGGGAGATCGACGGGGTGATGCGCGAGCTCGACGTGGACGAGCCCACCGTCTGGCTGAAAGCGACCGAGAACATCGGCAACATCATCTCCTTTATCGAGGACCTCATCTCGAAAGGACACGCCTATCCCGCGCCCAACGGGGACGTGTATTTCGACGTGGACAGCTATCCCGCCTATGGCCAGCTCTCAGGCAGGGACAAGGAGGATATGCTCGACGGCGTGCGCGTCGAAAACGACGAGAGCAAGAAGAACCCTTACGACTTCGCCCTTTGGAAGGCGGCGAAGGAGGGGGAGATCTTTTGGGAGTCTCCTTGGGGAAAGGGGCGGCCGGGCTGGCACATTGAGTGCTCGGCAATGAACCGCGCTGCGTTCGGCGAACAGATCGACATTCACGGCGGCGGGCGGGACCTCATCTTCCCCCACCACGAGAACGAAATTGCGCAGACAGAGGCCTTAACGGGCAAACGGTTTGCGAAATATTGGACGCACAACGGGCTCATCAAGGTCAACGGGCAGAAGATGAGCAAGTCCCTTGGCAACAGTTTGCTCCTCAAAGACCTGCTTGCAAAATACAGCAACGAGGCGATCAAATTCGCCCTTCTTTCCACGGGCTATCGCGGCGACGTCAACATCACGGACGAACTCTTCCCCAATGCGGAGAGCCATCTCGTGCGGTTTTACACTCTCATCGCAAGGGCGGAGGAAATGTTCCCGCAGGAGACGGGGTTATGTCCCGAGATCGATAAAAAGTTCGACGAGGCGATGAGCGACGATTTCAACACTGCGCTCGCCCTGTCCGATCTGTACGGATATTTTAAGGACGTATCCCGTTATTTGGGGGAAAACGATCCCACGGCGCGCAGAATGACCAACCAAATTCGCGCGACGTACTCTCTTTTGGGGCTGTTCAAAAAGGACGCGAAGGAGTATCTTGCGAAATATGCGCCCAAAGAGGAAGTGCCCGAGGAAGTGAAAAAGGTCGCCGAAGAGCGGTGGGCAGCCAGGCTTGCGAAGGATTGGGCAAAGTCGGACGCGCTGCGCGAAACGCTGAAAGAAATGGGCTACGCCGTCAAGGATTCCAAAGACGGCTACGCTTTGAGCAAACTTTGAGGGGAACCCGATGTAAATGCGGTAGAGATGTCTCGACTTCGGCTTACGCCTTCGCTCGACATGACAATTTAAAACATGTCCTTTCGCCGCGCATTCTCAATACTGTCATTTCGACCAAGCGAAGCGCGTGGAGAAATCTCGCCTTATTGTAATGCGGTAGAGAGGTCTCCATTTCGGTCGACATGACATTTGGGAAAAACTTACCGCATTTCCACTCTCAAAGAATCTCCTCAACCATCAACAACAAAACAAATCAAGGAATCAATAGAATTATGAAGATCACAGCGAAAGAACTCAGACAAAAATGGCTCGACTTTTACAAGAGCAAGGGACATGTCGACATCGGCGCGGTCTCCCTCATCGGCGACGGCACGACGGGCGTCATGTTCAACGTGGCGGGCATGCAGCCCCTCATGCCCTATCTCCTCGGCAAACCCCATCCTGCGGGCAAGCGGCTGTGCAATGTGCAGGGCTGTATGCGCACCGTGGATATCGACTCGGTGGGCGATCCCTCCCATTTCACATTCTTTGAAATGATGGGGAATTGGTCTCTCGGCGACTACTTCAAAAAAGAGAAAACGGCGTGGACGTTTGAAATTCTGACGGACGTATTCGGCCTTGATAAAGACAAGCTCTGCACCACGGTGTTCGAGGGCAACGATTCCGCACCCCGCGACGACGAGACGGCGCAACTTCTGATCGGGCTCGGTATCAAGCCGGAGCACGTCTTTTATCTTCCCAAAGAGGACAACTGGTGGGAGCTCGAAGGCACGGTGGGCACTCCCTGCGGCCCCGACAACGAGTGGTTCTATCCCCTCGACGCGGACAAGGAAAACCCCGTGTTCCCCGACGACTATGTGGAGATCGGCAACGACGTCTACATGCAGTATAAAAAGCTCGAAAACGGGTACACCCCCCTCGAAAACAAGAATGTGGACACGGGCTTTGGGTTCGACCGCATGCTCCTCTTTTTGAACGGTCTGCACGACGCCTATAAAACCGACCTCTTTACCGAGGTCATCGCGGAGCTCGAACGCGCCTCGGGCAAGAAATACGACGACGGCGGGGAGGCACAGCGGGCAATGCGCATCATTGCCGACCACACCCGCACCACCGTCATGCTCATCGGCGACAAGACGGGCGTTCTGCCCTCCAACACGGGCGCAGGGTATATCCTGCGCAGGATCATGCGGCGCGCCATCCGCTACTGCCGCCAGCTCGAAATTTCTTCGGACGTGTTGCAAAATGTTGCGAAAATTTACATCGAAAAGGTGTACGACGAGGCGTATCCTCTCCTCAAAGAGAAGGAGAGCTACATTCTCGACGAGATCAAGAAGGAGGCCGAACGCTTCGAGACGATGCTCGTCACGGGCATGAAGGAGTTTGAAAAGTGCGTCACGGGGCTCGCCCGCAAGAACGAGTTCATGGCAAAGAGCAATTCCGCCTATGTGCCCGAAACGGTCATCGGCGGGAAAGCTGCGTTCAGGCTGTACGATACCTATGGATTCCCGCTCGAACTCACCGAAGAGCTCGCCGCAGAGCAGGGGCTCACGGTGGATAAAGCGGGCTTTGACGAGGCGTTCAAAGAACATCAGGAGAAGAGCCGCGTACTTGCAAAGGGCGAGGCAAAGGGAGGATTGGAGAGCCATTCCGAAATGGCGGTCAAGTATCACACGGCGACCCACCTTCTGAATGCGGCGCTAAAAGCGGTGCTCTCCCCCGACTGCAACCAGAAGGGGAGCAACATCACCGACGAACGCATGCGGTTCGACTTCAATTTCGAGCGCGCCATGACCCCCGAGGAGATCAAGGCGGTGGAGGATCTCGTCAACCAAAAGATCGCGGAGGATATCCCCGTCATATATAAAGAGATGAGCCTCGACGAGGCGCGGGCGGAACATTTCGTCGGTGTGTTCGACAGCAAGTACGGCGAAGTGGTCAAGACCTATTCCATCGGGGAGTTCAGCAAGGAGATGTGCGGCGGTCCCCATGTGGAGCACACGGGCGTCTTGGGACACTTTAAAATTCAGAAGGAGCAGTCCTCCTCCGCCGGCGTGAGAAGGATCAAGGCGGTACTCGAATAAGTTCACGAAAAATCTTTTGCTTGCGCAAAATCTTTTTCCGTGAGGAAACTTGCTTTTATGTCTTAACATGCTTGGTTCTCTCGTTCGTTTCATCGGACAAGAAGTTGCAAGAGTGCAACAAATGTTGTCGCGCAGCGAAGAAGCGTGGTTCTTCTCGCGCAGGAATTGAGAACGGCCCCCACCCGTCACTCACTGCGTTCGTGCACCCGCCCCCATAAATGGGGGCAGGTCAATATGCGCAACACCATTCTCAAATCACGTCATGTTGAGCGGAGCGAAGCGGAGTCGAAACATCTCTACCTTACTATAACAATGTGAGATTTCTCCACTTCGCTCGCATTGCTCGTTTCGGTACTTCGTGCTCGTGCCGCGCTTAGAGAAACAGAACTGCGCGCGGGGCGGCGGAAGTAAATTCCGTCTAAGGCAAGTGATTGGAACCCCCTCCTGCGGAGGGGGACTAAGGAGTGGGCATTTTCGCAAGCTGCCCCCTTTGAAGGGGGCGGCTCCCGCGCCAGCGGGTGGTGGGGGCCTGTCACCTGCGGTGCCACCCGCCCCCACACGCGGGGGCAGGTCATATGCACAACGCCATTCTAAATCACGTCATGTTGAGCGCAGTCGAGGAATGTCCTTATTACAACGTGAACACCTTTCGACAGGCTACTTTGTTGCAGGCTCCTCGTGCCGCCCTTAGGCAACATGGAATGTGCGGGGGGCTGGGTGATGTAATTAGAACAGTGTGCGCACCGTTCCCCAATGGTATTTCACCCCGTGCGTAGCATTTTTACTCTTCCTTTATGTACTAAACGAATGTCCCCCACATCAAGTGAGGGGCATTCGTTTTTTGTTCTGTTGTTTTAGGAAAAAATCAATGTGGCGGTTACGGTGGAAAGAGTTGCGTTTGCCGCTCCAAATGCCAAGAGCCCTGACCATAAAAGAATAATCATTACTCCAAGCGCCATAGTGGGAATGCTGAGAATAATTCCCGCAATCGCCAGACCTTTCCCGCACCGAGGCTTTTTGCTTTTGAAAGACCGATAGCGCCGAATATCAATCCGAGGATACTAAGAATTATCGAAAAAGGCAGAAATAACGAAGCAAGTGAGCAGATAAATCCGGCAACCGCTAAGCCGTTGGTTGGTTTTTGTTGATTTGCCGTCACAATTACTTGTGGCAGGGTCGGTGGATAGGCTGGGGGATAATATCCTTGCGGGGGATAGGGTGAAGCGGGTGGTGTCGTTTGTTGTGCGACGGGTAATCGATCGGTTTCTTTTTCGATGGGCGATGCAGATCGAGCGCATGTCCGCATTGCGGACAAAACTCATTTGCATCCGAAACTTCTGCGCCGCAGTTGTTGCATTTCATCTTCTTACCTCCAAAGTATAAGTATTATCTTTATTATATGTGCAACACACATATTTGTCAAATGATTTTTTGTCCTTTTGATATACTTTCTTTTATGGAGTTCGGACAAAATTTCAAAAAGTATCGGTTGCAAAACGGCTATACGCAAAAGCAAGTGGCGGAGAAATTGGGCATTGAACAATCAAATATCAGCGATTGGGAAAACAATGTTTCCCGCCCCGAGTATGAAAATTTGATTGCTTTGGCGCGCCTGTATGACGAAACGCTGGAATCTCTTCTCGGGCTTGACAACGGAGAAGGGGTATGATATGATTTTCTTATATTAAATAAATAAGGAAAAGGAATATGAAAGAACGTACCCAAAAAGAAAGATTGCAGGCGGGGGAATTATATAAAGTAGACGAAGAACTTCTGGGCGAACTCGCCGCATGCAAGAGAAAGTGCGAGCTGTACAACCGCACCCCGCGCGACAACGTGGAACAGCGCAAAGAAATCATGCGTTCCATTCTCGGCAAGTGCGGCGAAAACTTCAACATCGAGAGCAATGTCTGGTTCGACTACGGCTACAACACCGAAGTGGGCGAAAATTTCTATGCCAACCACGACTGTATGTTCCTCGATACCAACAAGCTCATCTTCGGTGACAACGTGTTCATTGCGCCGCAGTGCGGTTTTTACACGGCGGGACACCCGCTCGAAGCGGACTTGCGCCGTGCGCAGCTCGAATTTGCAAAGCCCATCGTCGTGGGTAGCGACGTGTGGTTCGGCGGCGGGGTGAGAGTGCTCCCCGGGGTCACCATCGGCGATAACGTCGTCATCGGCGCAGGTTCCGTGGTAGTGCATGACATTCCGAGTAATTCGGTGGCAGTGGGGAACCCCGCGCATGTCATAAAGACGTTGCCGCGCCGATGACAGGGCTCCCGAAAAAGATTGCGAAGCAAGATTTTTGGGGAAGAGGCGCGGCAGGCATAAAAAAGGAGCGGCGAGGGGAACGAGCCGCGAAAGTATCCGTCTTGCCGCGACGAGGCGCGGGTAGTGTGGTAGTGCATGATATTCCGAGCAATTCTGTGGCGGTCGGCAATCCCGCGCATGTCATCAAGACGTTGCCGAGAAGAGGAAGGTCCTTATTATAATGCGGACACCCTTCGACTACGCTTAGGGTGACGTATTTAGAAATGCAGAGAGGAATGACAGATTTAGAACACTACGGGGGACAGCATTTTTGTCCCCGCTTTTTTTACCCGTCTTGCGCGGTACTCCCGTTTCGACCCACCGAGGCGTGTTTGCATAAAAAAATTTTGTTTTTTCCGAAAAAATCTTAAAATCGCAACTCAAAACAGCTTGACGATACCCCCCCGATTGCTTATAATGAAGGGGTAAATCGGCAAAGCGCCCCGTTTTTACCGAGATATACCGCTCAAACAGGAACGGTAAGGAACAAGGAGTACGAATTATGAAAACCTATATGGCAAACGCTCAGACGGTTGAAAGAAAGTGGTATGTCGTTGACGCGACGGGCATTCCTCTCGGGAGATTGGCCTCCAAGGTTGCCTCTGTCCTTCGCGGCAAGAATAAACCCACTTTTACCCCCAATGTGGATACGGGCGATTTCGTGATCGTTGTCAACAGCGATAAGGTTGTGCTCACGGGCAAAAAGCTTGAGGATAAATTTTATCGCTATCATACCGGTTATATCGGCGGCTTAAAGGAGATCGCGTACGGCAAACTCATGGCAGAGCGCAGCGATCTTGCCGTTTACGAGGCTGTCAAGGGAATGCTTCCCAAAAATTCCCTCGGAAGAACAATGATCAAAAAGCTCAGGGTTTACAAGGGCGCGGAGCACAAACACGAAGCGCAAAAACCCGAAGAGCTGAAATTATTTTAAGGTGTGAGAGGTATTGACATGGCGAAAGCAACGTTGAAAAAGAAATTGCAATACTGGGGAACGGGCCGCAGAAAGAAGGCAGTCGCCCGCGTCCGTCTCATTCCCTCCGGCAGCGGAGAAATCATCATCAATGACAGAGCGCTCGAAGATTACTTCCCGCTCGGCACCACGCAGTTCATCGTAAAGCAGCCTCTTGCCGAAATCGGCGCAGAGGGGAAATACGACATTCATGTGAATGTCATCGGCGGCGGCTATACCGGCCAGGCAGGCGCGATCCGTCTCGGCATTTCGAGAGCGCTTTTGCAGGCGGAGCCCGAAACGCGTCCCGCGCTCAAAAAAGCAGGCTTCCTCACCCGTGACCCCAGAGTCAAGGAGAGAAAGAAATACGGTCTCAAAAAGGCACGCCGCGCACCGCAGTTCTCCAAGAGATAAAAAAATTACGGGGTACATATCGTACCTCGTTTTTTATTCCGATTGAAAGGAGATTTTTATGATCTACGAAAGGATCGATCTGTACGAGTATTATTCCTTAGAGAAACCCCAAAACGGGGCGGGGACGCTCACCGTGTATTGCCGCGAGCGGACGGGGGATCTTCTCGCAAAGCTCCGTCCCGCCATGCTCGTCATTCCGGGCGGCGGCTACGAATACTGCTCCGACCGTGAACGTGAGCCCGTCGCGCTCGAATTTTTACATGCGGGCTATTCCGCGTTCGTGCTCGAATACACCGTGAACACCGCCTATCCCGTCCCGCTCGTGGAGGCGGCGATGGCGATGCGCTATATCCGCGACAACGCGCAAAAATACAGCGTGGACCCCGGCCGTGTGGCCGCGCTCGGGTTCTCTGCGGGCGGACATCTCGCGGGCATGCTCGCGACCCTTTCCGGCGATGACCACATCAAAGCCGTCTTTGGGGAAAAGCCCGTCCGTCCCGACCTTCTCCTTCTTTCCTATCCCGTGATCTCCGGCGGGGGATACGGGCATCAGGGGACGATGGACCGCATATCGGGAGGGGACAGCGCCCTCAAAAAGCGCCTCTCGCTCGAAACGCGGGTAACGAAAGACTGTCCGCCCGTTTTTCTCTGGCTCTCGGGGGAGGACGACTGCGTGCCGGCGGAAAACAGCCTGCTCTTTGCCGCTGCGTGCAGAAAGGCGGGCGTGCCCGTTGAACTGCACCTCTTTGAAAAGGGGTGGCACGGCACGAGCGTTTCCAACCTCGAAACGGAGGGAAGTGAGGAGCGGGTCGAAAAGATCGCACATCTGTCCGCATGGCTCCCGCTCGCGTTTTCGTGGCTGAAACAACACGGATTTTCGGTGCGCCCCAGGTAAGGTCATTTCTTTTCCGCTTTTTTGGCGACGGCGTCGTGGCGGGCAAGAAAATCCGCGAGCGCGTCCGTCTCTCGCCCTCCCGTTTTGGCGGGCGGTTCCTTTCCGTATGCGGGCGGGGCGAACGCCTCGTCGGGTTTGCGGGGGGCGGAGGGGTCCGGTTCGTGCGGCGCGGGAGGCTCCTGCGGCGCTTCGTTCTGCGCCGTGAGCGCCGAGAGGGCGTCCAAAAGTTCAAAGATGCCGAATTTTTCCACGAAAAATCACCTCTTTTATTAAAATTTTCGGAAGAAAAAGTCAAGAGACATCGGTTTTTGATTGCAAAAAGCCGTATTTTAGTATATAATTGATATCGTATCGTTAGAACAAGAATTTACATTCAACGTAAGGAAGCGACATATGCGTAAAATACTGAAAAAAGTAGCGACAATTTTTACGGCGGGTGTACTCGCCTTCGGCGCGGTATCCCTTGCCGCCTGCGGAGAAAAATTCACCCCTTTAAAGGACGCTCCTGCGGCGACCGCAGAGGTAAGCTCCAACGGCGGATTTGTGGTGGAGAAAGGCGATTATGTTTACTTCATCAACGGCGTTGAAACTTATACTTCCGACAACACCTACGGCACCCCCGTAAAGGGCGCTCTTATGCGGGTGAAAAAGAGCGACGTCGAGAAGGGGGAAAACAATGCGGAGACGGTGATTCCTTCCCTCATGGTCGCCTCCGACTATACCTCGGGTATCTATATCCACGGCGACCGCGTTTACTACGCAACGCCCAACAGCGACAGGAACATGCAGGGCGTCGTTGAAAGCGGCTACCTCAACTTCAACAGTGCGAAACTCGACGGTTCCGACGTAAAGACTTATTTCAACGTTTCCAGCAACTCCACCGTCTACCGCTATGTGGAGGTGGACGGCACGGTGTATCTGCTCTATGTGGACAGCTCCAACCTGCACTCCTATAACACCGCAAAGGACACCGATACCGAGCTTGCGCGCTCTATGGGCGCCTATGTGCTCGACAGCGTCGACAAGACCAATCCCTACGTCTACTACACGATGAGCGTCACTGCGGAGATCGATGTGGAGAGCAACTCCGTCTCCCGCAACTACAACCAGATCTACCGTGTGCGTGCGGACGCGACCGAAGCTCCCTACGAGTACACCTATTCGCAGGAATATCTCGACGAACACGACGGCGAGGCGCCCTATCTCAACCTCGGCGAGATCGTGCTCGACGGCGTCGGTTCTGTGTTTAAGGACATTCCCACCCAATTCTCCCACGAGGGCAAGACGAACGACGGAAAACTTTCGGACACCCCCGAAAGCGCGCTCGGGTTCACCTACACCTTACAGGCGTACACCAACAGCGGGATCTACTTCACCCGTTCCGACCTTGCGACGACGGGCACGGTGGGCGAGGACGGCTGGCTGTACTACCTTCCCGAATCTGCGCTCGGCACGGGCTGGAACTCCATCACGGGCAACAAGCGCGGCGGAAAAGTAGAGACTGTCGCACAGAGCACCGATAACGCAGGCACAGCTGCGATCTTTTACAGAGATCAGGACGGGA
Source organism: uncultured Clostridia bacterium (assembly GCA_947632195.1). GTDB lineage: Bacteria > Bacillota > Clostridia > Christensenellales > Borkfalkiaceae > Gallimonas. Next base: position 76,902 of record CANROE010000003.1, on the reverse strand, counting down.
AACATCACTATCTCTATGTGAGCAACGGAGCGATCTTCCGCGCCGACGTCAAGGAAAACGGACTTGCCGATGTCACCCGTATCGCGATCGGTGTGGGCAGCGCGACGCTGAACTTCATCGATAATACGTCCGACCCCACCTATCATTACGTCTATTACACGACTTCGGGCAACATCAGCCGCGCAGTCTACAACGGCACGGCGGACAACTACAACGTGCTCAATTACGAGGGCAACAAACCCTATCAACCTGTGCAGATCCTCAAAATCTCCCATGCGCAGAGCTGGTACAATTTTGAACTTACGGACGGCATTTTGTATTATGCCGACGCGGAGAGCCTCGGCTCTTCCACCTACACCTATATTTCCGCCGTCAATTTGACGAAGAACGGCAAGCTCATGAACAACGCCGAACTTGCCGACTTCAACGACGAATACGAGGCGGCGCTCGGTGAGGACAGCTACTATCAGGAACTCACCGACGACGGAAAGACCAATCTTGCCGCCGCAGTGCGGTACTATCTGTTCACGGGCGAGACGCAGCAGTTCTACGACAACATCAAGGAAGCCGAAGAGGAAACGGGCAAGGAGAACACGCTCTATTCCGAAACGGAGGTCGAGGAGTTTGAAACGTTCACCAAAAAGACAGATGTAAAGTTCCGTTCAGACTTCATTACGCAGCTCGGGGTCAAGACCGAGGCGGATGAGGAAAGCATTTCCGAGTATTGGAAGAACACCCTTCAACACTACACGCCTCCCACAGAGACGGGAGAAACCGGACTTCCCTCCTGGGCGTGGGCGCTCATCGGTATTGCCATCGGGCTTGCGGTCATCGGCGTCGGAGTGGTCGTCTACTTCGTCCTCCGCTCCAAGAAGAACGAAGAGAAACCTACCGAGAAGAAGATGTTCGTCGATACCACGGACGACAAGGATGTGGACGTATATGCGACCGACGAACCCGCTCCCGTCAACGAAGAGACGGAATCCGCCGAGGAGCCCGCTCCTGTTGAGGAACCCGCTCCTGCCGAGGAACCCGCTCCCGCCGAGGAGCCCGCACCTGCCGAGGAACCCGCTCCCGCTGAGGAGCCTGCTCCCGCCGAGGAACCCGCTCCCGCCGAGGAGCCCGCTCCCGAGCAAAAGACAGAAGAATGATCCCAAGGCCCGCTCGACAGAGCGGGCCTTTTCCTATCCCGCAAAATATTTTTTAACTTTTTTGCAAAAGGCAAGGCAAAACGGTTTACAAATCGGCAGAATACTAATATAATTTATTAGCCTATCGCCCGAGGCGATGGGTGTATTCGCAAGGAGAAAAATATGGTTCGTTACATGAAGTGTCCGCGCTGCGAGTTAAATTACATCGACGCGGAAAAGCAGGAGTATTGCGACGTCTGCCTCAAAGAGATGAAGGGGATCAGGACGGATGCAGACGAGATCGAAGAAGAGGAGGCCAATGAGCTTCCCACCGAGCTCTGTCCCGTATGCGGGGAAAACATGATGCGCGCAGGGGAAAAGATGTGCGAGGAGTGCCGCAAAAAGATGGAGATCGAAGAAGAAGTGGGCGACATCGAAGAGGATGACGACGAATGGCGCGAGTATCTCGATGACGATGACGCCGACGACCTCGATTCCGACCTTGACATCGGCGAAACGTTCGATGAAGAGGAACCCGAAGAGGAGGAGGAAGAAGAGGAAGAATATCAGGACGAGGAAGAGGATCTCGACTACGTCACGGGCGACGAGATCTACACGCTCGGCGGCGACGACGATGACGATGAGGACGAGGGCGACGAGGACGATTTTTAAGGAAATCAAGTAAAATTTTGCGGGGCATCATCGCCCCGCTTTTTTTATCATGGCGCACTGTGGCACCAAGCGCCGTTGTCTTGCCTTCCCCCGCGTGAGCGGGCTTTTGCTATAGCCCCCTTGGCTGCCCCTTTGAGGGGGAGCTGTTGAGCGAGCGAAACTGAGGGGGTGTTTCGTTGCGACCCGCAGACACCCATTCCGTCGCCTGCGGCGACACCACCTCTCAATGGGTGAGCAACCGCCTACTTTTTGCCCTCCCCCACATGAACAGAGGAGGGGGCAGCCGCCTGCTTCCTTGCCCTCCCCCGCGTTGGCGGGCTTTTGCTATCGGCCCCTTGGCTGCCCCTTTGAGGGGGAGCTGTTGAGCGTAGCGAAACTGAGGGGGTGTTTCGTTGCGACCCGCAGACACCCATTCCGTCGCCTGCGGCGATACCACCCCTCAAAGCGTGAGCAACCGCCTACTTCCTACCCCTCCCCCGCGTCAGCGGGGGAGGGGTAGGGGAGGGGGGCAATCACATCAGACAGTATTTGTCTAACAAGCGTAAATTAGACGGTTTTTGTCTAAGATAGAGGCATGTACGGACAAAGGATCAAAGAATTACGGGAGGAAAAGGGGCTTTCGCAGGAGGCGGTCGCGGCGCTACTCCATTGCAGCCAGCGCACGGTCAGCCGCTATGAGCTCGAACAGATCGATCTGTCCACGGAAGTTCTCGTCTCCCTCTGTCACATTTTCAAAGTTTCCGCCGACTATATTCTCGGGTTGGAGGACGAGACGGGCGCAAAAACGTACCGTTAAACGTGTCCCATGAGACTGAGCAACTTTTTCACAAAACTCAAAAGCGCGCTCGGCCGCTACGAGCGGGAGCACAACTTTACCTGCGATATTTGCGGGCGGGAAGTGTTTGAAAACGAGCGGGTATGCGCCGATTGCTGCCGCCGTTTGCCGCACAACACTCTATTTTGCCCGCTCTGCGGCAGAAAAGTGGGGGAGGCGGGGCTCTGCCTCGATTGCAAGCAAAAGTCGCTCGTCGTCAAAAAGGCGCGCTCCTGTTTTCTGCACGAAGGGGAGGCTGCGCGGCTCGTTGTACGCTTTAAACGAGGGCAGAAGTATCTCTTCCGTACGCTGTGCGACTTTTTGCTGCCGCTCATGCAGAGGGAATTCTCCGAGGCGGACGCGCTCACGTTCGTGCCCATGACGGAGAAGGCGGAAAAAGCGCGCGGCTACAACCAATCTTATCTGCTCGCCGAGGAACTTTCGCGGCGGAGCGGGATAGAACTTTTGTCCCCTGCGGTCAAGCGCCGCGAGACGGCCGCGCAGAAGTTTTTGGGAAGAGCCGATCGCGCGGAAAATTTGAAGGGCTGTTTCCACATTCACGACCGCAAGTGCGTGCGGGGGCGGCGGATCCTCATCGTGGACGATACGCTCACGACGGGCGCCACCTGTGACGAACTTGCCGGCGCGCTGCTGCGCGCAGACGCCGCCGAGGTGTACATGATCACGGTTACGAGCGTACCGAAAAAGGATCCGTTCGGCAAAAAAGAATAACTTTTCGCCTCCTTCGCGGAGGCTTTTTTTTGCATATTTTCGGGCTGCGCTCCATAGGATAGAACAAGCTCTTGGCATTTCGGGCAAAAACGCCTGCGTTCGACGAAAAAACCGCTTTTCTTCGTCTGCAAATATTTTATCATATAGAGGTAACGGGAATGAAGTTTCTCACACTCCGGCTCAAATATATCGCCGTGGCTGCGGCGCTTCTTTGTCTGCTCGTTGCGGGAGGATTTTCGGCAAAGGCCGCAGGTGCGGAAAGCGTATTTATGAGTGGCCCGCGCTCCCTGCCCATCTACTGCGTGGATCGGGACGACAACAAGATCGCCATCTCCTTCGACTGCGCCTGGGGAACGGAGCACACCGACGCGATCCTCTCGTGTCTTTCAAGCGCAAAGGTGCGCGCGACCTTCTTCACCGTGCAATTCTGGTCGGAAAAATATCCCGAATATCTCAAAAAGATCGACGCGGCGGGACACGAGATCGGCACCCACAGCGCCACTCACTCCTATATGTCCCGTTTGAGCGAGGAGGAGATCCGCGCCGAACTCAAAAGCTCTTCGGAGGCCATCACTTCCGTCACGGGGAAAGAGGTCTCTCTCTTCCGCCCGCCCTACGGCGATTACGACAATCTGCTCATCGACACGGCGGGCGCGATGGGACTGTATCCCATTCAATGGGACGTGGATTCGCTCGATTGGAAAGACCTCTCCGCGTCCGACATCGCCGCCCGTATCGTGGAGCGGGTCAAGAGCGGCTCCATCATTCTCTGCCACAACAACGGGCTGCATACGGCGGAGGCGCTGCCCATCATCTTCGACACTCTTCGCGCCAAGGGCTACGAGTTCGTGCCCATCGGCGAGCTCATTTATAAGGAAAACTATACCATCGACAGCGCCGGCAAGCAAAAGGCGGAAAACAAAGCGTAGCACGGAAATACTTTGGAGGTACAAAATAACCTATGGATTACAATGCGGAAAAAAACAACAAGGTGTATTTTACGGGAGAGATCGTGACCGAGGCGACCTTTTCGCATGAGGTGTACGGAGAAGGATTTTACGAACTGTATGTAAAAGTGATGCGCCTTTCGGGGCAAGCGGATATTTTGCCCGTCACCATTTCCGAGCGGATCATCGAAAAGAACGATTTGAGAGTGGGGAGCACCATCTGCGCGCTCGGACAGTTCCGCAGTTACAACAAGCTCGAAAACGGAAAATCGCGGCTCATGCTCACCGTGTTCGTGCGGGAGCTGGTGGATAACGTTCCCTCGCGCAACCCCAACAGCATTGTGCTCTCGGGCTATATCTGCAAACCGCCCATCTACCGCACCACTCCTTTCAACCGCGAGATCGCCGATCTGCTCGTCGCCGTCAACCGCGCCTATAACAAGTCGGACTACATTCCATGCATTGCGTGGGGAAGGAACGCCCGCTTTGTACAGAACCTCAAAGTGGGGGATCGGGTGGCGCTCTCGGGCAGGATCCAGAGCAGAGAATATCAGAAAAAACTTTCCGAGACGGATATTGTCACCATGACCGCTTACGAAGTGTCCATCTCCAAACTCGCGGCCTTCGACGCCGGCGAGACGTTCGATTTGGAGGGCGAGTTCGATTTGTACGCCTCCCCTTCGTCGGGCAATTATTGAAGATACGCACCCCTTTGCCGCCCCGCCCGCGCTTTCAAAGCGCGGGCGGGGCGTTCTTCTGTCATAGAAATCATTGACAAATTTCGCCTTGTTTGGTAAAATATTGCCGATGAAGAAACGCAGCAAACAAGAACAGATCCGTGGGATCCAGAAAACGCTCGAAGAGCACCGCCGCTTTGAAGTGGATTATATTCCCTTTATCGGTACCTGGACGATGCCCGACGAGCACTACCGTTACCACCAAACGGGGTGGGACGCCGCCTGGACAAGGTTTTGGCGCACCCTCATGTTTCTCTTCGGATGGATCCTGACGGGCGTTTGTTTCGGCGCGCGCGTCGTCGGCAAGAAGAATCTGCGCGCCATCGGAAAGAGCGGCGCGATCTGCGTCTGCAACCACTTTAATTATCTTGATACCTTGTTTGTGCGCCAAGCCGTCGGGCACTTCCGCTCCTATCACACGATGGGTCCCAAAAACAACAAAGGCGGACTCGGCGGATGGATCGTGCGGCACGGTGGCATGCTGCCGTTCAGCACCGATCACGCCGCCGCGCGCAACCTCAACAAGGAGATCGAGCGGCTGCTCAAAGAGGGCAAGATCATCAACTTCTACGCCGAACAGGCGATGTGGACGAACTATCAAAAACCCCGTCCCATGAAGGACGGCGCCTTTCATTACGCGGTCAAACACGGCGTGCCCGTACTTCCCGTCTTTTGCACCTTCAAAAGAAAAAAGAGCGGACACATCCGCAAGCTGCGCATTCATATCCTGCCTGCGGTGTACGCGGACGAGAGCCTGCCCCGCCGCGAGAAACTCGAAACGATGAAGGCGGCGGCGGAGCGTGAGTGGCGGGAGTGCTACGAAACGGCTTACGGGATCCCGCTCGAATATCTACCCCCTGCGGGAAAGAAAAACAAATAAAGCGGTAACGAAAAAGCGGCGGCCTGCGCTTGAAAAGCGCAGGCCGCCGCGTATATTATGCGTTAAATTTCTTCAATTCACTTTCCGCTGTTCTTCCTCTCTGCTCTCTGCGGCGCGTTCCGCAACGTTTTTCCCGCCGTAGCGGATGCGTTCCGTCTGTTTCCAGGCGGGCGTCTTGTTCTTGTGCACATAGACGCGGCTGGCGAGGAAGATGGGGATATATTCGAGAAGGTAGAAGGGGTTAAAGAGCAGCATGCCGAACTTTTCCCAACCGGAAAGTGCGCGGAAGGCGTCGCGGTCGGAGTACATCGCAAGCAGACTGAAAAAGAAGAGCATGGTGTACATGATCCAGAAGGGCATAAAGAGGAGGAGCCAACTTGCGAAAAACCAGTTGAGGTCGTGGTGCAGGGCGTAGAAAACGGCAAGCGAGGCGCCCGTGAGCATGGTGACGATCGTGGTGACGGCAAACATCAGAAGGGGCACGATGCCGAAGAAGTACTCCCGCTCCCCGTTTGTCATTTTTCCGCGCTCCTTTGCGCGGCGCTTGATCTCCGACTTGTACTTTTTATCGCACTGCGAATATCCCGTGAGCCAGCGCACGCGGCGGGTGTAGTTCTCCTTGTGCCCGAGCGCCTCCTCCGTGTAGATGATGGCGTAGGGATAGAACATTGATTTGAACCCATGCAGAAGGCTGTCCAATTTGAGTTCGTAGTCCTCGGTGAGGGTGCGATAGGGCCAGCCGCCGATCTCCTCGATCACCTTTCGGCGGAGCATCATGCCCTGCCCGCAGAGATTGAGGGGAATGTCTTTTTGCATACGGTATAAATTTCCGAGGTCGTCGATCATCGGCCAGGTGAGGGTGGAGCAGTTGGAAAAGACGGAGCGGTCCTTTTTTTCGCCCAAATAATTTTTGGCGAATTTGCGGGTGAGATAGATGTCGTAGTCGTGTTCGAGGGCATTGTTGAGCTCAAAGAGGTAATCGGGCGCGAGTACCGCGTCGGCGTCCACGATGACGAACGCCTCATAAGCGGCAAGCTGTTCTTGCGTGAGCGCCTGGAAGTAGCCGTCGAGGGCGTCCCCCTTGCAGTGCTGGCGGGAAACGACGAACACCTTTGCGCCGAACTCTTTGGCGAGCGCCACGGTGGGGTCGTCCTCTTCCTTTACGATGACGTTGACGTCAAAAAAAGCGGGGTCGTAGGTCTGTTTTTTGAGAGAGGCAAAGAGATCGCCGATGATCTCGCTCTCCCCGCGCGCGGGTATGATGACGGAGATCCTGCGCTTTTCCTGCGCGCGCTTATATTGGGGTTTCTTGAACCCGAACCGGAACCCGAGGATCTTCGGCAAATATAAGAGCACCGCCAACAGGGAAAGCACCCCGTAAACGAGCAGAATATTGCGAATGAGAACGCTCATACTCTCTCCTTTCTCTGTATTATAAATTGTTGAGTGAGCTTTGTCAAGAAAATATCATATATTTTTATGACAATTTTTCCCCGCTCTTATGCGTCCGCGCTTGAAAAGCCGCCCGCGCGCTTTTTAAAAAGCGCGCGGGCGGCGTAAGTTTTTAAAATGCGCACTTTTCGGAGAGGAAGGCGGCAAGCGCCTCTGCGGGCAGACGGATCTGTTCCATGCTGTCGCGGTCGCGCACCGTCACGGTGCCGTCCTCCAACGTATCGAAGTCGATGGTGATGCAGTAGGGCGTTCCGATCTCGTCCTGGCGGCGGTAGCGCTTGCCGATGGAGCCCGCCTCGTCGTAGGTGACGGAGAACTGTTTTCTGAGCCCTGCCAAAATCTCCTTTGCCTTGGGCGCGAGGTTTTTCTGCAAGGGCAGGACGGCCGCCTTGTATGCCGCGATCGCGGGATGGAAATGCAATACGTTGCGCACGTCGCCGCCTTCGAGGGTCTGCTCCTCGTACGCCTCGGAGAGCACCGCGAGCATGAGACGGTCTGCGCCGATGGAGTATTCGATGACATAGGGGATGAATTTGCTCCCGTCGAAGGGATCGACATAGAGGAGAGATTTCCCCGAATATTCCTGGTGGCGGGAAAGGTCGTAATCGGTGCGGTTGTGAATGCCGTTGAGTTCCTGCCAGCCCATGGGATAGAGATATTGGATGTCGCAGGCCTGTTTTGCGTAGTGGGCGAGCTTGTCGTGGTCGTGGAAACGGAGATGTTCGGGATCAAAGCCGAGGTCGACGAGGAATTGGAACGCCTTTTGTTTGAATTCCTCATAGTACTCCCCGTCCGTGCCCTCTTTGCAGAACCATTGGTGCTCCATCTGCTCGAATTCGATGGTGCGGAAGATGAAGTTGCCGGGGGTGATCTCGTTGCGGAAGGCTTTGCCGATCTGCGCGATGCCGAAGGGGACTTTTGCGCGCACCGAGCGCTGCACGTTGCCGAAGTTGACGAATTCTCCCTGCGCCGTCTCGGGACGGAGATAAATTTTGTTCTGGCTCTCGTCGGTCACGCCGCGCGACGTCTCGAACATGAGGTTGAAGGTGCGGATGTTCGTCCAGTTGAAGTTGCCGCACACGGGGCAGCAGACGTGATGTTCCTGAATGTACGTTTCCATCTCCTCGTTGGACATGAGGTCGGGATTGACGGCGCCCTTGCTGTGCGCCTCGATGAGGTTGTCCGCTCTGTGGCGGGTCTTGCAGGACTTGCAGTCCATCTTGGGGTCGGAGAAGGAGGTGGTGTGCCCGCTCGCCTCCCACACGCGGGAGTTCATCAGAATGGCGGCGTCCACGCCGAAGGAGTTTTCGCTCTCCTGTACAAAGCGTTTCCACCACGCCCGCTTGATGTTGTTCTTGATCTCCACGCCGACGGGGCCGTAGTCCCAGGTGTTGCCCATGCCACCGTAAATTTCGCTACCGGGAAAGATGATGCCGCGATTTTTGCAAAGCGCTACAAGTTTGTCCATCGTCACGCCGCTGTTTGCCATAGAATTGCTCCTTTTATTCTAAATTGATCGTAATTTCCGTAATATGGTATCATGTTTGAAGGTTGCCGTCAAGCGTTTGAGGGGGCTATATTTTGAGAAGAGAGAACACAAAGGGTGCGGGAAAGCCCGCCGCGAACGCCACGAGGAACCATTTGAGCAGGGAGAACGCCTCTCCTTCGGGGAAGAGCAGGCAGAATACGAACACAACGCCCACGATCGCCGCGCCCACGGGGACGCGCCAAAGCCTGCGCGGGAAGGGGCAGGTATGTTCGGGCAAGGAAAAGTGCGCCGCGCCGAGGGCGAGTGCCGCGCCCGTCAAAAGTCCGGTCGCTTGAATATAATCGTGCGCCACGTTCGGCATGAAACAGGGGAATATTGCCACCGCCGCAAGGCAGAGGAGAATGAGGTAGCGGTAGGCGTAGGCATAGCGGAAGATCGCCGTCCACGCAAGGGCGATGATGAGCCCGAAACAGAGCCCTGCCAAAACGTCGGTGGGGTAGTGTGCACCGAAATAGAGGCGGGCGAGCATGACGAGCAGAATGAGCGCGCCCGCGATCACCCACGCAAGAATTTTTTTGACCGTACTCGCCGTTGCAAACGCAAAGCTTCCCGAAGATTGGGTATGTCCGCTCGGGAAGGAGGCGTATAGGTCGAGCTCATCGGCGAGGAAGGGCGGCTCGCGGTATTCCACCACCCCCGCCACAAAGGGACGGGGCCGCGCGATCATGAATTTCATAAAGGAGTTGATGGGGAAGGAGGTGAGGGCGGTCATGATGATCTGTTCGCCCGCGCGCTTGGGCGCAAGCCAAAAGACGAGGATGGCGACCCCGCCCACGATCATCGCCTCTCCGAGCACCGAAAAGACCCCGAAGAACACATCGAGGAAGGAACAGCGGATCCCCTCGAAAAATTGTAATATCGCCGCTTCCATAACGGCTATTATTATAGCACGGTTTTTCGGAAATAGCAAGAAAATCAGCGATCCCTCTTGCCGCCCGCCGCGCAAAATGCGCGGCGGGCGGCTTTCCGAATGTCATTTCGAGCTTGTCGAGACATCTCTACCGCATTATAACAAGGCGAGATTTCTCCACTCCGCTCATTGCATTCGTTTCGGTCGAAAAGACAGATTGGGAAAGCAAGCGGGAACAGAACGCCATTCCTAAACTTGTCATGTCGAGCGTAGTCGAGACATCTCTACCGCATTATCATAACCGAGATTTCTCCGCTTTTTTTGCGATTTCCCGTTCAAACAGTACCGTTTTTGGCGCAGATGTGCTATAATGTCGAAAGAAATAAGGAGAACCATCATGGCAGAAGCGGAAAACTTTATTCAGCAGATCGTCGAGGACGACCTCAGATCGGGAAAACTTACGAGCATTCAGACCCGTTTTCCCCCCGAGCCCAACGGATATTTGCACATCGGGCATGCAAAGAGCATGTTTGTCAACTTCGGCACGGCGGAAAAGTACGGTGGCAAATGCAACCTCTTTTTCGACGACACCAACCCGAGCAAGGAAAAGACGGAGTATGTCGACGCGATCAAGCGGGACATTCATTTTCTCGGCTACGAGTGGGCGCGCGAGTGCTACGCCTCCGACTTTTTCGATACCATCTATGAATTTGCCGAAAAACTCATCACGGACGGCAAGGCGTTTGTGTGCGATCTCTCCGCCGAGGAGATCAAAAATACCCGAGGCACCCTCACCGAGCCCGGGCAGGAGAGCCCCTACCGGAACAGGAGCGTCGAAGAGAATTTGAAACTCTTCCGTGAAATGAAGGCGGGCAAGTACGCAGACGGCGAAAAGTGCCTCCGCGCCAAGATCGACATGGCCTCGCCCAACGTCAATTTGCGCGACCCCGTCATCTACCGCATTCTCCACGCCACCCATCATAGGACGGGGGACAAATGGTGCATCTACCCGATGTACGACTACGCCCACCCCATCTGCGACTATTTGCAGGGAGTCACCCACTCCCTCTGCACCCTCGAATTCGAGGATCACCGCCCGCTGTACGATTGGGTGGGGATCAATTTGGGCTTTGACCCGAAACCCCGCCAGATCGAGTTCGCGCGGCTCAACGTCACCAACCTCGTCATGAGCAAACGTTATCTCAAAAAGCTCGTGGAGGACGGCTCGGTGCACGGCTGGGACGACCCGAGAATGCCCACCCTCGCGGGGCTCCGCAACCGCGGCATTCCCGCCGAGGCGATCAAGGACTTCTGTTCCCGTATCGGCGTTGCAAAGGCGAATTCGGAGTGTGAAATTTCCTACTTCGAGGCGGTGGTGCGCGACTATCTCAACGCGCACGCGCCCCGCGCAATGGCGGTGCTCGATCCCTTAAAGCTCACGATCACGAACTACACGGGCAGCGAAGAGGTGGACTTCGAGATCAACCAGACGGACGAGCATGCGGGCACGCGGAAAGTACCTTTCTCGGGTGAGCTCTACATCGAGCGGAGCGATTTTTCCCTCGATCCGCCTCCCAAATATTATCGCGGCAAACTCGGCGGCTATGTGCGCCTCAAAAACGCCTACATCGTGCGCTGCGACGAGGCGATAACCGACGGAAACGGGAACGTTGTCGAGGTCAAGGCGACCTATCTTCCCGATTCGCGCAGCGGCTCGGACACGAGCGGTGTCAAGGCGAAGGGGGTCATCCATTGGGTGGACGCGCACACCTGCAAGGACGTGGAAGTCCGCCGCTACGAACATCTCTTGCGCGACGCGGACTACGCGGGGCAGGACTTTTCGGAACGCATGAACGAAAACAGCGAACATATCCTTTCCGGCAAAGCGGAATCCTATCTTGCCGAGGCGGAGGAGGGGACGGCGTTCCAGCTCATGCGCACGGGGTACTACAAGAAATGTACCGAGGGCGAAAAGCTCGTTTTGTCCGAGATCGTGTCGCTCAAAGATAACTTCAACAAATAAAGAGAACTTCGGCAAAGAACGCCGCGCGCCCGTTTTCGCATAGCGTCTCCGCAAAAAGGCAATACTGTGTGCGGAGAAAGTATGTTGGACGAACGGGCGAGCGCTTTGCTCGAAAGGATCAATACGCTTTGCGGCGAAGGCGGCTTTAAAATTGCCGATGAAGGGGAGCTTTTATCCTGTCTTTCGGCGGGGGCGACGAAAGAGGACGTAAAAAGCGCTCTTTCCCGCCTAGAAGAGCGCCGCTATATCGAGATCAGGTATGCGGAGGAGGGCGTCTACTGTCTCCGTCCCCTTCCCGAGGGAAAACTGTATTTCCAAACGCTCAAAGAGCAACGACGGGAGGGAGTGCGCCGCCGCGCGGATGTGCTCCTCCTCTCCATGTTCGGCGGATTTTTCGGCGCACTGCTCGGCGCGCTGCTCGTGTGGCTCATCTTCTTTCTCGCGAGGGGAATATGATCAGCGACAGACTCAACCGCCGTGAAAACGAAGTGATGAACGCCGTCTATGAGCTCTCGGGCGGTAAGGAGCGTTTTCTCGTCTCCCCCTACGAGCTCACGGCAGTGCTCCCCGCAAAGGGCAAGTTCGACGAGGTAAGCTTGGAGCGCGCCTTAAACAGTCTCGCTCTCGACGGCTATTTCGATTTCGTCGAGTCCGACCGCAAGGGGGAAAAGATGTACGTCATCCACATGCGCGAGGCGGGCATGAGCTACCGCCGCCGCGACTACCAGAGAAAGCGGGGGCTCGTGTTCCGCATTCTCGTTGCCGCCCTCGGCGCCGTCGTCACCTTTTTGGTGGGGCTGCTTCTTCGGGCGATCTTCGGTTAAAACGCTTGACTTTTTCGCCCGAAAGGGCTATTCTTTATAAAACGAATGTTTGCAAAGGAGGGGATACGACCATGGAACATCACGATTTTAAACTTGTATCTCCCTTTGCGCCCACGGGGGACCAGCCCGAGGCGATCGAAAAACTCACCGAAGGGGTGCTCGACGGGATCCGCACGCAGGTGCTTGTGGGCGTTACGGGCAGCGGCAAGACGTTCACGATGGCAAACGTCATCAAAAACGTGGGGCGGCCCACCCTTGTCATCGCCCACAACAAGACGCTCGCCGCTCAGCTTGCGGGGGAATTCCGCGAGTTCTTTCCCCACAACCGCGTGGAGTATTTCGTCTCGTACTACGATTACTACCAGCCCGAGAGCTACATTCCCTCCACCGATACTTACATTGAAAAAGATCTCTCGATGAACGACGAGATCGACAAGCTCCGCAACGCCGCCACCTGCTCTTTGGGAGAGCGGGACGACGTCATCGTGGTCAGCTCTGTCTCCTGCATTTACGGCCTCGGCGCGCCCGAGGAATTTTTCCGTTTGGGCGTGTCTTTGCGTCCCGGGCAGGAGATGGCGCGGGACGAGCTTCTGCGCCGCCTCGTGGAGATCCACTATTCGCGCGGAGACATGGATTTCAAGCGCTCCACCTTCCGCGTGCGGGGGGATGTGGTGGAAATTTTCCCCGCCTCCAACTCCGAAGTCGCAATACGGGTGGAGTTTTTCGGCGACGAGATCGACAGCCTCGGCGAAGAGGACGTCGTCACAGGCAAGGTCATCTCCTCCCTGTCGCATGCCGTCATCTTTCCCGCCAGCCACTATGCGGTGGGGAGCGAGCGGCTCTCCTCGGCGCTTTCCATGATCGAGGAGGACTTGCAGGGGGAAGTAAAGGCATTTGAGGACGCGGGCAAACTTTTGGAGGCGCAGCGCCTCCGCCAGCGCACCGAGCACGACCTCGAAATGATGCGGGAGATCGGCTACTGTTCGGGGATCGAGAACTATTCCCGCTACTTCGACGGCCGCTCCCCGGGGCAGCCCTCCTTTACCCTGCTCGACTATTTCCCGCCCAACTTCCTCGTCTTTATCGACGAGAGCCACATGACCATTCCGCAGATCCGCGCCATGTACAACGGCGACCTTTCGCGCAAGATCAATCTGGTGGACTACGGTTTCCGCATGCGCTCCGCCTACGACAACCGCCCGCTTACCTTTGAGGAATTCGACGCGCGGGTGCCCCAGCTCATCTGCGTTTCGGCAACGCCCGCGCCCTACGAGCTCGAACAGGCGGGGCAGGTCGTCGAACAGCTCATCCGTCCTACGGGGCTTCTCGATCCTCCCGTCACGGTCAAGCCCACCAAAGGACAGATCGACGATCTTCTCTCCGAAATTCACACCGTCGTCAAAAGCGGCGGGCGGGTGCTCGTCACCACGCTTACAAAGCGCATGGCGGAATCGCTCACTGACTATCTGAAAGAGAACAACGTCAAAGTGCGCTACATGCACTCGGACATCGACACGTTGGAGCGTATCGACATCGTCAACGGGTTGCGTTCGGGGGAATTCGACGTGCTCTGCGGTATCAACCTGCTGCGCGAGGGGCTCGACCTTCCCGAGGTGAAACTCGTCGCCATTTTGGACGCCGACAAAGAGGGCTTTTTGCGGAGCGAGACCTCCCTCGTGCAGACGATCGGCCGTGCCGCGCGAAATGCGGAGGGACGGGTCATCATGTACGCCGACGAGATGACGGGGAGCATGGAGCGCGCCATCGGCGAAACCAACCGCCGCCGCGCCAAACAACAGGCGTACAACGAGGCGCACGGCATTGTGCCGAGGACCATCGTCAAGGAGATCAAATCTTCCCTCAATATCACGAGCAAGGTGAAACCTTCGGGGGACATCAAGCTCAAAGATATTCCCGAGGAGATCGAAAAGCTTAAAGCGCTCATGAAAGTTGCGTCCAACGCCCTCGACTTCGAGCGGGCGATCGAGATACGCGAGACCATCAACGAACTGAGAAAGAGAATGAGAAAATAGGCAGGGAACGGAAATGAAGATAGCGGTAGATATCGACGACACCCTTTCCGTTGTCGACCGTGTGACGCAGGCGCAGGAATATATCGGGCGCATGGGGCTTCCGTTCAAGCTCAAAGACAGGGACGCGCACGCGATCGTCGACGTATTCGATTGGGAGCTTGCGGACGTTCTGCAATTTGTCCACACGGGCGGCGAGACCGTCTTTACGGAGGCCGAACCGCGCAAGGGGGCAAGGGAGGCGCTGCGTGCGTTCAAAGAGGCGGGGCACACGGTCACGGTGCTCACGGCGCGCACGACGGAATGGTTCTCCGACCCCGAAAAAGTCTCCCGCGATTGGCTGCAAAAGCACCGCATTCCGTATGACGAGCTCGTTACGGGGATTTCGCAAAAGGGCGCATGGTGCATGCAGCGCGGCTATGGGGCGCTCATCGACGACAGCTTGGAAACCTGCCTTTCGGCGCAGGCGCAGGGCGTGAATGCCGTGTTGTTTGCGGACAGCAGCAGCCGAGCCCGCGCTACAGAAGTGCGCTATCACGGCGAGACGTGGGAAGAGATCGAACAAGCGATAGAAAGAATAACGTTTGCGCAAAAACAGTCATGAAAGATTATCTGTATGTAAAAGGGGCGAAAGAAAACAACCTCAAAAATATCGACGTCAAGATCCCGAGGAACTCTCTCACCGTGTTTACGGGGGTGAGCGGCTCGGGCAAGTCTACGCTTGCCTTCGACACCATCTTTGCCGAGGGCCAGCGCCGCTATATGGAGAGCCTCTCCTCGTATGCCCGCCAATTCCTCGGCATGATGGAAAAACCCGACGTCGAGAGTATCGAAGGGCTCTCGCCAGCCATCTCCATCGACCAAAAGACGACCAGCCACAACCCCCGCTCCACGGTGGGCACGGTCACCGAAATTTACGACTATCTCCGTCTTTTATACGCCCGTATCGGAATTCCGCACTGCCCCAACTGCGGCAGGGAAATCCGCCGCCAGACGGTGGACGAGATCGCCGACCGCGTGATGGAGCTCCCCGCAGGGAGCAAAATTCTCGTCAACGCCCCCGTCGTGCGCGGCAGAAAGGGGGAGTATACCAAGGAACTGCAAGGGTTCCGCAAGAGCGGCTACGCCCGCGTCAAGATCGACGGCATTGTCTACGACCTGCAAGAGGAGATCAAGCTCGAAAAGAACATCAAGCACAACATCTCCGTCGTCGTGGACCGTCTCGTCGTCAAAGAGGGGGTATTAAAGCGGCTCACCGAGAGTTTGGAGACGGCGCTAAAACTTGCGGACGGGCTCGTTATCATCGACTGCGAGGGGGAGGAGACCCTCTATTCCTCCCGCTACGCCTGTCCCGACTGCGGGATCTCCATCGAGGAGATCGAGCCCCGCCTCTTCTCCTTCAACACCGTGTGGGGAGCATGCCCCGAATGCTCGGGGCTCGGATTCCGCCAGCTCGTCGACCCCGACCTCATCTGCCCCGACAAGAGCAAAACATTGCGTGAGGGTGCGATCAAAATCAGCGGGTGGAATCTCGACAGCTCCACCGTCACCCAAATGTATCTCGGGGCGCTTGCAAAGCACTTCGGCTTTTCGCTCGACACCCCCGTCAAAGACCTCTCCCCCGAGGTCTACGATCTTCTCATGTACGGCTCGAAGGGGGAAAAACTCGAACTCGAATACGCGACGCACACCTTCCGCTCCACCTATGTGAGCGCATGGGAGGGGTTTGTCAACAATTTGCAGCGAAGATACAATCAGACTTCCTCGGAGGGGGTGAAGTGGGACATCGAGCGGTACATGCGCACCTCGGACTGCCCCGCCTGTCACGGTAAACGTCTGAAAAAAGAGGCGCTCGCCGTCACCGTGGGGGGCAAGAACATCTTCGAGGCGTGCGATCTGCCCGTGGGCGAGCTCTACGCCTTTCTCGACGGGTTGCAGCTTTCGAGCACCGAGCACGCCATTGCGGACGTCATCTTGAAGGAGATCAAGGCGCGTATCAACTTTTTGGTGGGGGTCGGGCTCGACTATCTCACCCTCACCCGCTCGGCGGCGACCCTCTCGGGCGGCGAGAGCCAGCGTATCCGCCTTGCGACACAGATCGGCAGCGCGCTCTCGGGCGTTTTGTACATTTTGGACGAGCCGAGCATCGGGCTCCATCAGCGGGACAACGAAAAACTGCTTGCCTCTTTGAAGGGTCTGCGCGATCTGGGAAATACCCTCATCGTCGTCGAACACGACGAGGACACCATGCGGGCGGCGGACTATATCGTGGACATCGGTCCCCGCGCGGGCGTGCACGGCGGGCAGGTCGTCGCCTGCGGGAGCGTGGAAGATATCATGAACTCTCCCGACTCTTTGACGGGAGACTACCTTGCGGGAAGGCGCAAGATCGAAGTTCCGCCCGTCAGAAAGGAGCCCGACGGCAGATGGTTCAAGGTGGAGGATTGCCGTCAAAACAACTTGAAAGGGTTTACGGCAAAGATCCCCGCAGGGCTTTTGACCCTCGTCACGGGGGTGAGCGGCTCGGGCAAATCTTCGCTTGTCAACGAGATCATTCTGCCCATTCTCTCCAACAATCTCGGCGGCGCGCGGCTCCCGTTCGGCAAGCACGGCAGTTTTTCGGGGCTCGAATATTTCGACAAGGTGATCGCCATCGACCAATCGCCCATCGGCAGAACGCCGCGCAGCAATCCCGCAACTTACACGGGCGTGTTTACGGCCATCCGCGAACTGTTCGCGGCGACGCCGGACGCCAAGCTCATGGGCTTTAAGTCGGGGCGGTTCTCCTTCAATGTCGCGGGCGGGCGGTGCGAAAACTGTCAGGGCGACGGCATTATGAAGATCGAAATGCACTTTTTGCCCGACGTCTATGTGCCCTGCGAGGTGTGCGGCGGAAAGAGGTACAACCGCGAGACGCTCGAAGTGCGCTACAAAGGCAAGACGATCGCCGACGTGCTCGACATGACAGTGGAGGAGGCGTGCGAGTTCTTCAAGCCCGTCACGACCATTTACAATAAAATTTCCACGCTCAACGAAGTGGGGCTCGGCTACATCAAGCTCGGGCAGAGCAGCACCACCCTCTCGGGCGGCGAGGCGCAGCGGGTGAAACTCGCCACCGAGCTTTCCAAGCGCTCCACGGGCAGAACGGTGTACATTTTGGACGAACCCACGACGGGACTTTCGAGTTTCGACGTGGATAAACTCGTAAAAATTTTGTTGAAACTGCGTGACGCGGGCAACACCGTTATCGTCATCGAGCACAATTTGGACGTTATCAAGGTGGCCGATCACATCATCGACCTCGGCCCCGAGGGCGGAGATCGCGGGGGCACGATCGTCACCACGGGCTCTCCCGAAGAGGTCGCCGCCTTTGAAACTTCTTACACGGGTCAGTTTTTGAAAAAAGTGTTATAATTCACGCGTTTCTTTTATCCCCCCTTGCCCACCCTTTCAGTGACAGCAAGGGGAAAATGAAAACCATTCCCAAATGTCATTTCGAGCCGCCGAGGGACGAGGCGTGCCGAGAAATCTCATCCACATTATAATTTATAATAATGTAAGATTTCTCCACTCCGCTCGCGTTGCTCGTTTCGGTCGAAATGACAGAAAAGTGTCATTCCGCCCCGCGCGCAGTTCTGATTCTCTAAGCGCGGCACGAGCCGCAGGCGAAATAGCCGCATGAGCAATAATGCAGTCCGACATGGCAATTTCCCGAGGGAATCTTACTACGTCCAAGTACGCTTAAAACCAAACGCAAACACCAAATAGGAGCAACACATGTACAACCAAAAAATGAGAAAATTGGGCGACGAAAAGTCGGACATCCGCGAGCTCTTCGAGTACGGCAACGCTCGCAAAAAAGTGGTCGGAAACGAGAACGTATTCGATTTTTCCATCGGCAACCCCGGCGTCCCCGCGCCCAAATGCGTGCAGGAAGAAGTCGAACGGCTGCTGCGCGAAACGCCCGCCGTCGCCCTGCACGGCTACTCCTCCGCGCCCGGGCTCTCTGAGGTCCGCGCGGCGGTCTCGAACTACATAAAATCGGCGTTCGGGGCTGAAATGCGGCCCGACCTCATCTACATGACTTGCGGCGCGGCCGCCTCTCTCACCATCACGCTCAGCGCGATCTTAAACGAGGGAGACGAGGTGGTGACGCTTGCGCCCTTCTTCCCCGAATACCGCGTATTTGTCGAGCAGGCGGGCGGGAAACTCGTCGTCGCGCCGACGGACGAGAAATTTCACCTCGACGCCGAAAAACTCAAACCGTATCTCGGAAAACGCACCAAGGCGGTGCTTTTGAATTCCCCCAACAACCCCACGGGCGCAGTGTACACGGAAGAAGAGATCAAATCGCTTACGGCCCTGCTCAAAGAGAAGTCGGAGGAAAAAGGGGAGCCCATTCTGCTCCTTGCCGACGAGCCCTACCGCGAACTCACTTACGGGGCAAACGTGCCCTACGTCATGAATTTTTACGACCATTCCGTCGTGTTGTACTCCTTTTCAAAGTCCTTATCGCTGGCGGGCGAGCGAATCGGCTACATCGCCGTTTCGCCCAAGTGCGAGGGTGCGGAGGATCTCTTTTCGGCAATCTGCGGCGCGGGGCGTGCGCTCGGCTATGTGTGCGCGCCCGTCCTCTTCCAGCGGGTGGTCGCAAACTGCCTCGGCAAATCGTCGGATGTCGGCGAATACAAGAAAAACCGCGACATTTTGTACAATGCCTTAACGGAGTACGGCTACGAGTGCATTTCGCCCGAGGGGGCGTTCTATCTGTTCGTGAAGGCACTCGAGCCCGAGGCGAAAAAGTTCTGCGAGCGGGCGAAAAAGCATGAGCTTTTGCTCGTCCCGTCCGATAGTTTCGGGGTGACGGGTTATGTGCGCATCTCCTACTGCGTGGAGCGTTCCGTCATCGAGCGCAGCCTACCCGCCTTCCGGGCGCTCATAAAAGAATATCGGTAAAAAAACGCCGCCCTTTCCGGGAAACGGAAAGGGCGGCGTTTTCTCTGCGGTCACGAAAGAGAGATCTGTTCGAGATAGGAGATCAAGTCGTCGGCATCCCCGTCGAAATATCGGGTCTCGGAGGGACGGGGGACGCTGAAATCCAGCACCCAAAGCATCCCGCCCTTGCCCTGCAAATAGATATTGAACTGTTTCATGCTCGCGGTATAGAGGGCAAAGCCAGTCGCCGCGCCCTCGATGGGGAAATATTCCGCCGAACTTGCGTTTGCGAGATGAAGATCGTGCCAAAGGCATTCCCGCACCGCGCGTGCGAGCAAAACATCCTTGTAGGAGGAGTCTACGGTCGTTTCCGAGAGCGGGTAGGTAAAACAGAACGCCGCAAGCTGGGGGTAAGTCCCGATCCCCTTCGCCTCGCGCAGATACAGATAGGCGAGTTTTTGTTGACTGCGGTCGAGCAGGGAGCCTCCATAATAGTAATAATAATGGATGATGGAATAGAATGAGGCATGGGAAGAAAATTCTTCCTGTTGCGAGAGCCCTTGCGCGCGGTCATAGAGGATCGCCGCAGTTTGGTCTGTCACCACCGACACTTTGAGGTCGACGTTGGGGTAAACCGCCTCGTTTCCCTTCGTAATGACCCGCCAGCTCTCGGTATTTTCGGGATAGAGAAATTCGAGCAGTTCGCTCTCCGGCATTGCGATGCGCAGCGTTTCGCCCGTTTCCGCCGTGAAAGAGAGTCCTGTCCCCTCTGCGGGAGACCGCGAGACGACCGTATGAGAAACGATGCGGGGATAGGCGGCGGCGCGGTTCTCATAGGCGGGACCGTAGAGCAATTCCGCGCGCGCCCGTTCTTGCAACGTGCGCTCTTTAACGGTATTTTTGACGGGGAAATAGACGGCGCAGAACACGAGGATCGCCGAGAGAAAGACGGCGGCGGCGGCGACTGCGGCAGTGTGCTTTTTGAGTTTTTTCCTCGTCTTTTTCAGCACCTGCCGCTCCTCTTCGGGTGCGCTTTCGGTTTGGGAAGAGGGCGCGTCGGGCGTTTTCAAAAGATTCAATTTTTGGGAGCACGCAGCGCACTTTGCAAGGTGGCGTTCCACGAGTTGTTTGCTGTCCTCGGAGAGCAGGTCTTCGGCATACAGCGGCAATAAATCGGTAACCAAATTACATTTATTCACGGTTTCCCTCCAATTTTTCCAAAATTTTCAGCTTCGCGCGATGATAGACGACATACACCCAATTCACGCTCTTTTTGTAAATTTTTGCGATGTTTTCGGGCGGAAGGGAGCCGACCGTCTTCAAAAAGAACACGCCGCGGTAGGGCTCTTCGAGAGAATTCATCGCAAGCAAGATCCCCGTTGCGTCGTCGCGGTCTAGAAGGGCGGAATCGAAGTCGGGCGGCGGGTCGGGCTTTGCTCTTTTTTTGCGCTTTTTCTCCTCGGCGAGGAAGAGATTGCGCGCGATCGCACACAGCCACGTAAAGAGGTCGCTTTCCCCGCGGAAAGTTTCCTTTTGCACGGCGCGGAAAAGGGTCTCCGCGGCAAGTTCCTCCGCGTCGCTCCTGTTCTTTGCAAGGGTCAGGCAATAGGCGTACAGCCTGCCCCCATAGGTGTTGTAGAACTCTTCAATGTCCTTCATCGCACGTTTCCGTCTGTAAGATAACTTGCAAGGCAAAATCTTACAAAAAAATTATAAAAAACAAAACATTTTTTGTCAATGGGAAGAGGAAAATGCGCGGACGCAAAATTTTGCATAGAAACCCAAAAAACTCCGCATATTGAAAGTACACGGAGGTTTTATATGAAAGCAACGGGAATTGTCAGGCGGATCGACGAGCTCGGGAGGGTCGTCATCCCCAAGGAAATAAGGAGAACGCTTCGCATTCGGGAGGGGGATCCCTTGGAGCTCTTTACCGACCGCGACGAGCTCATGCTCAAAAAGTATTCGCCCATCGCGAGCATCGAACAGTTCGCAAAGGGGACGGCAAAGTCTTTGAACGAACAGAGCGGCTATCTTGCGGTCATTTGCGATACGGACGGCGTTTTGCAGGCGAGCGGCGCGGGGAAGAAGTCGCTTGCGGGCAAGTCGGTCTCCGACAAAATGACGGAGGTCATGCTCTCACGCAGGAGCTATCTTGCGAGCAAGGCGGAGGGGGGAGACATACTGCCCATCGCCACGGACAGCGACCTTACGGTCACGGCGCAGGTCATCGTGCCCGTCGTAGCGGGCGGGGACTGTTTGGGCGCGGTGGTGCTTTTGTCCACCGACGAAGGGGCGATCATGGAGTCGTCCGCAGTCAAACTCGCCCGCCTCACTTCGGATATTATTGCGAATCAATTTGAATAAGTTCACGCATTTCTTTTCTTCCTCCCCCTTGCCCACCCCTTGGAGGGGTGGGTGTCTCCGAAGGAGACGGAAGGGGTGTCGGTCGAAAATAAACGCCGTGAGGAAATAGGCGTTTGCGCCTTAACTTAGTTATCCTCTCATTCGTTTCATCGGACAAGAAGTTGCAAGTATGCAACAAATTGGGTGCGCTTATGGAAAAGCGTGGTTTTCCAACGCGCAGTGATTTTAGTTTCGCACAATTCTTTTCCTTGTGCTATGCGCAAATCGCTCTAATTGTCATTTCGCCCCGCGCGCAGTTCTGATTCTCTAAGCGCGGCACGAGCCGCAGGCGAAGTAGCGGAGCGCGAAGCACGAAGTCGAGAAATCTCACTTTGAAAATAATTGTGCGAGGAAACGTGCATATTTGCCTTAACTTGCTTATCCTCTTGTTCGCCTTGTCGGAGAATAAGTTGCAAGAGTGCAACAAATGTAGTCGCCCACGGCGGAAGTGAATTCCGCCTAAGGCAAGTGATGTGGAAATTTTTTCTCGGCTCCCCTGTAGGGGAGCTGTCACAAAGTGACTGAAGGGTTCTCCGAGAGCGTGTAAAACCCTTTCCCCCGCTCTGCGGGTACTTTCCCTAAAAGGGACAGCAAGGGGAAATTTTTCTCGCCCTCCCCCGCGTCAGCGGGGGAGGGGTAGGGGAGGGGGGCACCTTATTTTCTTGTATAGTACACCGCCCCCCTTTCGGCACTGCGTGCCACTTTCTCCCGTTTCGCGGGGGACAGATAGGGGGAATCCCCCATACATAATGCGCTTGAAAAAAAACGACTTTCTCAAATCCGCCGCAGTGCTCTCCCTCGGCGGCATTCTCGCAAAGGGGATCGGCGCACTGTACCGCATCCCCCTCACGGGACTTTTGGGCGGTTACGGTATGGGACTTTACCATATGGCATACCCGCTCTTTTGCGTTCTGCTCACTTTTTCGTCGGCGGGGATCCCTTCGGCGCTCTCCCGCATGATCGCCCGCGAAACTGCCACGGGGCGGGGCAGCGCGCCCACCCTCAAAACCGCCTTAAAACTCTTCGCTCTGCTCGGGCTGTGCGGGACGGCGCTCATGTGCCTCTTTGCGCCCTATATGAGCGCAATGCAGGGGGACGGCGGGCTCACGGCTTGCTATCTCGCACTTGCGCCCTCCGTCTTTCTCGTGGCGCTCATCGCCGTATTTCGCGGCTATTTTCAGGGAAAAAACAACATGGCGCCCACGGCGGTCTCGGAGCTCGTGGAAGAGGTCGTAAAATCCTGTCTCGGGCTGTATTTTGCCTACCGTTATGCAAACACGCCCGCCCGCGCCGTTGCATTCTGTCTTCTTGCCGTCACCCTTTCCGAACTGTGCGCGCTGTTTTATCTCTTTATGCGCGCGGGAAGGGAGCGCGAACGGCACACGCTCGCGGCGGGGAAGGTCTACGCGACCGATATTTTCTTTTCCGCCCTACCCGTGATGGCGGCGACTTCCCTTCTCCCTCTCTCGCAGACGGTGGACAGCGTGCTCTTGGTGCGGCTGCTCCGCGCGCATGCGGAAAATGCAGTCTCCCTCTACGGGTTGTATTCGGGCGCGGCGCTCTCCCTCGTCTCGCTGCCCGCAACAATCTGTTACGGACTTGCTGCGGCCTCCGTGCCCGCCGTCTCCCGCGCCGTCGCGCGCGGAAATGCGGAGGACGGCAAAACGCGCGCCCTGTCATCTCTCTTTCTCACTCTTCTGCTCTCCGCGCCCTGCGCGCTCGGGCTCTTCTTTTTCGCCCGCCCCGTCGTCTCCCTGCTCTACGGCGGTCTCGCCCCCGCAGAGGCGGACGTCCTCGTCATGCTTTTAAAAACGGTGTCCGTTTCGGCGGTCTCGCTGGCGGGAGTGGATACCCTCGCCGCCTGTCTCACGGGCATGGGCAGGGCGAAGAAGGCGGCGCTTTCCATGCTGGTCGCCGTCTGCGTAAAATTTGCGCTTGAATTCGCGCTCGTGCCTGAATTTTCGGTAGGCGGCGCGGCAATCGCCGCAAACGTCTGTTATCTGGTTGCTTTTTTCCTCGATTTGTATTATACTGTTAAGAAAAAACGGGTGAAAAAATATGATCACGGTCATCGGATTGGGAACAAGGAGGGGAGACGTCACGGCGCGGGCGATCGTCGCCATGAAGAAGGCGCAGAAAGTGCTCGTGCGCAATATGTCGCCCGCCGCTCAGACCCTGCATGACGAGGGCATTCCCTTTGAAACGCTCGACTTTGTCTATGAGAAGAGCCGGAATTTCGATACGCTCGCAAAAAATCTCGCTGCGGAGGTTAAAAGGCAAGCCGAGGGGTGCGACCTTTGCTACTGTGTGGAAGGGGGTGTGTTTGAGGACCGCGCCGCGTCGCTGTTAAAGGGCGCTGCCGTCATCGAGGGGGTCTCCAAGTCCGCGTCTGCGGCGGCGTTGGCGGGACTTACGGGGGGCTATCAAGCCGTTTCCGCCTACGATCTCGCCGATAAAAAACTCACGCTGCCCCTCGTCGTGTACGATCTCGACAACGAGTTGCTCGCGGGGGACGTAAAACTGCTTTTGTGCGAAAAATTCGGCGACGAGGCGCCCGCTTGTTACATAGAGGAGGAGAAGGCAGAGAAACTTCCTCTGTTCGAGATCGACCGCCGGAGCGAATATTCTCCCCGTTCGGCGCTCGTGGTATACGATCTTCCGTTATTGGAAAAGAAACGGTTCGATTTTGAAGATTTCCTCGCCATTCTGCGCCGTCTGCGCGCTCCCGACGGCTGTCCGTGGGACAGAGTGCAGACGCACGAGAGCATCCGAATCAACGCCATTGAGGAGGCATACGAGCTCGTGGACGCCATCGACCTCGGCGATCCCGACAAGATGTGCGAAGAGGCGGGGGACGTTCTGATGCAGTCCCTCTTTCATACCCTCATCGAAGAGGAGAAGGGCGATTTTACCGTGACGGACATGCTCTCGGAGGTGTGCGAAAAGCTCATCACGCGGCACACCCATGTATTCGGCGCGGACAAGGCAAAGAGCGCGGAGAGCGCGCTCTCCGTCTGGGACAAAAATAAGATGGCGGAAAAGCACCAGAAGACCTATTCGGACGCCGTGAACGACGTTCCCGCGTGCTTTCCCGCTCTTCTCCGTGCGCAAAAGATCGCCAAGCGCATGGAAAAGGGAGGCTGGGACCCCGCCACCTTTGAAAATTTCGAGACAAAGTTCAAAGAGGAGTACGGCGAACTCAAAGAGGCGGTGCGTTCGGGCGACAAAAAGGCAATCGGTGAGGAACTCGGCGACGTCCTGTTCTGCGCCGTAGAGCTTGGCCGCGCGGTGGGGGAGGACTGCGAGATGGCCCTCCTCGACGCCGCCAAAAAATTGCAAAAACGCTATACCTGTTATGAAGAACTTGTCCGCGCGGACGGCAAGGACCCCACTTTGCTTTCGCGCGAAGAAAAAGAAATGTACTACCGGAGGGCAAAACATGAACACTCATGAGCTGGACATTGCGGGATTGAAGGTGGAAAACAACATATTTCTTGCACCGATGGCGGGATATACGAACTATCCTTTCCGCAAGATGTGCCGTGGTTTGGGCGCGGGGCTCGCCTTTAACGAAATGGTGAGCGCAAAGGGGCTTGCTTTCGGCAGCGAAGAGAGCAAGCGCATTCTTTACACGGGGGAAAACGAGAGCCCGAAGGCGATCCAGCTCTTCGGCAGTGTGCCCGTGCTGATGCGCGCCGCCTGCGAGAGCGAGGATCTTGCGAAATTCGACCTCATCGACATCAACATGGGCTGTCCCATGCCCAAGATCGTGCGCAACGGGGAGGGGAACGCTCTGATGGAGCAACCCAAACTCGCCGAGCAGATCATTTCGGAGTGCGCAAAGAGCGGAAAGCGGATCGCGGTCAAGTTCCGCGTCGGCGTGAAGGAGGGGGACAGGCGCGCGGCGGAATTTGCAAAATTGTGCGAGGGCGCCGGGGCGTGCATGATCACCGTCCACGGCAGAACGCGGGATAAAATTTACGCGGGACCCGTCGATTTCGAGCAGATCCGCGAGGCGAAAGAGGCGGTGAGCATTCCCGTCATCGGCAACGGCGGCATCTGGAACGACAAGGACGCGCGAAAGATGATCAACAGGACGGGGGTGGACGGTATTATGATCGCCCGCGCCGCGCTCTACCGTCCGCAGGTGTTTGCGGAGATCCTCGAACGGGATGAGACGCCCTTTTCCGAGCTCTTTCCCGAGCAGCTGCAAGAGACGAAGGCGCTCTATGGCGAACATTTTGCCTGCGTATTCATGCGCAAGATGGCGGCGTTTTATCTGAAAGGGCGGCGGGGAGCCGCAGAGTGGAAACGCAAGCTGTTTGCTGCGGAAACGACGGACGACGTGATAAAATACGCCGCCGAGATCTTCGGCGGAAACGGTGGGAGCCCCGCCGAAGAATGACGGGGGATCACATTGCGGGTCAGAGAAAGGCGCGGGGGCGTTCCGAATATTCGGAACGCCCCCGCGCCGCTTTTCGGTTTTTCCGCAAGGCAATGAAATTTTATGTTCACAGCCTAAATTTGCTGAAAATTGCTGTACAAACGCGTGAAGTCATGCTATAATAAATTGTGACGCGCGCACGCGGGCACATACGCGCATGCGCGCGGAGGAGAAGTTATGGCGGAAAAGGTAGAGGGCGCATACGGCGCCGAACAAATTCAGGTATTGGATGGCTTGGAGCACATCCGTAAGCGTCCCGGCATGTACATCAGTTCCACAGACGAAAAAGGGCTCCACCACCTCGTCAGCGAGGTCGTGGATAACTCCATCGACGAGGCCTTGGCGGGCTATTGTGACCGCGTGGACGTCACCATCAACGCGGACGGCAGCTGCACCGTGGAGGACAACGGGCGGGGCATTCCCACCGAAATTCACCCCAAAGAGGGTATTTCCACCGTCGAGGTCGTCTTTACCAAAGTCAACGCGGGCGGAAAGTTTGGCGGCGACTCGGGGTATAAAGTTTCTTCGGGTCTTCACGGCGTGGGCGTGAAGGCGGTCAACGCGCTCTCCGAATGGTTGGAGGCGGAAGTCTGCCAGAACGGCCATGTCTATAAACAAGTCTACAACCGAGGCGTGCCCCAGCGTCCCCTGCAAATCATCGGCGACACCCAAAAGACGGGCACGAAGGTCACTTTCTTCCCCGACGCGGAAATTTTCGAGACGATCACGTTCAAGTACGAAACGCTCAAAACCCGCTTAAAAGAGCTCGCCTTCCTCAACAAGGGGCTCACGATCACCCTTGCCGATCTTCGCGGCGAAAAGGAGCGGCGGGACAGTTTCTGCTACGAGGGCGGGATCCGCGAACTCGTGGAGGAACTCAACCAGGGCAGCGAAGTGTTGTTTGAACAGCCCCTCTATTTCGAGGCGCAGGACGGCACCACGGTGTGCGAAGTCGCTCTCCAATACAACGAGAGCTATAACGAAGTCATCTATTCCTATGCGAACAACGTCAACACCATCGACGGCGGAACGCACGTTGAGGGCTTGAAATTGGCGCTTACAAAGGTCATCAACGACGCGGGCAGGAAACTCAACCTGCTCAAAGAGAGCGACCGTCTCACGGGCGAGGACGTGCGCGAGGGCATTACCGCCGTCGTCTCCGTCAAGCTCGAAGACGCGCAGTTCGAGTCTCAGACCAAAGATAAACTCAACAACTCCTTTATCCGTCCCTTTGTCAACAAGGCCGTAGCGGACGAATTCGGTACCTACATCGAAGAACACCCCTCCGTGGCACGGGAACTCGTCCTGCGCTGTATCACGGCGCAGAAGGCGCGCGACGCGGCGAGAAACGCCCGCGAGCTCACGCGGCGGAAAGGCGTGCTCGAAAGCACCACCCTCCCCGGGAAACTTGCCGACTGCTCGGATAAACGTCCCGAGCTGTGTGAAATTTACATCGTCGAGGGCGACTCCGCAGGCGGCACCGCAAAACAGGGCAGAGACAGAAGATTTCAAGCAATTCTGCCTCTTCGCGGCAAAATTCTGAACGTCGAAAAAGTGCGGCTCAACCGCGCCCTCGAAAACGCGGAGATCAAGGCGATGATCACGGCGTTCGGCTGCGGCATTTTGGACGACTTCGACGAGAGCAAACTGCGCTACGACCGTATCATCTCCATGACCGATGCCGATGTCGACGGCGCGCATATCCGCATTCTGCTGCTCACCTTTTTGTTCCGTTACATGCGCCCGCTCATCGAGCACGGGCACGTCTATTCGGCAAAGCCGCCTCTTTACAAGGCGAGCGTCAAGGGCAAGGAAGATGTATATCTCTATTCCGAGGAAGAAAAGGTGCTCTTCGACGCGGCGAACAACAACAAGGTGGAATACCAGCGCTACAAGGGTCTCGGCGAGATGAGCACCGAGCAGCTGTGGGACACGACGATGAACCCCGCCACCCGCACCCTCATCAAAGTTTCCATGGAGGACGCGGTAGAGGCGGACAAGATGTTCAACATTCTCATGGGCGAGAGTCCGGCGCTGAGGCGCAAGTTCATTGAAGAAAACGCCACACTTGTAACCGATTTGGATATCTAAACGCGTATAAGCGGCGCAATAAGACGGAACCCTTGCCCACCCATTGAGGGGTGGGTGGCGCGAACGAAGTGAGCGACGGAAGGGGTGTCATAAAAGGTGTCGTCATGAATGAGTTATACAATCCCGAACTCATAAAAAATGCGAAAGCCTTGCGCAAAGCAATGACCAAGGAAGAGAGAAAACTGTGGTACACCTTTCTCAAATATTTACCCTGTAAATTTGTCAGGCAAAAGGTGATCGGCCGTTATATCGCAGATTTCTATTGCCCCGAAAAGAAACTTGTTCTTGAATTGGACGGCTCGCAGCATTTCGAGGAAAAGCAGGAACGTTACGATCACGAGCGGACGGAATTTTTTCGGAAGAACGGAATCACCGTAGTTCGGTTCTCGAATTACGAGCTCTCCAAAGATTTCGAGAAAGTAAAAAATACTATACTGTATTACTTAAATTTAGAATAAACACCCCCTCAGTCTCGGCTGGCGCCTCGACAGCTCCCCCTCAAAGGGGCAGCCAAGAGAAACAAAACGCCCTTTCCAAACTGTCATTTCGACCAAGCGAAGCGCGTGGAGAAATCTCTACTGCATTATAATAATGTTGAGATTTCTCGATTCCGCTACGCTCCACTCGAAATGACAATATGACCCTACCCCAACACGTTGGGGAAGGGTGGCATGGCGAAACCATGACGGTTGGGGTAAAAAAACTTTCGACATACAACAATTAAGGAATTGATCTATGGCTAATAAACGTGAAACAAGTCCCGAACTTACCGAAGAGTTCAAAAAGACGCTCGAAATGACAAAGATCCTCGACGTAGAGGTAAACGACGAGCTCAAACGTTCCTTCATCGCCTATGCGATGGCGGTCAACAAGTCCCGCGCCATTCCCGACGTGCGCGACGGCTTAAAACCCGTCCACCGCCGCATTCTCTATGCAATGCACGAGATGGGGCTGTATAACGACAAGGCGTACCGCAAGTGCGCGCGTATCGTCGGCGACGTCATGGGTAAATTCCACCCGCACGGCGATTCGTCGGTGTACGACGCCCTCGTCCGCCTTGCGCAGGACTTCACTATCAACTTCCCGCTCGTGGACGGTCACGGCAACTTCGGCTCGGTGGACGGAGACCCGCCCGCCGCCATGCGTTATACCGAGGCGAGACTCACCAAGCTCGCCGCCGAAATGCTCCGCGATCTCGACAAGGAGACGGTGGACTTCTTTCCCAACTTCGACGGCATCGAAATGGAGCCCGCCGTGCTCACCTCCCGTTTTCCCAACCTGCTCGTCAACGGGTCGGACGGGATCGCAGTCGGCATGGCGACGAACATCCCCCCGCACAACCTTGCCGAGGTCATCGACGGCACGATCGCCATGATCGACAACCCCGAAATTTCGGTCGAGGAGCTCATGCAGTACATCCCCGCGCCCGATTTCCCGACGGGCGGCGTCATCATGGGCAGAGGGGGTATTCGCAAGGCTTACAGAACGGGTCAAGGCAATATCATCATCCGCTCCAAGTGCGAGATCGAGGAACACGGCACGGGCGCGAACGTCCGCTCCCGTATCATCGTCACGGAAATTCCATATCAGGTGAATAAAGCCCAGCTCATCGTGCAGATCGCCGACATGGTGAAGGATAAGCGCATTGAGGGCATTTCGGATATCCGCGACGAGAGCGGCAGAGAGGGCCTTCGTATCGTCATCGAGTGCAAGAAGGACGCCAACGCGCAGGTCGTTCTCAACACCCTCTACAAGCACACCAACTTGCAGACGTCGGACGGCATCATTCTGCTTGCGCTCGTCGAAAACGGCACCGAGCCCAAAGTTCTGAACCTGCGC
Organism: uncultured Clostridia bacterium; assembly: GCA_947632195.1. Classification (GTDB taxonomy): domain Bacteria; phylum Bacillota; class Clostridia; order Christensenellales; family Borkfalkiaceae; genus Gallimonas. The sequence continues at coordinate 46,547 of CANROE010000003.1, read as the reverse complement.
GAAATTCTCACCTATTATCTCGAACACCAGAAAGAGGTCATCCGCCGCAGGACGAAATACGACCTTCAAAAGACGGAGGAGCGCGCCCACATCGTGGAGGGGCTCGTCATCGCGCTTGCCAACATCGACGAAGTCATCCGTATCATCAAGGAATCGCGCGATAAAAACGACGCGACGGAAAAGCTCACCGCAGCGTTCGAGCTCAGCGAAAAGCAGGCGAACGCCATTCTCGAAATGCGTCTCCAACGGCTCACCGCGCTCGAAGTGGAAAAGCTCAGAGAGGAGCTCGCCTCCCTTCGTGCGGCCATCGAGGACCTCAAAGACATTCTCGCCAACGAGTGGCGGGTGATGAAGATCATCCGCGACGACCTCGAAACGATCAAGGCAAAATACCCCTCCGAGAGGAGGACGGAAGTTTCCGTCGACTACGGCGAGATCGACGACGAGGACCTCATCGACGAGGAGGACGTCGTCATCTCCATGACCCACGGCGGCTATATCAAGCGTTTCCCCGTCGCCGAATACCGCGCGCAGAACAGGGGCGGCGTGGGCGTCACGGGGCACAAGCCCAAAGAGGACGACTTTGTGGAGCAGATGTTCGTCTGTTCCACCCATATCCCCATTCTGCTCTTCTCTAACCTCGGCAAGGTGTATTCTATTAAAGGGTACGAGATTCCCGAGGCGAACAAGCAGGCGCGCGGGCGGGCGATCGTCAACATCGTCCAGCTCAACGCGGGCGAAAAGATCGCCGCGATCCTTCCCGTCTACGAAAACGGCACGGGCTATCTTGTGATGGCGACGAAAAACGGCCTCATCAAAAAGACGGCGACGAGCGAATTCGACCGCATTATGCGAAGCGGCAAGATCGCGATCAAGATCAACGAGGACGACGAGCTCATCTCGGTGCAGTTCGCAAGCGGCACGGACGAGATCATCGTGGCGTCCCGTTCGGGCAAGTGCATCCGTTTCTCCGAGGAGGACGTCCGCCCGATGGGCAGAGACACCATGGGCGTGCGCGCCATCAACCTTTCCAAGGACGACGCGGTCGTGGATATGCTCGTTTTGAAGGAAGGGTTCGATATCCTCACCGTCTCCGAAAACGGCTACGGCAAACGCACCGACCCTGCCGACTACCGCATGCAGACCCGTGCGGGCAAGGGCGTGAAGGCGGGCGTATTCAACGAAAAGACGGGACTTCTCGTCAACATGAAACTCGTGCGGGACGACCTCGACGTGATGATGGTGTCCTCGCAGGGGATCGTCATCCGTATGCACGGCGACGCGATCTCGCGGATCGGGCGGAACACGCGCGGCGTGCGGCTCATGAGCCTGCGCGGCGGCACGGTCGCGACGGTCGCCATCACCGACCGCGACGACGAAGCGGAAGTCGAAGTCCCAGAAGAGACGGCGGCGGACGTGCCCGTCGAGGAGACGGACGAGAGCGAAGAATAACATAAAACGCAAAACGTATTGCAAAAAGAGTAAAAAATAAGCGGCGCGGCGGGCTTTTCAGTCCGCCGCGCCGCTGTATGATTATAACACTATATCAACATGAGCGCCAAGCCGCCGAGCGCCGCAAAGAGGGAGGGCACCGCGACCAAAACGCCCATTTTAAGAAAGTCGAGATAGCCGAATTTGAGCCCGTGTTCTCCCAAAATGCCGCTCCACATAATGCCTGCGAGCGCGCCGATGGGAGTGAGAAAGGCGCCTAAGTTGGAGCCGATCACGGTCGCGAACATCGCGCCTAAACCTCCGCTCGCCTCGGCGATCACCGAGGAAAACAGCACGCTCATGGGAATGTTGTTGATGACGTTCGCCGCAAGGAAGGACAGTGGCCCGTACTTCCAGATCTCGGCGCCGCTGCCGAGGAAATTTCCGATCAAGGCGGTCACCCCTTTTTGTTCGAGCACCACGATCATCACGAACATCGAGAGCACGAATGGGACGAGCGCATAGGGCGCACGTTTCAGGCAGTGAAAAAGTTCGGTGGGCTTTTCCTTGCGCACGAGCGCAAAGATGAGCGCGAACAAAAACAAACTTCCCACGGCGCAGAGGGAGACGAGCCACATTTCAAGCCCGATGTAAGAGCCGATCGCAAGCAGGACGGTGCAGGCGGCGAGATGGACGATCCCCACCCACAGAAGGGGCTTATCGTGCAAGACGATCTCCTGCGGTTCGCTTTTGAGGGGCGCGGAGAGCTTTTTGCGGAAGAGCAGATAGAGGCACAAAAGGGCGACCGTTCCCGCAAACAGGGTGGGAACGATGCTCACTTTCAGGTAAGAGAGGAAGTCGATCCCGTAGGCGGTGGCGAGGTAGATATTGGTGGGGTTGCCGATGATGAGCGCCATGCTCCATGTATTGGCGGCGACAAATTCCGCCGCGAGGTAGGGCATGGGGTCGATGTTTTCGCTCTTGCAAAAGTAGCAGATGAAGGGGGTGAACGAGAGAATGATGATGTCGTTCGAGGTGAACACGGTGAGGGCGGAGACGAGGAAATATAAGATGAAGAACAGCTGTTTTTGTCCGCCGCGCGCGTGTTTTATCGCAACGTTCGCCAAAAAGCGGAAGAGTCCGAGCTCGTCGAGGAACACCGAGAGCACCGTCATGGAGAGGAAGAGGACGAGAATTTTCAAAGGGTTGATGGCGGTGTCCGCAACGAGCGCCTTTCCCACGGCGGCAACGTCCGCTTGTCCTGCAAGGAGAAGGATGCCCGCCCCGAGGAGGGTGACAAGCCAATAGGTGGAAATTTTGATCTTCCCGAGTTTGAGTTTGGGGAAGAAGAGCACACTTGCGATCATGAGGATGCAGGTCGCGGCGCAGATGAGCACGGCGGTCATAAAATACCTTCTTTACAAAACCTGCAAAATTTTAGCACAATCGGAAAAAGAACGCAAGCGTTTTTTCAGGGGAAATGCGAAAGCGGCCGCGCGCCCTTCCGTTTCACCGGAAGGGCGCGCGGCCGCCGTATAGCGGTAACATTTGCGGAACTATTTCGCCGCATTTTTTGCGGGTTTTACTTTGACGCTGCCGCACAGGACTTCCGCATAGGAATAGGAAGTTTTGCCCAAAAAGTTTTTGTCGTTGGGGCGCACGGTAAAGAGGGCGGGGTACACCCCCGAAAGTTCGCCGCAATATTTGAGGATCTTGTTCCTGCCCAAATTGACGGTCACGTCCACCTGGGTGCGGAAGTAATCGGCGATCGTCTTTTTGATGGTTTGAAGGTCATTATGCCGCTTGATCATGGACAAATTTTGGACGAAGAACCGCCGTTTTATACTTCGGCGGGAAATTTTCCCCGTCCGTCATATTGCATTTTGCCGCCGCATAACATAGAGGGAAACCAAAATCGGGAGTAAAAAATATGATCGGAACGCAGACGGAAACTTTTCGCGGCTATGGAAAACTCGGCGAGGCAAGCGGGCAAACCGCCGTGGAATGCCGCTTCGGCGGCGAAGTGGAAACGGTGCTCTCCGCGCATGCAAGCGTTACGCTTTTGAGCGTGGAGGCGGGCAACGGCGAAGTGCATTATACGGGACGGGTGCATTTTTCCATTGTGTATGAGAGCGGCGAAAAAAAGGTTTGCCGCGCGGAAAAGGGAGTAGAATTTTCGGCGAAAGCGGTTTCGGAGATCTGTTGTCCCGCCTATACGCCGCGCGTCGGGTTGCAGACGGAAAACGTCTCCGTCCGCCGCGAGGGAGCGAGCGTGTATCTCACAGCCCTGCTCGGCGCGGACATAAGCCTCTATGGGGAAAAGACCCTCGAATATCTCACCGACGGCGAACTTGTGTGCAAACGGGAGAGTTTTCCCGTCCTCACGGCGCACCTGTGCGGGGGCGCGGCGGAGGCGGACGACGAGTTTGAAACCGACTTCATCGGCGACGTTCTGCTCCATGCGGAGACGGTGAATCTCTCCGACGTCCACTGCGAGACGGGCGCTCTCGTTCTCGAAGGGGAGGTCAATCTCGGGATCCTCGCGCTCAAAAGCGAAAATTCCATCGTCTCTTTTGAGCGGCTCGTGCCCTTCCGTGTGGAGATCCCCTGCGAAGCGGCGCAGGCGGGCAGAAACGCCGAGGGACGGGTGTGCGTGAACGACATCGTTCTGCACGCCGAAGCCGACGAGGAACAGGGCAAGTGCAAGATCGCCGCCGAACTCACGCTCTCTGCCGAGGGGTGCGTGTACGAAGAGACGCAGATAGACGGCGTTGCGGACGCCTTTTCGCTCACCCATGCGGTAAAACTCGGCTATGCGGACGCGGACTGCGCGGGCGTGGGAGAGGCGATCAAACTCACCGAGCGGGTATCGGGCAAAGCGGCGCTCTCCTCCCCCGTCGATTTTTCTGACGTCTTTCAGGCGGTCACGTTGCAGCGCGCGGAGGCAAATCTCGTAGACGGGGAAGAAAAACGGCTCGAAGGGGTCGCCATGGCAACGCTTCTTGTGCTTGGCACGGACGGAAATCATCGCGGCGTGGAGATCAGTTTGCCCTTCTCCGTGCCCGTGCAGGCGGAGGGCGAATGCGCCGTCTCCGTGTTGGCATGCGGCATGTCCGCGCGGCAGCGGCAGGAGGGAGAAGTGGAGGCGGAGGCGACCTTGAAGATCGTGCTTACGCCCCGAAAGAAGTGGAGCGTTCATCCCGTCGCGTCCGTCGAGGAGGGGGAAGCGCTCACCCTTTCCGACAGCGCGGTGAGCGTGTATATCCCCCGTGCGGGCGACGGGCTCTGGGAGCTCGCCAAGAGCCTCAAAAAACCGCCCGAGGAAGTTTCCGCAAGCAATCCAGATATCGAGTTCCCCATCAAAAAAGGGCAACGGGTCATCATTTACCGGAAGAAAAATATCCTCTGAAAGGGGTATGGGGCGCCGTCCGCGCAGAATGCGCGGACGGCGCCCCTCCTTTTTCTTTGGTGCAAAACTCCATGTATATCCTTCGCGCGTTTCCGCATACTGCAAGCGGAGGAACAACATGAAAAAGAGAATTTTATCCCTTGCGCTGTCGGGCTTTCTCGCCCTCTCTGCCACGTTCGGGCTTGCGGCCTGTAAACCGCAAAACGGCGGCAATACGGGCGGAACGAACAACGGCGCAAACGGCGGGAGCGGTAACAATAACAGCAGTACAAACGACAATGCCACCATCAAACCGGGCACTGTCATCACGGACAAGGGCGTGACGGGCGCCATTTATTCCGCGCTTTCCAAAGCGGAACTCAGCGGGCTCACCTACTCGGGCAGCCTGAATTTTTCCGTCACGGAGGCAACAGCGACGAATACACAGAAGGTCTCTTTGGAAGGCGCTGTGCAATTCGACGAAAGCGCGGAGGGGGACGCCTATCTTTCCATTGACGGGGACGGGCTCCTCTATCTGCTCGGATTTCTCCGCAGCGGCGGGGTGTATTATACACTCGGCGAGGCGGAAGGGGAGACGGTGGACTTTTCCGCCCTCAAACAACAGTTGAAGGCGAAAGACCCCATTGTGCTCGACAAAACGGAAACGGGGATCTCCTCGATTTTGGCGGCGCCCGCGACGGTAAAACTTCTCAAAAACGCAGTTTCGCTCATCGACGGCGTTGTCACCAAGACGGAGGGCGGGTACTCGCTTTCTTTCGATCTTGTGAGCGGAGCCGAAAGTTTGTTGGAGGGCGCGCAGGCTGTCGCGGAGGCAATCGATGAGACCGTTCAGATGACCCTTACGGGATTTTTCTCCCAGACGTTCGTAGAGGACACTTTGACGACCCTGCTCGGCGGCATTACGGCGGCGGAGCTTGCGGAGTTCTTTGAATTGCTGCCCGAAGGGATCCGGACCGCTTTGCCCGAACCCGGGAAGGAGAGCGCAAAAGAATATTTGCTCGGACTTCTCCGCTCGGGGAACTTCTATACCGCTGCGGCGGGAGAGGGAGAACCGTGGTCGAAGTATAAGACGTTCGGGGAAGTGCCGCTTGCGGAGCTCGTGTCTTTGATCAGCGGCGGGGAAGTCGATCTTGCCACGCTGCAATTAAAAGAGATGTTGAAGGAGTTTGCGGAGGAATTGGAAAACAAAGCCGTGTCCCTGCTCCTGCGGTTTGTCTCGGTCGAGGGGAATGTGACGGACGAGGACGTGGACCTTTCGGTAATGTTCTCTTTTGACGACGACAAGAAGTTGTTGGGGCTCACGTTGGACGCGCTTGCCGAGGGCAACGTGACGAAGTCGGAGACCGAACAACAGCCGGACGGCGGGACCTCGCCCGAAGACGGCAACGGCGATGAAATGAAAACGGCGGCCGCACCCATGACCAAAGTGCATTTTGCCCTCAAAATGAACGCGGCCTGTGCGCAGTCCCCCGAACTGTTTGATCTCAAAGGTTGTAAGTATCGGGACGAAAACGGCAGCGGAACGATCAAATAAACTTCGGCGGGAATACCGTCATTTCAGCGGGCGGCTTGACACGGTCAAGCCGCCCGCAACCATATACAAATTCCAAAAAAACCTCTTGCTATTTTCGCATTGGTGTGGTAAAATGAACAAGATGAACACGGCAAGAGTGAACGCGCAGGCAAAACTCAATCTCACGCTCGACGTTTTGGGGACGGAAGAGGGCTATCATCTGCTCGATTCCCTCGTCTGCACCGTCGACCTTGCCGACCGCATTGTTGCAAAAAAACGGAAAGACGGGCTCGTGTCAGTCACCATGCACGGCATGGGGAGCGAGAGCATTCCTCCCGAAGAGAACAACGCACAGAAGGCGGGCGAGGCTTTTGTGGCGGCGTTCGGCACCTGCGGCGCAGACATCACTGTCTATAAAAACATTCCCGTCGGCGCGGGGCTAGGCGGCTCTTCCGCAGACGCGGCGGGGACGCTCAAAGCGATGGCAAAGCTGTATGGGATCGAGGACGCAAACGCGCTCAAAGCGATGGCGGATAGCCTCGGCAGCGATACGGGCTATCTTCTTACGGGCGGGTTCGCCCGCATAAGGGGCAGGGGGGAGCAGGTGGAGCCGCTCGGCGAGCCGCCCGCGCTCAACTTGCTTTTGCTTGTGCCCGAAGAGGGGGTCTCCACCGCCGAATGCTACAAAAAGAGCGACGGGTATTCAAAATCGCGACCGCACACGGAGCGCGCGCTCGAATGCCTCCGCGCAGGCAATGCGGAATGGGCGGCAAAACTCTTTTACAACGACTTGTATCCTGCGGCGCGGGAACTCAACCCCGAGGTGGAACGGGCGCTTGCCGCACTCCGTTCTCTTTCCCCGTGGGGGGCGAGCATGACGGGCTCAGGCAGCGGCGTATTTGCGGTATTCGAGACGGCGGAACTCTGTCTTTGGGCAAAGAGCCGCTATCGCGGCAAATGCCGCGCCTATCTCTTAAAGACGTGCAAATTAAAGGAGAGAGGGCGCTCCCTCTATTCCTTAGAATGAATATCGAGGTGAAAATATGGAAGAACGGCTCATGGACGATCCGAGGAAGATCAAAGTCAAGCGCAATGCCGCAGGCGGCATCGAGGACGCGACCGACGGGCTCGCACCAGGAGAGGACGAGGTGGAGATCGACCTGCCGGAGGGAGAGCTGATCTTGCCCGACGGCGAGATAGACGAAGATCTCGTGGGGCTTGCCCCTTCGCAGCTCGAAAAGGAGCTTGAACGCCGCAAAAAAGAGGCGGAAGAGGCGGCGGCCGAGCGGGACAAACTGCTTGCGGAGGGCGAGGAACTGCTTAAAAAGCAAAAATACGAGGACGCGGAGCCCTTATTTTCGCAGGCGCTCGTCTACGACCCCGATTGCATGCGGGCAAAGGAGGCGATCTGGATCTGCCGCACGCGGGATTTCACCGACACGGAGCCTCTCTACGATCGCAAATACGCCGAGGAGTTTTCCGAAGAGGCCCCCGAAATAAAGGCTCTCTTGCGTGCCAAGGTTGGGGAAACGCTGGAAACGGAGCGGAAGGAATTCGAGGAGGAAGCGGCGCCCCTCCGCGAAAAGGTGCGCGGCGCACAGCGGGAGAGAAGGGGAGCCTTCCTTGCAAACCGCAATTACTACCGCCTACGGCTGTTGGTGTTCGGTGCCATCTTCTGCGCCTTTGTCATTGCCATGAGTATCTGCGGGGCGGCGATCGTGCATGTGCGGGAAAATACGCCCGTCTATCTCACCATCGCGTTCGGTGCGCTCGCCCTTTTGGACCTTATCCCCATCATCTTTTTGTCGCGGAAATTTGTGGTGGCGCAGCGGCTCGTAAAGGAAAACGAAACGCTCTCCTCCACCGAGGACGGCGCGCGCCTCGAAAAGCTTGAAACCGCCCTCGAAACGCTTGCCCTCTATCTTGAAGATTAAAGGATTGTTGCAAGGAGTATTGTTTCATGGAACGTTTCTTTGACGTGCTGCTGTACGTCGTTTTCTTTGTCGCCATTCCGCTTTTTGTCATCGAATTGGTGTGTTTTCCCGTTTGGGTCAGGAAGATTGATGTCACAAAGAACAAAAAGGGGAAGCCGCTCGAACGGTATCTCGAAAACAGGTTTTTTCTGCTCGAGGGAAGGATCGCCCTTACGGTCGTGCTCTGCGCGGCGGTGAGTATCCTCTCCTTCCTCCTTGGCTCCTTTCCGAAAGAGATCGAACAGCCGGGATTTCTTTTATTTCTTCCCATAGTGCTCATGTTAGTCATAACGGGACTCGGAGGAGTTTTCTTGGGACAATATTTTCTGAACATCGCAAGGAAAAATGGAATTTTCAAAAAGACAGATCACTATCCCTCGATCTTTGTGCGGCCCCGTGCAGAACTGGGCATGGGGCTGTTGATCGGCTTTTATCTCAGCCTGATCGTTTGTTTCCCGCTGATGCACTTGCTTTTTACGCTGAATTTCATTTGACAGCGGGAAATTTCAACCTCATTTTATCCCCCTCCGTTGGAGGGGGTTCTTCTTGCCCGCCCTCGCGTAAGCGGGGGAGGGGACAATATGATGACCTGCCCCCACTTGTGGGGGCGGGTGGCGAGCAAAGCGAGACAGGTGGGGGCACATACTTCAACCTCCACCACCCGCTACACGGGAGCCGCCCCCTTTAAAGGGGGCAGCTCTTTCCTCTCTCGTATAATATAACAGGGTTCGCTTTTGTTTTTGAAAATATTTTTCGGAAGTCTATTTACAATTTCGGGTTTTTGCGCTATAATAACGGCGCAGGGAGCGGACTGTTTCCGCATGATAAGGAGGAAAACATGGAACTCATCTACACGGGGATCGGCAAAAAGGTATATCGCGACGGAAACAAACTCATCAAGTCCTTCGACGAGACCTATTCCAAGGCGGGGATCTTGAACGAGGCGCTCAACCAGGCGCGCGTCGAGGAGACCTCCCTCAATATCCCCAAGATACTCGAAGTCTCCGTGATCGACGGGAATTGGTCGCTCACATGGGAATTCATCGAGGGCGAAACGCTCGACAGTCTCATGAAAAAGAACCCCGAAAAGCTCGATGAATATCTCGATTTCTTCGTCGATCTGCAAATCCGCATGAGCAGAGAAAAAGTGCCGCTTTTGGGACATTTGAGGGACAAGATGCACGCCAAAATTTCGGCGAGCTCCTTCCCCGCCACCGTGCGCTACGACCTGCATGTGCGGCTGGACGGTCTGCCCCGCCATAAAAAGCTCTGCCACGGCGATTTCCAGCCGAGCAACATCATCATCGCAAAGGACGGCACTCCCTACATCATCGACTGGGCGCACGCCACGCAGGGCAACGGCTCGGCAGACGCCGCGCGTACCTATCTTCTGTTCCATCTGCACGGCCAGCCCGACGTCGCCGAAAAATATCTCAAAAAATATTGCTTAAAGACGGACACCGCCATCCAATATGTTCAGCGGGTGCTGCCCATTGTCGCGGCGTCGCAGTCGGTCAAGAACAAGCCCGAGGAGGCGGAATTCCTCTCCAAATGGGTGAATGTCTGCGATTGGCAGTAAACCGTAAAGCGCCCGCGTCTTTCTGTAAAAGATGAACGTCTACCTCGACTATGCGGCGACTTCGCCGCTCAAAGCGGAAGTGCTCGAAAAGATGATTCCCTATCTTTCGGGCAAGTTCGGCAATCCCGCCTCCCTCCACTCGTTCGGCAGGGAGGCGGCGTATGCCGTCACTTCCGCGCGCGACAGGATCGCAGAGATCCTCGGCGTCGGCGCGGGCGAAGTTTACTTCACCTCGGGCGGGACCGAGGCGGATAATTGGGCAGTGCGCTGCATGGGGGTGGGGAGCGCCCTCCTTTCTCCCATCGAGCATGCCGCTGCGCTCTCCGCCCTCTCTCTGCGGAGTGCGGGGGGAAAGACTTGCGCCGTCTCCGAGGAGGGTTTCGTCACACCCGAACACCTCTGCGGCTCGATGAAAGAGGACACGGGGCTTGTCTGCGTGATGGCGGTCAATAACGAAACGGGCTGTATCCAGCCCACCGAAGCGCTCGCGGAATGCGCCCATTCGCGGGGCGCTCTCTTTTTCTCGGACTGTGTACAGGCGTCTTGCACTCTGAATTTGGCGGACATTCTTCGCCATGCGGACGCGATCTCCCTCTCTGCGCACAAACTCGGCGGTCCCAAGGGGGTGGGCGCGCTCATCGTCAAAAAGGGCGTAAAGGTAAGTCCCCTCATCGTGGGCGGAGAGCAGGAACGCGCTCTTCGCGGCGGCACTTTAAACGTGGCGGGGATCGTCGGCTTTGCGGAGGCGCTTTCTCTTGCGCAGCAAAACAGGGAAAAATTCTGCGCGCACACGGGAAGGCTCCGCGACCTCTTTGAACAAGAAATTCTCTCTGCGCTCGGCGGAGAAGTCAAACGGGACGGCGAAAACCGCGCGCCGAACATCTCCCATCTTACTTTTGTAAGAGGAGGAGAGGCGTTTTTGAACGTACTCGATCTGCACGGCGTGGCGGCGTCGGGCGGAGCGGCGTGCTCGGCGCATGCGGCGCTCCCCTCGCATGTGATGCTCGCAATGGGCAGAACGCCCGAGGAGGCGAAAAAGGGGGTGCGCTTTTCTTTCGGCGCGGAGACGACGGAAGAGGAGACGCTCTTTGCCGCCCGCAAGGTCATACAGCTGCTCTCGCAAACGTAAATTTCGCCTTTATTATATGAAAAATAATCTCTGTCGTGTGACTTCGACAGGGATTTTTTCTTCTAAACGGGAAAATCGCGGCATAAACTATGACACAAAGATTTTCAAAGAGGTGTCATCATGAATGAAGAGCTCGAATATGCCGAAATGCTCGAAATTCCCGTCGAGACGGTCACCGTGCGGCGGAAGGAACGCAAAAAGAAGGAGAGAGAACCCGATCTCCAACAACAGCTTGTGGAAGAAGTGAACGAAAAGCTCGAATCGGAGGACCCGTCCTACGCGGAGAGCACGCCCATTGCCCGCAATGCGGCCTATGAGGGGAAGAAGAACAAGACGGCGCGGCGGGTGATCGTGGGGGAATTCATCGCGGTCTGCGCGCTGTGCGCCGCCATTTTCCTCACCAATATCTTTTTGCCCAACAGCGCCATCAACACCTTCGTGCGCGGACTGTTCGGAAACGACAGCACCGAGCAGGCGGATACGCGCACCTATTCCGAATTCACCCTCTCGCCCGTCGTCAATGACACGGTAGAGGCGGAACTCGCCGTCTCCGAGACGGGAGTGCTCTCCTTCACGTCGCAGTGCAGCGTCTATTCTCCCTGCGCGGGGAAACTCTCTTCCGTCAACGGCAACGCCGAAACGGGGTACACGGTGGAAGTCAGACATTCCGATCATTTCTCCTCCATTATCAGCGGGCTCGACCATGTCTATGGCGCCGAGGGCGATGAGATCAGGAGCAATATTCCTCTCGGCTGGTCGGACGGAGAGGGGGAGATCCGCGTGATGTTCTATGAGGACGGGACCCTTCTCAACTGTCTCACAGTCAACGAAAACACGCTTGCGTGGAGCTGAGCCGAGGCTGAAAGTTCACCCGCTCTTTGCGGTGGCGCTCATCGTTTCGGCATTTACGGGGCAGCTTCTCCTTCTGCTCTCGGCAGTGTTTGCCGCGCTCGAACATGAGCTCGCCCACTCCGTTGCGGCGCGGAGAATGGGATATTCGCTCGATAAAATCGTTCTCATGCCATACGGGGCGGTCATTTCTGGGGATATTCGCGGGATCTCTCCCTTGCAGGAAATTTGGGTATGCCTTGCGGGGCCGCTCGCAAACGCGCTCACCGCGCTCGGGTTTGCCGCGCTCTGGTGGCTCTATCCCGAGACCTATCCTTACACCGACGTCGCCGCATACATCTCCATTTCCCTCTTTCTCGTCAATCTACTTCCCGCCTTCCCGCTCGACGGCGGCAGGATCTTGCGGGTGCTCTTGCGCCCCGTCGGAGAGAGGAGATCGGCGATCATTTGCCGCGTAGTGAGTTTTGTCACGGCGGCGGCGATCTTGGGCTGTTTTATCTACACATGCTGCGTCGCAAAGCCCAATTTCGGCGCGCTGTTTTTTGCCGTGCTGCTCTTTGCGGGCGGTTTCGGGGGCGGAAGTTACGGCCGGCTCATGTTTGCACCCAAAAATTTTTCGCGCGGGATCGAGGAGAAGAGGATTGTCCTCTCTGCCGAAAAGACGGCGGGGGAGGCCATGCGGTATCTGCGCGAGGACAAATATCTCGTGTTCGTGCTCTTCGACGGCGGGGAATTCCTCGGCGAACTTCCGGAAGAGGAACTTTTCTCCGTTTTGCAAGAGGGCGGATACGGCCGGAAACTCAAAGATTGCCTCTCCTTTTAGGAGAGGCTTTTTGTCCGTAAAAAAACTCTTGCTTAAAAAGAAAATGTATGATACAATAAGAAAAACTTCTTTTTGGTCGGCATATGAAGAAGGAATGGTTTTTCGACCGTTTCTGCGGGGAGCAGATCGCCATTTACGCAGAGGACGGCAAAATTATCGAAGTGGGCGTTGAAAGCGAAAAGCAGGGCGACGTCCTCGGGAATATTTATAAAGGCAGAGTTGCAAACATCGTGCAGGGAATGCAGGCGGCGTTTGTGTCCTGCGGCATGGAGCGCAACTGCTATCTTCCGCTCAATGAGGGAGCGGCGCTCTTTTCCAGCTACGACGGCAGCGGAAAGGCCTCCGGCGCCCAACTGAAAGCGGGGGATGAAATTCTGGTGCAGGTCGTCAAAACGCCGCGCGGCAGCAAGGGGGCAAAGGTCTCTGCGGAGCTCTCCTTTGTCGGGAAGAATCTGATCTTTTTGCCCCGCACCGACTTTTTGGGCATTTCCCGCAAGATCACGGACGAAAAGACGAGGGAAGAGCTTTTGAAGGAGGCGGACAAGCTGCGCGGGGATGGGCAGGGCTTTATCGTGCGCACGGCGGCGACGGGGGCGACGAAACGCGCGCTCAAAATCGAGTCCGAGTACTTAAAGCGGGTCTACCGCGCCACGCTCGACGCCGCAAAGACGGCTCCCGTGGGCGCGGCGGTGTACAAGGAGTACGACTTGCCCGTCAAGGTCATGCGGGATTCTTTGGGCGACAGCGACGCAAAGGTGTACGTCGGCGACGGCGAGCTGTATGAAAAGGTCGTTCGTCTCGCGCGCATGCGCGCCGATCTCGGGGAAAAGCGGATCGTCCGCTATACGGGCGAGCGGAGCATGTTCGCCTTTTACGGGTTGGACGAGCAGATCTTCGCCCTCACCGACCCGCAGATCAAACTTGAAAACGGAGCCCATCTCATCATCGACCGCACCGAGGCGATGACAGTATTCGACGTCAACACGGGCAAGTACACGGGGGAAAACGACCTCGAAAGCACGGTGCTCAATACCAATCTTCTGGCGGCAAAGGAGATCGCACGGCAGGTCCGTATCCGCAACATCGGCGGGATCGTGGCGGTGGATTTCATCGACATGGCGCAGGAGGAACACCGTGAGGCCGTCACAGCGGCGCTCGAACAGGCGCTCTCGGAGGACCGCGCCAAAAGCAGGGTACTGCCGATGAGCGATCTGTGTGTCACGCTGTTTACGCGAAAGAGGATGTCGGAAGAGCTCGCGTCCTTCTTGCTCAAACCCTGTTCCCACTGTACGCGGCAGGGATACATTCTATCCGATATCTACATGGCAATGCGGATCCGCACCGCGATTTTGAACTGTTTTGCGGACGGGTACCGTTCGGCGATCGTGGAGATCAACCGCGCGCTCATGAATAAAATTTTGTCCGAGGGGTATTTTAGCGCCGAATCGAAGGGCGCATGGCGGGAGAAACGGGTGTATTTTATCCCGCACACCTCCTTCCCCGAGGAAAAATTTTCGGTACGCGGCGACAACGCGAAAGTCCTCACCTTGCCCGACACGGCACAGATATTATATTGATTATAAGGGCGGCATATGAAATTCATCGAACTTACCGTTCATACCACAAGCGAGGCGAGCGAGCTCGTTTCGGACGTCATGTGGGAGTACACCTCCTACGGCGTCACCGTATGCGACCATAACGACATTTTGGCGCTGCAAAGAGATTCCACCGTCTTTTGGGACTACATGGACGACAGCGTTTCGGAGCCGAAAACGGACGTTCTCGTCAAGTGCTATTTCACGCCTGCGGAGGCCGAAAAAATTTCGGCCGTCATGGAGGAGATCAATCGCCGCCGCGTACTGAGCGGAGGCGCGATCGACTTCGGCACCCTCGAAGATACCAAGCGCGAGATCGAGGGGGACGATTGGATCGACGTCTGGAAAAAGCACTTCCGTCCCATTCATATCGGGCGGATCGTCGTCGTTCCCGAGTGGCTCTCCTATTCCAAAGAGGCGCAGGAGGAGATCGTCTCGCTCGATTCGAGCATGGCGTTCGGCACAGGCGAACACGAGACCACCCGCATGTGCGTGGAGCTCTTGCAGGAGTATCTCAAAGAGGGAGACGTCGTGCTCGACGTGGGCTGCGGGAGCGGCATTTTGGGCATTTCGGCGGTCAAGCTCGGCGCAAAACTCTGCTATCTTTCCGACCTCGACCCCATCGCCGTCAAGAGCGCGAAACACAACGCTTTCAAGAGCGGCGTTTCGGAAAAGGTCATCGTTTCCGAGGCGAATTTGCTGGACGGGTCAAATTTTGAGGCCGATTTGATTGTCGCAAACATCACGGCGGAGGTGCTTGCGCTGCTTGCCCCCTCGGCGAAAAGCGCTCTCAAAGAGGGCGGTGTGCTCCTTTTGAGCGGAATTATCAAAGAGCGGCTCGAATTCGTCAAGCAGACCTATGCCGCGCTCGGCTTTACATTGCTAAAAGAGCAGTGCGACGGCGAATGGTTCGCCCTTGCATTCAGGAAGTAAACGCCTCGCGCACGCGTTCTTATCACGTCACCCTGTCCGACACAACAAGAGGGTCGTTTTGCCCCGCCTGCACATTTTATGTTGCGAAGGGCGAACTTTTGCGTCATTCCGAGCCGCTGTCCCCAATATGTCATTTCGACCAAGCGAAGCGCGTGGAGAAATCTCACAATACCCCCTACACAAAAAAATCATGGCACGCAACCGTTTCTTTATCGACCATATCTCCGAGGAAGTCGCGCTCACGGGCGACGAATTCCGTCATGCCAAAAACGTACTGCGTCTGCGCGAGGGGAGCGAAATTTCCCTTCTCGACGGAAGCGGCGCGGAATATTCCGCCGTCGTCGCCAAGGTAGAGCGGGAGAAAATGCTCGTCCATGTGCTCGAAAAGAGAGCGGGCAGCCGCGAGCCGCAGACAGACGTCTGCCTCCTTGTCGGCGCGCTCAAAGGGGATAAAACAGAGCTTGTCGTGCAAAAGGCGGTGGAACTCGGCGCGGCCAAGATCGGCGTATTTTCCTCCCGCTACTGTGCGGCGTATATGAATGCGAACAAGTTAGAGCGTTTGAACCGCGTCTCCCGCGAGGCGGCAAAACAGTGCATGCGCTCCGTCGCGCTCGAGGTCGTCTATTATGAAAAGTACGAGGACGCCTTAAAAAGTGCAAACGGGTATCAAAAGAAGCTCTTTGCCTGCGAATTTTTGGAAAAGAGCGAGGGCGATATAAAGGGGCTCTCGGGCTCTGTCGCGCTCGTCGTGGGCAGCGAGGGCGGTTTCTCGGAGGAGGAATTCGCGCTTGCAAAGTCCTACGGGTTTACGGGCGTCTCCCTCGGCAAGAGAATTTTACGGGCGGAGACGGCGGCGATCGCGCTTTTGTCCGTCGTCATGTACGAATCGGGGGAACTCGGATGAAGGCTTGCGTGTTCACCCTCGGGTGCAAGATGAACGAGGTGGAGAGCGCCTCTTTGATGCGCGGGCTCGAAGAGCGGGGCTATGAGGTCACGGACGCCCTCGGCTATGCCGATCTGTATCTTCTCAACACCTGCGCGGTGACGGCCGAGGCGGAGCGCAAGTCCCGTCAGGCGGTCGCGCGCATGCGCAAATTTAACCCCAATGCGCCCGTGGTGGTGTGCGGCTGCGCTTCCGAGCAGAACGCGGAGGCCTTCCTCGAAAAGGAGGGGGTCGTCCTCGTCCTCGGCGCGCAGAACAAGGGCAAAGTGCTGAACGTGTTGGAAGAGCGGGGCATTTTCCGCGAAACGGAACAAGTTTTTTGCGAGCTCCCGTACCCCAAACAGAATAGGACCCGCGCCTTTTTGCGCATCCAGGACGGCTGCAACCGCTTTTGCTCCTATTGCCTCATTCCCTATTTGCGCGGCAGGACGCGCTCGCGGAGCGCGGAGAGCGTTCTTTCGGAGGCGGAAAGCTGCGGCGCAAAGGAGATCGTCCTCACGGGCATCGATGTCTCCTCCTACCGCGACGGCGAAATCGGCTTGGGCGAATTGTTGCTGATGTTGAAAGACGTTCCCGCGCGCATTCGTTTGGGCTCTCTCGAAGAGGGGATCGTGGACGAAAAATTCCTCACACAGATGAAGGAGGCGGGCAATGTCGCGCCGCATTTTCATCTGTCGCTGCAAAGCGGCTCTACGGCGGTGCTCAAAGCGATGAACCGCCGCTACACGCGGGAAGAATACCTCAACTGCTGCCGAAAAATTTACGAATATTTCCCCGACGCCGCCATCACGACGGACATCATCGTCGGTTTTCCCACCGAGACGGAGGAGGACTTCAAGGAGAGCCTTTCCATCATCGGCGAAGCGGGGTTTGCGCGGGTGCACTGTTTTCCGTTCTCTTCCCGCCCGGGGACTGCGGCGGCGAAGAAGAAGGATCTGCCCGCGTTTGTCAAAAAGGAGCGCATGGCGCGCATGACGGAAGTCGCAAAGCGGGCCGAAACCGCATACATATCCCGTTTTTTGGGGACGGAGCGCACCGTTCTCTTTGAGGAGGACGGCGGGTACAGCGAGAACTATATCCGCGTATATGCAAGCGGCGCGAAAGAGGGAATGCTCGCCCGCGTAAGGCTTATCAAATCAGATCGAGACGGCGCATTTGCCGAAATCACGGAGGAAATCAAATGAACGACTGTATTTTTTGCAAGATCGTGGCGGGGGAGATCCCTTCCGCAAAGGTGTACGAGGACGACGAAATTCTCATTTTCAAGGATATTTCGCCCATTGCAAAGGTCCATCTTCTCTGCGTGCCGAAGGAGCATTTCTCCTATTTGAGCGAGATAAACGCTGAGCGCGCCGACCTGCTCGGAAGAACGCTCGAAAAAATCGGGCAGTTGCAGCAAAAGCTCGGGCTGGGCGAGGGGTATCGCCTTGTCATCAACCAGGGGGAGAACGCGGGGCAGACAGTGCACCATTTACACATTCACATTCTCGGCGGCGAACCTCTCCCCTGGGGGAAGGAATAATCTCCCGTTCCATGAGACCTGCCCCCGCTTGTGGGGGCGGGTGGCTCACGCAGTGAGACAGGTGGGGTTGTCTTGATGCCTCTCCCACAGAGGGGGTTTACTCGCCTCCCCCCAACTTGTTGGGGGGAGGGTAGGGAAGGGGGCACCTTATTTTCTCGGTGCTCCTCCTGAGGAGGAGCCATTCTCAAATGTCATTCCGAGCGCAGTCGAGACATCTCTACCTCGTCGCCACACGCCCGCTTTATACGCTTTCCTTGCGAAAAGCTCCGTTTGCGTGCGGTGGCTCCTCTTCCCGAAAAATCTTGCTCTGCAATCTTTTTCGGGAACCCTGATAAGGCGAGATTTCTCCACACTGCCTGCGACTTCGGTCGAAATGACAGATTAAAAACGGCAAGAATGGACCCCCCTCCTAAGGGAGGGGGGCTAAGGGGGTGGGCAATACAAAACCTACATATTTCTAAAACAAAACGCCGCGCCGCCGAAATTTTCGGCGGCGCGGCGTTCATATTATTTTTTATGTATAAAATTTCAAAAACGTGTCAAACATCCTGTCGATTTCCCGAGGGGGTGTTTTTTCATGAGAAGATTTTTCGGCGTGCTCGGCAATCTGTTCCGCATTGCGCTTGTCGCGGCCTGCGCGTTCTTTCTCTTTCTCCTTTTGCATTCGCCCGTGCTCGAACAGGGCGAGAGCTATACGTTTTATTCCGCCGAAAACTCTTCGGCGCATGCAGTCATGTCCGATTCCCCGCTGAAAAAGCTGTTTTTGGGCGAGGTGAAGGGGGAGAGCGCAGTCTACGGCGGCGACCGCTATGAGGAGTTTTCGCAAAAGTTCGGCGCGGAGCTCCTCTTTACCGAGCAGGCAGGCGGCGCCACGAGCTATTATCTCTATTCGCCCGCGCTCGGGCGCGGGATTTCCGTCAAGGGGGAGACCGTCAACTTGCAGATCGCGGTCGGCGGCGGCCGGACGGTCGTCGGAACACCGCTCATCTTCGGCAGCTGGTAAAATTTTCCAAACGGTAGGTATAAAGGGCGGCTCGGCCGTCAATCATTTACATAAATTTTCGGAGGATTCCCATGAAAGAAAAGGAAAATACCGTACCTACTTCGAGAAAAAAGAAGATCATCTATTCCATTGTGCTTGCGGTCTGCGCGCTTCTTCTCATCACGGCGATCGTGCTCACCGCATACTTTGTGACAAACAGCGGACGCGAAGTACTTGAAACCCCGCCCATTGACAGCGAAGATCCCCCCACGGGAGGAGAAACTCCCCCTGTCGACGACGAGCCCACGGGCGGCGAAACTCCTCCCGTAGACGACGAACCCACGGGCGGCGAAACCCCTCCTCCCGTGGACGACGAACCCACGGACGGTCCCAAGGTTGCGTTTATTTCTCCCATCGAGGACGTCAAGACTTGTTCGGTGGAGTATTTCAAGATCTACGAGAACACCACCCTCGATAAGTGGTATTACCACAAGGCAGTGGACTACGCCGCTCCCGCAGGTTCGGACGTTCGGGCAATGGCGGACGGACAGGTGGTAAAGATCAGTCTTTCCGATAAATTGGGCAATCTCGTGGTCGTACAGCATGCGGACGGCGTGCAGAGCACCTACCGCTTTGTAGAGCCCGTAGACTCGCTCAAAGAGGGCGCTACGGTCAAGCAAGGCGACGTCATCGCACGGGTGGCGGAAGCGTACGGCACCGAGGCAAACGACGGCACCCACCTTCACCTTGAAATGACGCTCGACGGCAAGTCGGTAGACCCGACGAATTATATCGACGTCACGCTCGAAGAGAAGTAAACGGAAAGAGCGCGTTCCCCCCGCGCTCTTTTTTTGTGAAATTATTTCCATGCAATGCCTGCGGACCTTGCATTTTACAAAAGAAAATGGTATAATCATAAGACGAAACGGAAAGAAAAAGGAAGGGCGGCGCTTTGCCGTCCCACGGAGTATCATGCCCAAGCAAAAAAAAGAAGTCAAACCCATCGGGTTGGCGCTTGAACCGCCGAAGTATGTGGGATATTCGGACTGTCTCCTCCAAACCCCCGTCACCGTGCGCGTCGACAACCGCGATGGGGAGAGCCACGAATTCAGGATCACGCTTTCGGACGACAGCGGTTTGCTGATCCCATACGAGGGAAACTGTGTCGCCCCCTTTGAAAGTCGGGTAGGACACGTCGCAAGCGGCGTGTTTTCGCCCGTCTTTCTCGTGGAGAACAAAGAGGTGCGCACCGTCTCGGTCACAGCCTCGGCATATATGGACGGAAAGGAGATCGCGGCCGACAGCCGCTCTCTTACCGTCTTGCCCTTCGATTGGTGGGAAGGGCTCGGGGGCAATCCCGAGCGGCTTCCCGCATTTGTGCGGCCCCGCCTTTCGGACTGCCGGCGCATTCTCGAAGAGGCGGGCAAAAGGCTGAGAAAATGGACGTCCGCCGCAGACGTATATGGCTATACGGGCGCGGACAAAAACGCCGTCCGCATGACGTCCGCCGCCGTTTTTGCCGCGATCAAGGCGCTGGACGTCGAGCGTGAACCGTGCGATCTCACCCGCCCCGTCCGCGCGTTTTCGGAAGACCTCGTCCGTTCGCGGCGGGGGAGCGTTTTGCAGCTCGCCCTGTTTGCCGCCGCATGTCTCGAAGGTGCGAAACTCAACCCCGTCATTGCCGTCGGGCAGCGCAGCGTGGGCGTCGGGGTCTGGCTGTACGACAGCTGTTTTCTCGATACCGTAACGGACGACGGCGAGATCGTCTCCAAATACATTTCGGACGGGATCAACAATCTGAGCTTTTTCGACGCCGACGACCTTTTTGCGGACAAGAGCGTCAATTTTACCACTGCCGAGAAACACTTTGCGCAGTCGGTGTCCGACTTTGAATATTTTATAGACGTCAAGCGTTGCCGCATGGCGGGCATTCCCGTGCTCCCGCTCAGGGAATACGGGCTGAAAGGACTCGAACTGATCGGGCATGAAGAGATGTCCGCCGAATCGGCGCCCGCGCCCCTGCACGAATTCAAGAGCGTGGGGGTCGAAGGAAAACTTACCAAAAACAAGCTCTGGGAGCGGCGGCTTCTCGACCTCACCAACCGCAATACCCTTCTCAATTTTACCGAACGCGGCACGTTGAAGGTGCGCTCGGACGACGCGGACGGACTGTACGCCCGTCTCCTCGCGTCGGACGGGATGAAACTCGTGGCGGGCGGCAGCGGCGGGGCGATCACGGCGGCGGAGCGGCAGCTGCTCGAACTCGAACAGCAAAAAAATCTGCTGCGCGTCTCTGCGGCAAAGGGGGAGGAGCTTGCGGACGCCGCCCGTCTCTTGCAGCGCAAAAACCGCGAGGCGGATGAGGAGTCGGGCGCAAAGATCCTCTATCTCGCCCTCGGATTTCTCGAATACGTCTCCAAAGAGGACGCAAAGCCCAAGCGTGCACCGCTTGTGCTTGTCCCTGCGGACGTCGTGCGGGCAAAGGGAAACGAAGATTTCTCGGTGCGTATCGAGGGGGAGTACTTTGTCAACAGCACCCTGCTCGAATATCTGAAACAGGAATTCAACATCGACGTGCGCGGGCTGGGGGGCGACGTGTCCGCTCTCAAAATGAGCGAAATTTTCGCCATGGTGCTTGCCGAAACGGCGGGCATGAAGGGCTGGCGGGTCATTAAAGAGGCATACATCGCCGTCTTTTCCTTCCGCCGCTACCTCATGTGGAACGATCTGCACGCGCATTTCGACGAACTCAAACAGAACGCGGTGGTCTCCGCGCTGCTCGCAAACCGCATGGAAAAGCAGGTATATGTTTCGCCCGAGGAGGAGGACGAGGGGGATCCGTGCGGAACGCTCATTCCGCTGCCTGCGGACAGTTCGCAGTATTCGGCAGTGGCGCTCTCCCGTGCGGGCGTGAGTTTCGTACTGCACGGCCCTCCCGGAACGGGCAAGAGCCAGACGATCACCAACATCATCGCAAACGCCCTCGAAGACGGCAAACGGGTGCTCTTTGTCGCCGAAAAGAAAGCGGCGCTCGACGTCGTCAAAAAGCGGCTCGACAGCGTCGGCGTGGGGGATTTCTGTCTCGAACTCCACTCCGGAAAGACGGACAGGGCCGACGCCGTGAAAAAACTCGGCGATACGCTTGCGCTCAAAGAGACGGAGGAGGGCGGGGACTTTGCCGCGCGCGCGGCGGAGATCACGGCGCTCACCAAAGAGCTCAAAGCGCCCATGCTCGCCCTTCATCAAAAAAGGCGGCTTGGGATCTCGGTCTACGAGGGCATTCTGCTCTATCTTAAAAACAAGGACGCCCCCGACGTTCTCGACATCGGGAGCGCGTTTTACGATACGCTCAGTGAACAAAAACTCGCGGAGTGCAAAAACCGCATTCTCTCGGCGGCGGCCGCCGCGAAAGAGTGCGGCGGGGTGATGAACTCTCCCTTTGAAAACGTCAATCTCACCGAATATTCGCAGGCGTTGCGCGATAAGATCTACTGCGCCTGCGAGGTGCTCATCGCGGAGATCAGACATTTGAAGGCATTTTTGGGGCTCTTCCTCGAATTTTACCGGCAGCGGCTCTCCTCGATCACGCGGAAAAAGCTCGAAAACCTGTGCACGCTCGCGCGGAACTTTTCGGCCGACGGATACGCGAAGTACTTCTCTTCGGTCTCCGAAGAAGAGTTCTATGTGTTCTATCATTCCAACCGTCTTTTGGACGAGCGGTTCCATTTTTACAACGGCCATTTCAAGGCGTTCGTTGATTTGGGAAAGGATTATGCGGAGATCAAACAGGCGCTTGCAAACGGCGGCTACCGCAGGTGCAAGGCGGCGGTCTCTGCGGCCAAACGGCTCTCCCGCGTCGCGCTCCATCCGCTCACCGAGGAGGATACCGCCAAGTTTTTGCAGACGCTTGTAGACATCCGCGACGCCATGGAGCGGATCAAGAGCGTTCCGCTCTCCAAAAATTTCGTCGACCGCAGCGGAGAGATCGTATTCAAAAAGAGGAGCGAATATCTGAGCGGGCTGTATGCGCTGCACGATCTGTGCTCCTCCACCTTCCTCGACTACGACCCCGATACTCTCAACAGCATGTGTCTGCGGGCGCAGAGCGGCTACACGCAGCCCGTACTCGACGGATATTTGAAGGCGGCGGAAAGTTTCTTCCGCGCGCTCGACAGTTTTCTCACCGTCACGCGGGCGGATCGGTCAAAGCTGCCGGAAGAGGACCTTTTGGACGAATTTTCGTCCAAGGCGAGCGCCCTCATCGACAACGTGGATATGCTCCCGAATTGGTGCATGTACAAGCGCACGGAGGAGGAGCTCGGATCGCTCGGTTGCAGTTTTGTGACGGAGGCGCTCGAAAGCGGCAAACTCACAACGGAGAACATTTTAAGCGGGTTCGAGAAGAACGTTTACAAAAATTTCCTCGAAATCAACATTCCCGCCGATCCGGAGCTCTCCCGCATGACGGTGGGCTCTTTGGAGGACACGGTGGAGAAATTCCGCCTCGCGTGGGAGAATTTCACTCGCGATACGCGGGAAAAGATCAGGGGGGATCTCATCTCCCGTCTGCCCGCAGAGGACGGAGAGGGCAGTCTTTCGGTGGAGGCGGCCTCCTTCCGCCGCCTTGTCAAGAGCAATCTGCGCGGGGTGGGGCTAAGGGGGCTCTTCGCGGAGATCCCCAATCTCCTCGGCGTCATCGCTCCCTGCATGCTCATGAGCCCCACCACGGTGGCGCAATATTTAAGACCGCAGGCCGATCTTTTCGATCTCGTCATCTTCGACGAGGCGTCGCAGATGACGACGGCGGAGGCGGTGGGGGCCATCGCCCGCGCCAAGTCGGCGATCGTCGTCGGCGATCCGCGCCAGCTCCCGCCCACGGCCTTCTTCCGCACGGGCTATGTGGACGAGGAAAATCTCGAAAACGAGGACCTCGAAAGCATTCTCGACGACTGTCTTGCCCTCGGCATGCCCGAGCGGCACCTCATCTGGCATTACAGGAGCAAACA
This sequence comes from uncultured Clostridia bacterium, assembly GCA_947632195.1. Classification (GTDB taxonomy): domain Bacteria; phylum Bacillota; class Clostridia; order Christensenellales; family Borkfalkiaceae; genus Gallimonas. The sequence goes on along the minus strand of CANROE010000003.1, from coordinate 22,860 downwards.
CGAGAGTCTGATCGCCTTCTCCAACAGCATGTATTACGACAACAGACTCTGCACCTTCCCGTCTCCCGACGCGGACAGCAAAGTGCGCCTTGTATTGACGGACGGCGCATACGATCGCGGCTTTACCAAGTGCAACAAAAAAGAGGGGGAGGCGCTCGTTTCGGAGGTCGTGCGGCGGCTGAAAGACCCCGCGCTGCGCCGTTCGAGCATGGGCGTCGTCACCTTTTCGAGCGCGCAACAGAACTTTATCGAACGTCTCCTTCAAAAGACGATCGTCAAAGAGAAACTCGAAGGCTACGCCTATGACGGCGAAGAGCCGCTCTTTGTCAAGAATCTCGAAAACGTGCAGGGGGACGAGCGAGACGTCATTCTCTTTTCGGTCTGCTACGGTCCCGATCCCACAGGGCGGCTCTCCCTCAATTTCGGGCCGCTCAACCAGGCGGGTGGCTGGCGGCGGCTGAACGTCGCCGTGTCGCGCGCCCGCGAAGAGATGATCGTCTTTTCCTCGATGAGTTCGGGGATGATCGACCTTGCAAAAACTTCCTCCAAGGGGGTCGCCGGACTGAAAGCCTTTCTCGAATTTGCCGAGAAGGGCAGAACGACTCTTGCGGTGAAGTCGGCTGCGGTCAAAGAGGGCGCGGGCGTCGGGAAATATCTTGCAAGAGAGCTCGAAGACTACGGCTACCGTTGCCGCGTGGACGTGGGCGCCTCCGATTTCAAGATCGACGTGGCGGTGCTCGACCCGAAAAACCCGCACGAGTATCTTTTGGCGGTGCTCTTTGACGGCTCCGAAAAATTCTCCGTGAAGGACAGGAACATTCTGCAAGTGCAGACGTTAAAGCGCACGAATTGGAATGTGATCCGCGTGAACTGCGTCAATTATTACAACAACCCCAAGCGGGAGGTAAAGCGGGTCAAAGAACTTCTGGACCGTCTCACGGGCGCGGAACAGAAGGGGGGCTCGTCGCTCACGAAATATCTCAAACCCTACCGCGCCGTCAAAACGGGCGGTGCTGAGCCCGCCTCCTTCTTCCTGAGCGGGGAGAACGACAAGGCGGTCGCCGCCCGTCTCAAAGAGATCGTGGCGCAGGAAGAGCCCATCTCCCGCGCTTTCTTAAAGACGAGATGTCTTGCAACGTTCGGCATCGCCAAGTCCGGCGTGCGCCTGTCGGCAAAGCTCGATGCGCTCATCGACGGCTGCGCCTTCCGCAGGGAGCGCGTAAACGGCGTGGACTATTTCTATAAAACAGATCGCGCCGTCGGGTTCTGGCGTTTCCGCACGGACGAGAGCGGCCTAAGGGGGGAGGAGGATTTCACGCCCTTCGAGATCGTCGCGCTCATCAAAGCGCTGCTCGAAGAGAAGGTCAGCGTCTATCTCGACGAGCTCGGCGGCATACTCGCAAGCTATTGCCGCGTCCGCGCGACGGAAAAGTTCACGGCGTTTCTTGCGGGCTGTATCGCGTTCGGCGAACAGAAGGGCATTCTGGTGCGCTCGGTATCCGACCGTATCACGCTCGCGTAAATCAAGCGCGTTTTACGAAGGAGGACCCCCATGGAAGAGAGGCAAGGAAAAGTATTTCTCAATTTTCGCCCCGTGCTGTTTTGTGCGCTCGGGCTCGCCATGGGGATCTTTTTCTACGGCAGGATCCGTTTCGGGGGGCTTGCGCCCTCCGACTTTCTCTTCCTCGCGTTTTTTCTTGCATTTGCCGTTTTCCCCTTGAAAAAGAGGCGCACGCTTGCGGTTTTGCTCGCGTTCGTTCTCTTTGCGGGGACGGGTGCGCTCGCCCTACACCTGTATACGGAAACGTTTACCACCGTCCTGCCTGCGGGGGAATACCGCCTTGTGGGAACGGTGACGTCGGTTTCGGCGCGGGAACAGTATTCGGTCGTCATTTTGGACGATCTCTCTTTTGACGGCGAACGGCGGGGCGGGAAGTGCCGTGTGATTTTGGGCGGGGAGATCCGTCCCGCCGACATTCTCCTCCTCGATGTGACGGCGGCCTCGGTCGGTCTCGAAGAGTTCAAAGACGACCCGTTTACGCAAAACAATTTTGCCAAGGGGATCCGCTACGAGGCGTCCGCCGCGTCATCGGAGCACATCGGGAGATCGAAAGATCCCTTCCTTTTGTTGAACGCCGCCCTCTACGACAGTTTGCACGATCATATGGAGCGGGACGAGGCCGATCTGGCGTTCGCATTGCTCACGGGGAATTCGGGCTCTATGGACGAAGAGATCTCCGAAGCCGTGCGGCGGGGCGGCGTCGCCCACATCTTCGCCGTGTCGGGGCTGCATATCGGCATTCTCTTTGCCGCCGTCTACGCCTGTTTCCCCTTTCTCAAAAAGACGCGGTTTCTGCCCGCGCTCCTTCTCTGTTTTCTTTACAGCGGACTGTGCGGCTTTACCGTCTCCTCGGTGCGCGCACTCATCATGTGCGCCGTGCTCGGCGCGGCGCGTTCTTTGGGGAAGAAGTACGATTTTCTCGAATCGGTATCCTTTGCGGCGCTTCTCACGCTGCTCTTTTTGCCGCAGCAGTGGTTTGCGGCGGGAATGCGGCTCTCTTACGGCGCGTGCGTGGGGCTGGCGCTCTGTTCTCCCCCGCTCGCCCGCCTGTTCCAACGTTTGCGCTTTCCGCGCTTTCTCGCGGGGTATCTCTCTTCGGCGCTGGCCGTGCAGATCTTCACTTTGCCCGTCGCGCTGGAAGCGTTCGGCTATGTCTCGGCGCTCGCCCTTCTTTTGAACTTCTTTCTCATTCCCGTGCTGCCCCTGTTCTTTTTGCTGACGCTCCTGTGCGCAGTGTTTGCGCTGATGATCCCGCCCGCCGCGTCCTTCTTTTTGCTCTTTCCGCAGGGGATCTTTTCGGCGTTTTTGTATGTATTCTCCGTCGTGGACGTCTCGCTACTCATCACGGGCTTTACGCTCGGGGCGGGGAGCGCGGTCTTTTTCGTCGGCTGCGTCGCGCTGTCGGGAAGGGTGCGGCTCACCGGAAAGGGGAGAGCGGTCGCGGCGGTCTCGCTGTCGGTGCTCTTCATATTTGCGGCCGTGCTGCAAAATGTCGTCTTTACGGGTTGCAGGATCGACGTCCTGTCCCGCGACGGAGAGACGGCCGTCCTCGTACGCACGCCGCAGGAGAGCGTTCTGCTCATCGACGGCGACATCTCCGCTGCGGACTGCGAGGACTTTCTGCACCGCACCTACGGCGGGAAACTCGGGGCGGTGTTCGTCCTTGCCGGAGACGAGGTCGCAGGCGCGAACACTGCGGCGCTGCTGCCTGCGTCGCAGGTCAGGCTCTGCGACGAATGCGAAACGGGATTTATCGGGGTCCCGCTCGTTTTCGGGCGGGAGTATTCCTCGGGCGGGCTCACCTTGCGCTACGAGAGCCCTACCAAGCTCATCCTGCTCGCCGAGGGCTGCGCGGTGGAATTCGATTTTGAAGAGAGCGAAGCGCTCGGCGCGGATCTGTTCATTGGCGAAGAAACCGCAGGCGTCAAACGCTTGAAATATTTGCTCGATCATGCTACAATAAAATCACTATGAAATTCGCACAGTTTGCCAAAAGTTTACAGGAGGAGATCGCGCCCGTCTATGTCATCGAGGGGGAGGAGAGCTATTTCCGCGACCATGCGGTGGAGAGCCTCCGCGCGGCGTGCAACATTTCGCAGCCCCTTTTGAACGATATGCGCTATGAGGGCGAGACGTTGAAGGGCGAAAAGCTCGCCGCCTTCCGCGACGGGCTGTATTCTCTGCCCTTTATGGACGAAAAGCGGCTTGTGCGCGTCTATGAATTTTATCCCTCGGAGCGGGAGTGGGAGGTGCTCAAAGGGTATTGCGAGGCTCCCTGCCCGTCCACCGTGCTCGCCATCGTCAACGGCGGCAAAAAGGGGACGGATCTCAAAAAGAAGAAGGGCGTCGTGCATGTGGACTGTTCCCGCGCGGACAGAGATACCCTTTCCCGCTGGCTCTTCCGGCTCATGCAGCGGAGCGGGTTGCAGCCGGAGGGCGACGCTGCGGAACTCATGGTGAAGTACTGCGCGCAGGACGCCGCCCGCATGAAAAAGGAGACGGAAAAGCTGCGCCTTCTGCTCGGCGATGGGGGAAAAGTCACCTGTGCCGCCGTAGAAGAGTATATTGCAAAGGACGCGGAGTACAAGATCTTCGAGCTGACGCAGGCGGCGTCCAAGGGCAACTATACGCTGTTTTCGGAGATACTGTACGATCTTTTGCAAAAGGGCTACGATGAAAACGCCGTGCTCTCCTCTCTCACCGCCCATTTCAAAACGCTGCTCGAAGTGAGCAGGGTGCGTGGCTCGGACGAAGGGGTGGGAAAGCAGCTCGGCATGCACCCATATTCGGTGAAAGCGTCGCGGGAGATCGCGCGGCGGTTGGGCGAAAAGCGCACGGAAGAGCTCTATCGGGCTCTCTACGGGCTGTCCGCAGGGATGCGGGGCGGGCTGTATGTCAAAACGGGCGCGCTGTATTCCGCAATGGCAAAAATCTTCTTTCCGCAGACAAATTAGCCGAAAAGAGGGGAAAAATACTTTCCTTTTTTGCGGACGGACGTTATAATAGGGGAAAGAAAGCACAAAATTAACGGGGGAGTTATGGCGAACGTTTGGGAAAATATCAAAAACGTGTTCATGCACTTCGGCGAGAATTGGCTCGTCTATATTGCCGAGGGAATTTTTCTCTTTCTGCTCATCTATTATGTGCTGCGCACGTTGAAAGCGAACAATGCCAAGCAACTGATCGGCATCTATGTTGCGCTCATCATTGTGATGGGCGTGGTCTGCCTGATTTCCGTAAAGCTGGACAGCACCTTGCTTCTGGTCTTTATCATGCTGCTTTCGCTCTTCTTCCTGCTTCTGTTCAGCCAGGAGATCAAGCGTTCGGTCTGGACGGGGAAGCGCATGGGCGAGACGAAGGGCGAAATGACGGCAAAGAGCGCGATCGCCGCCCGTGCGGAGGAATACATCGCCTCCATCGTGCGCGCGGTGCAGAATCTCTCCAAGAACAACACGGGCGCGCTCATCGTCCTTTCCAACGGCAATTTGCCCAAGGAGATCGTAGACAGCGGCGTAAAGCTCGGCGCGAACATTTCCAACCAGCTGATCGAGGGGATCTTTATCAACAAAGCGCCCCTTCACGACGGTGCCATGGTCATTTACGGCGATAAGATACAGGCGGCGGGGTGCTTTTTGCCCCTGACCCAGCGCGATTTCCCCAAGGACTTCGGCACCCGCCACAGAGCGGGGATCGGCGTCACGGAGGTCGCGGACGTCTCCACCATCATCGTATCGGAAGAGACGGGGATCGTGTCCGTGGTAAAGCGCGGGGAGATCACCCGTTACGCGGATTCCGAACTTCTGAAAAAATTCCTGCGGGAATACTATTGGAAAGAATTCAATGCGGAGGGCAAGAAGGCATGAAGATCTTGGAACTTCTCAAAAAGGCGTTTACCGAGAACATTCCGCTCAAACTTGCGGCGCTTTTGCTCGCCGCAGCGGTCGTCATCATCATCAACGCGCTATGAAGAGCTGCATCCGCATTCCGCGCCTCTTTCTCCCGCGTGATTTCGAGCGCTGGGTCGCGCCTCCCTGCGATGCGCCCGCCGACCTTTGGCAGCCCCTTTCGGGCGAGGAGGGCGTGACGGCGCGCGACTGCACGATCCCCGATTTCCTGCGCGGAGCGGGCGAGGAAGCGCAGCTGGAAAAAATGCGAAACAATATGTATGCCGCGCTTGAAAACGGAGAAATCGAACGTTTCGAGCGCGGATCTCTGCTTGTTCGGAGGGAAACGTCCCACGGGGTGAGAAAAGGGATCCTTGCAAACATCGACCTTGAAGAGCTCTTGCCCGAAGGCGGCGGGACCATCCGCCTGTCCACCGCGACCGATCCCGAGCTTGTTTTGTGGCGGCAGCGCCGGCGGGAGCGTTCGGTGCTCGAATTTCCCCATACCCTGCTGTGTTACAGGGATAAACGGAACAAGATCATGCGTGCGCTCGAAGAGGAAGAGCTCGCGCCCGTGTATGATTTTCATACCCGTTTTTGTTCGCTCAAAGGGGAGTTCATCTACGATTTCATCGCGGAAGAGCTCATGCACGATCTCATGAAATGCGCGGATCCGTGTTTCGGCGTTCTCGACGGGAACCATTCCCTCGTCGCGGCGAAACGGCATTGGGAGAAGGTGAAGGGAACGATCTCCGCCGAAGAGGCAAAAAATCATCCCGCCCGTTTTACCCTTGCGGAATTTGTCAATATCTGCGATCCCGCCGTCCGGCCCGTCTATGTGGCGGATGGCTCGCCCGTCAAAAAGGAAGAACTGTCGGCGATGTTTAAGGCGGACAAAAAGCTGCCCGCAAAGAGCCTGCTCCCGGGAAGCGCGGGAGAGAGCCGGTTCCTTCTCGAAGGAAGAGAGATTTCCTATGATTAAAGTTTGTAAATTCGGCGGCACGTCCATGTCGGACGGGACCAACATCCGCCGCGTCGCCGAGATCTTCAATTCCGATCCCGCGCGGCGGTATCTCGTCGTTTCCGCGCCGGGGAAGAGGTTCGGCGGCGACGCAAAGGTCACCGATCTTCTGTATGAGACCCACCGCGCGCTCGCGGACGGCGCTCCGCTCACCCCCTTTTGCAAGGTGAAGGAGCGTTTTTCGGGCATTGTGCGCGAACTCGGGCTCTCGCTCGATGTCGGGCGCCTTCTCGCGCAGACGGAAGAGGAGATCGTGCGCGAAAAGAGCGAACAGTTTACGGCCTCACGCGGGGAATATCTCTCCGCCGTCATTATGGCGGAATTTTTGGGGGTGCCGTTCATCGACGCAAAAGACGCAGTCCGCTTTGACGAAACGGGAAAGCTCGACAGCGACAAGACCTTTTCTTTGACGGCGGCGGCGCTCAAAGGGAAAAAACGCGCGGTCATCGCGGGGTTTTACGGCGCCGACGCGCAGGGCAAGGTACACACCTTTTCCCGTGGCGGCAGCGACGTCTCGGGCGCGATCGTGGCGCGTGCCGTGGGGGCGGATCTCTATGAAAATTGGACGGACGTGAGCGGGTTTCTCGCCTGCGATCCGAGGATCGTGGACGGCCCCGCCCACATCAAGGCGCTCTCCTACCGCGAGTTGCGCGAGCTCTCATATATGGGGGCGAACGTGCTGCACAGCGAGAGCATCTTTCCCGTGCGGGAGGCAAATATCCCCATTCTGATCAAAAACACCTTCCGTCCCGAGGACGACGGCACCCGTATCCTGCCGGCGGCGGGCTACATTCCCTCGTCGCGGCCGGTCACGGGGATCGCGGGGAAAAAGGACTTCGCGGTCATCTTTATCGAAAAATCGCTCATGAACAGCGAGATCGGCTTTGCGCGGCGCATTCTCTCGGTGCTTGAAAGACACAATGTCAGTTTCGAGCACATGCCTTCGGGGATCGACACGATCTCCTTTGTCATCGACGAGGCGGAGCTCAAAGAGGGGATGCTCGACGAGATCAAGCGGGAGATCTGCGAGGCGGTCCATCCCGACCAATGCAAGACGCTCACGGACATCGCGCTGATCGCCGTCGTGGGGCATGGCATGAGCAAGAATGTAGGTACTTCGGCGCGCCTTTTCGAGGCGATCGCCCGCGCAGGCGTGAACGTCCGCATGATCGACCAGGGCTCTTCCGAGCTGAACATCATCGTCGGCGTAGACAACGAGAACTACGAACGCACCCTGCGCGCCGTCTACGAAGAGTTTTTCAGATAAGGGAAGAGGCGAACAAAAAAAGAGCCCGCCGCGCGATGTTCGCGCGGCGGGCAAAACAATATTTCAGTCTTTGTTGCCGTTCAACGGATCGGCCTGTACGATGCATTCGGAAATGCGCACGAACGTGCGCGCGTCCTCCTCCCCGATGAGCCCGATCGCAGCGTGCGCAAGCGCAAGCGACTGTTCGTGCACATGCAAAAACACCTGCAAGTTTTCCTTGACGGGACGCACGAAGGTGGTGCGTTTGTCCTCGCCGTCGCAGCGTTCGAGCAAATTTTTCTTGACGAGCGAATCGATGGTGCGGTTTACGAGGGATTTGAGCATCTTCGTCTTGGACACGATGCTTTTAAAAGAAGTATATCTCTCCCCGTTGCAGTACTCGTGATAGGCGATATTCATGACGATCGCCTCGTTATAATTCAGCCCTCGGGTAATACGGGTATTTTTCAACGCTCCCGTCAGGGCGACCCATGCGGTAATGAGCGCTTCGTCCAGCTGTTCCACGGCTATCCCTCCAAGTGATCTTTGCGAACGCACTCATTATAATTAAATGCATTCAAAATGTCAAGTGCGTTTATTGATTTTTCCCGCATATTCTGCTATAATCGGCGTAAGGATGGGCGGTTTTCGGAAGTTATCAACATCTCCACAGTGGATATGTGGATAACTTTCCCGTTTTACACAGGGCGTGGAAAGAGGATAAGAAGGTGAACAATGTCCCGTTATGATATGATGAAACTGTTTGAGCAATATGACGGAGAGATCTCCGAATCGGACTTCACGCCCGAGGAATTGGAGGAGTATCTGAAATATGCCGAGGGGGCGGAAGAGCCGCTCCCGCCCCGTGATTGGAAGGCGCAATACTTTGCGTTTTACGACGACGTAAAGGATAAATCTCTCAAAAAGCAGGATTGGTGAGGCGTATCAGGAGAGGGGTTTGGTCGGGCGGAAGGCAATGAGCCAGAACAAGAGCCACAGTGCGCCCACGCCCGCGAGGGAGAGGAGGGCGCGATAGACGGTGGAATTTCCCGCGCAGAAGAAGAGCAGCAGGTCAAAACCGGAGAGGGCGTACACCGCCGCAAAGACGCCGAAAAGGATCAATATCCCGCAACAGATGATGGTCGTGAGTTTCATACCGTGCAGTATGTGCAGCTCTTAAAAAAGCTATTCGCCCGCCATGCAACGTGGAGAAGCCATTAAAGCTCCCCCCCAACAAGTTGAGGGGAGGCATGTATCGCTGTCCCCCGCAGAGCGGGGGAAAGTGGCGCGCAAGCGCCGAAAGGGGGGACGATGTCTTTTGTTCTGAGTACGTTACCCTCTCCTGCACTTTCTAAAATACGTCACCCTGAGCTTGTCGAAGGGTGTCCGCTTTTCCTTGCGGTCCCTTTTAAGGAAAGTACCCGCGTAGCGGGGGAAAGGGTTTTATCATTTCGTCCCGCTGTTCCAAACAATGTCATTTCGACCAAGGGAGCGGAGCGACCGCGTGGAGAAATCTCACAATATTAGGGCTCCCGAAAAAGATTGCGGAGCAAGATTTTTCGGGAAGAGCAGCCACCGCACGCAAACGGAGCTTTCGCAAGGAAAGCGTATAAAGCGGGCGTGTGGCGACGAGGTAGAGATGTCTCGACACCTCGTTCCTCGGTTGCTCGACATGACATTATTGAGAATCGTTGCCTTAGGCGGAATTCATTTCCGCCGTGGGCGACAGCATTTGTTGCATACTTGCAACTTCTTGTCCGATGAAACGAACGTGAGGACAACTAAATTAAACCGTCCACGCCTGTTTCTTCACGGAAAAAGATTTTGCGGAGCAAAAGATTTTTCGTGAATATAATCCACTGCGCGGAGCAGGGTTTCCCTGCGGCAGCGCCCACAATTTGCCGCATTCTTACGGCTTAGTGTAAGACAAGGCGAACGAGAGGAAGAACAAATTAAGGCGCTCACGCTCCTTTCCTCACGGAAAAAGATTTTGCGTAGCAAAAGATTTTTCGTGAATATAATCCACTGCGCGGAGCAGGGTTTCCCTGCGGCAGCGCCCACAATTTGCCGCATTCTTACGGCTTAGTGTAAGACAAGGCGAACGAGAGGAAGAACAAATTAAGGCGCTCACGCTCCTTTCCTCACGGAAAAAGATTTTGCGTAGCAAAAGATTTTTCGTGAATACTCACCCAATATTTTCCAGCACCAATCTATCGAAACTCACCGTCTCCATAAAATCGGCGGGGCGGAACACGACATGGCGGAACTTTGCATAGTTGAAGATATGCGGTTTCAAAAGAACGGGCGTGGGAATATCGAGCGCGTCGCAAATATCGGCGAGATAGCGAAAAAAATCGGCGTAAGTAAATTTTTCCTCGCGCTCGTAGGTCGTTTGGCGGATGATGTGTCCCTCTTTCAAAACTTTTGCCCAAATGCGAAACATAGTCTTATTATATAAAATCTTTGTGGAAAAAGCAAATGTATTTGACTTTCTTTTTCCGTTCGCCTAAAATAAAGAAAAAAGGAGCTTTTCACATGGAACATTTGGAGAGGGAGATCCTCGCCGCTCTGCAAAGCGACTGCCGCCGCAGCGATCAAGAGCTGGCGGTCATGCTCGGGGAGAGCGAGGAGAATGTGCGCCGCAAGATCGCCGCAATGGAGAAGAGGGGACTGATCGTAAAATACGCCGCCATCGTCAATCTCGACGAAGAGGAGGACGAGTGCGTACAGGCGCTCATTGAGGTAAAGGTCTCGCCGCAGAGCGGATCGGGGTTCGACGGGATCGCCGAAGAGATCGCCCAGCATGAGGAAGTCACGAGCTTGTATCTGATGAGCGGGGCATACGACTTTGCGGTGGTCGTGGAATCCAACTCGATCAAGGGGGTGGCGCGGTTCATCTCCGAGCAGATCTCAACCTTCGACTGCGTGCTCTCCACGGCGACGCATTTCATTCTCAAAAAATATAAGATCGAGGGAGCCGCCACCAAAAAAATGCCCAAGAGCAGGCTTCCCATTCAACCGTGAGAGATTTCCTGTCTGAAAAAGTGCGGCGTATTCCCCCGAGCGGGATACGGAAATATTTCGATCTCGTTCAGAGCATGGAGGGCGCGATCTCCCTTGGGGTAGGCGAGCCCGATTTCTGTACGCCGTGGGACGTGCGCAATGCGGGGATCCTTTCTCTGCGCAAGGGCTATACGCAGTACACGGGCAATCGGGGCATGGACGAGCTGCGGGAACTCATCTCGCGCTATCTCGCCGAGCGTTTCGGCGCGGAATATTCTCCCGGGCAGATTATCGTCACCGTGGGCGCGAGCGAGGGGATCGACCTTGCCCTGCGCGCGATCTGCGATACGGGAGACGAGATCTTATTGCCCGATCCCGCATACGTCTCCTATGCTCCCATCGTCACGCTCTGCGGCGGGACGCCCGTCTGCGTTCCCTGCCGCGCGGAAGAAAACTTCGCCTTGACGCCGCAGGCGGTGGAAAAGAAGATCACAAAAAAGACGAAGGCGATCGTGCTCGCGTATCCCAACAACCCGACGGGCGGCGTGATGACGAAAGAACAGCTCCTTGCCCTTGCGCCCGTTTTGGTCAAACACGATCTGCTCGTCATATCGGACGAGATCTACGCCGAACTTACTTACGGGGCGCGTCACTGTTCGATCGCGTCTCTGCCCGGAATGGGGGAGCGCACCGTCCTTCTCGGCGGTTTTTCCAAATCTTTTGCCATGACGGGTTGGCGGATCGGCTTTGCCTGCGCGCCGAAGGAGATCGACGCCGCGATGTTGAAGATCCATCAATATACCACGCTTTGCGCGCCGCGCGTGTCCCAATACGCCGCGATCGCCGCGCTGAAAGGAGGGTTTGAGGACGGCTTTTCCTCGGTCGAGCAGATGCGCGCCGAATACGACAGGCGGCGTCGCTTTCTCGTGGAGGCGCTGCGTGCGGCGGGACTGAGCTGTTTTGAACCGCGCGGAGCGTTTTATGTCTTTCCCTCGGTGGAGGCGACGGGCCTCACGGGAGAGGAATTTGCCGACGCCTTGCTGGTATCCGAAAAAGTTGCGGTCGTTCCGGGCAGTGCGTTCGGGGCATGCGGCAAATATCACGTCCGCTGTTCGTATGCGACGGGGATGGGGGAACTTTCCGAAGCGGTGAAAAGGATCGGACGATTTCTCGGGAAAATTTCCCGAGATGTGGGCAAGTGAGTTGACAAAGCGGTATAAAAAGGATATAATGAGGGCAGGATCGAGAGGATACCGTGGTTTCCGCATGCGAAATCACGGTCGTCTTATAAAATAACGCGCCGCAGATGACGGTCGCAAAGGGGTTCAAAAATATGGCAGAACAGTTTTACATGACGCAGGAAGGTTACGAGGCGGCAAAAAAGGAGCTTGAATATCTCCAAACGGTCAAGCGGAAAGAGATCGTAGACCGTATCGCCGAGGCGCGCAGCCACGGCGATCTTTCGGAGAACGCCGAGTACGACGCGGCGCGCAACGAGCAGGCGGCAAACGAAGGGGAGATCGCCGAGCTCGAATACAAGGTGAAAAACGCCGTCATAATCGAGGAGACGGACGACAATTCCGTGGTGCACATCGGCTCCACAGTCACCGTTTGGGACAACGATCTCGAAGAGGAGGTCGCCTACACCATCATGGGCACCACCGAGGTGGATCCCATGAAGAACATCATCTCCAACGAGTCCCCCGTGGGCGCGGCACTTCTCCGCCACAAAAAGGGAGACAAAGTCACGGTCAAAGCGCCCAACAACTTTGAATACCAGCTCACCATCCGCAAAATCGACTGAGGAAACCGACATGGAAGAAAAGAATGTCCCCGTCTCGGAGGAAGAACTGCACGAGCAGGCGCGCATCCGGCGGGAAAAGCTCGAAAAGCTCATTTCCGAGGGGCAAAACCCCTATGAAAAAACAACTTATGACGTCACTTCGCGCTCGTCCCTTATCAAAGAAAACTTCGGCGAGCTCGAAGGAAAGGAAGTCTCCGTCGCGGGGCGGCTCATGTCCCGCCGCGTCATGGGGAAGGCCTCCTTTTCGCACATCTCCGACCGCGACGGTCTGTTGCAGGTGTACATCACCCGTCAGGACGTCGGGGAGGACGTGTACGCCGCCTATAAAAAAGATTACGACATCGGCGACATCGTCGGTGTGAAGGGGTTTGTGTTCAAGACGCAGACGGGGGAGATCACCGTCCACGCCACCCACCTCGAAATGCTCTCGAAGGCCCTTCTGCCCCTGCCCGAAAAGTACAACGGGCTGCAAAACATGGACATGAAGTACCGCTTGCGGCACATCGATCTCATCATGAACCAGGATGTGCGCGAGACCTTTTTCAAGCGCGCCAAGATCATCAAGGCGATCCGCGATTTCCTCGACGGGAAGGGCTTTTTGGAGGCGGACACCCCCATTCTTCTTCCGCTGGAAATCGGCGCGGACGCCCGTCCCTTCAAGACCCACCACAACGCGCTCGACCTCGATATGTACCTTCGTATCGAGACCGAACTCTACTTAAAGCGGCTCATCGTGGGCGGCTTTGAGAAGGTGTACGAAATGGGGCGCATCTTCCGCAACGAGGGCATGGACGCAAAGCACAATCCCGAGTTCACCTCGGTGGAAATTTATCAGGCATACGCCGACTATCACGACGTCATGGACTTTGTCGAAGAATTGCACCGTCATGTCGTCACGGCGGCGTGCGGTACGCTCAAAGTGACCTATCAAGGGGTGGAGCTCGACTTTTCCAAGTGGGAGCGCCTCACCATGGTAGAGGCGGTGAAAAAGTATTCGGGCGTGGACTTCGACACAATCAAATCGGACGAAGAGGCGCAGAAGATCGCCGCCGAAAAGGGCGTGGAATTCGAGAAAGACAAGAATACCAAGGGGCACATTTTGGCGGAGTTTTTCGATGCGTTCGTCGAGGACAAGCTCATTCAGCCCACGTTTATCTATGATTATCCCGTGGAGATCTCCCCGCTTGCAAAGCGCAAGCCGACCGATCCCACGATGACCGAACGGTTTGAATATTTCATGATGGGCATGGAGATGGGCAACGCCTTCTCCGAACTCAACGATCCCATCGACCAGAAGAAGCGCATGGAGGCGCAGGCGGCGAAGAAGCGGGCGCAGGGAACGAACGCGCAGGTGGACGAGGACTTTATCGACGCATTGGAGCACGGTATGCCGCCCACGGGCGGGCTTGGGCTGGGCGTAGACCGTCTTGTCATGCTCCTCACCGACAGTCCCACCATCCGCGACGTCCTCCTCTTCCCGACCATGAAACCCAAGAAGTAAATTCGCTTTCTTATGCCCTTCTAAGGGGAAACCTGCCCCCATTTATGGGGGCGGGTGGCGAGTAAAACGAGACAGGTGGGGGTGGCTCCCCTTGGCTGCCCCTTAGAGGGGGAGCTGTCACGAAGTGACTGAGGGGGTGTTTTATTTCTATGCGCAAAAACTCCTTCTGCCTCCTTCGTCGGCACCCATCCCTCAATGTGTGGGAAAGCGGAAATCTCACCTTAATCAAAAAACACTATGGACGCACGCATCACAAAACAGAGACTTGCCAACATGCTCTCCTATGATTGGCTGAAAATCATCGCGGCGATCGCGGTCGCGGTGCTTTTTATCTGCGTGTTTTTTACGACGGTTTCCACGCGACCTGGGACCTACCAGGTGTTCACCGTGTACGGCTATCGGGAACTTTTTGCGGGCGAGGCGGCGAATGGTTTTGTGGAGGAGCTGAAAGAGGACGGCGTCTTTTCTTACGATATTTTAAAGGCGGAGCAGGAGACGTTCGGCACGAGCCAATATGCGGACGCGGCGTTCACGGCGCGCCGCAGCGTGCTGGAAGGCACGGTGATGTTTACGACCACCAACCGTACCGACGAAGATGATCCCTCCGCGACCGTCATCAAGGAGCTTTTGGGGGGAGAAAACTGCCCCATGGCGCTCGATTTAGACGTCTATTTCGACGATTGCAAAAATTATCTCATCCGCTTTTTCGGCGAGGATTGGGAAAAAGGCGCGCTCGATACCGCCGAGGCGGAGGCGTGCTTTCTGAAACGCAACGGCAAGGACCGCCGCTACCGCACGGACGAGAAAAAGGCGGAGGGGATCTTGCAGGAATGCGAGCGGCTCGAACAGCTGCGCGAGGACTATCTCTTCGTGCGCAAGTGCATGGAGGAGGGGACGCTCCCCTACGTCGACGTCGCGGACGAAAAGGACGTCGTGCACCACAAGGCGTTTGCGCTCGGGAAACTTGCGGGTCTGCGCAGCTACTACTATTACACGGAGACGATGACGGACGAGGAGAGCAATCAGGAGACGACGGTCGCAAGTTCCGCGAACGTCTGCCTCTTCTTCTTCCGCAACGACTCCGATGAAGGGAAGTCGGCGGAGAATGTGGAAAACGATCTTCGCTACGAGCCCATCTCTTTTGTACGCGCGCTCGTCGAGCGGTTCGGCGCATGAAAGAGCGCCTCTACATCGCGGAAATGCTCCGCGCGCAAAAAAAGCACATTTCCTTTCACACCCCCGGGCATAAGCGCGCGGGCGCGGACATTACGGAGCTCGGCTATTCGGACTGTCTGCTCTCCCCCTCGGGCGTGCTGAAAAAGGCGCAGGAAGATATTGCCCGTATTTTGGGCGCAAAGCGCAGTTTTCTCTTGACGGACGGGAGCACTTCGGGGGTCTTTTCCATGCTTTGGGCGCTGAAAGCTACGGGAGCGCGCAGTGTCGCCGCGCCCGTTTTTTCCCACCCGAGCGTCTTTCATGCCTGTAAAGCGTTCGGGCTCGGGATCGTCCCCGTTTTTCAGCACACGCAATTCGGCATTCCCGCCCAACCCTCTTTCCAAGAGGCGGAAGCGGCCCTTGCAAAGGCGGACGCGCTTTTGCTCACCTCTCCCGATTACTATGGGAATTTTCCCGATCTTGCCGCGATTTCCGCGCTCTGCAAGGGGGAAAACAAGCCGCTTGTCCTCGACGGCGCGCACGGGGGGCATCTGCACTTTGTGCCCGCGCTGTATGCGGGGAGCTATGCCGATCTTTGGGTGGACGGCGTGCACAAGTCCCTTCCCGCGCTCACGCAGGGGGCGGTCGTTTCGGCAAAGAGCGAAGAGTGGGCAAAGCCGCTGCAAGAGGGGGTAACGATGTTCCGCACGAGTTCGCCCTCCTATCCCATCATGGCGAGCGTGGAATATGCCGTGAAATACCCGCGCAACGAAGAGCTCGAATGTGCGGCAGACGCCTTTAAAAGGCAATACGGTTGCGTAAAGAACGCCGATTGGAGCAAATTGCTCCTTCCGTTCGGCGCGAACTGCAACGCGGCGCAGCGCGATCTCGAACGGCACGGCGTATATCCCGAGTTCAACGACGGAAACTATTTAATGTTCTATCTCTCCCCCTGCACGAAGAAAGGGGAGCTGAAACAGTTGGGGAAACTGCTCGGACGGCTGCCGCGCGGCGGCGTGGCGGAGAATGCGCCCGCAGGCGCGATCCCCATGTATCGGGAGGAGAAATGAAAGAGTTGCTCCGCTCCACAACCGCATATCGGGCAATGGGACGGGGAGAGTTCGGGGCGGCTCTCGTGCTCTTCCCCGACGAAAAGTACCTTCGCATGCTCTTAAAAGAGTGCGCCAAGCGTTTCTTCGGCGCGGAGGACGGCTCCCGCGCAGCGGCCCTCATCGACGGCGAGACCTTTTCGGACTGTCTCATCTTTCCCGAAGAGGGCGGCAAGCTCAATGCAGAGGATTGCGACGCGATCTCGGAGGAAAGTTTGCTCGCGCCCGTGGAGGCGGGGAAAAAACTTTTCGTGCTCGACGGCTTTCACACGGCGCCCGCGCTCGTGCAGAACAAGCTGTTGAAAATTCTGGAAGAGCCGCCCGAGGGCGTGCATTTCCTGCTGGGTGCGTCGGCGGAGTTCTCCGTTCTGCCCACCGTACTTTCGCGCACGGTGAAATACGTCGTTCCTCCCTTTGCGGAGGAAGATGTTCAGCGGGCGCTTGCGCGCAAATATCCCGGGGAGGATGTCTCGCGTGCGGCGGGCGCGTGCGGCGGGATCTTTTCGGTGGCGGAAAATCTCCTCTTCGGCGGCGGGGAAAATTTTTCTCTGGCGCGGCGGTTTTTATCGTTGGAGGGCTCCGAGCTCTTCTGCCGCGAATTGGGGGAGAGGAAGGACAAGAGGGAATTTTTTGCGGCGCTCAAAAGCCTGCTTCGCGACATGCTCATGCAGGCGGCGGGCAAGACGGAATATGTGCATTCCGGCGGGCTCGTCGAGGGCTATTCTTTGGGCGCGATCATCGCCGCGCTCGGGCTTGTGGGCGAGGCGGAAAAGCAGATCCAATTCAACGCGAACTTCGCAAGCTGTCTGTATGCGCTTGCGCTCGGTATCAAAGAGGAGAAAGAAAAGTGGCAAAGGTAGTCATCATCAAATTCAAGGGCAACTGTAAACCCTATTATTTTACATCGGGCGGGCTCACGCTCAAACGCGGGCAGGGGGTCATCGTCGAGACATCGCGCGGCACCGAATACGGCACGGTCGTGGAGCCCGAGTGGGAGGCGGAGGCCACCGCCCCGTTAAAGCCCGTTCTTCGGGTCGCGACGGAGCAAGATCTCGAAACGGTGCGCATAAACGAGAGCCGCCGTGCGGAGGCGATCAAGATCTGCAAGGAAAAAGTCGCCGCGCGCGGGCTCGACATGAAGATCATCTCCTGCGAATTCACCTTCGACGGAAGTAAAGTCATCTTTTATTTCTCGGCAGAGGGAAGGGTGGATTTCCGCGAACTCGTCAAAGATCTCGCGGCGGTGTTCCATATCCGTATCGAACTCAGGCAGGTGGGGATCCGCGACGAAACGCGCATTTTGGGCGGGGTCGCGCCCTGCGGCAGGTCGTGCTGCTGCGCGAGCTGCATGCCGGAGTTCCGCAAGGTGAGTATCAAAATGGCGAAGAACCAGGGCCTTTCGCTCAACCCCACCAAGATCAGCGGGCTGTGCGGACGGCTCATGTGCTGCCTCTCCTATGAAAACGATTATTACGCGGGCGCGTTCAAGAAGATGCCCAAGATCGGTTCCATGGTAGGCACGCCCGAGGGGCAGGGCTCGGTCATTACAGTCAACATGCTCACCATGCAGGTGCGGGTGAAGATCGAAAAGGACGGGAGCCTCTTTTACCGTGATTTTCCCGTCGACCAGCTCTCGTTCAAGCGCGCTCCCGAGAAGAGCGAGAAGGACGACGATGACGATAGCGACAAAATTCCCGAAGAATAAAAAAATTCTCTGAAAAAACTTTACGAAAGGGAAATCTTGTGCTATAATACGGATAAGATTTTTATGGAGGTGTCACTATGGCTCACAAGATCAGCGAAGCATGTGTCTCCTGCGGCGCGTGCGCGGATACTTGCCCCGTAGGCGCTATCGCCCCCGGCGATACGACTTATGTCGTCGATCCGGACGCCTGCATCGACTGCGGTGCGTGCGAAGACGGTTGCCCCACCGGAGCGATCGAAGCCGAATAACATCGGAAGAAAAATCGGGCGCGTTGTTTCGCGCCCTTTTTCTTTTCATAGAAAATTATGCAAGTGATCGAACCCCTTCTCATCGGCAATTACCGCATCATACAGGATACATCGCTGTACCGTTTTACGTCGGACAGCGTGCTCTTGGCGCGCTTTTTGCGGGCGAAGAAGGGAGAGCGGGTCGCCGACTTTTGCGCAGGCAGCGGGATCGTCGGGCTGCATTTTTTCGCCGAGAACAGCGGCGTGGAGCACGTTACGCTCTTTGAAATGCAGCAGCCGCTTGCCGAAATGAGCCGCCGCACGGTCGCGCTGAATGCTTTGGAAGAGAAAATTACGGTGGAGAATTGCCGTTTGCAGGACATTCCCGCCGAATACACCGAAAAATTTTCTCTTATTCTGTGCAACCCTCCCTACGAGCGGGACGGATTTGAAAAAGCGGACGGGGAAAAGGCGGTCTGCCGCAAGGAGCTCTCGCTCACGCTGGAAGAACTTGTGGGCGCGGCGGGCAGATGTCTCAAATTCGGCGGCAGGTTTGCGCTCGTGCACCGCGCGGACAGGCTCTCCGAAGTATTCTGTGCCCTGCATGCCGTAAATCTCGAACCCAAAAAACTGCAACTTGTTGCGGGAAAGGGGAACGCCAAGCCGTACGCCGCCTTGGTGGCGGCGGTCAAGGGCGGCAAGCGCGGGCTTGACGTATTGCCCGTCAAAATCAACGGTTGAAAGATATGATCAGTTTTGTTGCAACGCCCATCGGAAATCTCAAAGACATCACCCTTCGCGCCCTCGAAACGCTGAGGGCGGCGGACGTCATTTTTTGCGAAGATACCCGCCACACCCTCAAACTGCTCACGGCGTACAACATCAAAAAGCCCCTTTTGTCCTGCCATAAATTCAACGAGCGGGAGGCTGCGGAGAAAATTTTGGCGGCCTCGCGGGAGGGGAAGGAAGTTGCGATCGTTTCCGACGCGGGCATGCCCGTCATCTCGGACCCGGGCAATCTCGTCTGCCGCACGTTGCGGGAGGCGGGGGAGCCGTACACCGTTTTGCCGGGCGCGTGCGCATTTGTCTGCGCCCTCGTGCTCTCCGCCCTGCCCGCCGACAGGTTCACGTTCATCGGATTTTTGCCCGATAAAGCGGGGGAGCGCAAAGAACTGCTCGCGCGCTACAAAGTTTCCCGCGAGACGCTCGTCTTTCATGCCGCGCCGCAGGATGTGGAGCGGGATATTGCCGATCTGTATGAAGTGTTCGGCGAGCGCAGAGCGTGCGCCGTGCGGGAAATTTCCAAGATCCACGAGGAGAGCGTATCTTTTCTGCTGTCGGAGGGGCTGACGGGCGAAAAGCGGGGGGAATATGTCCTGCTCGTGGAGGGCGCGGCGGAGGAAAACCCGCTCAACGCGCTCTCACCGAGGGAGCACGTCAAAAAATACATGGACGAGGGGCTGGATAAAAAAGAGGCGCTCAAACGCGCCGCCAAGGATCGCGGCGTTTCAAAGAGCGAACTTTACAAAGAGGTTCTCGATCTGTAAATTTGTCGGAAACGGACGAAAATACTTGCGTTCATATTTGCAAAGGACTATAATGAGGCTATGCTGTTAGAATGTCTGAACAATTTCGGGGAGTATCGGGTCGTGCGCGCGCTGCGCCGTTTTCTGCATTCTCCCCTGTTCACCGCCCTTTCGGTTTTTCTGATGGTGTGCGCCAACGTCTTTTCGTTGGAGCTGCCCGTTTTCTATCTCTATCTCATTTTCGGGCTTTTGGTCGTTCTGTTCGATGACGATCTTGCGCCCCTTATTGCCGTGATCCTCTGTTGTTACATGACGATCTCCTATGCAAACAATCCTGCGGCGTTCCCGCCGAAGGACGATCCCGCATGGCGTCCGTCCGCTTTTTACGATCCGTTGTTTGTCATTCAGCTCACCTTTATCATCGCGGCGGCGGTCGTCATTTTGTTGACGCGGTTTATCGTCATTCTCATGCGCGGGGAGAACAAAAAAGTGCCCGCGCTCGCGCTGGGATTTTGCGGGCTCGGGCTTGCCTATGTCCTTGCGGGGCTGTTCAGCCGGTATTACGATTTTAAGACGGCGCTATTCGGGTTTGTGCAAATTCTCTCTCTCAGCGGCCTCTATTTTCTCTTTTATTACGGCGTAGATTGGAAAAAGACGGATAAGGGAATGTTTGCGCGCGTGTTTACCATGCTCGGGATCGGCATTCTTGCGGAAGTAGTCGGCATGTACTGTCTTTCGGGAGAGATCTCCGCCCTCTTTTCGGACGGCGAGGTCAACCGTGCGAATCTGGTCACGGGCTGGGGCATATATAACAATGTGGGTTGCGCGCTTGCGATGTGCGCGCCCGCACCCCTTTATTATGCGGTAAAAAAGCGGCAAAGCTATCTGTATCTTCTCCTTGCGTTTGTTCTCTACATCGGGGTCGTATTCACGCAGAGCCGTGGGTGCATGCTGCTGGGCGGGCTCGCGTTTCTGTTCGGGATCGCCGCCACGCTTGCAATGAGCAGGGGATGCAATTTAAAGGTGAACGCCGCAACGGTCGGCGTGATCGCGGGTGGCGCAGCCGTACTTCTGATCGTATTTTTGTGCGACCCCGCATTCAAGAAGGCGGTGGAGGAGGCGTTTGCGGGCATTTTTGAAGTGGGGCTCGACGACAGCGGACGGTGGGAGATCTACCAAGGCGGCATCGAGCAATTCAAGAAAGCGCCCTTCTTCGGCGTGGGGTTTTACCGGTGCGGCGCGTTCCGCTGGGGCGATCTGCCCGAGGGTGCGTTTTTGCCGCCCCGCTATCACAACACTTATGTACAGCTGCTCGCCTCGGGCGGGATCTTTGCGCTCGCCTGCTATGCGCTGCACAGGCTTGAAACGGTTCTCCTGCTGTTCCGCCGTATCACGGCGGAAAAGATATTCATCGCGGTGTGTATCTCGGCGTTTCTGCTCACGAGCTTTGTCGATTGCCACTTCTTCAACTTCGGCCCGGGCATGCTCTACGGCACATTGCTTGCCTTTGCGGAAGGGAGCGAAAAAGCAGAGCCTAACGAAAAAACAAAGTCTGTTTCATAAAAAACCGCTAAATAGGGAAACCCCTCCGGAACTCGCGTCTCGGAGGGGTTTCCTATAATGATAAGGGGGAAAATTATGAGCTAGCTTGTTTTGTGCCTTTATTATATGCGGTCATTCGACAAAAGTAAATAAATTTTTTACAATTTTTTAAAAAAGGATTTTTCTTAGCGTCCGTTTCACATTTTGAAAAAGTCTCTCAAAAAAAGCCGAAAAACTGAATTTTTTTGTCGTTTGTTCACTTCCTCAAATAAATCGGCAGAGAAAACAGCCGAAAATGACGGCGCAAAAATTGGAAAACAAGGCAATGAGAATGGGTTTTGCCAAATTTTTTCGCTTGGCGCGCGCAAAGTAGACGGCGGAGATATAAAAGACGGTCTCGCTCGAACCGTAGGCGACGCACGCACAGCGCGCGATATAGCTATCCGCGCCGTACGCAGTGAAGATTTCGGAGAGGAGGGCGGTGGACCCGCTGCCCGAAAAAGGTTTTAAGAGCACGAGTTTGCCGATCTCGGGCGGAATGCCGAGAAAGCGGAAAGCGGGGGCGAGGAAGGAGGTGAGTTTTGCCGCGAGCCCGCTCGCCTCGAAGAGCTCGGAGAGCATGAGCATGGCGGCTAGGTAGGGGAAGAGGGAGCAGAGCAAGGGGATCGCCTCTTTGATTCCGTCCGTAAAGCAGTCGTAGAGTTTCACCCGCTTGATGAGCGCATAGATGAAGAGCGCGAGAAAGAGAAGGGGAACGATGAGGGCGAAATATTTCATTTGGTCCTCTTGCGGGTGAGAAAGACGAGAATTCCACCGAGCAATGTGGAAAAAAGCGTGGCAAGGAGGGTGGGGAGAAAGATATCCACACTGTTTGAAGAGCCGTAGGCAAGGCGGAGGGCGATGACGGTGGTGGGCAAGAGTTGTAAACTTGTGGCGTTGAGAACGAAGAGCATATCGGCGGCGTAATGTTCGCGTGCGGCGCAGAATTTTTCGGCGGCTTTTATGCCGAGCGGGGTGGGGGCGCCGGGCAGTCCCAAAAAGTTGGCGGTGAGGTTGCAGCTTGCAAAGTACACGGCGTCCTTGTTTTGGGAGCGGAAGAGTTTTTTGGCGGCGGGAAAGAGGAGACGTGCGAGTTTTTCGGCAAGTCCGCTCTTTTCCATTACTTTAAAAAAGCCGAGCCAAACGCAGTAGACGGCAAGGAGAGAGAGGGAGAGGGTGGCGGCCTTTTCCCCGCCTTTGAGGAGCGAGGAAAGAAACCCGTCGGGGTTTACAAAGAGGAGCGCGGCGGCGGAGATCAAAAAGACGATGGCAAAAATTCCGTTCACGCTTGATTGTATGTGGAAAACTTTTAAAAAATGCCCCGCCGCGCGCGAACGCGCGCGGCGGGGCACCTTATTTCTTGGCTGCCCCTTGAGGGGGAGCTGTCACCGCAGGTGACTGAGGAGGCGCCGTTCCTAATTATGTCATTTCGCCCCGCGCGCAGTTCTGATTCTCTAAGCGCGGCACGAGCCGCAGGCGAAGTACCAAGCCGCTTTGCGGCGCGTGGAGAAATCTCACATTATGAAAACTAAGGATG
>CANROE010000002.1 GCA_947632195.1 uncultured Clostridia bacterium | reverse complement strand
TTGCCAAACAAGACCACAACATATAGTGCTCCTTAGCTCAGTCGGTAGAGCACGCGGCTGTAAAGCCTACTTAACAATAGTAGGAATAGCAGCTCTGCGGGGAAACCCGCAGATGACAATCCCGCTAATTCGGTGAAATCTAAGTCGCAAGATAAGACAACGCCGAGCAAGGATCCGCGAGGGTTCGTGTGTAGAGACTTTACACGGGATCCCTAAAAGCGAAAGCTCATGGGAAAGACAAAGTCCGGACTACAAGGCGAAAGCGATGTAGTGAAGTAACCGCGGTGTCGTCAGTTCGAGTCTGACAGGAGCAGCCAGATGAGACATTTCGGGCATGTTTCATTCGCGCATGTCCGAAATTATCATATATTGTAATTTTTTCAAAAAAACGAGTCAAAAAAGAGCAAGGAGGTAACAAAGCTATTTCGGTTATTTAAATTTATTGAAAATGTGAATTTTTTTAGCTGAGCAGTATATAATAATAAAGGATAATAGCTTTGGAATGAACTAATGGTTGAAATGGATGGAAAAGTGTTGCTGTCTTTAAGCGAAATTGTAAGAAAAAAAAGTCGCCAGACTTCTACACAGAAATTAGATTCAAAGATGAATGATCGCCCTGAGAACAGCGGTAGTACTTCACAGTTTAAAGGGGAGGGATTAACATTCAGTTCAGAAGATATAAAATTTTGGGAAGGGACATATCAGGACTTGATTGGCTGATTGGTAGTAGAAATCGAAACTGTGATAGAGCAATATCACAGTTTTTTTACGTTTGGAGAAAGCTATGAAACTTTTACAGATAACATTGCAGAAAAGAATAGAACAAGTGATTTCCAAAGAGGCTCAGAAAATTAAGGAGTCCCCATTTAATTTGGTAGCATTCGGACATTATGATCGCATTGAAACATCGTTGCCCCAAGATGGATGGCATGGTTTTCGTCCAGTTGCACATTTGAATAAGCATGATAACTTTATAGATGATTATACTATTCGCTTAGTGTTTCCGGAGCTTGATGCCTCGAAGATGGATTTTGGATTTTGGGAAAAAATTTCCGATCCCAGCTGTTGTCCGGATTATGCCAGTGAGTTTTTATACGCTTATCAAAGTACGCCATTTCTTGCGATTTGCTTGATAAATCTTGCGGATGGATTTATTTCTAAATTAAGCAACGAAGAAGATCCTAAGAAATACGCGGAGCGCGTAATAAAAGAGTTGCAGGGGTCTATTGAGGCACAGAAAGAAGATAGTTTAAAATATACTATATATTTTGCCCTTGGGTATACCGATGTCGTGGTTTTGTTTCGTTCAAATTCATACATTTCCATTCAAAATCAAATTGACGCTTTACGATCAATCTATTATGCTACTAACGAGGAGGATACAAAAAAGGTCGTATCATCAACTTATACTATTTACGGATTGATTAGCGTTAATGTAAAAGACGATAAATATGAACTTGTAAGAAATAATAGTTCTGAAAAAATACTCGCATATTGCGATATTACTCTTGCGCTTAATCATTCCGAGCAGGAGTTGTTTGAGAATTGGGAGAAGTACAAGACAACGTATTTAAAAGAAGGGAATGCACAAATCTACTCCATAAGTGGGAATTATGACTGGAGGTTGTCACTTGAAAATATATCATTGGGTGACTTTCAAAAGCTTTTTGGAGCAGAAGGGTTTTTCTCCGATTATGCTCTAGGTGATAAGTCTTGCATTCGTAGTCTTAGCACGAAAATTCTATTTCCTGTAACGAATGGGGGACACGATAACGTTAAGCAAGAAGAGTCGTATCGTTATTTTTTAGCGCCCGACAAAGAAATCTCTGATAAAATTGATGAAGAATTAGAAGAATTTGAAAAAAGATATGGTGAGATGGTGCGAGAACATCATATCCATCGCAGAGCTATGCGGGCGATGCAATCTATCCGGGGTACTTTTGGGAAATTAATTAAAACTTCTCATGGATATGAGGTCCGCAAAATTGTGGGGAAATTCTTTTGTGAGTTTCTTAGTGCACTCAATTCCTTGTTATTAAATAAGAATGACTGGTCACATGTTGATATTCAGAACTTTGAACAGTGTTTCCAAGATTTTAGAGACGCGATGAGTTTTTTACTCTTTGACCTTTGGCGTTCCGATCAACCCTTCTTTGAGGGGCAAACTATTGCGCATCCGTCAATTGGCAGTACAGCAAAGTTATTATTTGCATACAATTATATTTTTAACTATTGGACAAGCATTGCGGAAAGTTCATCGAAAAAAGGTTTTTCTTTTTTGATCACAAGTGGAGGATGTGATGAAACGATTACCAGGAATCCTTTTGCTTATTTTCCAGCTTGCGATCAATTGAAAAGTGACATTGGGATTATACGGATACCCGAGGCGAGCCTTTACGATGTAAGGGGAACGCTTCTTCGCTTGGCTCATGAATTTTTTCATCTCCGTGGAGAGCGAAAAAGACGAGAGCGAGCAAGTTTTTATCTTCGAGGATTGTGTCATGGTCTAATAAACCATTTGAAAGACAAAGTGCTTTATCCTTCGATTATAGCTATTTATATAAAAATGCACACAGATGAACATGAGGAGGAGATTGAGGATAAAGAAATCAAGGAAGGGAGAATTGATGGAATAATACAAGATATACTTAATTTGAGAAAAAGCGACCAACGGATTGTTGATGCAGAAAATGAATTTGCAAAAAAAATCTTTATTTTATTATGGTCGGATTGCAAATGGATTCAAGGCTTTGAGGAGGAATTTGCAAAAGATAAACAGTTTTACTACGGGAAGAAATTTTTTGACAACTGTTCGGATTGGTTACACAGTTATATCATAAAAGGCTTTTTTAAAGAACGAGGGAAAGAGATAAGTGTCATTGAAAAGATGGCTGAGGCTTTATCTGAGTTTCAAATCGAAATGGCTCCAAATTTGGAAAAAATTATATATGGGGAAAAGTGGCATGGCCCATTCTCAGAGTTGATATGGATTTTTGACAAGAAACAAAAGGCTGAGCTTGTTCGAAAGAATACACAAAAATTAAAAGAAATCGTTGAGAATTATTTTAATGGAGACGCACCGAATGATGATTCATTGGGATTTCCGCAATTTACTCCCAAAAAAGCTTTAGAGGATGGCGAATGTTTAAGCACAATATTTAAATTTCTATATCGGGAATGTTTTGCTGATTGTCTTGCAGTCAAAGCTCTTAATTACAAGAGTCCATTTGACTATATTTTCCAGTTTCTATATGAGAATCGTGGAATTGATGCGTTTTTTGAAATTAAACGAGATAAAGAAAAGAGGATTGGAAGCGTTTCTACTTATGTAGCCTGGCGACTATCTGTTGTATGTGATGTTTGTTTTGGTGAAAAAAACGTTTTTATGACGGGTAGCGAGGAGAACTTTAAAACTGCATTTAACGAGGCTTTTAATATATTTTATCCCATACTCCATCTCAATCTTGATTTGGACATAAACAATGCAGAGCCTAAAATAAATACTGATGAAACCGATAAATATATTCGAAAATATGGTAATAGTCTATATGAGGCATTGTTGTTTATCAGAAAATATTATTTGGAGACTTCGGGTTTACCTTATCTGCAATGCTTAAGGGAATATCTTATGAAATGTTTGGATGATGAGAAGAATAAAGCGATGTTCCATCGTCTTAGCTCACAATCCGAGACAATCTCTATGAGTAAATATTCAAAAGTGGATGACAAAGAAATTACTTATTTGATGGATGGTTGGTTGGATATTTATCTAAAAAAGGAAAAAAAATGACAGCACAAATCGAAAAATTTTGTCAGGTGATCGAAACAGCATTAGGGCAAAACGACAATACTGCTAAAAATTTGAGGAAACGCTTTCAGGAGGCGGATGAGTTGTTGAAGGAGGCACAGAAAACCGGATTTGGCGAGGGCGAGCTTGCTTTCTTTTTTGGCGCAGGCATTTCTATGGCAGATCCGTTTAACCTTTGTAGCTGGGATCAACTTCTTCAATACACTTTTTTAGGACGCTTTTACGCACTTCATGCTGATACAGTACAGGAAGTTTCCTTTTTGGATTTTTTAAACATTTTAAAAAACCAAGGCAATGATTCGTCGACTGCTAACTTTTTCGAGGGAATTGATCTCTATGAGCTGGCCGAGTACATAGAACTCGCCTTGAGAGAAAAAATGAACAATCGTGAATGTGCATGGAGAGCTGCGCTTTATCGAGTTATTGAAAAAAGTTTGTATTATGATTTAAAAAATAAGTCTGAAAGGAGCTTATCTCCTGACGCGGAAATAAAAAATGGACTTGTAAAACAACTTTGCGATATTGTGCAGAAGAAGAAAGTAAAATCAATAATCACTTACAATTACGATGATGTTTTTGAAACGGTTTATAATAAGTTTAATGGATGCCGAAAGGCGTATCCCGTCTTTGTTGACAATCAACTTCTGCACTTGAAAGAAGAGAGCGCAACGGCAGATGTCAATGTATATCATGTTCATGGCTTTATACCACATTTTTGCAATTGCGATGACATGGGGGTGAAGGAAGAATACTACAATTCTCCAGAGGCAATACAACTTATTCTCTCAGAAGATAGCTATAATAAGACCGCAAATGAGAGCTACCTATGGAGAAACGCAATTCAAGTTGATACTCTTCTTAGGCATAAATGCGTTTTTGTTGGTTTCTCGGCCACAGATAAAAACTTTAAAAGATTGATAAGGCTTATGGGGAGATCTTTCGAGGATATTGATGGTCAGCACTCTACCAATCATTATATTTTGCTATCCATTGATAATTACATAAAAAATATTTTTAAAAGTAGCATAGAAGATCTTGAAAAAGGCATAGGAGATTTTGTAAACGAAAAGGATATCAATCTAATTCCGAAGAAACGTGCTCAATGCGATTTTTTTAATGAAGTGCTTAAGGACAAGACGCGGTATCTTAATAAGAACCATCTTAATCCGATTTGGACTACGAATCGTGATTTACTTGATATAATGAAGAATTGGAATTAGGAACCTAATGAAAAGTGCGTACCTATGACTGGAGAAACAGAAATATGATTAAAGGCACGCTAAGGTGTTCACCGTAGCCGCGTTAATGTGAGCTTGATATGAATAGTCAAATACTCGATAGCAAAAAGACTATCGGGTATTTTTGTAGTTAATCAATTCAAAAAACCAAGCTTTATAAACAGGATTTTCTGCTGCGTACTTGTTGTAGTACTCTCCGAAGCGATTGAGCATACGCTTCCACGGTTTGTCGATCGTGAAATGGACGATGCGTGGCTGTATTATTTGCTTTACAGAGCTTCTCACCTCGGGCATAAACCGCTCGGGGTGATTTATATTGTTCCATTGCAGATTCCATGAAGGATCAATAAGCCCAATGTCGCCGTTGCAAGCAAGATTCAAAACGTCTTGGTCGATGTAGGTAAATTGTCTGCGCTCGGCGATGATCTCCGCGGCTTTTTCAAAATAGCCCATTTGGTTGAAGTGTTTGCAATCGATCACCATAACGCCGGCATTGATATAGTTCAGATAGGATAGTCCAAGCGAACGGATATACTCGGCATCGTCGGGCGTGGAATAGTTGAGTGCGCCCCAAACGGCATGAGGGCCAATCGTTTCAAGTAAAAGCTCACCGATGTCGCAGTTCACGACGAGATCCACGTCAAGATAAATGATTTTGCCGAAGTTTTCACCGAAGTATTTGGGTATAAATAAGCGATAATAGGATTCTTTCGTGTAGTGCGCCCAAGTGTAAAACAATGAATTATAATCTTTGGTGTACTCGTCAAAATTGACGAAGTATATCGTTACGTTATCGGTCTGCAATGACGAAAGCAGATCGATATTTTTTTTGCTCAATGAAGAAAAAAACACAAACAAAGCGTATTGCTTGTTTGGGTTTCTGTTTGCGATCAAAGAATAGATCGCTGTGGAAAGATAGGGGGCATATCCGTCGTTCGTAACGAAAGAAATTGTAATTTTTTTATTCACAAGTTAAAGGCCTATTTGCAGTTGCTTTTTCGGTATATTTCGGGGGGAACAGATTCGCTTTTTAAGAATAAGCGGTTGAATACTTCTTCGGTCATTCCTATCTTTTCGGAGATTTCCGCAACGGAAAGATCGGTGTCCAAGAGGAGTTGTTTGGCAGCTTCGAGCTTTTTCTTACGCAGATAATCGGGTAAATTGCAATTCAATTCTTCGGTGAGAAAGTTGCGGACGATTGTAATATCGGTATTCAATGCGGTGCTCAACATACGCAATGTGATTTTCTTGTTGAGATTATCGAATATGAATTGATCGAGCTTGTCCTGTAAATCGGGATCGACATCATAAATATCGCGCAAGAACAGTTGAACGCCGCCCTCGGCCAAATCTAAAATGTTATGGATCGAACGACTGTCATACACGGGCCGCCCCTTTCGTTTCAATTTGACGTGTGGGTTGGCATTGGCTTTATAGTATAGATTCCCGATCCACAGATAAGCGTACAGGCTTTGCTCATAAAAAATCGGCGATGCGATTTCCGTCGTTCCATCGGGAGCAAACCATATAGCGGGCGCTGTCTTGCCGTCTGCAAGTCTTTTTCTTATGTTTTCCGTCCTTGCAACGGGATCTGCCGCGACATCGGTTTCAATAATCGGAGAAAGCGCCGCATCGTAGACCGTAATTGAGGTGTCTATGATTCCATGCAAAAGAGTAATGTATTCTTGCAGTTTTTCTTTATCAAACTCTGCCTTTAACATAACGATTGAATTATAACACCGTTTTAATCGGGTTGCAAGCGTTTTTGCTTTCTATATTGTAAGGGTGTGACGCCGATTCCCATTTTTTCTTTGAAAAATTTGGTAAATACATCTACCTTCTTAAATCCGAGCATAATGCCGATTTGTTTGATCGACAATTCCGTGGTCGTCAAAAGTTCCTTCGCTTTGGCAAGGCGCAGTTGATTTATGTAGGCTCTCGGACTTAAACTGAAATATTGTTCAAAATGGGCGTACAATTCATGCCGTTTCAAATTTGTGGCTGCGCATAGATCTTCTACGGTGATATTTTCCCCGATGTGTAATTGGATATATTCCGTAACGTGATCTGTCCATGTTGTCTTTGCGGCGCGGATCAGCTTGTCGTTGATAATTTCGTTTGTGATGAGCTTCAAAAGCAAAATGGCATCTTGCACCTCTTTCGGATCGGCAAGAGGGAGTTCTTCCCAACATTTCAACATATATTTTTCGTCAAGGTTATATTCCGCAGCCTTTGCTTTAATCTTTTCGGGAGAGGAAAGCCGTTGGTCGGTATCGCGGAATTTCCCTACCATAATATAGCCGACAGGGATATTGTCAATTTGGAGCGGCGCAACCGCTTCGGCGATCCCTGCATGGCAGGAGTAAATCACGACATCGTTTATCTTTCGCGCTTTCTCGGCATATTTTGCGTCGCATTTTTTGCAAAGTTGCAGGCGCGTTTCGTCATCGCCGATAGCAAGGCAGTAGTTTTTCCATTCGCCGACATCGAGGATCGGGATCATCTCCTCATCAAAAAGCGTAATGGTGATTGCGGTCTTATCGCAAAACAACGTCATAAATTGACGCAACTTTTCCCGATCAAAAACAATTCTCATGGGCCTATTATAGCATAGCAATATCCAAAAAGCAACTGTTTCCAAAAAAATATTTTCAACATCGGGTGTTTCTGAATATTTTGGGAGTAGACAAATGGCATTTGTTGTGATATGATAAATATGAGTCGTAGTGAGGTCAGAAGTGAAAGAAGTCTATGCTACAATCGATTCGCTCTTGGAGTATGCCGAGAAGAATCTCTATTTGCCGAAGAAGAACGTTGACTATGCCCGCAACGGGATTTTCAGATTGCTCGGTTTGGACGCATATCCCGGAGAAAAACAAGAGACGGACGTGCCGGACGAGACCCCCGAAAAGCTGCTTGACGCATTGACCGCGGCATGCGTCTCGGCGGGACTTTTTGAGCCGCAGGAAGCGGAATATTTCCGCGACGGAGTGATGGGCGAGCTAATGCTTTCCCCGAAAGATTTACAAGACGTTTTTGATACGAAACTGGAAGATTTCGGAAGCGAGGCGGCGCTGAAATGGTTCTATGGATATTGCGTCAAGTGCGACTATGTAAAGAAGGCGGTTCTCGACAAGAACCCGCGGTTCAATTCGCACGGGCTTATCATCACGATCAACAAGGCAAAACCAGAGTTCCGCGATCCAAAAAAAGCGGTCAGCGGCAACTCTACAAAGAGCGGCTATCCCAAGTGCAATATCTGCCATGAGAACGAGGGATTTGCGGGCAGGAACAAGCGGACGCTTCGGACGATCGACATTACCCTCGGCGGCGAGCCGTGGTTTTGGCAGTATTCGCCTTATGGATATTTCAACCAACACGGTATAGCGGTCAATTACCGGCATACGCCGATGTATATAGACAGCGGTACATTCACGCGGCTCATGGACTTTGTAGACCAATTCCCGAGCTATTTTATCGGTTGCAACGCACCGCTTGAACGGATCGGCGGCAGCGTCCTCGCGCACGACCACTACCAAGGCGGCGGTGAGATTTTGCCTATGTTCAAGGCGGGGGCTGTTTATAGTATGAGAAACGGAAAGTATCCCGAAGCTCAAGTCGAAGTGGTGGACTGGGCGGGTACCGTTGTAAGAATCGTTTCCAAATCGCGCAAAGACATTGAAGAGATCGGTGAGAGCATTCGTGCCAAGTGGGTCTCCTACGAAAACCGTGCGCTCGGCATTATTCCCGAAGATGAAAAGGGCGTTCACAATGCGATCAGCCCCACGGTAGTCCGGACGAAGCGCGGCTATGAGATGAGCATCATTCTCCGAAGTAACATTACGGACGAGAAGTACCCGGACGGGATCTTCCACGCACACCCCGAATATCACATGATCAAAAAGGAGTCGATTGGTCTTATCGAAGCGCAGGGGCTGTTCATTCTTCCCGGCAGGCTTGAAGCGCAGCTCGGTGAGATAGAGACCTTGATCGCCAAAGGGAAATCGCTCACAAAGGAATTGGGCGATTTCAAATTGGTTTATGACGAAGTAAAACAGCGGGTCGGTGAAAAGCGGGAGTTGGCGAATGTAAAGACCGCCATGCGCGAAGAATTGGGATCGATCTGCGACAGGATCCTCGAAAATACAGCTGTTTTCAAGGACAAACGGCAGACCGTCGCGTTCATGAATGATTTGGGGTTTCATGTATGACAAACGAACAGGATTACCGCTTCAAAGTTTCGGCAGCGGGCAGGGTCAATCTCATAGGAGAACACGTCGATTATTGCGGCGGGAAAGTTTTGCCGTGCGCTCTTTCTTTGAATTGCACTGTTTATGCCCGTCCGAATGGGACGGACCATATCCAACTTGCATGGACCGATTTGCCCGATAAAATTGCGCTTGACATCAGAGACTTAAATCAATACCGCACCTTGACCCATGCCAAATATCAGGCGGGGTGTGCCTATTTTTGGAGAGAAGCGGGGCATGAACTGAAAGGCTGCGATCTTCTCATAGACTGCAAAGTACCGTTCGGCAGCGGGTTGTCATCGTCCGCGGCGATCGAGGTATCGACGCTCGGTGCACTTGCGCTGATCGCGGGAGAAAAACCCGATCCCGTTGAGATCGCGCTCCTTGCACAAAAAGCGGAGCATGAGTTCGCGGGCGTAAACTGCGGCATCATGGATCAATACGCTTCGGCTTGCGGAAAGAAAGATCATGCCATGCTTCTTGACTGCAAAACGTTGAAATGCGAACAGATCCCCATTAAAACAGGTAAGTATTCTCTTGTCATCATCAATACAAATAAACCGCACAGCCTTGTCGTGAGCAAGTACAACGAGCGGCGACAGGAGGCGGAGAGAGCGCTTGCAATACTAAAAAGACGGTTTGATATAGAATGTTTGGCAGACATGAAGCCATTCGTCCTCATGGAATACAGAACAAGTTTGCCAACGACTATCTATCGCCGCGCGAAGCACGTCGTCGATGAATGCGAGCGGGTGCGGCTTGCGACGGAAGCGATGCAAAGAGGCAACATGGAACGCTTCGGCGAGCTTTTGACGGAATCGCACAAATCTCTTGCACAGCTTTACGAGGTAACAGGGGAAGAACTTGACAGCCTCGCACATGCCGCATGGGATCATCCCGCTTGTGCGGGCGCACGAATGACGGGAGCGGGGTTCGGCGGTTGTACGGTCAACCTTGTCAGAGCCAATTCCGTCACAGATTTCAAACGCAAAGTATGTGCACGCTACAAAGAGGAAACGGGCTACGACGCGACCTGCTACGATGTAGAGATCGGAGACGGCCTTACCTATCGAGAGATATCATAAATCCGCCGCATGGTTGCGACGGATAGGGCCTCAATCTTTGAGCAGAAAATCGATCACGTTGATGGTGGGGATCCCAGCCTCCTGCATGGGGAAATCGTCAAGCGTTAAGATATATTTTGGGTAATTGTCCCTGATCTTTTTGAGCGGATCGATTTCACGTGCGAAAGTGGCAGGGTCGAGAACGGAGGCAGCGACTTGATAATAGATACGCTCGTTCCCTTTCTCGGCGACAAAATCCACCTCTGTCTCATTGACTTTTCCGATCATGACACGGTAGCCTCGCCGCAAAAGTTCGAGATAGACGATATTTTCAAGCGCAAAGCCGAGATTGCTTCGGTTTTCACCGAACAATACTTGACGAAAGCCGAGATCGACGAGATAGTATTTTTCAAGCGACTTCAAGATCTGTTTACCCCGCACGTCGTAGCGTTCGGCTTTGTAGAGAACAAACGCCTCCATGAGCGCTTCCACATATCCGCCGACCGTGGCGGCGGTGGCAGAACGACCGTATGAAGTCAGGCTGTCTGCGATTTTCTTGACGGAGACGATGTTTCCAATGTTATCAAAGAGAAACCGAATGACCGATTGCAGCAGCGTTACATCTAAGATTTTCTTGCGTTGCACGACGTCCTTGAGGAGCACGGTGTTGAAGATGCCCTCGATATATCCGCAGCGAGCCACTTCATCCTTAAGCTGGGCGGCATAGGGGAGTCCGCCATTCTGGAGATATGCGGCAAATGCCGTGCGGCGGTCTCCGCCGATGAGCGAATAATATTCCGCAAAGGAGAATGGCAGGATTTGAATTTCGATATATCTTCCCGATAGGAGAGTAGCGAGTTCGCCCGAGAGCATTCGCGCATTGGATCCTGTGATGTATAGGTCAACGTTCTTTCTGACAAAAAGGGAATCGACGGCTTTTTGAAAGTCGGGGACTTCCTGAATCTCATCCAAAAAGATATAGTTCATCTCATCGGGAACAAGCCGCTCTAAAATATATTGGTGTAGCTTGCGATAGTCGAGCAGAGAATGATTTTCAAGCAGTTCAAAACTCACTGAAATCATGTTCCGTTCGGGTATGCCTTGCGAGAGAAGATAATCCCGAAAGAGTTCGAGAAGAGTGGATTTCCCCGAGCGGCGCACGCCCGTCACAACCTTGATGACTTGCGTGTCCCTGAGCGCGATCAATCTGTCAAGATATTGTTTTCTTGCGATCATGTCATTCACCTCACATAAAGTATATGACATAAAAACAAGAAAGTCAAGAGTTTTTATAGCAATCTATAAAAACTTCATAAAAAGACAAAGTTTTTATAGTGAATCATCAAAACATTGTAAAATCGATGATTTTGTATAGTAGAAAAACACAAAACGCTTAAAACTAATTGTTTTGTATAGTGCAGGCGCACAAAATTTGTAGAAAAAAATAAATGGGAGGTATAGAGCATGAAGATTTTGGTGACAGGGGGCGCGGGGTATATCGGCTCCCATACCTGCGTGGAACTTCTCGAAAGCGGGCACGAAGTTGTCGTCGTTGACAACTATTCCAACGCTTCTCCTGAAAGTCTCAAGCGGGTGGAACAGATCACCGGAAAGAAAATTTCCGTCTACGAAGGCGACGTGCGCGACAGGAAGCTCCTTGAGCGCATTTTCGAAAAACAAAAGATCGATTGGGTCATTCACTTTGCGGGGCTGAAAGCGGTGGGGGAATCCTGCCAAAAGCCCATCGAATACTACGATAACAACATCGGTGGTACCCTTGTCCTCATCGACGAGATGAGAAAGCATGGCTGCAAGAAAATTGTCTTTTCGTCATCTGCTACCGTCTACGGTACGCCTGAAAAACTTCCGCTTGACGAGAGCTGCAAGGTGGGTGGGACTACCAATCCTTACGGCACAAGCAAGTACATGCAGGAGCTGATCCTGAAAGATGTTTATGCCGCCGACCCCGAATGGACGGTAGTGCTTCTCCGCTATTTCAACCCCGTGGGAGCGCACGAGAGCGGGCTCATCGGTGAGGACCCGAAAGGCATTCCCAACAATCTCACGCCGTACATTGCAAAAGTGGCGATCGGAGAATTGCAGGAGGTGGGAGTGTTCGGGAACGATTATCCCACGCCCGACGGAACGGGAGTCAGAGACTATATCCACGTCGTCGATCTTGCCAAGGGACATGTCGCCGCCATTGATAAACTCAACAAGAATGGCGTTTATACCTACAATCTCGGCACGGGGAAAGGGTATAGCGTCCTCGACGTGATCCATGCCTTTGAAAAAGCCTGCGAGCATCCGCTTCCCTATGCCATAAAACCGAGGCGGGCAGGCGACATTGCGGAATGTTATTCCGACGCTTCGAAGGCGGAGCGAGAACTTGGTTGGAAAGCGCAGCTCGGCATTGACGAGATGTGCGCGTCCCTTTGGAATTGGCAAAAGAAAAACCCCAACGGTTACAACCCGCGCTAACGCATTCCTGCGGTTTGTAATAAATTCCTCCCTTTTTATCGTCTGCGGAGCGATCCGCAGACGGTTATAGGGAAAGAACGGCACATCCTCTAAGGATAAAAAGCCCTTGTTCTCAGTGATTGCAACTCGCGCAGAACCTTCCGCGATTTGTAATATAATTCCCCCCCAAAAGGCAATCGCTACGGTTTTCGTTTGCGATTGCTCTTTCTTTTGTTTGATTTTCACAGAACAAAATATCTGCGCAAAAATTCATTTTATTGGACGTTTTCAAAACGAAGATGTTTCTCGTGGTCGTAAAACTGTTTGTGAGTAAAAAATTTTTCAAAAAAATCTCAGAAATATTTATAAGGCATGGTGTTTTCAAACAGTTCGGGGGTTGAAATGATAAATGCTCTATGATATAATCTAAAAGAAAAATGGGGAAGGGGAAATTGTTACCTTTGGCGGTAAAGGCGTTTCATTCGATTTTAATAAAGTCCATTGGAGGAATGGCTGTGGAGAATAAATTGGCATTAAACATCATTCACCGTCCAGAGCTTTCGCCCGAGTATGCGGAGCGGGCGCTTGGCGGGAAAAGAGACGTGCGCGACGAGTCTCTTGATATTTTCCTGTTCCAACAGGAATCGGCGCATGAGTGCGGACTGAAAACCACGATACAGATTACCTATGCGTCGCTGTTCTCGGATAAAATCGTTGAGATCGCAAAGGAACACCACGCACAGTACGGCGATGAGATTGGGCTGTCTCTTTTGGGGCTCCCCTGCAAGCAGTTCAAGGAGAAGTACAAGACCGAGGACTTCTGCATTTGGATGTTCGACGAGGAGACGAAGAAACAAATCGTGGATGATTGCTTCGGGCTATTTTATGAAAAGTTCGGATTCTATCCCGAATCGACGGGCAGCTATTTCCTCGACGCGTTCACGATCAAATACATCAAAGAAAAATATCCGAGCGTGAAGTGCGCCGTAGCGACTTGTTGGGAGGAGGGCCCGAAAGCCTACCATACTTGCAACAATTCTTGGTACACCTTCATGGACGGCGGGCCGTGGAATCCGTGGATTCCGTCCAAAGTAAACTCGCATTGCCCCGCATCGGACGCGAATGACGACAGCGGCATCGTCGCTATCCCGCACCTTTCCCGCGACCTCATGGCATGTTTTGACGGGAACGGCTCCAACTTCGGGACGCACCCGCAGAATGTTTTGCGCGGCATGATCTATTATGAAGATGAGAAGGGGACGGAATATCCCTACCTCTATAACCTCATCGATCAGTACAGACACCTCGCAAAATACAACCATGGCTTCTGCTACAACATGGTCTTTGTCGGTCCGGGCTGGCTGAACAAAGCGGGCAGATGGGAATCGCCCTATGAACGCCTTGCCAAGTCCTATAAAGACATGATGAAGTACTATGGCAAGCTCAAACAAGAGGGCAAATGCGTCGATATGACGATGAGCGAGCTTGCGGACTACTACCGTGAGACGCACCCCGACTACCGCCGCGCCGAATGCGCCCTTTGGAAGGATATTCTCTATGGGAGCGACAAGGAGTACTTTTGGTACGCGGATCCGAATATGCGTTGCTGCCTCGACTTCAATCAAGGCGGTGCCATGATCGATCTTCGACCGTATGTCGCACGGGTCGAGCAAAAGACGGGCATCGGGACGGATAATGTATACGACGCATCTTACCCTTACCTCATTCAGGCGAACTACCGCGCGGGATATTTCACCCACTACGCGGGCGCGGGGACGGTCGCTTCATGCAAGATACATTATAAAGGTCAAACGGTAGACTTGTGTCTCACGCGCACAATGGCAACATTCCAAAATGAGGTGAACGGGGTGAGCGTTATCACAAACCCCGTTACGGTGAAGATTGCCGGGTTGGAGATCGTCATCCGAACGACTTTCATGTTTGAGATGTACGTTTCAACGCTCTCTTTGAAGAATGGAGAAACACATCCCGTGGGGACCCTTCGCATCACGCGTGAGATATTGAACGACCTTCACGGTGAAGAAGTGGAGATCGAGGAATACTTCACGGGCGGGTTCGGAACGACGGAATATCAACCGGATATGACCGGGGTAACGCTCGGAGCATATCGGTTTGTCTGCGACGACAACGCCGAGAACCCGTTGTTCCCCGGACACGGTGTGGAGAAGAAAGAGCAATCGGAATTGCAGTTTTCCTATAAGAACCGGAAAATCGAATTGGGCGCGGGCAGCAGCGGTGGCGCGTATGCGAGAATCCCGGATGTCAATACGGAGATCACACTCAATGGTGATGAGCCTGATTCCTGTTCGGTAGAAGAGGGCATTGCTTTCTCGCCTGTTTACCATCTCCGCGTCAGCAAGAAATTAAAAGGAGGCGAGTTCAGATCATGGCTCAGTCTACGAAAGGCAAATTAAACTACCGTTGTCCGGAATGCTTCAAGCGCGACATCGACATGGATATGTTTTTCGACGAAGCGAAGAATGAATACTATTGCCTGCGGTGCTGCTTCCACGGTAGCGAGGACGAAGTTTTGAAACGTTACAACATCTTTAAGATGAAATATGGTCGTTTGGATGAGCGCGTCGTCGATTTCGGCGCGGACAACGAGCCGCCGAAGTTCAAAAAGCACGAAGCGGGGGAGCAGTGAATGATGAGACTCGGAATTGATACTTCTACCTATCTTGAAATGGAAGAGGTACATCATGCAAAGTATTTCGACGGCGACAGGGAAATGCGACCGCTTGAAGCATTCCGCAATAATGGCGTAGATGTCATGCGGATCCGCATTTGGAACGATCCATACGGAGAAAACGGGGAGCCGTACCTTGCGGGAACGTGCGATGTGGCGAATTTTATCAAGCTCGCTTCGCTTGCGCAGGAGAAAGGCTACCGCATTATGGCGGACTTTCATTACTCCGATTTTTGGGCTGATCCCGCAAAGCAGTGTGTTCCCAAGGCATGGCGCGGGCTTGACCTCGATGGACTTGCAGAACGAGTCTATGCCTTTACCTCCGCAACGTTGAAAACGGCAAAGGAAAAGGGAATCGATATAGAATTTATACAGGTGGGGAACGAGATCACGAACGGTACGCTGTGGCCGTTCGGTCATCTCGACGAACAGCCGGACGGTTCCCGCACCAATTACGACAGTCTGATCAAGCTCCTCAAAGGGGGGATCAAGGCTTGCAGAGAGATCTACCCGGAAGCGGGGATCATTCTGCATCTTGAAAGAAGCTACGACCAGAAGATATACAACGAGTTTTACGGTAAAATGCAAGAGGCAGCCGTGGACTATGACATCATCGGCATGTCCTACTACTCCTATTGGCACGGTCCCTTTGAGCAGTTCTTCGCAAACGTCGAAAACTGCAAGAAATTCCGAAAGCACATCATGGTCGTGGAACTTGGCCGCGCGTTCACAAGCGAGGATTATATCAAGAGCGACGACAGCGAGGCGCTTATGGTAAACAATGGGACGCACGAGGACAGCGCTTTCAACAAGAAGTATCCCTTGTCGGTTGACGGACAGCGGCGGTTTACGGAGGACTTCCTCGCGCTTGCCCAAAAGCACGGCGTAGAGCTTGTCTGTTATTGGGAACCGCTTTGGACTCCGTACGGCGAGAATTGTTGGGCATCGGACGCGGGAAAGGAATATATCCACAGCGATAAAAAGTCAAACCGCAACGAGTACGCCAATCACTGTCTGTTCGACTACGAGGGTCGGAAACTTCCCGCCTTCGACGCGTTTGCGGTGAAATAAGGCGGCGGTGCCGAAAACGGAATTTTGCCAATCGTAAGTTGGCTATGAATGATACACAAAGCATGATTAAGGAGGAATTTATGAAAAAGAAATTCTTGGTATGCCTTTTGAGTTTGGCGATGCTCCTTCCTGTTGTCGGAGGCTCGGCAGCTTGCGGCGAAAACAAGGACGACGGCTCCACCTATAACATTACCGTATGGGTCGGAGAGGGCACCGACGCGCTTACCAAGCAGCAGATCGAAAAGTTTAATGAAACAAATGAGTTTGGCGTGAAGTTCAATGCAACGGTCGAGATCGTTTCCGAATCGAAAGCGATGGGCAATGCGATCTCAACGCCCGCGTCCTGCGCGGACATCTTCTGCGTCGCACAAGATACGCTTGCGCGCGGCGTTCATTCCAAACTTCTGCAAACGTTAAGTTCGGCTTCGGTGGATGCGATCAAAGCGAATTGCGATGAAGATTCCGTCCAAGCGGCAACGATAGGCAATACTGTCCGCGCTTTTCCCATGACGGCAGACAACGGCTATTTCATGTTTTACGACAAGAGCGTGATACCGGAAGAAGACATCGGCAGTCTTGAAAAGCTGATCGAGGATTGCGAAAAAGCGGGCAGGAACTTTTCAATGAATCTTACGGAAGACGGCGGGAGTTGGTACGCGGCCTCCTTCTTCTATGCGACAGGCTGCAAGTCGGAGTGGACGACGGACGAGAACGGCAACTTTACCGCTTACGATGACACGTTCAATTCCGACGCGGGCGTTATTGCTCTCCGCGGAATGCAAAAATTATTGCAGTCGAGCTGCTACCACGCCTCCGCCGAAGTTGCCGATTTTAGTGCAAAGATCCCGTCGGCTGTGGTCGTAAGCGGGATTTGGAATTATAAAGCGGCAAAGGAAGCGCTGAAAGAGAATCTCGGTGTAGCAAAACTTCCCGCATTCCAAGATGGCGGTGAGAGCTATCAGCTCGTGTCTTATCTCGGAAGAAAATTGATGTGCGTGAAGCCGCAAGGCGACGCATACCGTGCATCGTATTTGCAGAAACTCGCGATGTTTTTAACAAGCAAGGAATGTCAGCTTGAGCGTTTTGAAAAAGTCGGTTGGGGGCCTTCGGACAAGGAAGCGGCAAAAGAGGCGACTTCCGAAGCGCTTACGGTTCTCGCAAATGCGGAAACCACCTTGCAGGGACAGTATCCCACTAACTGGTGGTCGGTCGTTGATATTATGGTCGGGAGCGCTAAAACAAGCACATCCGATGATGATACTCTCCGCGGACTTCTGAATACATACGAAGGGCAGCTGAACGGCTTGAAAGGTTCTGATGGCGAAGCGGTTGCATTGTAAGGAACGATTCAAAAGGAATATGATTTAACACTTACCGCCTGAGCTTTCGGGTAATGATAAGGGAGGAAAGCAATGGGTAAGAGCAAAGAGCAAATTTACCAAATCACACTTGGGAGCGGCAAAACGGTTCCCATGCGTGAGGTGTTGTCGTTTGCGTATGGGGAAGAACGCTATGCGGCGTTTACCCCCGTAACGCAGGATTCCTCTTCCGGCGAAGGGGAAATTGCCATAGCAAGAAATTCTTTTGGCAAATACGAGGTCATAGAAGGTGATTTTGCGGATACGCTGTTCAACGAATTTTTGGAAAGGTACGAAGCGGAAGAAGCTGCAACGGCGGGCAAAAACGCAACGCTTTCCGTTACGGAATATTTAAGGCTCAACCGGCTTCAAAAAATTCTGTACAAGACAGGCAGATTTTTCAAGGCCATTCCCGGGTGGTTCGCGCAAAAGTTCAAAAAGCTGTGGCAGGCCGTTAAGAACTTTGGTCGCAAGGTCGCCGAAAATGTGGCGGATATTTGGACGACGTTCAAAAACGGAAGTTGGAAAACCCGGCTGAGCTATCTTTTTATGGGATTTGCCAATTATGCCCACGGGCAATGGTTGAGGGGAACGCTGTTCTTCCTCATGGAAGCGGTGTTTATCTTCTATATGATTTTTTGGGGCGGCTATTGGCTTTCAAAGTTTGGGTCTCTCGGAACAATCGCGGTGATTGAGAAGTACGATCCGATTCTTGACGTTTGGACAACAGAACATGTTGACAATTCGTTCAAGATCCTTCTTTACGGTCTGATTACCATATTCTTTATCGTCGCTTTTCTCTATACTTGGCGATTAAATGTAAAACAGGCGCGTATTCTCGATGAGATCACGGCGAGCGGGAAAAAGGTTAAATCAAATAAAGACGATCTTCACGCGGTGATCGATAACCAGTTCCATAAAACGTTGCTTTCCCTTCCCGTGATCGGAATGGTCATGTTCACGATCCTGCCCATCATCTTCATGATCCTCGTGGCGTTTACGAACTATACTTTCGAGAATGACGGATACAACAATCTGTTTACATGGGTTGGATTTGAAAACTTCAATCAAATATTTGCCTTTGGCTCCAAGCTATCGCTGTCCTTCGGTGAGATATTGGGATGGACGTTGATTTGGGCGTTGTTTGCAACTTTTACGAACTACTTTCTCGGAATGTTTGTGGCGATGCTCATCAACAGGAAAGGAATACGTCTCAAAAAACTGTGGCGGACGCTTCTTGTCATGACGATTGCGATCCCGCAGTTTATTTCCCTCTTGTATATCTCCAATCTGTTTGCCGAGAACGGGTTTATCAACGGGATCCTGATGGATTGGGGTTGGATCGATAACCCCATACCGTTTTGGACGGACGGGACGCTTGCCAAAGTCATGGTGATCGTCATCAATATTTGGGTCGGTATTCCCTATCTGATGCTGATTACATCGGGCATTCTTATGAATATCCCCCAAGACCTTTATGAGTCTGCGAAGATCGACGGCGCAAATGCTTTTCAGCAATTCCGTAAAATCACGCTACCGTATATGCTGTTTGTTACGGGACCGTATCTTTTGACGAGCTTTGTGTCGAACATCAACAACTTCAATGTCATTTACCTTCTGACGCAGGGTGGTCCGCTTCATTATTCGTGGGGTGCAGTGGGCGGATATATCCCGGGTGATACAACGATTCTCATCACTTGGCTTTACGGCATTACCACCGGTGCGGAAGCGAATTATGCTATGGCTTCGGTGATCGGCATCTTGATTTTCCTTGTATGTGCGGTCATCTCGCTCATCCTATTTAACCTCATGCCATCAAACAAACGGGAGAACGACTACTCATGAGAGATACGTCTTTTGATAACAAGGAAGTTCTCGATCTTGATGCCGGATGGGGGACTGCCGCCGAGCAGGAATTTGATATTGAGAGCGAGGACGGAACGTTGGTCGCGACGGCAAAACATGCCGCACGTGAAAGGGAATCCAATGCGGAGCAGAGCGTAGCGAGCGCCGAATGGGACACCGGGTTTAGCGGAGACGGAGCCACGCGCCTGTCGGTTGCGGAGAAATCCGCCAAAGAGCAAAGGTCCAAAAAGAAACCCGGCGGGCAAAGGACGAAAAGAACGGTTGTCAATACGATTATCCACGTTGCGCTTGCGGCATTGTGCATTTTTTGGATCCTTCCCTTTGTTGGAATCCTTCTCGAATCTTTCCGTTGCGAAAGTACGGGGCTTGCAGGCTATATTTGGCCGAAGCAGTGGGGGATCGCAAATTATGTGCGGCTCTTCACGGAAACAAAGTTTCCCCGTTGGTTCGGAAGCACGCTCGTTATGGGGTTCGCAACGGCGGTTGTACAGACGATATTTCAGCTCGCGGTTGCCTATGCGCTTTCGCGGAATCGGTTCAAGGGCAGAAAACTTTTGATGAACGTCATGCTCATTTTCGGTATGTTCCCGGGCTTTTTGACGCTCATTCTGCTCTACACATGGATGCACGACTGGAACTTGACGGACGCAAACGCCATGTGGGGATTGATCATCATCTATACGGCAAGTTCGGGCATGGGCTATCATATTGCAAAGGGCTTTTTCGATACGATTTCCCACTCGATCGATGAGGCGGCAAAAATTGACGGAGCGACGCAATTTCAAATATTCCGTAAGCTCATTTTGCCTCTTTCAAAGCCTATCATTATTTATACGATTCTGATGGGGTTCATGGCGCCTTGGGGTGATTTTGTAATGGCTACTTTCATGGCGAACAACGCTTCCTCGGGATATAACGTCGCCGCAGGGTTGCAATGGCTCTTGACCGACTCGATGAAAAACGACTACTATACAACATTCTGTGCAGGCGGCGTGACCGTTGCAGTCCCCATAACAGTCTTGTTTATGTGCTTGCAAAAGTACTATGTTACAGGCGTGACGGGCGGCGCGGTAAAGGGATAAGGGAGAAATTATGGCGAACGTCAAATTGATAAATGTTGAAAAGAA
Organism: uncultured Clostridia bacterium; assembly: GCA_947632195.1. GTDB lineage: Bacteria > Bacillota > Clostridia > Christensenellales > Borkfalkiaceae > Gallimonas. The sequence goes on along the minus strand of CANROE010000002.1, from coordinate 122,922 downwards.
GTACGGGAAAAGCCAAACGCCCGCTGTGTGTGATTTCAACCTTGAAATCGCGGATAAGGAGTTTATCGTCTTTGTCGGGCCGTCCGGTTGCGGCAAATCGACGACTCTTCGCATGATCGCGGGACTTGAAGAAATCACGAGCGGCACGATTGAGATCGACGGTAAGGTCGTAAACGATCTTCCGCCCAAGGAAAGAGGGATCGCGATGGTTTTTCAAAATTATGCGCTCTATCCCAATCTTACCGTGTTCGAGAACATGGCATTCCCGCTCCGTCTTTTGAAAACCCCGAAGGACGAAACAGACCCCAAAACGGGAAAAGTCAAGAAGAAATACGAAAAACTTCCGAACGAAGAGATCACGAAGCGCGTCATGGAGGCGGCGGAAATTCTCGGCATCACCGAATATCTCATGCGCCGTCCGCGCGAGCTTTCCGGCGGACAGCGGCAACGCGTGGCGATCGGCAGGGCAATGGTACGGGATTCAAAGGTCTTTCTCTTGGATGAGCCGCTTTCCAATCTCGACGCAAAATTACGGAATCAAATGCGCGCGGAACTCATATTGCTCCGTAAAAAGATCGACACGACGTTTATCTATGTCACGCACGACCAAACCGAGGCGATGACTTTGGGCGACAGGATCGTCGTAATGAAGGACGGTTACATACAACAAGTCGGAACGCCCGCGGAAGTGTTCGATATGCCGAACAATTTATTTGTCGCAGAATTTATCGGATCGCCCAAGATGAACACGTTCAAAACCCGTCTTGAAAAGGACGCAAACGGTTATTTCGTTTCCCCCTGCGGCGTGAGAATCGCGATAGACGGCGAAAAGGGAGACGCGTTGAAAGCGCGAAACATACAAGCGCAGGATGTTGTTCTCGGCGTTCGCCCCGAACATGTGTCGCTCACCAAGCGCGACAATCCTTCTGCGATCCCCTGCACGATTCAAGTCAATGAGATGATGGGTAGCGAAGTTCATCTGCATGTGCTCACCCCGCAACAAGAGCAGATTATTGTGAGAATCCCCACGGTGTCTTTGGATACTTACCAACTTGCCGCACTCCATGCGGGGGTTAAAATTTTCATCACTTTCCGCAGTAAAGTCATGCACTTTTTCGGCGCAGAAAACGGGTGCAATCTGCTTGCGGACGTTGCTTGCAAAGCTGCGATGCCTACGGCGCAAGCGCCAAGCGCCCAATCTCCGGCAGAAGAACCGAAGAAAAAGTGGCGGAGAATGAAGTAATTCAAATTTTAGGATATAGGGAGACAATGTTATGAGATTCAGAAAACTTTATACAACGCTCATATCCATGCTACTGGTCATCTGTATGGCAGCGCCTATTGCGGCTTGCGGAGAAAGCGATGCGGTTGCGGAAAGCGTTGAAATGGACCGATCCACCCTTACCCTCAATGTCGGCGAGGAGGTAACGCTTACATATACCGTGTTCCCGCAGTCGGCAAGAACAGCGGAAGCGACATGGAAGTCGTCCGATGCGACGGTTGCCTCTGTGGACAACGGAAAAGTGAAGGCGCTGAACGAAGGAAAAACCGTGATTCGTGTTACGGTGGGCGGAAAGTTTTCCGATTGCAACGTGACCGTAAACGACCCGAGCGGTATGCCTGTTCCCGAAACAGGTATTGCGCTTGATAAGCATTCTATTACTATGAATGTCAACGAAACCCATTCCTTCCAAGCTACGCTCGAACCCGAAAATACCACTTTCAAGAATATATCGTGGACGAGTTCCAAACCCGCAGTCGCAGCTGTCGATCAAAACGGCGTTGTTACCGCGCTCGGCGGCGGCCGTACGATCATATCTGCAAAGAGCGAAAACGGTTATGAGGATAGCTGTATTGTGGATGTCGCGGGAGAAAGCGTCATTGCAGACGAAGGACTTTATGTCGCACAAGTCCCTGGGTTGGAAAATCGCGATGATTTCATTATGGGGATAGACGCTTCCGAAGTGTTATCGATCGAAGCGGCAAGAAAAGCGGAGAACGAACCTCTGTATAAGAATTTTGACGGACAGGAAGAAGATGTTTTCAAAGTACTCAAAGACAGCGGCGTGACCGACATACGCGTTCGCATTTGGAACGATCCCAAAGACGAGAACGGGAATAGTTATGGCGGTGGAAACTGCGATATAAATAACGCTGTTGCAATAGCGGAACGGTGTCAGACCGTTGGACTTGGCATGATTGTTGATTTTCATTACTCCGATTTTTGGGCAGACCCCGGCAAACAGACCTTGCCCAAAGCATGGAAGGGTAAGTCCACAACGGAAATTGCGAGTAGCATCTATGACTTTACGAAAGACAGTCTTACTAAGCTCAAAGACACAAAAGTAAAAATCACCATGGTGCAGATCGGGAATGAGACGACAAGTATGTTGGCAGGGTCCTCCGATTGGGACACAATTTGCCGCTACATAAATAAAGGTGCGGAAGCGGTGCGTGAAGTGACGGGAGAAGTCGCGGAGGGCGGCGCAAAAGTGGCGGTCCATTTCACCAATGCGGGCGGGAACGGTTACATGGGACTTGCCAAAACGTTGGACGATAACGATGTCGATTACGATGTTTTTGGCTCATCTTGGTATCCGTATTATACTTCCCACGGAACGCTTACCAATCTCAAAAAACAGTTCACGAATATCCATAACACTTATGGGAAGGAAGCGATGATTCTTGAAACCGCTTATGCGTGGACGGAGGAAGACTTTGACGGCTGCGGCAATACTGCGCTCGAAACAACGACGCGCCCTGTGACCGTCCAAGGTATGGCGAACGCGGTGCGGGACGTTATCGCGGGAATGGCAGATCTCGGAGATTGGGGATTAGGGCTGTGTTATTGGGGCGGCATTTGGATTTCCGCTTCGACAGATCCTTTGGGCGCTACGAATCGTGCGCTGTGCAAGGAGTACGGCTGCGGTTGGGCGACAAGCTATGCAAAGGATTATGACGACGACGCAAACGACGGCGGCAGCATGGTAGACAATAACGCATTCTTCATGTCTGACGGAACCCCGATCGAGGCGCTTAAAGTTTTCAAGTATGTCAAAGAAGGGCACACGGTAGCGATTACCACCGACTATTTGCAGGACCAAGAGGTTTATTGCACTGTGAATGAGGGCGCGATTGAGTTGCCCAAAACGGTAGACGTTATTCTGAACAACGGTTCCGAATTAAAGACCGACGTGGTTTGGGCGATTGAGCCGGAAAACCTTGATCAGTATATCACCCAAGTCAACCGCTATGAGATCCACGGTTCCACCAAATACGGTGGGGATTGCATTTGCAATGTGTGGGTCATGAACGTCAATCTGCTTTCCGAGGGGAGTTTTGAGTCCTTCAAAAGCTATGGCGACGGCACGGTCAAATATGTGCAGCCGAAGTCTCAGCTCGGAGATTGGGACGTAACTCATACAGGCGGGACTTCTCTTCTGCAACTTTACGTCAGCAACAACACGGGAAATGCACGTATGGGAACACAATCGTTCCACTTCTGGGACGAGGGGAATGTTTCGTTCACGCTTTCCCAAACGCTCACATCCGAGCAGCTTGCGCAGTTCGGAAGCGGGAAATACGGTTGCAGCTTTGATTTCCAAGGTAATGACGGCGTGGAGATCGACATTCACGCTTATGTGAAGATCAAATATAAAGACGGTTCGGAGGAGATCAAATCCGCAGAAGCGGTTCGGGAACTGCTCGGTTGGAAGAAATGGCAAACAACGCGGCTCTCCGGCGTAGAGCTTGATTTGGACAGGATTTCGTCCGTAGAAGTCGGGATTTCCGTTTATGCCGAATTTACGGGGGCGGGTCCTTGGGGAAACATTGACAACTGTCAATTCTATTTCGAAGAGTGACGGCTTTTACAGTCATTGATAAAAAAAAGGGAAAAGGAGGGCACTCCAATGGGCTAACGAATTGATTTAAGTAGGGTAAGGCAAAATCTGCCGTCTGAATTTACAGACGGGAATGTCCCCAAGGAGGGACGGGACTCTGCGCCCATTCGCAGTAAAATTTCCCAAAAAGGAAAAAGGAGAAGAAAGCGGAAAGTTATGAGATTTAAGAAATCCAATTTGGCAGTTCTGCTCTGTATTCTGTCGATGGCAATCCTCTGTTTCGGGTTTGCAGCCTGCGGCGGCACAAAAGATACGCAAAAGTATAAAGTGTCGTTAAACTACAACTCCGAACAGGGCAGCGTCGCTCTCGCACCTGCGGCAGCAGACAACATGTATGAAGATGGAAGCAAAGTCACGGTGTCTGTAACGGCGAAAAGTGGCTATGAGATAGAAAACTTCACCGTAAGCACAGACGCAAATGCAAAACTCACAGACGGGAAGTACGAGCTGACCGTCTCGGCTGACGCGACTATTACTGCCACCTTCAAGACAACGGAAATCCCGGTGACATCTGTCACTTTGACTCCCGACGCACTTTCTCTTGAGGTCGGCGGCAGAGACGAGGATGCCACTGCGACGCTCGTAGCAACAGTTCTTCCCGCCGAGGCGGCGGAAAAAACCGTAACTTGGACGTCCAGTGATCCGAACATTGCAGAAGTTACCGGCGGCATTGTAACGGCGAAAGCCGAAGGCGACGCGATCATCACCGCAACAGCGGGTGAAAAGAGCGCGACTTGCACAGTCATCGTTACAAAACATGTCCATACGGCAGCGGCGAACGTTACATACACGGAAAAGTCCGACGGCACCGGTCATACATATCCGTGTGCGGAATGTGGCGCGGACGTGAGTGAGGAGCATGTCTACGGTTCCTATCAGCCCACTGAGGATAATGCGCACCACTATCGTCTGTGTACGAAGTGCAACGCCGAAACGCGTCCCGATGAGCACACCGCACCCACAGATCCGTCCGCTTACACAAGCGAGGGCGAGGAAGAACATTCCTATACCTGCCCCGATTGTCAGGCAACGGTGAGCGTAGCGCACACGCTGTCTACAAAGTCGAACGGCGAGAGCAATCATACGATTTCTTGTTCGGTTTGCAGCTATTCCAAAACGGAGCAGCATTTGACGACGTATGTTTCCGATATTCAGAACGGGCATCATGAGGCGTGTAGCGTTTGCGATTATGAAGCGGAAGCCAAAAGCGATCATTCATATCAGACAGGGTTCGATAATGATTCGCATTGGCGCAAATGCTCCTTGTGCGGATTTGGCGCTGCCAGCGCTCATACCTTAAAGCTCGCCTGGGATGCGGAAGGTCATTACTATATTTGCACCGGTACGTATGGAGCAACAAGCGACCAATGCGAGTACACGTCAAAATCAGAGTCTCACGTTGCATCGCAAACCTGGTCGCATAACGCCGACAAGCATTGGAAGACATGTACGTTTGCTGACGAGAACGAGAGCTGCGGCCAGCGTTTGCAGGAGGACGATCACTCTTGGACGAGCGAGGGCGCTGAAGAAGGACAAGAAAGATGTTCGGTTTGCGGCGAAACGCGCGAAGCGGGACATCATCTTGTGTGGGAATCCGACGCAACGCAACATTGGCAGAAGTGTACCGATGCCGGTTGCGGTTACACAACGCCCAAGGCGGATCACATCACTCCTGTGGCGGGATCCGACGGTTGGTATCGCGGAGACGGCACATGTGCGGGCGGCTGCGGCTATCAGATGGTCTACACGACAGACGGAAATGGTAGGCTAACGGGTTACACGGGGAGCTATGAAAAACTGGCGATCCCCGAAAAGATAGGGGAGGAAGGTATTATCGCTGTTGGTAAAGCGAATGCGAACTCTGCAAAAATTCCTAATATTTTCGCAACAGGGAATACAAAGTGCAAGAATTTGCTGCAGGTAATTATTCCTTCATCGATCAATGAACTCGGGCCCTATTTATTTTCCAACAACAAGACAATCGAGGCAATCATATTTGAAAGTTCTCGTATTCCTGAGTTTAAGGCGAGGATATTGAACGGCGTAGGAGCAAATCGTATCATTTCGCTTTGTTTCAAAGCATCGAAAGAATTTGTTGATGCGGCGGGAATTACTTCATCAACCCTTGGATTGTCCAGTAGCGCGACACTCAGCATCAAACTTTATTTTGCCGCGAATCCGTATCCGAATACGGACCTCGGCTCATACGGAGCATGGTACTATGGTACCGATGGCGAAATCGCAGATTGGCCTGCTTCCGCAAGTATAAGTAACTTACAAACCAGTAGAGATGTCATAATCAAAAAAAGAAAAACGGAGGTGAATTATTATGACGACTAAAACAAGAAACATCAGTATTTTGACTTGCTTGGTTTTCCTTCTTGCAAGTCTCGCCGGGCTGATTTATGTCAGCTCCAATGTGAAGGCTTCGGCGCAGGAGCAGCCTCCTTATGCGTCGATTACTTCCTACGCTCCCTATATGTCGGTAGGGGAGGAAGTGTCTTTCGTCGCGACCTATACCTATATGGGGACCGTCATCACCGATAGCAGGGCGGAAACCGAAAGAGAACTCTATGACCACAGCTTTTCGTGGGCGGTTTCCGAAGGGACTTCCGTCACCGTAAGCGAGCTTGGACTTGTAACGGCTGTCGCCGAGGGCAAGACCACGCTTACCGCTACCTATACGGGTAGCCATGCGGAGGGGGCGATTGTTGACCCCGTGGAAGTCACCGTAAGCGTAATTGCTCCTGCCGAAAGCCTTACGACCGCAAACAGTGTGTCTTTGAGCGCGAAAAACCTGTCGCTCGACATCGGCGCGTCCTATACGCTGTCTGCCGTTGTTCTTCCTTTCACGGCAACGGATAAGACCGTAACTTGGACGACATCCGATGAATCGGTTGCGACCGTGCAAAACGGCGTAGTGACGGCAGTTGCGGAAGGGACCGCTACAATCACCGCGGCCATTGCAGACGACAAGTTTGACGCTTGCGAAGTAATAGTCCGCGACCTTGACAACTCCATTCTCGACAAGACGAGCCTCACGCTTGCCCTTGGCGAACAGGCAGACATCACGGCTACTGTTCCGGGAGCGACCGACAATACCGTTTATGAGTGGACTTCTTTGAACCCGGAAGCGGCCTCTCCCGATGGCGATCTTACGGCAGACGAGATCGGCACGATCACGGCATGGAACTTCGGTTCTACGATCATCACCTTGACGGCGACGGTTCCCGCCGAAGAAGAAGGAGGGGATCCCACCGTCTATGTTGCTTCCGCGGAAGTCCTTGTCACCGCCGACTACTTCTATGTTGTTGGGTTGAACGGCGATTGGCAGATGCACGATACGGCAGACGAAGCGGAGCTTGCGGGAGAACTCTTCTTGCAAGTACAACCCGGCATCTATCAGCTCACCCGTACAATCAACGGAACGGAAGAATTCCAGATCATCCATAGTGGCATCAACGAAAACTGGACGACGCTCCTCAATCCCTATTGGTATGATGCGGAAAAATCCACGACCTATTATGTAGCCAATTCAACCAACTTCTTCGCAGTCTCGGAAATCGGCGTTTACACGATCATGATCGACCTCACCGGTAGCAGAGCAAAGGTTTCCATTACCATGGTTTCCTTGCAAGTCAGGACCATTGATCTTGCAATGGCTGAGATGCCCAAGGAGGAAGGCGACGAGGAAGAAGAACCGAAGTATTATGCGCAGTATCTTCAAGGTGAAGGCGATTCAATCAAGATCGATGTCAATTTCATCCCCGAAAATGCGTTTTATGATCCCGCAGATCTTACCTACGTAGTAGCGGGCAACGAAGATAATGCAGTAGATGTTGCATACGCAGACGGTCAGTTCACCCTTACGCTTACCAAGGCAGCGGTAGTACAATATGAGATTACTATCACCTGTTCCTTCCTTGAAGCAAGCGACAGCATTGTAATTTCTGTGCTCCCCGATGAAATTAACGTTCCCGATGCGATTGCATTTGATCAAGAGTCCTATGACCTTGACCTCAACAACGGCGGCGCTGCTTGGGAGATTACTCTTCATGCAACGCCGACCTATGAAGGATTTTCCGAAAACGTTGCTTCGGGCGTGCAGTATTATATGCCTGAGGATCAGTTTGGACAGATTTTTGTTCATGCCGATACCGGCCTTGTGGAAGTCTATGCGTTCGGCACGTTCAAGATCTATGCAAAGTCCGTTGTCAATCCCGACCTTGTAGCGGAAACGACTCTTACCGTCTATTCCTCCGGATTCTATCTCATCGGGATCCTTGACGGAACCATGGTGAATGAATGGAATGCGCTTTCTCAGGATCAGAGAACGCTTGAAGGAACGGTTTTTGCCGATTGGGAACTGAAACCCGTTGACGAATCTTTGACCAAGTATCAAGCCGACTTCACTTTGGCGGAAAACGATCAGTTCTCGATTGCCTTCCTCGGCATGGCGGGAGATTGGTATGCGAGTATCAACAGCGCATACTTTAATACGACTGCGAGTAGCACAGGTTACGTGAGAATTGAACGCACAGATCTTTTAATGAATGCGGCTGCGGTTTATACTGTGACCCTTGATCTTTCCGGGACGAGACCTTCTTTCACGGTTGTGTATAAATCTGCTCCCGAGGGATTCACTTCTTTTACTCAATATCTCTATCTTGAGAGATCCGGTGGCGCATGGGATAGCTCCTTATCTGATGAGGGTAACGTCTATGCAAACGGCGGTTACATCACTGTTGACGGCACGACGAACAACCAGATGCTGACCTTCACCTACAACTTCGCGGATATGCCCGACAGATGGCCGACTTTCCAGTTTGTGACAGCAACCGAGGTTTCCAACGGAGCTTTCTTTGGTTCACGTTGGTATGGAGCCGGATCGACATACGATGTTCAAATCAGCGGTTCTGCTATTGACGATGGCTATTTCACCAATGGCGGCGCAGGATGTGAGTTCTGGTACACAGGAGCCGAATTCCCTACCGACCTTACCGTTGAGTTTACCGTGACTTTCAATCAGCTTGGGATCATCACGGCAATCGAGATGAACATGGTGACTGCCGAATAACGGAAGTTATCTGATCTTTCATCTTTACTGGATGTGAGGGGTTCTGCGCCGGCAGAAATGCCGGCGCAGAATTCCCTACGCCCGTAGTTTCTTTCGGGCAAGTAAATATGAAGGGGGTGAAAAGAATGAAAAGTTGGATCAGAAAATATACCCTGCTCATCTCAATCTTCATGTCCCTCGTCTGTATGATCGGTCTTGTTGCCTGCGGTTCAAAACCGAAAGATGAGGCGTCATTTTACTATCTCTCATTAAAATCGAACTCCTATCAAGTTTATCAATCCGAAAAAGACATTCCCGAACAGGTCAAATTTCATAGCGAAGACAATGAGGTGTTTACTATTGAAATCGACCTCAATAAAGACGAAGAATTTACGATAAATCAAATCGGCGCAGACGAAAAAATTGGATTTTCTGCGCTGTTTTCCGCTTTAACGCAACTTGAAAGCGGAGAGAACGGAAGTTTTAAGGTCAACGAAACGGGTACATACTCGCTCAAACTCAATAAAACAGAAAACGAAGTGTCCTATACCTTTAAGCCCGTCACGATCGTTACGGCACCTGTGGACGGAGTAAATCTCAATGAATCGGAAATTTCACTTGATAAGTGGGACACATTTACACTGACGGCAACGGTTTCTCCCGAGAATGCCGAAGATAAGGGCGTTTTGTGGGATTCCGAAGATAAAACTGTCGCAACGGTCGAAGACGGCGTTGTAACGGCTGTCGGCTACGGCAGCACTAATATTACCGTAACAACGAATAACGGAGAATTTACTGCCACATGTAAAGTTACGGTTTTGCAACATGTTTCTTCTTTAACTCTCGAATATACCCATTTGAAACTGGAAGTCGGTACGACGACATCACTGAAAATCAACTTTTCACCGATTGAAGCAACCAATCAAGGATACAGCTACACGATTGAATCAGGAGATTCGTTTGTGGAATTATCCCGTGACGAAAACGTCTCTGCACTGAATATCAAGGGTTTGGCTGTGGGGGACGCAACGATCATAGTTATTTCGGATGATGGCGGGATTGACGCGGCTTGCGTTGTAGAGGTCGTTGAGAAAAATTCTGCGTTTATCAATATGCCGCAAAGTCTTAAAGTGACGATCGGGCAAGAAGAAAAATTATCTGTTTCTGTAAATCATATTGAGAATTATTCTATCAGTTGGGAGGTGGAAAACGAAGATGTTGTCACGCTCGACGGCAAAGATGAAACGGTAGGAATTTCGGGCATAAACTTTGGATCCACTGCGGTGACAGTCACCGTTACCCAAGGGGACACTGTTTATACTGCGACAACAGACATTCTCGTTACCGATGAATACTTCTTTATTTACGGTATCGGCCTCGTGGAAGAAGGGGATTGGAGTTGGCAAAATTACATTTCGGACCGCAGTGCAGCCGAGGATCGCAATTTGCTTTTTACTGAGCAGAGCCGCGGGCTATATACGCTGACGCGTTATTTTACACCCACGAACGGATTCCAAATTATCTTCCCGAGCGTAGATAACGCAAATTTGCAGGATGAAAACGGCGAATGGGGAAAGAACATGCCGTCTGAGCTTGTTTCTGCGTCTACCTACTATGACTCAAGCCAATCAGATGATGCACTTGTTTCCAACCTTGCCACGCAGTTCAGGGTAAAATATGCAGGCAATTATACAGTGACGCTCGACTTGCGTGATGAAAGCGCAAAGGTTTCCATCAAAGCCGATTCCGTAGATGTCGAAAATGTTTCACTTTCCGTAGAAGAAGGATCTGTCCTGTTGCATGGCGGCGAGGCGGTTAAACTCAATGTCAAAGTAAATCCGAGCCGTGCAACTTTTACGGAAGAAGATGTTCACATCTCGCTCGGAGGGCAAGAGAACAATTTTGACTATGAGCTTGATTTTTCGAATATGATGCTCACGGTTCGGGCAAAACAGAACGTATCGGTTTGTTCTTTTGTCTTGACTTGTTCGATCAAGGAAATAATCGGCAGTATAGAGCTGTTCGTCATTGATGAGAATGTTGTCCCCGTTACATCACTTGCTTTTGAACAGGAAGCATATACGTTTAATGTCAATAACGGTGGCATGGCATGGGAACAGCAAGTGCGCGCTCTCGTCAATCAGGATGCCACCGTTCAAGCTGTGAAGTACTCGCACATCGGTTCTGATTCGTTTTTCTCCGTCAATGAAGATACGGGCGTCGTAACGGCAATGCGTCTCGGTACTGTAACGATCTGTGCGACTGCGGTGGGGGATGAAAGCATTACGGCATATTGCACCGTGACGTTTTACTCGGATACTTTTTATCTCGTGGGCGAATTTAACGATTCGACGGATTTCAACTATGTGCCCGTCAGCCAAACATCCTTGGATGGGACGAAATTTGCCGCGTATAAATTTACCATGGAATCACCGACCCGCTTTACGCTTACCGTAACGTTGGAAGAATGGAAAAAGGTGGGAAAGGGACGCCCGGAATATGGGTTCCAAATTGCACATCTCGGGATGAACGATTCGTGGGAGTCCGCAATCACATACTCATTCTTAGATCAATCAGGCTGCTACAATACCGATTTGCTCAGCCCCCATCAAACCAATCTTCGCGTAACTCAAACGGGCGTCTATGTTTTGGAGTTGGATCTAAGCGAACAAAGAGTCAGCTGGACGATCAATCAAAAAGAAGAAACGCTTCATGAAGTCTTTCTAAGATCTTCGACGACGGAAGTTAAAAAGGGAGGGTCGGCGCAAATCCAACTTACCTTCGGTCCCCGCTTTGCGCAACCGACGCAAGAGATCGTTTGGAGCGTTTCGCAAGGAGATGGAAAAGACTATGTTTCGTTAAACTTCGACAATGCAAAAAATCTTTGTACGGTGACGGTTAATAATGCAGAATTTTCCAATGATGACATTCCTATAACAATTACCTGTAAAGTGGGCGAGATCGAAGGTAGTGTTACGATCACTGTACTCGCCGAGCATCACCTCGTCTTTGAGAGCAATAACGAATCGCACTGGCAAGTTTGTACAGACGCAGAGTGCGGCTATTCGACAACCCCCGACAGACACGTAAGGGACGATCAGTGGGATTTTGACGGTCAGTATCATTTCCATGCTTGCGATGTCTGCGGCGCGGGGAAAGTGGATGTTTCCGAACACAACTTCAAACTTTATGCGGGCGGTTGGTATATCGACGACGGACGTTGCTCCGACTGCGGATACAATCTCTATACCGTGGAGAACGGGATCATTACAAAGTATAATGGGCAGATTGCAAAGCTCCAAATTCCTTCTCAAATCAACGGTGAGCAAATCACAAGGATCGGTAACAGTGCTTTTGCGGAAAACTTATACCTTATAGAGGTTGAATTGCCCGATACTATAATAAAAATCGGAGATTGGGCATTCGATGGATGCACGGGTCTTACGCGTATAGATTTCGGAAGTGCGGCAATTACCGCCATTGGGATGTATGCCTTTAAGGATTGCTCATCATTGATTTCTTTTATGGTTCCGGATACCGTCTCTCAAATAGGAGTCGAGGCCTTTAGTGGCGTTTCTGCCGAAATTGTTTGGGCGGAAAAGCCTCACATAATTGAGCTTTCACAGTCTTTTCAAGGCTATCTTGGAATGTCTTTAACGATTCCTTCAAGCATCCTAAGATTAAACGGAGTATGTTTCGCTGGGTGCGTGAATCTTATTAGCCTTATATTGCCTGATTCTGTAAGGTACATTAAAGGTGGAGCTCAATTTGAGGGATGCACAAATTTGAAGTATGTCGAAATCAGTTCCTCTATCGGTCAACTTGAAGGCGCGGATTTTAAGGGATGTACTTCTCTTGAATACGTATTATTAAGGAGCAGTGATTTTTGGCATTTTGGGGCCAGTACATTTGAAGGATGTTCCTCTTTGAAGGCCGTCTATACAGCTACGTCATTAGATATAGTGCGCAACGCTTATAATGAGTATATTTTACGCGGCAATACTGAGCTGATCGGCAAACTATTTCCGTATGTTCCCAAGGATAGAACAGAACTTCACCCCAATTTCGGGACGAAATGGGAAAAGTATTTCGGTGGAACATGGTATTACGATGAAACAGGCATTGAGAGTTTGGAGCATGTTGTCAACGGACAGGAGGCACTGAGAAAAGAAGCTGCGCCCGTAAACAGCATCACGCTGATTTGCGATTTTAAGCGCAGGGAATCGCTGTAAAATTTTACCGATCTTCTTTGCGGCAATCCCCTTTTTGGGGGAATTGCCGCAAAGAAGCCAACGGCCAAACAACCAATCAGCAATCTATCAGACGAGGGTAACATCTATGCAACGGCGGTTACGTCACCGTTGACGGAGAAGCAAACAATCAGATGCTGACCTTCACCTACAACTTTGCGGATATGTCCGGTGTATGGCCGATATTCCAATTTGTGACTGCTAACGACATTTCTCATGGTTTCTTTTGGGATTCCTACTGGTACGGTTCGGGGGTGCAGAATGTAATTGACGTTAGTGGAACAGCGATCACGAGCGGCAACTTCCAAAAGAGCGATACGGGATATGAGTTCTGGTACACCGGAACTGAAGTCCCTTCCAACCTCACCGTTGAATTTACCGTGACTTTCAATCAGCTTGGGATCATCACGGCAATTGAGATGAACATGGTGACTGCTGAATAAAAACTGTATCGCGCGTCGATGCTGTTATCCAAAATGTTCCCACGCCTCCCCCCTGCAAGATTACCCAATTCCTCCTTAAAAATAGCGAGGGGAGGCGATAGGGAGCGAGTTGTGCGGGTACCGCAACTCAGAGATAAAGGATTTTAACTACACGCATCTGTGGAAGAAAACCGAGACGATACGTCTACCCATAATTCGCTTATCGTGAACGATAAACGAAAGGGTACAGAAAACGATTGCATTATTCGTTGGCCTTTATATAATCGGACCGAACATGTCTATGACGGCACAACAGAAAATCAGATTACTTATTGTATATGATTTTCTACAAAGTCAAACGGACGAAAATCACACCGCGTCTATCGCAGAGATGATTGCTGCTCTCGATAAACGCGGTATATCCGTGAGCAGAAAAACGCTCTATGATGACATAGCGCTTTTGAATGAGTATGGATATGATGTGATTTGTGTCAGAGGACGGAGCAATCGCTATTTTGTCGGCGAGCGTAAATTTGAACGCCCCGAAGTACAGATACTTCTCAATGCGATAGGTGCAACGCAGACGCTTCCGATGAACAAGACAAAGAAATTGTTGCAAAAGCTATTGCAGCTTCTCGGCATCGGCGAAGCAACTCAGCTCTGTAACCTTGTTCCGATCAGTTCAACAAAGCATAGTAACGAGCGAGTATATTATAGCATAGACGCAATCACGACCGCATTATTGCAGAAAAAGCAACTATCTTTTCTCTACTTTAACTACGGCGCAAACGGGAAGCGTGAATATCGGGAGAACGGAGAACCATACATTGTAAATCCGCTCGGCATGGTTTATTCATGCGACAATCTTTATCTCATTTGTTATCACGATAATCATGAGAACCCTGTACACTATCGAATAGACCGCATGGACGAAACGGCAGTGACGGACAAAATTATAAAGCCGATGAAGGAGTTTGAAAACTTTGATCTCGAAGCATATCGCCAAGCTCTGTTCGATATGGATGTCGGAGAAGAACAAGAAGTTGATCTTGCATTTCCCCAAGAACTTTTGGAAGTTGCCATAGACCGTTTCGGTGAAAATATTGCTCTCGACCATATTGATGATGAATATATCATTCACTCAAAGATACAGGCCGGCAACACGTTCTTTGCTTGGTTGACTACTTTTGAAGGACGGGTAAAAATCAAAGCCCCCGAAGCACTTCGGGAAAAATACGTCGATTTTATAAAAATACTATCGAAAAATGTAAATTAGCACATGGTGTAACATCAATGGGACACTTCGCGGTTGCGAAGTGTCTTATTTTTTGGTATAATTTGGCTGTTCATAACGAAACACACCGTTCTGTTTTACATAGGAGAAATCATGCGAGTCTTGAATCAAGAAATTCTGCAAAGAGTGGAGGAATACAATATCGATTATCAAAAGGAACACGGAATATCGCCGAGTTTTAGACAAATTATGCAAGCACTTTCGCTCAGTTCGCTTGCCACAGTCCAAAGATATATCCTTGTATTGGAAAAGGAGGGTAGAATAACGCGAACGAAGTTTGGAAAAATATGTCCATTACCGCAGTTGAAGTCAAGCGGTTTGACCGTAACGCCGCTTTTAGGAGAAATTGCTTGCGGACAGCCAAACTTTGCCGTGGAAAATATAGAAGGCAACTACGCACTTCCCAAAGAATTATTTGGGGACGGGCAGCTGTTTATGCTTCGCGCTGCCGGTGAAAGTATGATAGAGGCGGGAATTGCCGAGGGGGATCTTCTTGTGCTGAAAAGGACAAGCAGTGCAGACGACGGGGAAATAGTTGTTGCCATGATCGAGGGCAATGCTACGTTGAAAAGGCTTTACCACCGAGGAAAGAAGATCGTTTTACACCCGGAAAATCATAAGATGAAAGATATAATCGTGCCAAGCTGTGAAGTACAGGGGGTATTGGTATCATGTATCAAAATGTTTCAATAACTGTTTACTTGCCTAACCCCGACGCAAGGACGGATTAAATTTTGAGGTGAAAAATGAAATATGTGATGTGCATCACTTGCGGCCGTCGTCTTTGCAAAGCTGAGACCGGCGCGAAGGTTGACTTGGAAATTGTATGTCCGAAGTGCGGAGAAACCACGTTGGTAACGCTTACGCGTGAAGAATTATCTATCAGGCTGAAACCGTTACAGGACAAGCCTTTGCAGCAGAACACATAGGAAAAGAAAAAACATAATACGGGCAAGAAAGAGCCGTTGCTGTTTCTTGCCAACATTCGTGAGGTTTGGACTCGGCAAAGAACCGTGAGGAAGCCGACGGATAGATAAAATCCTTTGATCGGGAGGTTCTATTCGCCGGCTTTTTTCACGCCCAAATTTACCCGGCTACGAGGATTTTATCGTTCTCGCAGTCGGGCTTTTTCTTTTTACGCGAAATTCCCGATTGCGATTTTCAAAGCAAATCAAAATCGGAGGATTTCAAAATGGAAGAGAAGAAGGAGTTTTATCTTATCGTCAGAGGCGAAAAGGTAGCGGTCAATGAGGAAGTGTATCGTGCGTATACCCGTCCGATCCGTGCGGAACAGCGCAGGAAGCGTCGCACATGGAAGTGCAGAAAATTAAGCGAGACGGGCGGCTATTATGTTCGGTGCAAGGAGCGGTGCGAAAGTTGTCCGTATTATCTTGCAGGGAACTCATCGTTGGGAAACATCACCTCTTTGGACAAGCTTGTAGATTACGAAGTGGAGATCGAGGATAAAAGCTCGGATCCGGAAGCCGAATACATAGAGCGGGAAACAACCGAAGAGGAACATGCAAAACTGCAACGAGCGGTTTCTCGGCTCACTCCGCGGCAACAGGAGATGATAAGATTGGTTTTCTTTGAAGGGAAAACGAAAAGCGAAGTTGCAAAACAATTTGGCATCGAAAAGCAATCGGTATGCGATGCAATGAGGAGAATTTACGCTTCTATAAAAAAATTTTTGGAGAAAGATGAAGAAAATTTGTCTTGAGACCACGTACTTTTCAAAACTCGTGTCCTTGTTAAGGTGAAATGGATAATTCACTCAAAGGAGGACGGAGATGAAACTGATCAAAGAGCGGTTTGACGTCTTTGCCCAGGAGCAAGGATATGCAAGCGGAGGAGAGCTGTTTGGTGAACTTGGTTTCAGCCGCGAAGAATACGAACATTTCAGGCAAGAAGTTCCCATCGGAAGAGCAGAACTGAAAATCTTGTGCATGGAATTGGGCGCGGCAGAAGTCATGGACATGGTGTTCTTTCGCACAGGGGAGCGCAGCCGCTACAGTGATATTTTAGAGGAGTTCTGATGAAAGAAAATTTGAGCGTCTGCGTGCTTGATAAACACAAGTTAAAATTATGGATATACAAAAACGGTTTTACGCAGCCCTACATAGCTTTCAGGATGGAACTTTCTCCGGAGGAGTTTAAGCGGAAACTTCGCGAAAAAGATGCGTTCAAACAATATCAGCTTCGGGGGCTTGTCCATCTGATGGGCGCAAAAGCCGCCTTCGAAGTAATTTGTTTTCCAACCGAACGGATTCGCCAACGTGTATGGCAAGAAGTGTTCGGTGACGAGGGAAAAGGGGGTGATCATGCTTGATTCCGGATAGACCGATGTCGCGGCAGGAAGCACTTGCGCAGATTTTATCGGACGATGAAAGCATTCGGGCATTCTACCGTTTCAAAGCGTTGAACCCGCACCTTGAAATTTATGATGCCTGTCAAATCATCATGGCGCGTCCGGACGCGGAGATTTGTTATTCTCTTGCGGATTGGAACGCGTATGGGAGATGGATCATCAAAGGACGGAAAGGGATCGCCTACTTTGACCGTTTCGGACAGAGGCGGCACGTCTTTGATGAAAAAGACACGCAAGGCGAACTCAAATATCAAAGCCAATACATACAAATACGGCGGCTTTTGCAGGGGATAGACGAGCTGAACGGCTCAAATCTTTTTGAAGAAAGCGGCAGCGATTATCAAAGGATAGAACGCGGGGTAGAACACTACTTATCGGACTACGGCTATCTTTCCGAGGATGAAAAACGGAACACGTTTTTATATGAGGGGGTCGCCTATTCGCTGTATTGTTCTGCGGGCAAACCCAAAGAGGAGATCAAGCTCCACGGTATGCCCTATTCCTATGAAGAAAACGGCGAACTGTTCAATGAAGTCATTCTTCTTGCGTCGGTCATGCGCGATGAAGTCATCCAAGCATACCGCAGGAAGCGTTTGAGAGCGTGGGAAAGTACCGAACCCTCCGAACAGGAGAGAACGGGCATAGAGGCGCAACCCGAACAGGGTGAATTGCCTGCTTTGCCCGAAGAAGGGAGCGAGAACATCGCAGAACTTCCGGGCGCTCAAACAGACGAGAAAGAATGGACAGCAGAGGAGATCGGGGAGGCATTGTCCGAACAGGACGAGCCGCTTCGAGAGGAAGGGCGTGAGAACATCACGGAGCTTCCGCCCCCGTCCCAAACGGACGAGGAAGAATGGACGGCAGAGGAGATCGAGGAGGCATTGTCCGAACAGGACGAGCTACTCCGAGAGGAGGGGCGTGAGAATATCACGGAGCTTCCGCCCCCGTCCCAAACGGACGGCGAAGAATGGACGGCGGAGGAGATTGGGGAGGCATTGTCCGAACAGGACAAGCTGATTCAAGAAGAAAGGAGTGAGACGGAAAGCGAGAACATTACCGTTCCGCTCTCCGCACCGAAACCGTCTGCGTCGAGGAAAGGGAAACGCCCGAAATATACTCCGCTTTACGAAAGATATTTTTCCTATCAAGAGTACTATCCGAACGCCGTTATTTTATATCGCTTGGGAGACTTTTTTGAAGTCATCGGCGAGAAAGCGGTTACTGTTTCCGAAGAACTTGATCTGACGCTTACAGGGCGGGAGGTAGGCGCACCGGGGCGCGTTCCCATGTGCGGATTTCCCTATCACGTCACGGATCGATATTTGGAAAAGATTCTTGAAAATCACCCTGTCATACTCCTTGAAAAAGAGGGGGAACCGAAATATATCCTTTCCCGGGCGGAAGCGCGTGGAGAAGTTCCCGTTCCCGAAATGCGTCGGGAGGACGAACAGCCCGAAAACAGCATAGCGGAGACAACGGAGCAGTTTTCCGATGAAGAAGATGAGGAGGAATGGGAGGACGGCGAAGATTATGAGGAATACGAATACGACCAAAGTTGGGAGAAAGAAGATCGCGAGGAAGAAACGGTTGTAAGCACAGAAGAACCCGCGGCGGGCAAGAAAAATCGGAGTTCAAAGCCCGAACAGGGCATCAAACAACGGGAACGCAAGCAGCCTACGCTCTTTGATCTCTTTTTGCCGAAAGAAAAAACGCCCGCAGAGGAGATGATCGAACGCCAACTCGAATACGGCAGCGGCTTTGAAAATGGGAAATATCGCATATACGATAGGTACAACACCAACCCTACGAAAAAGGACTTTGCCAACTTTCTGAAAAGCGAGTATGGCACAGGCGGTTATAGCGGACCAAGCGGCGACGAACAATGGCATGACCCCAAGGGCATGAAAATGGCGTTGCGCGACGAAAACGGAGAATATCTTCAACAAACGTTTCTGAAATGGGACGAAGTCGCCGTCAGGATTGCCGATCTCATAGATGACGGCTTGTATTTTTCGGACGAGGAGAAAGCGGAATATGAAAAATACAAGGAACAGCAGAGTGCGCTTCAAAGAGACAGAGAGGAAGCCGAAAGAAAGAAGAAGGCACTTTTGAAAAGCGTCATCGTCGGTACGCCGCAAGAGCGCAAACAGCGCATTTTGGACGAATACGCCAAGACGACGAACCATGCGGACTTTGCGGCGTTTCTTTCCAAAGAATACGGGACGAGCGTCGAGGCGAGCGAGTTTTACAGGGCAGAGTTTGACAGCATGGCAGTATGGATCAAGGAATACGATTCTGCGGGAAATACTGTAAACCGCTTCAATTTGTTGTGGAAAGAGTTTGCGGACAGAGTTTGCGCTCTGATCGAAAACGACGAGTATCTTCAAGAGCCTAAAAAGCAAACGGTCCGGACGAAAAATCCTTTTCGGGAGTTATCGAAAGCGGGAGAAGATGAACTTGCCCTCTATGCCCGGTTTATGGGCAATGAGCCGCACGATTCCATGTGGGGCGAGGTGCAATCATGCAAAACGATCGCAAAAGGAATTTATTCCGTTTCAACGGCAGGACATGGCGGCGTAATGATAGCCAAGAATCTTGCTCTGAACATTTTATCTCCCGAAGCGATCAAATGCGGTACTTTGGAAAACGGATATTACTGTTACGAGGAAGATTGCGACGAGGCGATCCCGCTGCGGGAACTATACGATAAAGGAATAATAGGCCGTAAAAATGCGCTCTTTGAGGGATACCTTATCACCTCGGAAAGCCCGGATGCAAAGGACGGGAGCATTGAATTTGAAAGAGCCTCCGAGGACGAGCAAACCGCCTTCATCAAATGGTGGAATGGTGTGATCGATCGCTCTTTGGAAGAGTGGAATCCCGAATATTGGCAAAAATACCAAAAAGCCGCCGTTAAAAGCATTGCAGACATTCTTGTTCATAACGGAACGGAACTCACCTTTGAAGGCGGTTGGATCTTCTACTTTGAAGATTTCAGAGAGGACGAGGCGTTTGTAAGGGAGCACATCGACGAGATAGAGAAGGAGCTTGCGGGTCGGGCGGAAGTCGCGGACATTACCTCAGACGACGAGTGCATAGATGTCGTTTTCTTTCTTGATTATTGCCCGAATGCAGAGGTAAAAGAAGATGAGTCCACGCAGGAGGAAGGGGAAGGGTTTCCCCCGCTCACCGCTTCGGACGGGCAGTCCGCTTCCCCCGCGCAGGGCGCGGAGAAAGCGGAGAATACAGACCTTTCCGCAATCGGCTTCGACCAAAGCGAGCTTGGCGGGGCAAAGACGCGCTTCAAAAACAATGTCGAGGCGATAAAGCTCGTCAAGAGGCTCTCCTCGGAAGTGCGATACCCCACCGAAAGCGAGCGGAAAACGCTTGCGGGTTTTGTCGGTTGGGGCGGCATTTCACAGGCGTTCGACGAACGGAACGCGGAGTGGCACAAAGAATACGAAGAACTGAAAAATTTGCTCACCCCCCAAGAGTATGAGTTTGCAAAGGGCAGTACCCTGAACGCGCACTACACTTCGAGGGAAGTTATAGACGGTATCTTCGCCGCGCTGCACCGTTTTGGCGTAAGAGGCAATAACCGTATTTTGGAGCCTGCTATGGGTACGGGCAACTTCTTCGGCTATATGCCCGATGAGGTGATGGAAGGGGCCAAACTCTATGGCGTGGAACTGGACAGCCTAACGGGAAAGATCGCCCATAAACTCTATCCGCAGGCGAACATTCAGATCAAGGGCTACGAGGAGACGCATTTTTCCAACGATTTCTTTGATCTTGTGGTCGGGAACGTGCCGTTCGGCGGCTATTCGGTCTATGACAGCGAATATGCGGGGCAAAATTTTTACATCCACGATTATTTCCTTGCAAAGAGCATTGACAAGCTGAAACCGAACGGGATCATGGCGGTCATCACGAGCAAGGGGACAATGGATAAGGCGAACCCCGCCGTGAGGAAATATCTTGCCGAACGTGCGGAACTTCTCGGCGCGATCCGTCTCCCCAATACCGCGTTCAAAAGGACAGCGGGAACGGAAGTCGTTTCGGATATTTTATTCTTCCGAAAGCGGGAAGAGAAAGCGGCTGTTACCGCGGAAAACACCGAATGGCTTACGACGGAAAAGACCGAAGAAGGCTTTGAAGTCAACTGCTACTTTTTGTCGCATCCCGAAATGGTGCTCGGCACCTTCGCCAAAGAAAAGGGACTGTATAATGCCGAGGACATTACAGTTAAGTCGGACGGACGGGAATTAAGCGTTGCTTTGAGGGAGGCGATCGAAAAACTTCCTTCGGACTTTTACAAAAACCCCGAAAAGGTTGAGGACGAGGAGAGGGGAAACGAAGCGGACGAAAACGTAAGGCCGCTTTGCTATGTGGCAAGAGGCGGGAAGCTATTCATGCGCGTCGGGGACAGCATGGTGGAACAGCCGATCCCCAAGACCCCGAAGGACGCGTACTACCGCCTGCGGGACATGATCTCGTTGCGGGACGAACTTCGGCGCATCCTCGACATGCAGGTCAAAGGCTGTACGGACGAACAGCTTGCGGCAGAGCAGCGGCAGTTGAATTATCACTATGATATGTTTGTCCGTCATTACGGCTATCTGAACAGCAAGACGAATGCGCGGCTTATCAAGGAGGACGGGGACAGCGCACTCTTGTTTGCGGCGGAGTCCATAGACGACGAAACGAAGGCGGTCTCAAAGGCAGACATCTTTTCCAAGCGGACAATCAGACCGTACACGGTCATAACTTCTACGAACGATTGCTTTGAAGCCTTGCAGATCTCCAAAAACGAACACGGGAAAGTAGACATCTCCTATATCGAAGAACTCACAAAAAAGGACTACGACACCGTGCTTTCCGAACTGAGAGAGGCAGTATTCCGCGACCCGCCGAAAGTCGATCCTTCGGACAAATACACGGGTTTTGTGGGAGCCGAGGAGTACTTGTCGGGCGACGTTGTTCAAAAGTTGGGCGAGGCGCAGAGGAGCGTTCAGGCATTTCCCGGCATGGGGTTTGAAAAGAACGTCAAGGCGCTTCAAGAAGTCCAACCGACGCCGCTCAAGGCAAGCGAGATCTCCGTTCGGCTCGGCGCGAGTTGGGTGGACAAGAAGTACTACAAAGAGTTTTTCTGTGAGCTCGTCGGATTAAAAGCGATCCCTTACTATTACGATGAGGTGAGACTGTTTTATAACCCTCATGATTCGAGTTGGCGCGTGGAGCAGTCACAGACGGTGAAACGTATCACGGAGACAAAACAGACAAACGTCTATGGGACGGCTCGTGCGCCGGCAATAAGGCTGTTCGAGGACGCGCTGAACCTTCGGGACACCTCCATTTATGACACGGTGGAGGAGGACGGGCATGAAAAGCGCGTTCTGAACAAGCCCGAAACGATTGCCGCACGGGAGAGACAGAGCCAGATCAAAGCGGCATTCCAAAAGTGGGTCTTTGCCGACCCCGACCGCCGCGAGGACTTGGAGCGGACGTATAATGCGCTGTTCAACCGCATCCGTTTGCCGAGCTATGACGGAAGCTATCTTCGGTTTCCCGAAATGAACCCCGCGATCGAACTTCGCCCGCACCAAAAGAACGCCGTTCACCGTATCATCGTAAACCCCGAAAGTACTCTTTTGCACCATGTTGTCGGCAGCGGAAAGACGTTTACGATGGCAGCGGCGGCGATGAAACTTCGGCAGTACGGGATCGCCAAAAAGCCGCTCTTTGCCGTACCCAATCACTTGGTAAAGCAATGGGCAAGCGAGTGGCGGAAACTCTATCCGAACGCCAAACTTCTGATCGCAAGAAAGGAAGATCTCACCGAGGCAAAGCGGAAGGAGTTTGTGTCCAAAGTCGCCATGGGAGACTGGGACGGAATCATCATGGCGCAAAGCTCGTTTGCGAAGATCCCCGTGTCCAAAGAGCGGCAAGTAAGAAAGATGGAAGAAGAGCTGCAAGCGATCGAGGACACGATCAAGGCGCAGGAAGAACAATACGGCGGGGGTCACAGTTCGGTCAAGAACCTCATGCGGGTCAAAAAGAGCAGGGAAGCGGCTCTCAAAAAGCTCATGGACGACACCAAAAAGGATAGCATTCTCACGTTTGAAAACCTCGGCGTGGACTACCTTTTTATCGACGAAGCGCACTTCTACAAGAATTTGTTCCTCTACACCAAGATGAACAACGTGTCGGGGATCAATTCTTCTTCGGCGAGCCAACGGGCGACGGACTTAAAACTCAAATGCGAGTATCTCCAAGAATTGCACGGCGGCGACAAGGGCGTGGTATTTGCAACGGGTACGCCGATCAGCAATTCCATGACAGAGATGTACACCATGCAGACCTATTTGCAGCCGAATGTACTGAAAGACTTGGGGATCACCTATTTCGACGGTTGGGCGGCAGACTTCGGGGAAACGGTGACGGCAATGGAACTTTCGCCGAGCGGTAAGGGATATAAGACCAAGACGCGGTTTGCGAAGTTTACCAATCTGCCCGAACTTCTGAAACTCTACCGCAGTTTCGCGGACGTGCAGACGAGCGAACAGGTAAAGCTCGACGTTCCCGAAGCGGAGCGCATGATCGTCAAACTCAAACCGAGCGACAGGGTGATCGAATACGCGGAAGAGATCGCAAAGCGGGCAGAGCGCATCAGTTCCGGCGGCGTCGATCCGCACGATGACAATATGCTCAAAGTCACCTCGGACGGAAAGAAACTTGCCCTCGATCCGCGCTGCCATGAAAGGACGGCAGAGGACGAGCCGGGGAGCAAGATCAACGAATGCGTCTTGCGCATTCTCGAAGTGTGGGAGAATACGGCGGAGCAAAAGGGGACGCAGATCGTGTTTTGCGACCTATCGACTCCCAAGAAACGGTACGAGGAATATGTCTATGGCGTGGATTTCGATGTCTATAACGACCTCAAACATAAGCTCGTAGAACGGGGGATCCCCGAACAGGAGATCGCGTTCATCCACGATGCCAAAACAGAGGAGCAAAAGCAGAAGTTATTCGACGCAGTGAACAGCGGAAAGGTGCGCGTTCTCATCGGCAGTACCGAGAAGTGCGGCGCGGGGACGAACGTGCAAAAACACCTCGTTGCCCTTCATCATCTCGACACGCCCTACCGCCCGAGCGATATGGAGCAGCGGGAGGGGCGCATAATCCGCCAAGGGAACACCAACCAAAAGGTGCAGATCTTCACCTATGTCATGGAGCGTACCTTTGACAGCTATTCCTATCAGATACTCGAAAACAAACAGCGGTTCATTTCTCAGATCAATCGCGGCGATCTTACGGTCCGCGTGACGGACGATATTGACGAAGCAACGCTCACCTATGGGGAGATCAAGGCGATCACTTCCGCAAACCCCAAGATCAAGCGAAAGTTCGAAGTGGACAACGAGATTTCCCAACTTCGGCTTTTGGAGGGAGAATACCGAAATAACCTCTACAATTTGCAGTACAAGATACGGCGGGAATTGCCGGAAAATATTCAGCAGCAGACATTGATTTTGGAGCGCATCCGCGCGGACATTGAACTCGTCAAAGAAAACTACCGCCCCGACCCTTTCTCGATCAGCGTGAACGGCGTTGTCTATACGGAGAAAAAAGCGGGCGGGGAGGCGCTGCTTTCCGCTTTGCAGACAAGTCCACCCGAAACGGTTGTCGGCGAATACTACGGTTTTAAGATCAGCATGAAACCGATGGCATTTCTCAGTGAAACGCGGTCGGTATATCTTACCGCGAACGGACGGTATGAGATGGAGATCGGAACGAGCGGTCTTGGCATCATCACAAGGCTTGACAACAACATAAAAGCACTTCCCGAAGTCGAAAAGAACATTGCGGAAAGACTTGAATCGTTGAAACAAAACTTGGCGGCAGCAAAAGCACAGGAACAGCAACCGTTTGAGCATGAAGAACAGCTCAACGCGCTTTTGGCAGAACAGGCACAGCTCAACGAGGAATTGAGCCTTGATAAGAGTGAGACGGTTATATCGGACGTGAATCAGGACGACAAGACGGAAGCCGCCCCGCTCGAGCCCGATGACGACGAGGATGACGAAGGAGAGTTTTTTATGGGAATACCGGAACGGGAGGAAACCGAAGATAAAAAGATGACGCTAAAAGATTTTTTAGATAAGGAGCTGCCCGACGTCAAATGGCTCGACGGCAGAACAAACGGCTTTACCGAGTACGAAGTGTCCGATCTCATTGACGATTTGAAAGTCGCGTTTGAGGGAAGCGAATTTGACGAGAGCGGCGGGAAAGTACCGTTCGATGATTGGTACGATTTGTTTTCGGAGAATGAACTTCGCCCGCTTTTGGAAGAACGCATGACAAAAGAGGATGAAACGTCCGAATACCGCGAGAGAACGAAACACGGATATGATGTGGAAAACATTATAACGCACAACGGGCGGGACTATGCCATTGTAAAGCGCGGAAAGGAGTTCATTCTCGGGTTCGGATATGACGAAAAGACGGGCGAGTGGGGGCAGGGCTACTACGGCTACGAAAGCTATGAAAAAGCGGAAGGTGCGCTCTATGCCTATTTCGACGCGCACATCGCGGGAACGGAAAAAGTGGACTATGAAAAGCTCATCCGCGATAGCGTGGAAGCAGAGTATCAGAAGTTCTATCAAGAAGAACTTAAAAAATCACCCGAAGATCTCATCACCAAAGACAATTATAAGATCCGATTCTTTAATGAATTAAGCGTTTTTCTCGGCGAGGATATTCACGACAATTTGTCGGAGGGAGATCTCGAAGCTCTCTATGCAGACTCGCCGCAAATTTTGGAATCCCTCTACGATTATTATTTGAGTACGGAGTATGCGAGCATCAATAATTATTCGGACATAGCAGACATGATCCGTGACTACAACGATTCTTACCATGAGGATATCGTTGAGGACAGATACAGTGAAAGAGTGACGATCGTACAGCGACCGAGTTATGTCATACAGCCGCTGTATATGCAGTCATTTGATTACGCAAGAGAGAACGGCGAACTTCCGATGTATCGGGAGTCGTACAGATTATGCGAAGAATGCAAAGAGGGGATCGAAAAGACGATCGGCGAAAATTTTGACGGCAAGTATCTCAAAAAAGGATTCGAGGACAAGCTCATTCAGCAACATGGGCTTGACCGCGTTTTGACGCTTTGCGCTTATACGGTGAGAGAGCATGAGTGGGACAGGAGATTTTCGGATGAAAACAAGGAGTGGGCAAGGAGCTATCCTATCCCGTCGCAGTTTCAGCGCGGATACCTCTCTCTCAACACACATCCCTATGTCTTAAACGGTTTTATCGACCGAGTGAGAAAAATAAAAGAAAAACAGGAGGAAACAAAAATGCCTGAACAGGAAAACAGCGAAAACACAAGAAAATGGCTGACTTTCAAGGTCAGCGCAAATGCGGCGATCCATACATACGAAAAAAGCACCTATATGCGGATGCCGCAGGACAACGAGGAACTCAAAGACTACACCTACAACCTTTTCAACAACCGCATGAAAGAGAGCGTCGAGAGCGAAGAACGGCGCGGTCCTTTCTACGAGGTACGCATGGCGAGCGACGAGGAGGTCCGTCTCCGCAACAGGGACGGGGAAGAAAAAATTCTCTCTGCAGAGGAGTTCATGAACCTCGTCAGCGGCAAGGGAGCGGAGGCTTATGCGCTCGGCGAGAGAGAAAAATTCGAGTTCGAGATCCCCGCCGAAGCGGTCATTGAGGCACGGGAGAATTTTAGTATTCTCTCCATGCCGAATGGCAGCAAGTACAAAGGGCGCAGATTCACCCTTCCGAACGGCGCACTTTCCGAAAGTGAAAACGAGGGAATGTTGAAAGTTACCCTTTTTGACACTTACAGGGCAAATGTCCGTTGGGGGGACAGCGAGGTCAAGATTTCCGCAAAGGACTTACAGGAAATTTGCCGGGGGACGAACGCCGAGGATTATACGAATCATCCCGCTCAGATGGAAGAATACCGTGAGCAGGAAAACAACATCGTTTTCAACGTCAACGAGAAAGCAGTCCTCGGCGAGTTTGAAAGGAACGCGCTCATCAAGATGCCGAAGGGGGAATACGCGGGATATGCGTGTTATATTCCGAACAAGTTCTATTCGGCGGACACCAAGCAGATCTCGCTGCCCGAAGATTTCACGTTGCTTCTTACCGACAGGGCAAATAACCGTGAGTGCAGTCTTTCCGCAGAGGAATTTGCGGCGGCGCACGCGGACAAGACCGAAAAGGATTACACGGGCTACTTCGTCAAGCCGAGCGAGGAGAGCAAGAAAGCGTTTGAAGAAGTGGAAAAGCGGCTCCGCGAGAACGTCCCCGAGGAAATGCGTTCGCGCCCGAATTGGGTGGCAGTGAGAACGCGGCAAAACAATCGCACGGGCAGGATGGATAAATTCCTCATCGACATCCACACGGACAACTTCGCGCAGAGCAACAACCCCGAGACGTGGGCAGACTTCGACAGCGCTTGCGAATACGCCAAGAACAACGGCTGCGTCGCGCTCGCCTATGCGCTTGACGGCAAGGACGGTATCGCTTGTTTCGACGTGGACGACTGTGTAAACGGGACAGAATGGTCTGAAAATGCCTATGACTGTCTCGAAGCGACAAGAGGGACTTATACCGAAAAGTCGGTCAGCGGAAAGGGACTTCATTTCTTCGGCAAGACGACGGGACTCGGCGATAGAAAGACCTTCTCCCGCGACGGACAGACCGAACTGTATCAGAAGGGACAGTTTATCGTGGTCACGGGAGATCGGATCGGCGGAACTTCTTTGAAGAGTTTCGATACCCCCGAAGTGCAACAGTATTTAAGCGATAATTTTGACGAACGCGAGACGTGGAAAGGCGTTGGCGGAGGCATGGAAGGACTTTCGCAAATGGACGACAGACAGGTCATAGAAAAGGCAATGAACGCCTATAACGGGGACACCTTCAAGGCGTATTACAGCGGCGAGGACCTCAAAAACAACCCGTCCAACAGCGACATGGCGCTCATGAATATGCTTGCGTTCTGGTGCAGGCACGACGTGGATCAGATGTTGCGCATCAATGCAACGAGCGGGCTTTACCGTCCCGACAAGTCGCCCGATTACTATGAGCACACGGCGAGAAAGGCTTGCAAGAGTACGCCCATGCTCACCCTTCCAAAAGCGAACAACGCAGCACCGAGACCCGGAAACAGCGGCGGCAACGGAAAGGCGTAAAAAAACGGCTGTCCATATCGGACAGCCGCCCGGGGTAGAAGGTTCTTACTCCGAGAGGGTAACGATGTCGTGCGCCGTCAAAAGATGAACGTCGTTGTTTTCCGAAGCGAATTTTTTCACCGCATCGGTAAAGCCGCTCAGGGAGAACAGGAAATAGGAAACGGCTCCATGAAGGGCTAACTTCTCCCGTAATGCTTTCAGTTGCCCCATGTCAAAGGGTGAGCTTGTGAATTTGCATTCGCCGAGAATGAAGTTATTTTGTGCGCGGTCACATGCCATAATGTCAATTTCAACGGGCACGTTCTCTGTCTTTCCGTTTGCCGTGACATTCTTTTTGCCCCAATATCTTCCCGCGTCCGTAATGCGGAAGGGAAGAAGTTTTTGACGGCTCAACGAGAGAAGGTATTCCTTACATACGATCTCAAAAGGCCATGAGGCAAACCGATGCAATTCGCCTTCGATCTCCGTTTCCCATACAAGGTCTGCGGCATTGGCTTCAAGGTCGGTGAGGTTGCGGTAGGCAAACGCATACCAAAAACGGAAGAAATGATCCGTGAGGATATAGCTGCCTTTTTGTGCGCTCGCTTTCTCATTTTTTGTGGCAAGGACGGGGAACTCCTTTTCGATCACGGACAGCTCCAAAAGGTTTTTGAGATAGACGCTCAATTTGCTCTTGTCGATCTTCGTCCTTTGCAGAATGTCGTTAAAGGAATTGCAGCCCGTGGCTATCGCTTCGATCACGGTATTGTAGACAGACGGCTCACGCAGCTCCTGTTTCATCAGGAACTCCACTTCGTTGTATAACGTACAGCCTTTGCGCAGGACCTGTTCCAAGACGTTTTGTTTGACGGATTTGTCGGGGTCGAATTGCGTGAGGTAGTGGGGAATGCCGCCGAGGATGGAGTATGCTATGAGTTTATCTTCGTCCGAATAATTTGGGAAGAACTTGATGGCGTCGGTGTATGGAAGCGGCAAGATCTTATAGGTCGCGGTCGTTCTTCCGTAAAGCGGGTTTTTCTCCGAGAGGATATCCCTCTCGATAAAACTCATGGCACTACCGCTCAAAATGATCATCACGTTCTCATGACGCAGCCTTTCATCCCAAAGAATTTGGAGAATGGAAGGAACGCTCGGATTAGCCTTGCAGATGTGCGGAAATTCGTCGATGACGAGGATCTTCTTTTTGTCGGCGGGCAGTTGCAATACGGAAAGGAACGCTTTTTCCCAATCTCCGAACCGTCCCACGAGGTCAAGGGCGGGGATATGGTAGGAGCGGATCTTATCGGTGAAGGATTGAAGCTGTTGAATGTCGGTATATTCACGGCAGGCATAGTAAAAATGCGGTTTATCTTTGCAGAACACGTTGATAAGCTCGGTCTTTCCAACGCGCCGTCTGCCGTATAGAATGACAAGCTCGGCTTTTTTGCTGCGGTAGCAGTCCTCTAAAAATTGCAGTTCGTTTTTGCGTCCGATGAACATTGCGATACCTCGAAAAGAACTTGTCAAATCAAAATTTGTCAAATCGTGATTTGACAAGAACTATTATAGACAAAACGCCGTAGCAAGTCAAGTGGTTTCGGAAAAAATTTGGGGAAGAACAGCTTGCAAATGCAGATAAAATTTTGCTTTGCACGAAAAGACAATAAAGAGGTGGTGCAAACATGCACAAAGGGGAAATATGCAAGACAACAAAGAAATAATAGCCGAAGTAGTGATCCCGCTCGGCTACGAGATCGAGGAAATTCTCGATATAGACGACGGCGACTTTGACGAGCCGCCGATCATGGAAGAGGAGGTGAGATTGCGTTTTGAGAGAGGAGAAGATGATCGAAACCGCGGAGCATGACTCCGTTTACGAGAAGCTCACGCCTCAGCGCAAACTCATCGTGGACGAAGTGTTGAAGCGGCTCGAAAGCGGCAAGGGGATATGGGAGCAGGGTTGGATCTCAACGGGCAGACCGCAGTCTGCGATCACCGGCAAAAAGTACCGAGGGAACAACAACTTTCTTCTGACCTATGTGAGTATGGCAAGAGGATACACCGATAACCGTTGGCTCACCTACAAGCAGATGGTAGACAAAGGTTGGGAGTTCAAGCGGGATGCCGAGGGGAAAACCCTCGGCAAGAACGCCGGCGTTACGATCGAGTACTTTGAACTTCGGGACAGGAACACCAAAGAGCCGTTCAGTAAACTATCTTTGCTCGGCATGACCGAAGAAGAGAAGCAAAAGTACATGGACGAAAACATCTATCCCGTGCGGAAGTATTATCGCGTCTTTAACGGGGACATTATAGACGGTATCCCCGCGCTTGAAAAGCCCGAGATGGATCCGAGCGGATATTCCGAGCGGGTAGAGCGTTTTTTGGATTTTTGGAGCAAAACGGAGTGTCCCACCTTTTATGGCGGGAATCAAGCGTTTTACAACCATAAACATGATTATATCGTCTCGCCGCAACGAAGTAGGTTCATTTCTTTGCAGGAGTTTTACGGGACGAATTTCCATGAGATAGGGCATTCCACGGGAAACGAAAAGCGGCTCAACCGCGTCATGGGGGCGAGGGGAACACCCGAATATGCGCAGGAAGAATTGCGGGCTGAAATTGCGTCCATGTTTCTCATGCAAGAGTTTAGCATCGAGGCAGATCCAAAGCGCGTGAACAATAATGCTGCGTATATCCAATGGTGGCATAGTCAGCTCAAAAACGACCCTAACGCGCTGTTTACGGCGATCGCCGACGCGGAAAAGATCGTGGACTTTCTTCTTGCAAAAGAGCAGATCATGACCGAGGGGGAACAAAAGGAAGGAGAGGATATGGAGACAGTCAATCTTGATGAAGTGCAGATGCGGCCCTCCGCCGTGTATATCAAGCCGAGCGAAGTTGCGGCAAAAGCCTTGCCGCAGACAAGAAGCGGCGTGGATATGAGCGGCAGAGGCGTGGAGAGCCTTGCACGGATGGGGGACAGAGAAATCGTGGAAAGGGCGAAAAAGTCAAGGAGCGGAACGAAGTTCGATCAGCTTTTCAACGGGATCTCCCTGCTCGGAAGCGAGGAGAGCAACGAGCGTTCATTGATGTGTCAGATCGCCGTTTTCACCAAAGACAAAGAACAACTTATGCGCGTGTTCAAAGCGTCGGGGCAATACAGGGACGAAAAACCCAACGCCTACTATGAGAAGCTCGCGCAGGAAGCCATGCAGTTTGTGGAGCGGGCGGGCGAGAGACGCAGAGCTGCGGACGCTGCGGGCGAAAGACGGAAAGGCCGCTTTGCCAATTCCAAATCGTGAACGGAAGCAAAAAAAAGCTATCGGAAGTATCCGATAGCCGAGGATCAAATACCTGTTATGGAGAGCGTCAAACCAAGCGGTTCGAGCAGTTTCAAGAGAGTCGTAAGCTGCGGGTCCGTAACCCCTTTTTCGGTACGGGCAATGCACGTCTGCGGAACACCCGAAAGAATTTCGAGCTGTTTTTGCGACAATCCCGCCGACCTCCGCGCCTTTACAAGTTCCTCCAAGAGCTTTTGACGAAAGTCGTCTATGTTTGTCGGCGGTTCGCAAGGAACGCCCTTCTCATAGATGCCGTCGGCGGCAAGGTCGAGGTCGTCATTCCAAATCAAGCCGTAACCGCCCATGTCGATCTTCACCTGTTCATACAGTCCCTGTACCTGAACGAGGGACTTGAAAGGCGGGTATTTTTCGATGAGCGGCTTTAAGTCAAACTGCTTATATTCGCCCGTCGAAAAGCCGACAAGCAGGATATAGTCGGGCAGAGCGGCGACAGAGGTGATCTTCATAAACATAGGAATACTCCTTAATCAAGAGGGGGCAGAGTATGGATATTCTGCGATTCCCACATTTCGAGCAATGCTTTTTGGTGGATCGAAACCCATTCTTTGACGAGTTTTAAGGCTTTGTCGGGCAGGTCGCCTTCGAGCATGGCGAGGGTTCGGATGTCGATAACGCCGATGTATTCTCCATACACAACATGGATATGGGGCGGGTTATGCTCGGAGCCGAAGAAGTACATCTTTACGATCATTCCGTAAAATCTTGAAATGGTGGGCATGGGGGTTCCTCCTAAATTGCTTTCTGAAAACATTATAGCACATAAGCTATTATATGTCAATAGCTTTTGAGTAATTATCAATCAAACAAAAAGGAGAATAAATATGCAAAATTTCAAATTCAAAAAGAGTTTCTACAATGCGATGAGCGAGATGACGGACAGACAGGCGGGGGAGTTCATCAAGGGTGTTTGCGAATATGTGTTCAACGGCAAGCCGTTCCATACGAACGACAAATACCTCAAAGGCGTTTACCTTTACGTCAAGCGCGAACTTGACGTTGCCGCGATGAACAGCGCGAACGGCAGAAAGGGCGGGCTTGTCACGACGGAAAAAAACAAGACGGCTGCGCCCGAAGGCGTTCATGTGATCGCGGGAGAGATCATCGCCGAAAACCCGCTTGCCGGCATGATAAATTATCTGAAACGGGAGAATGAGAAACAGGCGGAAACGGGAGGGAAAGTGTTGCATGAGAACCGAAAATGATAAGCAGGATAAGGCGGTGCCACAACCCTGTTGCGGCGCCGCGAGAGCCGCCCCTCACGGGGCGGGGAACAAGTCGGAAACCGACTTTTCCTTCGGGGGTGAAAGGGATGGGAGAGGAGAGCACGGATAGACGGATGCGGCGGTATATCCGTATCACGGACATAGATCTTTGGACGCTCATCGACGAGATCAGCGAGGATCCCCGCTATGCGGAGAGCTTCAATCTACTTATCAATGACGCGCTCGTGCGGGGACTGCCGATCCTCAGAAGGGATGTGCTCGGAACGGTGGAGGAAGAAGTCGAACGGGAGAAAAGCGCGGAGGCAGAGGCAATGCCCGCAGAGGAGAAAGAGAGTCATGAATTTTATGCGCTGTCTATACAACTGCTTCGGGAGATCCTCTTGAATGAAACGCTGATAAAGTCAATGGTCTCCACGGTGTTCAACGCAAAGGGGCTTGAATACAACGGGATGAAAGTGCCGGGGAACAAGTTCGTGCAGGGTGCGCTCTGCGATACGCCCGAATACCTTGAAAGCTACGAAAACCGAGGGATCAAGAAACTGCGGAAGTAAACAATGAGCAGCCAACCCGTTATCTTCAATATCCAATATACGCCTTACTCCCTTCCGAGATCGGCGACGAGCGTGGAGCGGGAGGCTCATGCGGAGAAGCGTTCTTTCTACGACATGACGGGCGGGAAGAATATCTACGAGTACATGAATACCGAGGGGAAGCGCACGGGGAAGTCACTCTTCAAGTCGATGTTCGAGTATCTGCAAAAGAACACGGGCGTGTTCAACGACAAGGGCATGATCCCCGAACAGGAAGTTTCCGAAATGAAGGCGCGGCTGAAAGCGAACAAGGGGAATATCTACCACGGTTTCATCTCGCTCGCAGAGGAAGATTCCTACAAGATCGAAACGCCCGAAAAGTGCATTGAGTTTATCAAGCGCACTTTCCCGAACTTCTTTCGGGACGCGCGGTTCCACAAGGACAACATCGACCTCATGTGCGCGCTTCATAAGGACAAGTCGCACTTACATATCCACTTCGTATTTTGGGAGAAAGAGCCGAAATACAAGAGCAAAGACGGAACACTCACTTTTCGCCGCTATGCGCAGATCGACAAGAAAGCGATCGACAATATGTTTGTTCGCATGGAGTTATATCTGGACGACCGCAGAGGCAAACTCTATAAATCGCGGACGGAGGCGGTCAAAGATTTGAAAGAGATGCTGCGCCCAAGCAAAGCCATGAACACAACGCAGGAGATCCGCGAAGCGATCATAGCCCTTGCAAAGGACTTGCCGAAGGACGGGCGGCTTTCTTACGGAAGCGAGAACATGAAGCCTTACCGCGACAGAGTGGACAGGATCGTCCAAATGCTGCTCCGATATGACAGGCGGGCGCGGCAAGCGGACAAAAAGTTTTGGATCGCCCTCGAGCAACGCAAACGTGCCATGGAACAAATTTGCAGCAACCCCTCCGTCTATTCGCAAAAGAACGTGAGCATGGAGAAGATGGAGAACGACCCAAAAAGGTTTCAAGGGAAGATCGACGAGGAAGACATCCATGTGATCGAGCAGATCGAGGAGGACTACCGGCGGCGGCAAGGGAATCTTGTCTTGAACCTTGCGAAGTATATCAAGCCGAAGCTGTATGAAGGGAAGAAGATATACAATGCAAACGACGTCCGTCTGAAAAAGCTACTCGGTATTTCCCGCAGGAATGTCAACGCCGCTTGCAAAAAGTTTTTTCTGACGTTCGGAAAAGAATGTGAGGAACAGGGAAGGGTTTTTTCTCATCGGTTGGAAGAGATCGAGGAGGAGATTGCCCGCGAGCGGGAGGAGCGGGAAAGAAAAAATCGGGAGGACTATAAAAATTGAACTATGGATAGAGAGGAAGCATTCAAACACAAAAAGAAGAAACCGAAGAGTACGCTTGCCGCAGTTTGGGCGTTTATCTTCGCGGTGGTGGCGGTCGTCATCGCGCTTGTATTTTCCCTTTTCGGCAATGACTTTAACGGGATCTTCGGGAACAAGAACTACTGGCTGTTGGTCGGCGTGGTGAACGGGTTGCTGCTCATGGGCTTTTTGTTTCTGTACCGTGTAGACGCGCAGAATATCGCCATGAAGGAGAACGATCTCGAAGATACCGAATGGCTCACGACGAAAAGATTGCGCAGGATGAAAGAGTTCACCGTGACGACGTGGAACGGCGTAAAGGAACACGATGATGAAATCGTGATCGGCGCGGAAAAGAAGAAAAACGGCGTTGAGATCATTTCCACGAGCCAACTCCACGCGCTGATCGTCGGCACGACGGGCAGCGGCAAGACGACGGGTTTCGTCGATCAGAACATCGCGATCTTGGGCAGGAGCAAGGGAAAGCCGTCTATCATCGTTGCGGACCCGAAGAAAGAACTCTATGAGAAACACGCCAAACAGCTCGAAAGTGAGGGCTATAAAATCTCCATGCTCGATCTTCGGGAGCCGTACTCATCGGCGCGTTGGAATCCCATGGAAGTCCTGCTTCGCCGCATCCGGCTCGTAAAGGAACTTGAAAACAACCTTGTGCAAAAGGACGGCAAGTATTACGGCGGCGGGGAAATGTTTTTATCCTACCGCGACGCGCGGACGAGGGTGCAGGAACTCAAAGATGAAATCTACGAGAACGCAAAGGACCTCATCTATACCCTTTGCCCCATACAGAACAAGGATCAACCGACATGGGAGGAGGGCGCAAGAAATCTCATCTTCGGCTTGGTGCTTGCGTTCTGCGAGGACTGTATCAAAGGAAAGATGGAGGAAAGGCAACTGCTTCTTTTCAATGTCTACCACAACATCACGAAGTATTGCTCGGAGGACACGACGGCACTCAAAGAGTATCTCCTCGAGGGGAGGGACGAGTTCTCCAAAGTCAGAGGGCTCGTCAACACCGTACTTATCACGAGCGACAGAACGCTCACGAGTTATCTTTCCGAGGTCAATAGCTATATGCAGCAGCTCTCGGACGACGGGATCATGAGCCTTACGAGCGAGAACGATCTCGACATCGTGAACATGGACGAACAGCCGAACGCCGTGTTTATCATCGTGCCGGACGAACGCTTTACGCGTCATCGCTTTGTCACCCTGTTCATCACGCAGATGTATAAAGAGCTTGTGGAGAAAGCGAATATCAATCTCCGCAAAGGGCAGACGGACACGGCGATCCTCAAACGCAAAGCATACTTTGTCCTTGACGAGTTCGGCAATTTGCCGAAGTTCGAGAACATAGAGGGCATGGTGACGGTAGGACGGTCACGCGGGATACGGTATCTTTTCGTCTTGCAGAGCTTTTCGCAGCTCACGGCAAAATACGGCAAGGACATCGGCGACATTATCAAGACCAACTGCAATATCAAGATCTTCATCGGCTCGGACGACCCCGAAACGCGAAAGGAGTTTTCTGAGCTGTGCGGACAGAAGAAGGTCAAAAACTTCTCCGTGAATACGAACGCCGAAAATCCCGCGTCAAGCAATACGGGGGCGAGCAATCAACCGCTTATCACGGTTGGGATGCTCGAACGGCTCAACGGCGACGAAAAGGGAGACGCGATCGTGTCCGTCCGTGGGTACGAACCCATTTGGACGAAGTTCACGCCGTCCTATCTGCTCAAAGACGTGTACTTTGCCGCTGGCAAAGCGGACGTTGGAAAGAGAGAAGCGCGGCTCTTTGAAAAAGAGAACTATGTCTTTGATATTGTCGGCGGGAATATCAAGAGCAAAGAGGAAGAACTCCTCGAACTCATTGACGAGCGCGACAAGCAAACGGAGGCGCAAGAAAAAGCGAAGCGCGAAGAGAAGATCAAGACCCTTGACGAGCAATGGCTCGAAGTAGAAAACGAGATCATCCGCAAGCAACAGCAATTTGCGGTGATCCTGAACGGCAGGGACGCCAAAGCTCTTGTGAGTGCGCCGTATGAGGACAAGACAACGCTATTGTATGCGTTCATGGAGAACTACGACCAAACGACCGCGCAAAAGATACAGAACTTTGCGGACTACCTTGCGGGAGACGCCCTTCCCCGCATGGCGGAACTGCAAGAAAAAGCAAGAGAATAAAAGGAGACAGATTTTGAAACTGAAATTTTATATTCCCGTATTGGGCGCGTTGATCATGCTGTCAACGTGCCTTTTTATGGGCAATGCGGCGGGAACGGAAGCCTCGGCTGCCGAACTTTGCGAACATCAATATGAAGTTACGCAAACGATTCCCGCAAAGTGTACGGAGCAAGGCTATACGCTTTACACCTGTCAGCTCTGCGGGGAAACAAAGAAGGACAACTACACCCAAGCGACCGATCACAAATACACGGTGCGTTCGGTTGCGGCGACCTGTACGACAAAGGGGTACGACCTCTACACCTGTCAATATTGCGGGGATACATATAAGCAGACGACTTCGCCCGAACTCGGTCACAGATTCGTGGAGATCGTCGTTCCCGCAAACTGTACGCATAAGGGCTACACAACGCACTTTTGTACGGTCTGCGGCTATGAGTATTCGGACAAGTACGAGGACGAAGCGGGGCATCTCTACCAAGACGAAACCTTTCCCGCAACTTGTACGGAGCAGGGCTATACAAAGCATACTTGCTCGGTTTGCGGCTACTCCTACAACGACGATTTTATAGACGCGCTCGGACACGATTATGAAGAAATCGTCACGGAGCCGACGTGTACGGCGGGGGGCTATACGTCCTATATATGCGTGAACTGCGAGGACAGCTACGTTGCCGATTACACGGACAAGCTCGGGCATGACTATGTACTCACCGTCACACCGCCCTCGTGTATCAGCTATGGCTATACCGAGCATATCTGTTCGTTTTGCCACGACCGCTTTGTAACGGATTACGAGATCCCCACAGGGCATGAATATCTGAACGTCGTCGTGAAAGCGACTGCCGAAAGCGTTGGCTATACGCGGCATATCTGTATCAAGTGCAATTACAGCTATCTTTCCGACTTCGTTACGAGCGGGGATGCGGGATACATTCCCGAACCCGTGCAGCCCGAAGAACCTACCGCGCCGCACAGTCATTCCTATCAGCTCTATGTACAGGACAACACGGAAGGAAAATTCTTTATCGTGCTACGGGTCTGTAATTGCGGCGATGTAAAGAGCGGCGGTCTGCGCGTTCTCGGCGCGAAAGACGGGACAAATTTTACACCCTTTACGGTAAACGCCTACGGGCAAGTGTTCTATTCCGATCTGAACGCAAGGTATGAAGTGAAGATCGTGGACGAACAGGGGAGCGAACTGAAAACGTTTTGGCTCACATCGCGGGGCATTTCTAATCAACCACCCGCAGAGCCTTCCACGCCCGATAACCCCTCAAACCCAAGCGGACAACAGCCGCCCGAGGGACAAGGCAACCCAAGCGGGCAACAGCCACCCGAAGAACAAGAACAGCCGGGGGAGCAGAACCCATCCGAAGGGGAAGGCGATCCGAGCGAACAAGAACCGCCCGAGGGGGACGGTGATCCGAGCGGACAGGAGCCGAGCGATCCCGAAACGCCCGAAAACCCCGACGACGGAGAGCAAAAGAGCGGTAATAGCGGCGTGACATCGCTCGTGCTGTTCATTGTACTCATCGTCCTTGCGGGCGGCGGACTTGCGGCATACCTCATCATCAAGAAGAAAAAGAAAGCAAAGAATTAGAGGACACAACGATCATGCGAAAAATTTTGGCAATGGACGAAGGACTCAACAGCACACTTGAAGAGATCATAGAGAAACTTCAAATCAAAGAAAACAAAAAATCAAAGAAAAAGGAGAAAAAATTATATGTTTAATCTTTTGGCAGCAGAAGGACTTAGCGGCAATCTTGCCGAAATCGTGGCGAAGCTCAAAACGCTCATGGACAATTTTTGGATCTACATCGTGCTTGCGCTTGCGGCGGTGGTCGTCGTTTGGGGCGCATACGTCGGCATCAAGATCGCCATTGCACACCGCAACGAGGAAAAGATCAATGCCCGCGACATGGTGAAGAACCTCATCATCGGTATTATCATCATCTTCGTCGTCGCTATGGGCGCGCCGCTCCTCATCAACGGTCTGTCCGCATGGGTAGGCACAGGGGCGTAAATATCGCCGCATAACGGTCTGACATGAAACGGGGCGGCGGGGCAACTCGCCGCCTCATATTTTTCACAGGAGGCAATTATGCTGTTATTTTTTCAAGAACTCGGTCTGCAACTCTTTCTATGGCTCTTACAGCTCATAGACGGTATCATGGAACTTTTCAACGCCATAACGGGAATTGCGGACGTGAACTATCAAGGGCAAAAGGTCAATATCCTCGAACTCATTATCGGGGATCCCGTCGTGGCGAACGTCTTTTGGTGTATCCTCATTTTGGCAGTGGGGCTTGCCTGTATCTTTGCCATTGTCGGCATCATCAAAAACTTCGTCGCCAACAACCGAAATCTTTCGTCTATCGTCGGCAAATTCTTCCTCGCCATTCTCGGCACATTCGCCATGCTTGCCGTGGTATTCCTCGGAATCATGATCGCGGGGTCGGGTATCAAGCTTGTCGCGCAGATATTCCAG
The DNA here is from genome assembly GCA_947632195.1 of uncultured Clostridia bacterium. Classification (GTDB taxonomy): domain Bacteria; phylum Bacillota; class Clostridia; order Christensenellales; family Borkfalkiaceae; genus Gallimonas. Next base: position 83,235 of record CANROE010000002.1, on the reverse strand, counting down.
ATCGGCAACACGACGAAGATCTCCAACGCGCTGTTCAACGCCTGCGTGGGGGACTGGGTCAACGGATATTCCATCAACGACATCGACGTGACGTCGCTCAGAGTAAGTGACATCTTCGGTACATATAATGCGGCTCTCTTTGGGATATGGCCCACCTCGTGGAAACTCAACGGCATGGTCAACCCCGACACGTTCTACTATCTTCCCGCGCTGATCGCGGGAATCGCCGTGACGATTGCGCTCTTAATTGCGCTTGTCAATCTTGCAAAGCGCATCTTTGAGGTCGTGTATCTGTACTTCTGTATGCCGATCTCCATGTCTGCACTTCCGCTCGACGACGGGGCGCGGTTCAAGAATTGGCGGGAAATGTTTCTCACAAAGATCATCCTTGCGTTCGGCGCGGTATTCTCGGTCAACGTGTTTGCGATCATATTGCCGTTTATCATGCAGATGAAACTCGACGGACTGGGCGGGTTCGGGAACGCCATGTTCATGCTCGTCATGATCATCGGCGGCGCTATGGTGATCCCCGCAGGACAAGCTCTGTTTGCGCGGCTCTTCGGGCAGGCAGACGATATGCCGCACGGCGGGTTCCTCAGAAGCGCGTTCTATGGCGGCAGAATTATCGGCGGCATGACGATAGGGCTTGCGGCAAAAGGTATCAAGGGGATTGCGCATATTGTATCCCATAAAAAGAAAGGAAAGGACGGCGATTCGGGTGACGGTGGCTCGTCCGGTTCGGACGACGGCGACAAATACTCGGAGAGCGAAAGCGGCGCGTCGGACAGCGGCGCGGAAGAAGGAGCAACAGAGGGAGGTAGCGGAGAATGAGGATCATTCCCAAAAAAATAAAAGTAAAAAACACGGTATGGAAGTGCTACTCAATGGCAGATGTGATCGTCGCCCTTGTGGTGTTTGCGATCATCTTCATAGCGATCACGGCGGGTGCATGGGTGTTTGCCGTCATCATGGGGCTGTGCGCCGTGGTGATGTTCATGCCTACTCCCGACGGTATCTTCTTTACGTTCATCTTTGAGAATGTCAAATTCCTGTTTGCGAAGAAGAAATACACGTCGGACGCGAAGAACCCCAAAGAGAACGTGGACGCGCTCTATTCCTTAAAGGAGATCAAAGATAACGGTTTGCTCGTATATGGCAGCGGTACGCTCGGGCGCGTCATCAAGGTCGGGCAGAAGAACTTCGGGATCGAGGACGTTACGGAGCAGAACATCGACATCAATTACTTTGCGAACGCCTTAAAACTTCTCGACCAAAACCAAAGTGCGGACATCGTGAAGATCGACCGCCCTGTGAACTTGGACGGATTTGCCGAGGAACTGTTTGGAAGACTTTCAACGGTCGCAGAGGGCGATGAATATTCCGATGTCAAGGAGATCAAGGAAGATATCTTGCGGGAGCGCATCGACCGTATCGACAAGCTCAACAATATCCGCAAACAGTATCTTTCGGACTACTACATAGTTTTGTATGGCAGAAACGAACTCGATCTTGAAAGCACGGCGGTCAACGTCGCAGCCGAGATCGCAAAGTGCGGGCTGAACACGAAACTTCTCGGCATGAGGGAAACGGCGGTATTCTTGAAATACAGCTTTTCCCGCAACTTCGACGAGCGGGAGAGCAAGGATATTCCAAGCGAGGAACTCGTCGCGTGGGTCAAGCCGAAGGAAGTGGTATTCCGCGGCAACAAGTACGAGATCGACGGCACGGAAGCGGCGACATTTGCGGTATCGGACTATCCGCTCCGCGTCAAGAACGCATGGGGCGCAGAACTGTTCAATATCCCCAATACGAAGGTCGTCATGCACGTCAAGCCCGTGGATAAAGTGAAAGCCATCCGCCGCATAGACAAGTGCATCGGAGAAATGCAGACAAAGCAAATCATCTCGGATAAGGCGAGCGACGCGAACAGCGCGGAAATTCATCAAGAAACGATGAATACCCTGCTCGACGCACTTCAAACGGAGAACGAAAGCCTGTTTGACGTGACCCTCACCGTGACCGCCTATAACTATCTCAAAAACGACAGCTATAAGAAAGCGGTACGGCGGGCAATGCTCACGGGGAACTTCCGCCCGTCTACGCTGTACGGCTTGCAGATTGACGGTTTCAAAACAGCGGCGGTATCGCCCGTGTCTACGCTCAAAAACCAAGAGCGGGGCATCAACAGTTCTTCCCTCGCGGCGGCGTTCCCGTTTGTGCGGACGTTCGTCATGGACGAGGGCGGCATTTTGCTCGGAGAGAATAAGACCAACGGCTATCCCTTCATCTTCAATCTTTGGAAGAGAGGGAATCTGTATCAGAACAGCAACGCAATGATTATAGGGAAGTCGGGCAGCGGGAAGTCCTTCTTCCTCAAAAATCTCATTCTCAACGAATGGGCAAACGGGACGCGCGTCATTGTCCTTGACCCCGAAGCGGAGTATCTTGCACTTACGAGAAATCTTTGCGGCAATATCATCAACGTTGGCAATGCGCGGGAGGGGAGGATCAACCCGTTCCATATCTACAAGATTTTGACCGAGGACGGAACGCCCGCAGACAGCAAAGTGACATTCAACACGCACTTGAAAATGCTCGAAAGTTTCTTTAAGATCGTGCTTGCGGATGCGCCTACGGACGTGATCGAACTCATCAATAACCTTACGGTGGAAACGTATGCAAGAATGGGGATCACCGAGAATACCGATTGCTCAAACTTCCCTGCGGACTACTTCCCGCTCTTCTCCGATCTCATGGAAACGCTCCAAAGCAAAAAGACAGAGGACATGGACGCGCTTACACAGCGGGATCTTCGCACGGCGGAACTGTACTTGCAGAAATTTGTCACGGGGCGTTACAGTGACATTTGGAACGCGCCGTCTACATTGCAAGTGGGGGCAGACCTCATCGACTTCGACTTCCAATCGCTCTTTGCGAACAAGAACAACGTCGTTGCAAACGCGCAGATGCTGCTTGTGTTCCGTTTCATCGAGCAGGAAGTTATCAACGCGAGAGAGCGCAACAAGAACGGGGCGAATCTGCACACCATGATCGTCGTGGACGAGGCGCACCTGTTCATTGATGCGAAGTTCCCGATCGCGCTCGACTTCTTCTATTCCATGAACAAGCGGATCAGGAAGTACGGCGGCGCGTTCATTCCCGCCACGCAGAACATCGCGGATTGGAACGCAAACGAGGAACTTCGCAATAAGACCTCGACGATCTTAAAGAACAGCCAATACAACTTTATCTTCAAGCTCGCCGCGCCCGACATGAAAGACGTTTTGGACGTGTACCGTGCGGGGGATAGCTTTAACGACGAGGAACAGCGCATGATCATCTCGGCGGTGACGGGACAGGCGTTCTTTGTAGGCTCTACCGAACTTCGCGCCTGTATCCGTATCAAAGCGGGCGACTATGCGCAGAGCTTATTCGACGAAAACAAAAAGGAGGAAGGGAATGAGGATTAAAAAGAAAGAAATTTTGATAGCTCTTTTCCCGGTACTCATGCTGTTCGGGTTTGCGCTTCTGTTTGTGCCGGCGGGCGGTGCGGAAACGGCTTCGGCGGCAACAAGCCGCTCGGCAGTCTGCACCACGCAGGGAAAAATCGAAAGCAAAGGCAATGTGATCGCGGACGCGCCGACGGATTTTTACACGATCACTATGGAATCCAAAATCACGTCCGGTACGGGAACTTTGGAGAACTACGCCTTGATCGATTGGACTTATGCGACTTTTAAGGTCAAAAACACGGATTACGGCACGAATGAACACGCGCGATACACTTTGAAGCGGGACGGCGAAGTTGTTTCCTCAAACGCTTTATCGGGCAGAAGTTCAACAACTATTTGTTCTGTGGAATTGACGAACGGAGCTTATGAGTTTACCTATGTCAGCACTTATTGGGATGCACACAAAAGCTATCAGGATTTTCCTTATGTGTTTCATTTTACCGTGGATAATCAAGCGCCGACCTATCAACTTACAGCGGGAGGGCTAACGCTCCAAAACGGAGCGGCAACCGCCAAGAACATCACCTTTTCGGCAGAAGATGAACATTTCGATCGGCTCTATTATAAATCGCCCTCGTCAAGTACATTTCGCTCTACCGCGAGCAAAAGCTATACGGTGGAAGCCAAAACAAGCAATTCGGGGCAGTGGAGTTTTTATGCCGCAGACAGTTTGGGACAGAGGACGGAAACAATAACCGCATATATGGACTGTCTGCCGCCGACAATGACTTGCAGCAGCGGCGTAAGTTTCGGCGGGGCGACGAGCAAGGCGTTCACGGTTTCCGCTTCGGACGCGGGCGGAGAAGCAAAACTATATGTCAAATACGAATCGGAAGAATGGTTTACGAATGGAAGCCGATACACCGTCCCCGACACGGAGAGAAACGGAAGGTACTATTTTTATGCAGAGGACGGATTCGGCAACAAGACGGACACAAAGTGGGTGATTCTGAGTACCGAAGAACCACTGGGGAGAATGGAGCAATCAAGCTCGGACAACAGCGTTTCCTTTACTTGGGACAGCGACTATTGGTCTGCGACTCTCGACGGGAGAACGTATTACAAAGATACCGTGATCGTGGAAGAAGGGGATCACACCTTGACCCTCGATAATAATGCGGGCAAACAAAAGACCTATCACTTCACAATCGACCATTACTATGTTGTAAGCCAAAAACAAGACGCGACCTGTAAAGAAAGCGGTTGGGTGCAGTATGAATGTCTCCAATGCGGAGACGTTCGGGAAGAAACGCTTTATTCGGCAGGACATCGTTACGGCGTACAGAAAGCGCCTGCGTCCTGTACGGAGCAAGGGGAAAATATCTATACCTGTTCGGTCTGCGGCGATACCTACCGCGAGCCTTCGGGTGTGCCGACGGGACACTCTTATACAAGCCATATCGTCAAAGAGGCGACCTGTACCGAGGACGGGATCAACGAAAGCGTATGCGACGTATGCGGGGATACAATACAGACGAAGATCGCCGCAAAGGGACACAATTACAGCATCACCAATGTGGAATCCACCGACGGAAATACGCGGAGAACCTATACCTGTTCGGTCTGCGGCAACAGCTATACGCAAGAACTTGGGGATCAGTACGAGAACGTTTCCAACTATGTGGAATATCTGTTTGAGCAGTACGCGCCCTATATGTATTGGGTGCTTCTCGCAACGGCGGGACTGTGGAGCATTGCGATCGGCGTGGCAATCATTATAGCCGTCAAAAACGAGGACAAGGCAAAGGCGAAGAAAATGCTTGTGAATTATGTCATCGGCTTGGTCATCATCTTTGCGATCGTCGTCGCCTGTCCTTACCTCGTGCGCGGGATCGCCGCGCTTGTCACATGACAATCAAAAGGTTGAGCAAAGAAATTTTCCGAAACCTATTGACAAATACGGAAAAAGGATGTATCGTATGAATACGATTTATTCTTAAAGGAGGAATCACATGAACGACGCTGAAATTTTGGCGAAAGCCGAGAGGGGAGAGGGCTTGACCGAAGAGGAAGTCAGACGGTATCAAGAGCTTGTGCCGCCCGTACACCACGTCTACGGCAAGTACGGAACTCTTGCCAAGCTCTATCTCGAAGAACACAATCCCGCAAAGATGTTGGGGATCGTTAATCTTCCCGAATACTTGCACGGCATAGACCGGCAGGCGGAGGAGATGGACGAAGTGCTGCGCGAGAAACTTTCCAAGAGCGAACAGTACAAACGGACGGGTGATTACTTGACCGACGTGCGCAGGCTGAACGCGATGAACGCGGCGATCGAAGAAGAGATCTTAAATGAACTTGTCTATGTATAAGGGGGCAAAGCCATGAGAACGCCAAAGCAAATCATCGACAAGCGGTATGAGGATAAGCATAAGGCGGAGCGCAAAGCAAGAAGTGCCACCTTCGGGACAAGTATGCCGCGCGGCGAGTGCGAGGAGATCATCGCCTTTTTGGAAAAGTATAAGATCACAAAAGTGGAGCTGATCCGAGAGGGCTATGAGAGTTTGAAGAAACAGATCGAACAGGGACAAGAGGGATAATAACCGAACTGCAAAGGCAAGTTGCGGATTCATCGAAAGATGAGGCGTAACTTGCCGTCTGCGCCTCATCGTAAGGAGGAATTACGGAAAGCGCAGAGATTGAGAGAAAAGAGGGAAACCGTGAACTGTATAAAGAAATGGACGTTAATGGAATTCATATTAAAGTCTATATCGGCAATACACCTTCGGATGGCTCACTTCAAAGGGTGATAGATAACCTGTTGGCGGCATACGAAGAACGGATAGCAAAAAATTGACCACGATAGAAAAGAAAACATCACAAAACATCACGAAAAAGTTGGCACATACAGCTACAGTAACGGCAAAGAGGTGATACAATAGAATGGAAAGGGTGTATTGCTTATATCGCGTTTCGACCAAAGGACAAGTGGACGAGGACGACATCCCCATGCAGCGGAAAGCCTGTCATGTGTTTGCGGAGAAAATGGGGTGGACGATTTGTAAGGAGTTCCTTGAGAAGGGTGTATCCGGTTTCAAGATCTCGGCAAACGACCGCGATGCTATACAAGATTTGAGGGCGGCGGCAGAGAAGAAAGAGTTTGATATTCTGCTTGTGTTCATGTTTGACCGATTGGGGCGTATTCCCAACGAAACACCTTTTGTCCTTGAATGGTTCGTAAAGAGCGGCATCCAAGTTTGGAGTACAAAAGAGGGACAGCAGACCTTTGAAAACGACTGCGATTACCTTCTGAACTACATAAGGTTTTGGCAAGCGGGCGGCGAGAGCAGAAAAACTTCTCTCCGCGTCAAGACACGCCTCGGACAGCTTGTGGAAGAGGGGAAATTTACGGGCGGGGCAGCGGCCTTCGGTTATCGGTTCGTGAAGAGCGGGACTATCACAAAGAAGGGGCGGGAACTTGTCGCACTTGAAATCATTCCCGAAGAGGCCGCCGTGGTACAATACATATTTCAAAAGACCGTAAACGAGGGTTATGGCACATGGAGGCTCTGTAATCTTATCAACGAACAGGGGTTCAGAACACACAATGGGGCGAGGTTCCAATCCAATACGATTAACCGTATCTTACGAAATGAGGTTTATACGGGACACTATGTGCGCGGCGGGAAGCGGTCTGAACTCATAGAGGGCCTCCAAATTATCAGTGAAGATATGTTTGCGCAAGCACAAAAGATTTTGGAAGCTCGGAACGTAGTGAATGCAAGAAAATCGAACATAGCATATACTACAAGGGGTGCAGCGCTCCTCGGCGGGAATATTTATTGCGCTCACTGCGGGGCGAGATTGCATGCTTGCACTTATTCCGCAAAGCGAACGTTGGCAGATGGGACGGAAAAGGTATATCATCAAATCAAATACGTCTGTCCCAATCGGGCACGACGTAGGGGACCGTGCGATGGTTTGACGGAATACACGTCTACGCGGATCGACGAGGCGGTGCTTGCTGTCGTTCACGACTTGCTTGACAAGATCAAGGGTAGCGTAAGAACTGATGCTCTCGAGCGGAGCTACAAAGAGGCGCTCCGCCAAAAAAGAGCAGACTATAATCGGCTCCTTAAAGAGCATGAAGAACTTGGGCTTATCATTCAAAGGCTTCATAATGAGATTGGCTTGGCAATGATTGGAAAATCTCGGTTGTCATTAGAGGACATCAATCAATCCTTAGTTGTTCACAGAGAGAAAATTGCGCAGCTCGAGCGGCTAATTCCGGAAACGCTGAAAGCCGTCAACGCCGAGCAAGACACATTGAAGAATCTCGATGCGCGTTACGAGCAATTCCTCGGTTTCGCCGAAGAATTTGATAGCGCGACGCGAGAGCGGAAGAAGATGATAATATGTGATCTTCTCGAAAGAATAGAAATTGGCAAACTATACCGTATAAACGTTTTAATCAAGAAACCCTATCTTGATTTGATTAGCGATTTCTGAGGTGTAAAAAGTTTCATCATAATGGCAATTCCGACGCAAGAGCTTGTTCCCAAACAGGGTAGCACCCTTCTTACGACAAGAAAATAGTTATACCACAAAAAAATTTTGGAGAAATCCGAAATTTTTTTGTAACATTTTACCCGTCTAAAACGTTAATAATATAGAAGGCATGTGTTTAAGACAAAAGCCACAAGGAGATTACACAAGGATATCGAAAGAAAAAATCAGCTAATTAAAGATAAATTAAAACCATATAAGCCTAAAAAGAAAAAGCCCACGACCGTATTAAAGTATACGACGTGTGTGGTTCAAGAGATAATAATTGCTCTATTTTTTCCACATCTGTACTAAAAGTCTGTAATATGGTCAATTTTATCGAGTAAGGGAAGCCGGTTAAAACTGCGTTTCTTGATAAAAGAATGACGAAAGTGTCCCCATGCTACACAAACAAGTAAGAAACATTGGATTTGTTTCACTTGACAATTGTACCCTAATGTGTTATAGTAACATAGAAAATGGAAAATCCGATAGTGTTAAACTATCGGATTTTTCGAGTGAGAGATTTCAATTCCCGCGCAATTAATGCAGGCTGAGGCGACTTGCTAATGGGAGGATGACATGCTTAGGAGAACTATACCCACGCAAAGGCAATTGAAAACGCGGAGAGCGATTTTAGAAAGCTACCGCGATTTGCTCCCGATCGAGGGAGAATATTACGGATTGGAAGGAGGGAACAAGAAAACTGGCATAAAAAATGACAAAAATCAAACGGCTTTGGTATGGAATTTGCCCCCCGTTATTACGTGTCCTGGCGCCTCTGAATGCCTAAATTATTGTTATAACGCGGACACGCGCATAGATGTTTTCCCGATTGAGCGTTGGTGCTGTAATCTCTATTGGGCGGTGCAGAAACAAGAGGAGTTAATTTATAGGCTATGCGAACAAATAGGAAGAACTATGAACCCCGTCGTTAGAATTCACTCATCAGGCGATTTCTTTTCTAGTAATTACATAGGTTTGTGGGAGAGCGTGGTAGACCTAAATCCATCAGCGTTGTTTTGGGGTTATACAAGATCATGGCGTGTTCCAAAACTGCTTCGAGACATGGAACGGCTTCGCGCAAAATCTAATATTCAATTGATTGCGTCATTAGAAAGGAATGAGGTGCCACCAGCAGGATGGCGATTTTGTATCGTTGGCGATGACCATCGCCGAGATGATATGTTTAACTGTCCCGAGCAATATTCCAACGGGAAAAATTGCTTAGATTGCGGCGAGTGCTTTTGCGATACAAAAAGTAACATTTACTTTGTTAGACATTAGGAGGGAGTATGAGCTTTATTGCCGTAATTGGTCCCAGTGGAAGCGGAAAAACAACAATTATAAATGCGTTGATTCAAAAGTTCCCCCATTTGTATTTGCGGGCTAAATCATATACGACACGTCCCAAACGAAAAAACGAATCTGACGAGTATGAATTTGTATCTGACGAACAAATTCGAGGGCTTCTACATGATGGTCGGATTTTATACATAGATGAGGCCTATGGATATAAATACGCCATGGAGGCGTCTGTTTTTTCTCAAAGCGGAATAGATGTTGTAAAAGAAATTCATCCGAGCAATGTGGAGAAAATCAGGAAATACTGTCATGACCTGATTATCGTGCAAATTCTAAGTGGCGATTTTCGCGATGATCGTGGTCGGGCCGAAGATTATAGTTCCTCTGATACACCCATAGATATCATGGTTTCAAATAACGCAGACGATGCAATTGATTCGCAAATTTGCAATCTATCAAGAATGATACAAGCCACCAAACTTCAGCGAGAGCTACACTTGCCACAGAGTGATGAAATAGATAGAGTTAACAAAGCAGGCTATGAGCAAATTGCTGGAGAGTTCTATGACGCGAAGAGGGTGACTACGGCAAATTTTCACGATGCGAGCGCCTCCTTCTTTGAAGATGAACTAAGAAAATGCACGAGTGAAGATGCCTTGTTAGAAGTCGGGAGTGGAAATGGGTGGCTGAATTCTCTCTCGAAGAAAAATATTCCATCGATTGATATCGCTGAAAAAATGAATGCTGGGGCTGAGCAGGATCATGTCGGAATTAGACAATTCCGTGGGCACGATGAAGAATTTGATGTCATATTTGCATCCCTGTGCGACCCGTATTTCTACCCAGAGGCAATTGCCTCGCTATTAAGGATTTTAAGGCGAGACGGGAGATTGGTGGTTTCGCTTCCAAGTCATGAATGGTGTCAACTAAACAGGGGAGGTGCGATAAAGACGAAATTTATCGGGAGTTCTGGCAACGTGAATGAGGTTTATTCATTCACATATCCTAAAGAGCAGATTGAGATATTGGGAAGAAGGCTGGGGTTCGTTATTGAAAGATATGAAAAGGGAAAGCTTGGAATAGATTATCATAGCCATATCTCAAAGGAAATTGTTACACCGGCAAAGAAACATGGGGTAGACGAAAAGGATCTTTGCATAGTTGAGTGCTATGTACTAAAAAAGGAGTATTGAAATATGCCCGTAATGCAAACAAGCTTGTTCGATCAAGCCGGCGCAGACAGCAAAGTCTATGATGGAGCAGAAGCTCTAAATAATGTCAGAAAGTTATATAAGATGTGGAAAGCAGGGTTGCTGGGCGGGGAATTCATGCCAGAAGATAGCAATCCGCATTTGCAACGCAACTCAGAAGAAAATTTACTTTATCTTACACTTCCGATGGCGCTCAACTATCAGAGAAATTCGTATAAACTTTGGGAAGGTGCTTTAGCCTCATTTAACGACGCGGCTACTAGGTTCATCTTTTCTCCAAACGATGTTCTCTGCTGTAATACAGAGGAGCTACGAGCGGCCTTAACAAAATATAAAGTGGCAATCCAACCCAATAAGCACACAGAAATTTGGATTAGATTATGTACAACGATTGTTAACGAACTCGGAGGGGAATTGAGCAATTTGTTTGAGAGATGTGACTATACCGTAACAAAAATTCTTCAAGAGATACAATTAAAGCACAAGAAAAACTATCCATACTTGAGTGGTAACAAAATCGCGAATTATTGGCTTTATGTCTTAACCCAGTACGCAGACTTGCCGCTACGCGACAGGGAGAATATCTCGGTTGCGCCTGATACCCATGTCATACAATCATCATATAAACTCGGTTTGATACACGACATGAATGCTACCAATGTGCAAAGAGAGGTCGCAGAGGCGTGGAGAGAAACACTCAGAGGCAGCGAATTTGCGCCCATAGATATACATACCCCTATGTGGCTTTGGAGCAGAGGGGGATTTGCAGACTTAGTGGAGCTGTGATGGGACAGGGAAAAGTTGAATATAAGGTTGGATATAATTTCGATTCGCGCCTCATTGGTGCAATCAGACGCCTCAATGCGCTTTCGGATTTTGCAAAAATAAAGAGCGTTTACGCCTCGTCGTCAGAATTTGATTGGCTTACCGCAAGACCTAAATATAGACTTCCCGAAGTATCACTGAGGGAAATAGAAAGCCACATCAAACAGCTTCACACAGAAAATATCAAGTTTTATTACGCTCTAAATGCACCATACATAGGGAGTAAAGCTAGCTTAGCAGAGAAGGAGTCTGACATTATTGATTTTGTTCGCCGGCTTGAGGATGCTGCTGTTGATGGCGTGATAGTCACACATCCGCTTTTGGCGGAAATTGTTAAAAAAAATTCAGAGATGGAAATAACCCTTAGCTCAATCGCGAACATTTTTTCCGCAAATCAAATCGAAACCTACAGACAATTATACGGCGTACACTCATTTTGCCTATCGCCGTACTTTAACAGAGAAATAGGTCGATTGATACGAATACAAAAAAATATAAGTGCTAACAATTGCGACCTCGAACTTATTGTAAATGAACTATGCGGGCTCGGATTTTTGTATGGAGAAGGCATGTCACCGTGTATATTCCGCGAGAGCTGCTTTATATGCCATTCAGAAAATGCAACGTGTAATGAAGAAGATCTTATGGGTGGTTATCCCCAAAATATATGCATGGTGAATAGAAATGGGTGTAAAAGTTCATTTTGGTGCAAACTGCGCTTTATTAGGCCCGAAGATATTCCGAGATACGCTGGAGTTGGCATTTGTAAATTCAAAATCACGGGGAGAACTGCTAGCACAGAAGATATTCTAAGGGTACTTAAAGCTTACATGACATTTGATTTCGATGGTGATGTATCAAGTCTATGGTACATGAAGGGCGCGGCGAAAACAATAGGTAATAAGGAGCTAGACGGGATGGCAGATTTTTGGTTTTCGGAAGCAAGCCATAGTTGCGATGATGAGATTTGCGGCGTAACCTGTAGGTATTGCGACAATTTTCTCCAAAATCGCATCGCGCCCTAAAAATCTTATAAAAGTCATGAGGCGCGTTTTTCTTGACCTAATCAAACGTTTCCCGATAGATTATTGACTGTAAACCTGTACGCTTGGGAGAGCACGCGGCTGTAAAGCCTACTTAACAAGAGTAGGAATAGCAGCTCTGCGGGGAAACCCGCAGATGACAAATCCCGCTAATTCGGTGAAATCTAAGTCGCAAGATAAGACAACGCCGAGCAAGGATCCGCAAGGATTCGTGTGTAGAGACTTTACACGGGATCCCTAAAAGCGAAAGCTCATGGGAAAGACAAAGTCCGGACTACAAGGCGAAAGCGATGTAGTGAAGTAACCGCGGTGTCGTCAGTTCGAGTCTGACAGGAGCAGCCACAAAAAGCCGATAGCAGTTTTGCTGTCGGCTTTTTTGCAGAAGTAACCTATGTAAATTGCAAAGAGGGAATTATGATCAACCAATTTGACATCACCATTCCCGCGCCAAGCGGGGAACAGACAAGAAAGGTGTATGTGTATCTTCCCAAAGCCTACGACGAGAAAAAGCGTTTCCCCGTTTTGTATATGTTTGACGGACAAACCGCCTTTGTCGATGACACCGCGCCATACGGTGACAGTTGGCGCATGGGGGAGATTCTTGACAAGTTCAAAGCCGAGATTATTGTCGCAGCCGTGGAAGCGGACAGGGAAGATCGTCTGACGGAATATTCGCCTTTCCCGTTTCAGTCCAAATATGGTTCGTCTGAGGGCAAGGGCGAGGCATATATGGATTGGCTTGTCGGTACGTTCAAGCCGATGATTGATGCAACCTATCGGACGCTTCCCGAAAGGGAACATACCTTTCTTGCGGGAAGCTCTATGGGCGGGCTGATGACGATGTTTGCACTTTGCCGCTATTCGGCTGTGTTCGGAGGCGGCGCGGCGCTTTCTCCGAGTTTTTGGGTCGCGCCAGAGAAAGTCGGAAGGATGATAAAAGCCGCAGAGTGGACGGACGACGTCGCTCTTTATATTGACTACGGCACGGAAGAACTAAAAAGCCACGGCGGGGCGCAATGCCGTGGGCTTGAACGCTGCATCGGCGCTCTGCTCGAAAAGAACGTTCCGTTTGATTTTCGCTTGATCCCGCACGGACAGCACAATGAAAAATCTTGGCGTGAGCGTGTGCCGGGTTTTCTGCAAACTTTGAAAATACAAAAAGGGCGTCCCTAATGGGGGGGGGACGTCCTTTTTTCTCTATCATCTCATTTTACGCCGCTTTTCGTCGTAAGATAATTTTCCTCGCAATATTTATAACGTTATCGGGGCTTTTCTTTTTCCGCACGAGAACACCGCAGAAGCTGTTCTACGGTTTACGCTCTCCCAAAACAGCTCGGAAGCGGTTTCTGACCGCAATCGGGCTGTTTCTTCATGGGCGAATCCGTCCGATTGCGATTTTCAAAAAAATCAAAAATCGGAGGATTTTATGAAAAAGTACAGCCTTGAAGTCACACGGAAGAACGGAGAGATACGCACCGTCGCGGTCTACCTTGACGAAGAAACGGCAGAATTGCTTGAAAGAGCAGGGGATGAAAAACTCCTCAATGCGTATCTGTTGGAAGAATACAAAGCCAGCCGCCGCGAAAGGCGGGAACGGTTTTGGACGCATTCTTTGGAAGAGGACATGGAAAACAGCCTTGATTTCGAGGACAAGCACATTGAGCAGGAATTTTCCATTGAAGAATTGGAGAGCGAGGAATTGCAAGGGGCAATCGAACGGCTCACGCCCCGGCAACGTGAAATACTACGGCTTTTATACATAGAGGGGAAATCGCAAAAGGAGATTTCCGAGCTGTTTCACGTTACGCAAGCCGCGATCAATAACGCCTTGCAAAGAATTTATCGCTCCCTCAAAAGATTTTTACAGGAAGAATAAAATTTTTTCGGTAGACCGTGTAATTTGACCCGTTTCAACCGCTTTATAGTGAAGGGGGTCTTATCGGCTTCCTTCGAGGGAGCAAAAATGTATTTAGGACTTGATCGGTTTGAACGACTTGCCGAACGAAACGGTTAGCACGGGAAGGGGTATGCGATCGCGGGCATTGTGGTCGGCGCGATTTTCGCGCTCATCGGTTTTCTCGCATGGATCGAGGTTTTAACAGACGGGACATGGTTTTCCCTGTTCGTGCTGCGGTTGTTGGACTGAAAAAATGCGCAGCGCCACAAAAGAAAAGAGTTGATTTTCGGTTGACTTTTTGAGGGAAATTTCATATAATATTCGTACAATGCGTAGCTTTGAAGGGCGTAAATCCAATTGGGTTTGCGCTCTTTTTTTATGCAAAAAGAGGTGTATCATGCAAATCAAACAAAACAAAATGTCGGTCATGCCCGTCGGCAGACTCATTCTTGCAATGGGGCTTCCGATGATCGTCTCCATGGTCCTGCAAGCCGTCTATAACATCGTAGACACGGCGTTTGTCATCAACATGGGGGAAGAGGGGACGCTCGGCAACCTTGCGCTCACCTATGCCTTTCCCATTCAGCTCCTCATCATTGCCGTCGGCGTGGGAACGGGCGTCGGGCTGAATGCGCTGCTCTCCAAGTCCCTCGGCGAAAACAATCGCGAGAAAGCGAACAAAACGGTGGGCAACGGCGTCTTTTTGGGGCTCGTCATCTACCTCGTCTTTCTCCTCTTCGGGCTGTTCGGCACAAGGCCCTTTATCGCGATGCAGGCAAAGGGGAACGAACGGGTCGTGGAGATGGGCGCGGAATATCTCACCATCTGCTGCTGTTTTTCTTTCGGCGCGATCGGGTTCACCGTCTATGAGCGCTTTTTGCAGAGCACGGGCAAGACGATGTTTTCCACGATCTCCCAAATTTCGGGCGCGGCCGCCAATATCGTGCTCGACTATGTATTCATCTACCCTCTCCGCATGGGTATCGCGGGCGCGGCGTGGGCGACGGTCATCGGACAGATCTTGTCCCTTCTCGTCGCCATGCTCTTCCACTACTGCAAAAACAAGGAATTGGGCGGCGGGCTCAAAGATCTCCTGCCGAGCGGGAAGATCATCAAAGAGATCTATCACATCGGGCTTTCGGCGGCGCTCATGCAGGGAATGCTGTCCGTGATGATGCTCGGCGTAAACCTCATTCTCGGCACGGCAAAAGACGCCGCGCTCCTTCAAGGCAGTTTCGGGGTGTACTATAAGATCATGCAGTTCGCGCTGTTCGCCTGTTTCGGGCTCTCCAACACCATCATCTCCGTGCTCTCTTATAACTACGGCATGGGGGACATCGGACGCTCCCGCGCCTGCGTGGGGTGGGGGATCGCGATCACCCTCGCCGTCGCAGCGGTCATTACGGCGCTCTTTGAGGGTCTGTCTGAGCCCCTTGCGCAGCTCTTCGGCATGGCGAGCGGGGAGAGCGGCGAAGAGCTCATCCGCGCCGTCGGGATCGCCGTGCGGGTCGCAAGTATCGGGTATGTGTTCATGGCGCTGAGCGTCG
This sequence comes from uncultured Clostridia bacterium, assembly GCA_947632195.1. Taxonomy (GTDB): domain Bacteria; phylum Bacillota; class Clostridia; order Christensenellales; family Borkfalkiaceae; genus Gallimonas. The sequence continues at coordinate 67,410 of CANROE010000002.1, read as the reverse complement.
CCGTGCAGGGCGTGTTGCAGGCGCTCGGATACGCGCTCTACCCTCTTCTCATCTCCTGTCTGCGGCTCGCCGTATTCGTCTTTCCCGCCGTTTGGCTGTTTACGCTCGCGACGGATGCGGCCGAACTCGTCTGGTGGGCATTCCCCATTGCGGAGGCGCTCACGGCGGCGGTCTCTGCGGGGATCCTCATCGCCGTCTTGCACAAAAAACTTCCCGCCCGCGTGGGGAAACCCGTCCCGCAGGCGGCATAAACAGGTGCGGCGCCCCCGCACGGCCTGGCCGTGCGGGGGCGCCGCGCAAAAGCGCGTATCGGTTTAGCACAAAAATACGGCAAAAAACTTGACATCTTTCTCAAAGTGGACTATCATAATTTTGTAAAAAAATGCGCTATGCGCCGCGCCGCCTTTTTGAAAAAGTAGCGCGGCGCAGGAGAAGAAAATGCGAAAGTTTTTATGTTTTCTTTTTGCGGCGTTGCTTGTGTTCTGTTTCGCCGGCTGCTCCGGCGAAACGGAGAAGGACGCCCCGGAAGAGCAGGAAACCGTCGATCTTTCCCGCTTTGAAAACGCCAAGCTCGGCGTGGTGACGGGATCGCTGTACGGCGGCTATTCCCGCGAGCAGTTCCCCAACGCCGCCATCAGCGAATTCAACAACTTTGCGGACGTGTTGATGGCGCTCAAACAGGGGAAGGTGGACGGTACAATGCTCGACCGTCCCAACTTCAACTCGGTCAAGCGTTCCGAGCCGCAGCTGTCCTGCGTGACCGTCCCCGCCTATTCGGTGGAGATCGGGTTTGGGTTCCAAAAGAACGACGGCGGGTATGAGCTCCAAGCGCAGATGAATGCGCTCCTCAAAAAACTCGGCGCCGCAGGCGAATTGGACCGCATGATCGACAAGTGGTACGGCGAGACCGAGCCCAACGAATCGGTGCCGCTCGACACGCTGTCCGGCAGTACGGGGACGCTCAAAGTTTCCATCGACACGACGAGAAAACCTTTCGTCTACCTCTATAACAACCGTCCCGTCGGGTTCGAGATCGAGGTGCTGCGCCTCTTTTGCGAGGAATACGGCTACCGCGTCGAGACGGAGGACGTCTCCTTTGCGTCGGGGCTCGCGGGACTTGCAAGCGAGAAGTACGACCTTGTCTGCGGCGGCCTCTACATGACCCCCGAGCGGAAGGAGAGCGTCAATTTCAGCGATCCGTATATGGTGGCGGAAGTGGTGATGGCGGTCTACGGCGGCGCGGGCGGCGGATTCTGGGATTCCGTTGCCGAGAGTTTTGAAAAAACTTTCGTCCGCGAGAACCGCTGGGTCATGATCCTTCAAGGGATCGGCACGACCCTTCTCATCAGCATATGCGCCCTTCTCGGGGGAACGGTGCTCGGATTTCTTCTGTATCTTGCGGCGAGATCGAAATACAAAGTCCCTTCGGCGATCGCGCGCGGGTTTGCCAAAGTTTATTCCAAGATCATCGCGGGAATGCCCACGCTGGTCGTTTTGATGTTGCTCTTTTATGTGGTATTCGGCAAAGCGGACATCAGCGGGCTGATCGTTGCGATCTTCGGCTTTATCCTTACGTTCGGGTCCTTTGTCTACGAACAGCTCAAACTGACGGTGGAGGGCGTGGACAAAGGGCAGACCGAGGCCGCGTACGCCCTCGGATACGGCAGGAACCGCACGTTCTTCCGCATTGTATTGCCGCAGGCAATGAGAATGTTTGCGCCTGCGTACTCCGCCGAGGCGGTCAATCTCGTCAAAGCGACGTCCGTTGTGGGATATATCGCCGTCAGCGATCTCACCAAGGTGGGGGACATCATACGGAGCAATACCTATGAGGCGTTTTTCCCGCTCATCACCGTGGCTGTGATCTACTTTTTGCTCACCTGGGGAGTTTCCGCGCTGCTCTCCCTTCTCCAACGCCGCATAACCCGCAGGCGGCAACCGCGCAAGAGCGCGCCGAAGGAGGCGTAAGATGATCCGTATCGAACATTTGAGAAAAGAATATCCGAACGTCACGCCCATCGAGGACGTCAGCGTTACGATCAACAACGGAGACGTGATCTCGGTGATCGGCCCTTCCGGAACGGGGAAGTCCACCTTTATCCGCTGTATCAATCTGTTGGAGACCCCGACTTCGGGGGAGATCTGGGTGGACGGCGAGTGCATTACCGATAAGAAGTGCAACATCAGCAAAGTGCGGCAAAAGATGGGCATGGTGTTCCAGTCCTTCAATCTCTTCCCGCACATGACCGTCATCGGGAACATCATGGCGGCGCCCGTCGATCTGTTAAAGAAACAAAAGAGCGAGGCCTACGAAGAGGGCATGCGGCTCTTGCGCATGGTCGGGCTGGCGGACAAGGCGCAGAACTACCCCGACGAGCTCTCGGGCGGGCAGAAGCAGCGCGTGGCGATCGCCAGAACGCTTGCCATGGGCCCCGACATCATTCTCTTCGACGAGCCGACGTCCGCGCTCGATCCCACAATGGTGGGAGAGGTGCAGGCGGTCATCCGCGAATTGGCGCGGCAGGGGCTCACCATGATCATCGTCACCCATGAAATGCACTTTGCGCGGGAAGTTGCAAACCGTGTGTTCTTTATGAACGAAGGGGGCATTTACGAAGAGGGGACGCCCGAGGAAATTTTCGATCATCCCAAGCGCGAAAAGACGATACGGTTCATCAAACACATCAACGCGTTTGAAAATCTCATCACCTCCAAGGATTTCGACTTTATCGGCCTCAACACGGGGCTGGAAGAGTTCGGCAGAAAATGCCGCATGTCGCAAAAGACCATCTACCGCACGCAGTCGGCATTTGAAGAGCTCTGCATGCAGATCATTTTCCCCGCGCTGCCGGACGAGTTCAAACTCAATGTCACCGTGGAGTACCTGCAAGACGAAGAGCTCGCCAAGATGCAGTTCAAATATGACGGGGCGGCGTTCGACCCCAAAACGTCGGACAACATGCTCTCGTTGAAGTTGCTCGAAAAGGAAACGGAGCTCTTTGGATACGAGCGCCTGGACGGGGACGAAGACGGGTTCACGAACCTCGTCACCGTAACGATCAGATAAAGAGCCGTTAAGGATGCGGAAACCGAAAGCGGCGGCGGAGCAAAAGCTCCGCCGCCGCTGCTTTTTTGTTGTAACGTGTCTCACTCCGCCATGGTGGAAACGGTCACGGTAACGGTGTAACCGGGCACTTTCACGGTTTCACCCTCTTCGTTCTTGAAGGTCACATCTTCGCCCTCGTCCACTTTTACGGTGTAATGGTACTCTTTCCCGCTCCAAGAGGCGTAGAAGGAGAAGGTGCCGTCCTCATTTTTGACAAGGTCGTGCGGCATGCTCGTGAACTCGTACCTGCCGAATTCCCCGTTGTAGACGAGCACGCTTGCAAGCACCGTGTTTCCCTCCTCGTCGAAGAAGAGGTTGACGAGGTGCTGCATGTAATTCACCACCTGCGCAAAGCGGTAGGTTTTGACGTCCGCCGCCGAAACCCTCCCGTCGTCCGAAAGGGTAAAGGTGACAAGGTAACCCGTGCCCCAGGTGCAGGTATTCGTCGTGCCGTGTTCCACAACGTCCGCCTTGTCTACGATCCACACGCTGTGGTCGTAGCCGTTCGGCGTAATGCCCGTATCATACGCGACGACGGGCTTTCCCGTCTCTTTGTCGAGAAGGGTCACCGCAGAGATTTTCCCGATCGCCTGTCCCGTGCCGTTCTGCGCGTCAAAGTAACCGGGCGCGATGGACATCTTGGTATAGAGCAGCGTTTTTACCCGTACGGTGTATTTTTCCGTCTCCACGTCCTGATAGGAGAACAGTCCGTAGCACCAGAAGTAGTTTCCGCCCTGGTAGTATTCGTAGTAGTTGAGAAGATACTCATTGCCGTCGCTTGCACGGAAGGTGATTTCGAGGCGGTCGCCGTAGCCGGGCACATGTCCCACGACCTGCGCGCTCTCCTCTGCTACGTTCTCGAAGTGGAGTGGCTTTTCGTAAACGGGATCGCCCGCCTTGTAGAGGTAGAGGAAGTCACCCGAGAGGGTGGGAGATTCATATTCGATCGCGCCGAACCCGAAGTAACTCTTATACAGTCTGCCGCCGCGGGGGACAGAGATGTCCGGCTCGTAGCGCGCGTTGTGGTCGAGATATTCCACCCTGTTGTAGCCCGCCGTTACGGTAAAGGTGTATTTGCCGCCAGAATAGGCAAAGGAGACAGGATAGCTGTTCCTGCCGTAGCCGATGGTGGGAGAGAAGGTCCCCGCTGTGTTGCCCATGAGCGAATCGCCCGACGCATAGAGGCTGAGGGTGTAGCCCGTATATTGCTTGGGCTTGCCGTCTTCGAGATAGTCGTTCCCCGCAAAGGTAAACACGGCGGCCAGATTTCTGTTCGTAGTGCCGTTGGGGGTAAAGGAGAGGGTCGCCGTAAGTTCGGGATACTCTTCCGAAGAATGTCCGTCCTTGTCGAGCATGACCACCTTCCCTTCGAGTGAGAAGGGCTCGCCGTCCCACCGGTGATAGGTCTTGCCGTTGTACACATATTCTTTGCCGTCGGGGGTGCTCACTTCGGTGGGAGTGTCGGTGAGATACACATACGCCTTGCCGTTTTCCACATAGTACGGCCCGTTTTGGCTGCCGAGATAGGCCGTGCCGTTGTCGCCGAAAGAGAGGCTCTCGAAGTCATCCGCAAAGAACACGCCCGCGAATTTTTCATAGTCTGTCTCAAAGAGCGCGCCCGTCTCAGGGTCGAGACGGAAATAGAACTCTTCGCCGTCTATGACGGAGTACGGGTCGTCGATCGTGAAGGAGATAAAGTTTTTCTCAAAGTCGATCACCTCGTAGGAGCCGTTCCCCGAATAGTCGGAGGTGGCATATGTGCCGAGCCCGTAGCCGTCGAGGAAGAGCACGTTCCAGCTGTCATCGGTGAACAGGCCGTCCGCCTCGGGATTGAACACCAGGCAGGCGTTCTGTTCCCCGTCCGAACCGCCGCCCGTCGCAAAGGTCACGCGGTAGTTGGATCTCGGATAGCCCTCTCCCAAAGAGACGTTCCGCAGGAGGTATTCTTCGTGTCCCCATGTCTCGTTGAAACTGTCGAGCACGACGTAGGTGCCCTTGGAGATCTCGTTGCCCGCCGAATTGCGGATAGAGACGACCTTTTCCGAGACGTTGTCGGTAAAGAGGGCGACGTTGTTTTGGATGGGGGAGAAGTTGTTGTCAAGGAGCGTCCAGCTGCGCCCCGCCGCCCAATCCATTTTCAGGTAGGACCGCTCTTCGAGGTTGAGTTCGAGCAGATATTCCGCGCCGTTTTTTGCCGTAAAGGTGATGTGTTGGAAGAGAGCGTCGCGGAAATAGTCGCCTTCCAGCGTGTGACCGTCGCCGCGATCGAAACGGGCGGAATGGTAGCCGTCTATCGTAAGACTTCCCGTCCCGCGAAAGACGAGACCGTTGAGATCATCGCTGAGTTCGGTTTCAAAGGAGGAGTCGTACTTGGTGGCGAGAAGGGTGTCGCCGTATTCGGGGAGGGTGTAGGCGACAAAGCGGAAACGCTCGGTCCCGCCCACTTTAAAGGAGTAGATCGTTTCGTCGAAACAGGTCGTTCCTGCGGGCGAATATTCGCCGTCGAGGAAACTCACGCCGTTGTCCTCGGTGTATTTCATGCGGGAGACCCCGTCGAGGAAGATCATCTGCGTGCCGATCCCCCCCGCTAAGCCCGTCGGCTGGATCACATAGAGCATCTGTTCCACATCCGCTCTCGGCGTTGCGAGGTTCTTTCCCGCGTCGTCTTTGGAAAGATCGAAATAGAGGGAGACCAGCTCGCCCTGTTCGGTCGCGTGGAGGAAGGTGCCGATACTGCCGTCGAAGTGCGTATTTTTGCCGAGGGTGAATTCCCCTTCGGTCACCGTGCCGTCCTTTTCGATGTAGAGCGAGCCGAGCCCGCCCGTCGAAACGGAATTGCAGACCCAGATCTCTCCTCCGTCCGTCACGGCGTATTTGTCCCAATAGGAAGTCTTGTTGCCGCCCGAAGTACTTTCAAGCAGGCAATAGATGGTGTAGGACATGTGGCTCACCGTGCTCGAAACGGTGGTGTTATAGAACACGAGCTGTTCGCCCACGGCGTTCTCATAGCCGGGCGTGACTTTCGTCCGCGTGAAGGTATAGAGGAAGTGCGTGGAATTGCCGATACGCTCTGCGGTAAAGGTACCGTTTGCCGCCTCGATGAGGGAGCTCTCGTCCTCGGAGGGAATGTAGACGTTCACCTTGCCCTCCGTACCCGCACCGTTCATGCTGTGGAGGATGAGGAAGGGGGGACGGAGGGAGCTGCCGTCCATAAAGCGGTATTCAAGGTAATCTCCTTCCACAAGGCTCTTGGGCTCGGAGAAGGTCATTTTTTCGGCGTCCAGGCGGAAGGAGAACTCCTTGCCGTCTTCCGTGCTGCCGTTGGCGACAGAGCCCGACATGAGGTCGGTCGTGACGGAATAGCGGCCCTTATAGGTCGTGCCGCCTGCGGTGTATTTGAAACTGTCCTCAAAGGGGCCGAATCCGTCGAGGACGAGGGTCTCGCCGTTCTCTCCCGCATATTCCCCACGGAACTCGTCCGCCTGCACATAGCCCTCGTGTTCGGGATCGTCGATGGGAATGGTGTAGACGAAGTTCGTCACCACAGCGCCCTCGGTCCCCGTGAGCAGTCCTTCGGTATCGGTGAAGAAACAGACGATCTTATACACTTCCACAGAGCCGATCATATAGATCCCTTCGACGTAATATCTGCCGTCATAGGACATTGCGGTGGATATATCGCCGAGCATGGCGACGCCGTAGCCGTCGAGAATGATCATCATGGAGCTCTGCGTATATCCCATGCCCGTGAGGGGATCTACCATCACGAAGTCGAGATAGGAGCCCACTTCGTCTCCGCCCACAAGGAAGGTGCGGGAGTATTCGTAGTCGCCGCCCTGCATGGGCAAAAAGCGGAAAGTCTCGTCGGAGCTCTCAAACACATAGTCGAGGGTGTCCTCGGAATAGCGGACGGAGCCCTTGCAGGTATGATTTCCCCTCTTGTTTTCGGCGTTGAGGTAGTTGTCGATCTCGATCGTGCGGTCCGCCTCGTAGCGGGGGGTGAATTTTTCCCCGTCGACGAGTTCCACAAAGGTGTATTTCCCCGCAAGGTCCTCCCGCTTGTAGCAGAACATCGAGCCGAACACTTTGCCGTTAAGATCGCCGGCAGCGGGGTGAAAGAAAAATTCATCGCCGGTGCGCGTTCCCTCGAATTCTTTGTTCCCGCGCAAAAGAATGGCTTTTTCGGGTTCGAGACGGGGGAAGAAAACGAGGTCCTGTCCGCCGTAGCGGTCGGTAAAGCCGACGTCCCATACGGCGTAGAGCACGGTGTCGCCCATGAGGGGCATCGTTTCGCCCACGCGGAAGTCCACGTCGCCGCCGCTGAACAAGCTCCAACCGGCAAAGCGGCGTCCCGCGCAGGTAAAGCCGTTTTCGGGAAGGATCACGGGACTTTCGTAGAGCGCCTCCATTCTCTGCACGCTGCCCGTTGCGGCGGGAGCGTTGGCGCTGAAAATAAGCTCATAGCTGAGGCGGTCGTAATAAAATTTCAAAACGTTTTTACTTGCGTCCGCGTCGAGGCGTGCGCTCGGCACGGGGGACTGTCCCGCAGGGGTGGAAGTCGGCGTAAAGCCCGCCTTTTGGGGGGCGGCGGGGGAAACGGTCGTGCCCACATAGTCGGAGGCGTAGAGGACGTCCGCACTGCGCACATAGGAGTTGCCCGCGAGGTTCAGAAGATAGCTTTCGATGGCATATTCCACCTTGTATTTGGCGGTGAGGGAGATGTTTTCCGCAGGCATTTTATAGCCGGCAGTGATCTCCGTGTCGCCCGAAAACCACGCGCCGAAATCGAGCCCGCTCTTGGTGGGTTTTATGTCTTTGACGGCGTTATAGAGGTCTGCGCCCGCCGCAAGGGTGAGCGAGGGCGCGCCCTCGGCGTACACGCCGCCGTCCGCATCGAAGGAGATCTCGTACCCCTCCGCCCAAACGGCGGTGTAGGAGACGTCGCCGTCGGGCACGGTCACGGTGCCCGAGTAGAGCGTGCCGTCTTCCTGCGTGCTCCAACCCGCCAGCACATAGCCTTGGCGGTAGGAGAGGGGAAGTTCCACGGTCGTGCCCGTTTCTGCGGTAATGCTCTCTACGGGAGTTCCCTCGCCCGCGTCGAAGGAGAGGGTGACTTTTCCGCCGCACCCTGCGGCAAGCAGTGCGCAGGAGAGCGTCAGCGCTGCGATCAGCGAAAGAATGAGATATTTCAGATATTTTTTCATGTTGTTCTCCTTATTCGCCCAAGAGGGTGCGTTTTTGGAACAGCACATCGGGGACGCGCGTCACGGCGGGAGTGCCGGCCTGTGTTTTCTCCGTGAGATAGGGAGAAACGAGGGAGATGAATTGCTCGGAGGAAGTGATCATTTCGTTGTGTAGTTCGCACACCACCCCCTCCGAATCGATGACGACGGTCGCGGGAATGTCGGTCACGCCGAACATGCTCTGCAAGCGGTTTACGGAGTCGTAAGCCATGGGGAAGGTGTAGCCGTAGCGGGAGGCAAACTGTTCCACGCTCTCGATGTTGTCGCTGATGTCCTGGTTGATGGCGAGAAGTTCGATGTCGTCTTTGAGCTCGGTATAGGCGAGTTGCAGATAGGGGAATTCCTGCTGGCAGGGACCGCACCATGTCGCCCAGAAGTTGAGCACCACCGCCTTCTTCTTGCCGAGCAGTCCGGAAAGGGAGTAGCTCTCCCGCGTCGTCGTAATGGCGGAGGAGAGGGTGAAGTCATACATCACCGAGCCGACGGAATAGCGGTTGCCTGCGGGCACGGGTTCGCGGATGGGCGCGGCGGTGAGATAGATGTTGCAATTCGGGTCGCCCGCCTCCACGGTCACGGGTTCGGCGGTGTAGCCCTTCGGAAGGGAAGTCGCCTGCACCGTATATTGTCTGTCTTTGAGGGGTTTGAGCGAATATTTGAACACGCCGCTCACGAGCGTGGAGGGAGCGCTCTGCGCCACAACGGTGTCGCCGTCGTAAACGGTGATGACGACGGAGGGGTCGGAGAGGAGCGCTCCGCTGTTCCGCAGCAGGCGGAAAGAGTACTCCACGGGGACGTTCTCGTCGAGCTTGGGAACGGTAGTCGCGTTCACATGCTCGCCGCAGCGCAGGCAGTGCTGCGACTTGGAGCCCTCCGCCTCGAAGGTGGGGAGCTTGTCGAGCGTATATTCGGAAGGCAACTCGTGGCCGAGAGAGGAGAGCGTCTTTTTTTCGGACGTGCCGCACCGCTCGCACACGCGGTCGAGATAGCCGTCCTCCGTGCAGGTGGGCTCCACGTCGTTATCGCCGAGTTTCCAGCGGTGCCCGAGCGCGGGGATTTCAACGTCGTCGAGCGTTTCCCCGCAAGTGTTGCAGCGGTAGGAGATAGAGCCCGCCGCAGTGCAGGTCGCAGCTTTTCGTCCCGTTTCCACGGGGTCGTGCGCGCCGTAGCCGAGAGAGACGGTGAGCGTCGCCCCGCAATCCTTGCAGGTGAGTGTTTTGCTTCCCTCCTGCTTACAGGTCGGCTCGGGGTCGATCTTGCCCTCGTTCCAGTTATGGGCGACGGTGGGGACGTCGGTCTCCACCGTAAGTTGGCAGCGGCGGCAGGTTTGGGTGCGTTTGCCCGTCTGCGTGCAGGAGGCGGCTACGGTCTCTCTACCTCCGTTGAAATCATGGCCGAGGGCGGGGATCTCCTCCTCTTCCGTCTCCTTGCAGATGGCGCAGGTGTGGGTGCGCGCGCCGTTTTCGGTGCAAGTGGCGGCGGAGAGAACGGTCCACCCGCCGTAAATATGCTCATGAGGGCCTGCTGGGGTGTCGCAGGCCGAGAGCGCAAAACAATTTGCGCCGAGGGAGAGCGCTGTCGCAAGGAGCAACGCTCTTTTGAAAATCTTTTTCATAAGACCTCCGTTTTTCCCGCGCGCGGGAAAAATGAAATAAAATGGTGCGTATAACATCATTATAAAGAAAAACGCCCTGCGTGTCAATGAAAGTTCGGGGTGAAAAATAATTTCACAGAGATTTCAGAATTTTCCAAAGCACAAAAAAGAGGGAGCGGAATCCGCTCCCTCCGTGCATTTTGCGCATGTTAAGCCGTCACTTCTTCGATCTTGAATTTTGCTTCGAGACTCTCGCCGCTTGTGTTGCAGGTAACTTTCAACACAAATTTAAAAGCGGAGTTGATCGTAAATTCATCGCTTTGATGTGCCGTGGCGACATAAGTCCAGCTGTTTGAATTTGTCCATTTGGTGACCTTGGGCATCTGTGCGCTGGGAAGAATGAAGGAAACATCGTTCTGCACTTCGGGGGTCAGGCGGTAAGTTTTCCCGCCCGTTGCCTGGAAGGAGAAACAAACATTCTTGCCGTATGTTACGGGGACGGAGTAGCTGCCCACAAGGCTTTCGAGGAGATAGGGGTCGGACGAGGTGCCGCTCCCTTCCCAAGGCGCGTCCGCAACTTCGGTCGCCGTGAAGGAGAGCTCGATGATGTCCGCGCCCTCGTTGAGCAGAGCCTGCACATAGAAGTCCGTTTGAACGCCCTTCTTCAATTCTGCGGTCACCGTACCGTCTGCTTTGAGCTGCTGTGTACTGAATCCTACCAGCGCGCCGCCGATACGGCAGTTTTTGCTCACCTTTATGACGACGGAATAGCTCTTATCGGTGAGGAAACGGAAGTAGTAGGAGGTGTCCGCGTCCGTTCCCACAAAGCGGGCGACGGAGTCGAAGTTTTTGAGCACTTCGGGGTCCGCCCTGGTACCGCTCCCCTCGATCTCGCCGACGTCGAGGGCGATCGTCAGCGTGAACGCAAATTCGGTCGGCCCCTGCGATACGACCATGGCGGCATACGTCTTGCCCTTTTCGAGGGAGACCGTCTGCGTGAGAGAACTGTCTCCGAGCGAAACGATAGAATCCTCTTCGTCGGAGAGCAGGAACATTGCATAGGCCTCGGAAATCGTAAAGACATACTTCCCACTGTAAGTGCAGGTAAAGGCGTAATATGCGCCCTGATACGTCTCCATGATCGCCCTGGTGAGCGGGAATTCGTTCGCGCCCATTTTGAGCGTGAGGGGATGTTCGGGGGAGCCGCCCACCACGATGTCGCTCAAAAGAGCGGCCGTGCAGCTTGTGCCAGTGAAGGAATATTCCGTATTGTCGATTTTTACGGAATAGTCACCCGTCTCGGTCACGGAGAAGGTCGCGATCCCCTTGTCGTCCGTCTGTGCGGTCGCGACATTCGCGCCGTCCTTTACAAGGGAGACGGAAACGCCCGCCTTGGCCGTCGCGTTTACGGTGTTGCCGTACACGTCCTTGTCGGCGCTCGTCACGGTGACGGTGTAGTTCATCGCGATCGTGAGGGTAATTTCCGTTGCGCCCGAGAGTTTGAGGATCACAACGCCCGCAGAAAGATTGAAGTCAGAGCGATCGTCTGCGCCCGCAACTTCCCAGAACCTGCCGCCGAATTCCAAATTGCACTTGACGCTTGCCGTAACGGTAAGGGTCGCTTCAAAGGGGAGTTCAAAGGCGTAATATACGCCCGCCTCGGGAACGGAGCGGAAGGTCTGCACGCCGAGGAAATTTTTAAGAACGAAGGGTTTCTCTGCGCTCCCGTCCGCCTCGGGGACCGTATCGCCCACGCGGGTGAGTTCCCCGTCGTCGCCGCCGTCGTTATTAACGAGCATCAGATTCTCGCCGTCCATGTCGATGAAGAAGAAATAGAGCTTGCCGTCCGCAAAGAAGGGATACCCCGTTCCATAATCAGTTGCGGAAGGTTCCGCCGCGAGGATCACGGTGCGGTCGCCCCACTTGATGGCGTTCTTTTCCACCACGAGATAGTCCACCGAAAGGGAGCAGCGGTATGCGCCGACAAATTCGGTCAAATCGACGGTGGGAAGGGGATCTTTTGCGAAGTGGAGATATTCTTCCCCTTGCAGGGTGAGAACGCCTTCCGCGAGGGTCAGAAACTGCCAATCTTTCTCGTTCCAGGTGAGGAAATATTCGGTATCGCTCCCGACTTTCTCCTGTTTGAGGGAGACTTCCGCCGCCACGCCGTTTTCCTTCAAGGCGACGGCGTTTGCAGAAACTTCAAGAGTGACCTTGCCGTCCGCGCTCTTCCATTTCCCGAGATAGTTTTCAGGCAGGGTGACGATATCGCTCGCCGCTACGTCGTCGAAATAAATGCTCGCCTTCTGGAAGTAGATCGCGCCGTTGCCGAAGAGCAGCAGCTCGGGCTTGCCGTCGACATACGCAGCAAACGCCTTGTCGTAGCCGTCGTAGGCATTCGACATGTCGCTGAGAAGAAGGATCGTATGGTTTTCCCACGCAATGCCGTCTTCCGAGACGACGATGTGTTCGGGGAATTCCTCGTTACGGGCCGCAAATTCGCCCTGCTGCGCCGTCTCAAAGGTGAACGTGGGCAGAGGGTCGGGCGCGAAATGGATCACGTCGTCCTCGCTGAGGTAGAGTTGCAGAGCCTTCTCGCCCACGCTGTTCCATTGCAGGGTGTAGGTCTTGCCCCCGAAGGTGACGTAGTAGGAAGTCTTGCCCTCCATGGCGGAAGAAGAGCCCTCGGAGAGGTTTGTTTGCACCGTTTCGTCTCCCTTTTTCAAGGTGAGTTTGCCGTTTGCGATTTCAAGGGAGTAATCGCCGTTCACGTCCTTCCAAGTTCCGTTGAACTCGTCGGGGACAGTCACTTCTTGCGCCGCCGCTTTGAGTTCGACTTTCAGCGTAACGGTATCTCCCGCGTTTTCGCCGAACCCCGTAAGGCGGAAGAGGTAGACATCGCCTGCGGTGAGTTCGTAATCTTTCGCCGTGCCCGCTTTGGCGGCCTGCAAATTATTGAGCTTTTTCCCGCCGCCGTTCTCGAAATCGAGGATACAGAGCGCGGTCACGGCGGTAAAGGTGTAGGTGCCCGTCTGCGAGACGGTAAAGGTGTAGTAGATCCCCGCCGCCGAGACGCCGAGCGTGTTCTCGCCGACGATATTTTCGATCTTATCGGGATTTTCCGCGCTGTTGCCGTCTCCGGGGTTTTCGGGGGGATCGGTCTCCGAACCGGCGACCTCGGCGATCGTGAATTTTACGGCGAAAGCCATGTTGCCGTCCAGCCCGTCGCTTCCGCCCGTCACGCCGAAGAGATAGATCGTGCCTTGGGTAAGGGCGATCGTCGCCGTCTTTTGGGAGGCGCTCAGCGTATAATGCGCGCCGCTGTCGGGGTTGCCGTTGTTGTAATTCCGCAGCCAGAAGTCGAACCCGTCCGTCCCTTCGAGGGTGACGGTGTAATTTTTGGTCTCGGTCGCCGCATATTTGAAATAGACGCGGTCTGCGCCGTGCACTTCATAGCTGTCGACAAGGGTCGTCACGATGAAGGGATCGTCCACTCCCGTCACCGTGGAGAATTTGCCGCTCCCTTCCCACTTGGGAATATAGCCCGTGAAGTCGCCGATCGTGAAGGAGACGGTCATGTCCGAAGTCTCCTCGTCGTCAAAGGGGGTGAGAATGAACACATAGTCCGTGCCCGCCGCCGTCGCGAAGAGAGATTGCTCGGAAGAGGCGTTTCCGCCGCCCGTATAATGGTTATCCCCGACCGTCATATAAAAGTTTTGGTCGGAAGAGTAGATGGCGTAATTTGCCGCCGCCGTTTCGGTGTATTTGAAGTAAACGGGGACGTATGCGCCGTTTTCGTACTTGATCTGCACGCGGTAGCTGTTTTTGAGCGAGGTGATCACATAGGGATCGGCCTGCGTGCCGCTGCCCGTCCAAGGAACTTCGGGCGCGTCGCTGCCGCCCTCCTGCGTGTCGCCCTTGGTCACGGTGACTTTATAGCCGAACTCGCCGCTCTCCGCAAGCGCGCCCGTCGAGCTGCACGCAAAGGTGTAAACCGTTCCCGCTTTCAGCGTCACGGCGACGTGGGTATCCATGCCGACCAACCCGTCCTCGAACAGATCGCCCGTCACGTTGGCGTTGTAATTGTCGGCGTCAAAGGAGTACAGCCCGTCCTCTTCCACAACGAGGGTGTAGTACACAGACGCGTCGTTGAGTGCATTGAGAATGTCTTCGGTGAGGGGAACGTCGTTTTCGCCCACCTTCCACACAAGCGGCGCAGCCTCAGAGCCGAGTTTTTCGTTCAGGGTGACGGTCGCGGCGTTGCCGGAGACGGAGACGTTTCTGAACTCTTTGCCGTTTACGTTGACAAAGTAGGTCCCCGCCGCAAGCGTTTCAAAGTGCGCTACGCCGTTTTCGTTCGTGAACGCGAAGGCATAGGGTTTGAGGTCCTTGTCGGAAAGATAAAATTCCACCGACGCGTTTTGGAGGAGGGTCTCGGGGCGGTCTGCGCCGAACACGTCCTTGCCCGCCGCCACCTTTACGGTCACGTCCGCAGAAGTAGAGACTTTGGTGAGGGCGATGGTCACGGCGGAGTTGGGCTCCGTGAGCTTTTTGGTCTCATAGGTATAGTCCGCAGGGACGCCCGTAAGGGTGACGGTATAATCCCCGGGTTGGAGCTTGAAACTCGCCTTGCCGTCCGTCAGCTCTTTTTCTTCCACGGGATCGCTTCCCAACATGAGCTTGACTTTTACCCCCGAAAGGACGGTTTCGTCCTCGCAGGTCACGGTCACCGTGTAGGAGACCAACCCGTCCGCAGGCGGATCGTTCTTTTTCGTGAGGGTCACGGTGGCGTCCGGCGCGCTCTCGGTCACCGTTTTTGTCTCATAGGTATAATTCTCGGGCACGCCCGTGAGAACGACCGTGTAAGCGCCCGCTTCGAGCTCGAAAGTCGCCTTGCCGTCCGTGAGCGCCTTTTCTTCGCTCTGTTTGCCCTCTTTGTCCAGCCGCACTTTCACGGCGGAAAGGACGGTTGCGTCGTCGCAGGAGACCGTCACCGAATAGGTCACGGGCGTTTCCTCCTCGCCGCAAGCGGCAAAGCCGAGCGCGAGAACGAACGTCATCGCTACGGCAAGCACGAGGAGCAGCAGGTGTTTGATACGTTTCATAAAATACCTCCGTACGATAGGATGTTTCCAGTATAATTTTGTGTATTTATAAATTATCATAACTGTTAGAAAAAGGCAAGTAAAATGATATCTTCTTTTCAGAGTGGGAGAAATTTACATAAAAGGAGAGGAGCACTGTGAAAGAAAACGGAAAAAATCTCAAAACATGTGTGCAAAAAAGAAAAAAGTGAAAATTGTTAAGCATATGCTATAAGTGTATTTTATAGCTTTTTAGTCATTTATAAGTTCCGCAAATGAATCTGTGCGGGACTTGACAAAGCAGGCGCGGCGTGCTATAATCAAATTTACCCGAAATTCATTAAAACGTCGGGCAAATGCCCGACGTTTTAATGAGAAAAAATATGGGATGTGTAAGCAAATAAAATTGTGCGGCCCCTTTTTGAAGGGCAAACCGCAGGGACGGGAGACGCTCCGCACAAGGGCGGCGGTGCCCCGAGTCACATCAATCATTATAAGAGAAGGGGGGAGAAGTGTCAAGCGATTTTCCACGGCTTGCCGCGAAAAACCTCGTTCAAAATATCAAAAATCGCGTATGGTTGCCGAAATATCCAACAAAGTGAGGAAAACGATGTTTCATGTGGTGTTGGTAGAACCGGAGATCCCGCAGAACACGGGCAATATCGTGCGCACCTGCGCCGCGACGGGGTGCGTGCTGCACCTTGTCAAGCCGCTCGGGTTTGAAATTTCCGACCGTTATCTGAAACGGGCGGGGCTGGACTATTGGAACTTTGCGGACGTGCGGGTGCATGAAAATTTCACAGAAACGCTCACGCAGCTCGGCGGGGCGAAACTGCACCTCTTCACCACCAAGGCGCGCACGGTTTACAGCGAGGTGCACTACGGCGAGGGGGACGCCCTCGTGTTCGGAAAGGAGACAAAGGGGCTGCCC
This sequence comes from uncultured Clostridia bacterium, assembly GCA_947632195.1. Classification (GTDB taxonomy): domain Bacteria; phylum Bacillota; class Clostridia; order Christensenellales; family Borkfalkiaceae; genus Gallimonas. The sequence continues at coordinate 51,455 of CANROE010000002.1, read as the reverse complement.
GAGGAGCTGCTCGTCAGCCGCCCCGAAGATTGCGTGCGCATTCCCATGCTCGGGGAGCTGCGCTCGCTGAATTTGTCCAATGCGGTGGCGATCGCCGTCTACGAAGGTCTGCGCCAGAACGGGTTCGCGGGGTTTCGCTTGCAGGGGGAGCTGCATCATCTGAAATGGTAAAGGACAAAAGGAGTCTCAAAAAGGGCGTGTTTTCCGTCCTCATCTTTGCCGTGGGCTTTCTGCTCTGCGCATGCTGTCTGATCCCCTTCTACGGCGCGGCGGCGGCGCGGGAGGAGCGGTACGAGGCGGTCTGGCAGGACGGGACGGTCACCGAGGAGAGCTATGCTTCCGCCTACGGCGCTCTTTACGGCGCGGAGGAAGGGGAGCTCCTGCTCGAACGGGACGGACGGCGCGGCACGATCGGAACGTCGGCGCGCTATCAAACCGTGCGCACCCTGCTCAAAGAGGGAAGTTTGCTCGATCTTCTCACGCTCCCCTCGGAGGGGCTCTCCCCGCTCGAACGGGCGGCGCTTTACAGGGAATTTTGCACAACGGGTTACTATTCCGCCGATCTGTTCGCCTATGACGGCAGCGGCGTATCCCGCACCCGCCGCACTTCCTTTTGCGAACTTGTGCTGCTCGACGGGAGCGTTCCCGCCTCCGTCGTTTGCGATACGGGGGCGGAAAAACTCAGCCTGCGCAGCGGGGCGATGTTCTCGGCGTCCGCGCTGATCGGCTCCGACGTCAGAGAGATCGCGGCGGAGGCGCCCTATGCGGTGCAAGAGGGGGCGGTATATCTGTCCACGGCGGGCGGCAGACGGCTGGTGGCGGGCCTTCCCCACGCCACGGAACTGACGGCCGATCACATCGCATTTTGCGACAAGGGAGCGCTCTCTCCCTGCGCGGAGCTGGTTTCCCTCTGCCTGCCCTTTACGGGCAGCGCGGAACAGGGCGGGAGCGACGGGCGGCTTTTGTGGGCGTTCGGCGAACATCTCCCGAAAAGTCTGAAACGGGTCAAGATCACGGGCGACACGATCCCCGCGTTCGCCTTTACGGGGTGTGGCGGCGTGGAAGAACTCGATCTTTGCGGCATTCCCGCAGAGAAGGTCTCCGCCTCTGCGTTTGCGGGGTGCACGGGGCTTATCCGTCTGCATACGAAGATCGGACTGTCTCTCAACGGCTTTGTCCGCAGCGGCCTTCCCTGCGGCTGTTTTCTTTACGAACGGAGCAACATCGGATGAAACGTTATCTCAAAATCTTTTTCAGTCGCTTTTTTCTCGTCGCCGCAACGATCATTTTAACGTTTGCGGTCAACGCGCTCGTCATTCTCGCGGCGGCGTATTTTGCCGAAGAGGCGCTTGCTTACCTCTTTCCCGCCGCGTCCCCCTATGTGCATTTCATCTTTGCCGCCGTACAGTGGATCATCGTCATCTCCACGGTATTCAGCGTCGTCAACCGCGACATGATCCCCGAGGCCAAGATCCCGTGGATCGTCTGCGTGGTGATCCTCAACGTATTCGGGGTGATCATCTATGTCGTATTTTCCTACAACCGTCCCTCCAAAAAGAGCAGGAGAAGGTACGGCTATCTGAACGAACGCTCCCGTCCCTTTGCAAAGCGCGCCCTTTCCGCAGAGGCGCTTGAAGAGAAGATGGGAGATTGGGTGTCCGACAGCGAGGCGCTTTACCGCGAAAATCCCAACGCCGTCGCCTATACGGACACCAGAACGGAATATTTCCCCTCGGGCGAAGAATTTTTCAAACGTCTGCTGGGCGATCTGCAAAATGCCAAGGAATATATCTTCCTCGAATATTTTATCCTCGCGCGGGGAACAATGTGGTACACCATTCTCGATCTCCTCAAAGAAAAGGTGAAAGAGGGGGTGGAAGTAAGAGTCATCTACGACGACATCGGCTGTATGGGCAAGATCCGCGCTGGCTATTATAAAGAGCTGCAAAAGGCGGGCATTGCCTGCGTGAAATTCAACCCGTTTGTGCCCATCGTCACCAACCTGCACAACAATCGCGACCACCGCAAGATCGCCGTCATCGACGGCAAGATCGGTTATACGGGGGGGATCAACCTCGCGGACGAATACATCAACGCCGTGCAACCCTTCGGGAGATGGAAGGATACGGCGGTTCGCCTCGAAGGGGAGGGGGTGAAAGGGCTCATTCTCATGTTCCTGCGCCTCTATAATCTCCGGCGGAAAGAGCCGGAGGATTTCGCCCCCTATATTCCCCAGACGTCGGAACGGTTTGAAGGAGAGGGGGTCGTGCAGCCCTACGGCGACGGTCCCCGCCCGCTCTACGGCAGACATCTTGCCGAGGACGTGTATATCCGTATCCTCGCCCGCGCGAAGAAATATGTGTGGATCATGACGCCCTACCTTATCATCGACTACCGCATGCGCGCCGCCATGCTCTCCGCGAGTGCGCGGGGGGTGGACGTCCGCATCATCACGCCGCACATTCCCGACAAAAAGATCCCGTTTGCCCTCACCCGCTCCAACTATCTTGCGCTCATTCGCGGCGGGGTAAAAATTTACGAATACACCCCGGGGTTCATCCACGCCAAGAGCTTTCTTGCCGACGACGAGGTGGGGATCGTAGGCACCATCAACCTCGATTACCGCTCTCTTCTGCACCATTTCGAGGACGCCGTGTTTCTGTACAAGACCCGCGCAAACGAGGCTTTAAAGGCCGATTATCTCGATACGTTTGCGGTTTCCGCCTTGCAGACGGAGGAGGACGCCAAGCGGAGCGTCGTATGGAGAGGGATCTGCGAACTTGCGAAAATTTTTGCGCCCATGTTTTAGGGCGGGCACGAGTTTATCTTGTCGCCCCGCGCGCTGTTCTATGTTGCCGAAGGGCGGCACGAGGAGCGCCAGCGACGAAGTAGAAATCTCTACCGCATTTCTAAAACACGTCATGTCGAGCGTAGTCGAGACATCTCATCCGCATTATAACAATGTGAGATTTCTCCACTCCGCTCATTGCATTCGCTACGGTCGAAATGACAAATAAGAAACGCGGGGCGAAATGACAATATGACATCATAAGGAGAAAAAGATGATCCATTCGCTGAGCGGCGGAGTGATCCGCGACAATTTTAAATATACTTTTGTAAAAGTAGAGATAGACGGCACGCCCTATTGGTACCTTTCACCCACCTCCGAAATTTCGGTAGGGGACAGGGTGAGCGTTCCCTTCGGCAAGGGCGACTTCCCGCGCGAGGGCATTGTCCTCAAAGTGGAGGAGGCGGACGCGCAGTGCGCTCCCGTTCCCATGAACCGCATCCGCGAAATTTATCAAATTTTGTAAATTCCCCTTTTTTACGCAATATGTATCGCCTTTTATTATAAGTTTTATTTAGATTTCTTCAAAGAAACACTAAAATATGGTAGGATCGAAAACGAAGTCGATCGTATTGGCGGGCTTTTTGGCGCTTGCGATCGCAGCAGCAGGTGCATTCGGCTATATGGGCCGGAGCAAAGCAATGGCGTTGGAGGCGGTCACGATCACGCCCGACACGGACGAGTTTGTGATGACAGTCGGCGCGGGTCAGGAATTCACAGCAGATCTTGATCTTACGGGTTGCTATGTCATGACGATGGCGGGGGATATCGAGGATCCGACTACGGTCATAACCGCGAAGTACGGCAACGAGGCAACGTCGTTTTCCAAGGTAACGCAATTTACATGGTATAATTTGTATACAAGTGCGATCGTTGTCGACAAGTCGGACGAGCCAGACAAGTCGGACACGAAGATCACCTTTGCCTCCAACTCGGCAACGGCGGTTGAGCTGACCGTGTATCTCATGCCCCTCGATACGGCAGACAGCGCGGTGTTGGCGCTCGGTGAAACTTCGGTGACGGTAGAGGGCTTCTCGTTTGTCCCGTACACCATTGCGGATGCGGACGCATACACCATCACCGTAACTACGTCCAATGTCGAGTATCTGATGGTGATCGGGCCTACATACGAGATTGTTAGGAGCGTGGCCGGCGAAGAAGTCACGTTTACGTTCACCACGCCTGCGGACAACTCCCTGATCATCTTCGGCAACAAGGATTTCGCGAACAATACCTTTGGTATATATCTTGCATAGCAGGCAAGATAGGGCAAACTCAAATAAAATAGTTCCGTCGGGGTGGGATATCATCCCGACGGAATTATTTATTTTCAAAAAAAGAAAGGAGAGGAGATAAAAATGAAGAAGTGGGCGATCAAGATCGCGGTGGTCATTCTGGCGGCGGTGCTTACAATGTGTTTTGCCGGGTGCGGAGAAGCAAAAGAGGGCGCCGACGGCAAGAGCGCGTATGAGATCTGGAAGGGGTATCACCCGGAATCGGACATGACAGAGGAGGAATGGGCAAACAGTCTTACCGGCACAGACGGCAAGAGCGCATACGAAATATGGAAAGAAAACGGCCACGAGGGCACGGAAGCGGAATTTCTCGAATGGTTAAAGGGCGCGGCAGGCGAAACGGGCCCGCAGGGCGAAACAGGTCCGCAGGGGCAGGACGGCGCTGGCTGGACGATGGGTTACGGCGAACCCAAAGAAGAAGGAAAGAAAGGGGAGTTCTATTTGGACCGGGAGCGGCTCGACGTATATCGGTTCGGCGACGCAGGATGGGAGTATGTCGCCAATCTGAAAGGAAAGGAGACCTATGACCTCGGTACCTACACCTTCGGCGGCGAGGATTCCGTTTCGGTAAAACTTCCCGACGCTATGGAAGCGAACAAGGCCTATGAAGTGATCATTACCTCAAAAGAGGATGTCTCTTTCATTTTGAAACTCTACGCATTGGATTTCATTACGGTGAGGAGCAAGACGAGGGACGAGGCGGCGGGCGTTACGAAGAATGTCGGTATCGTATATTGGAGCGCAGGGCGTTGGGACAAGGCGATAGAAGACGGTTTTCAGATCGTCCGCAATAAGAATGAAACGCCCACCGAAATACAGGTAAAGATCAGGGAATACGAAGCTCCCAAATTCAGAGCGGACGGGGAGTGGCATACGATCCCTCTATCAAATGTATATACAGGTAGCTGTCCTTGGGCGATGGCGGTGGACCCTGCGCTGCGGGGGAAGCGGGTAAAGGTAACGGAGCGGTCTTTTTTGTTTGACACAGAAGACCCGCAAACTTTTTACCTTGAATTCGCTGCATATTCCGGACGCGACACGACCGCTCCGTCGGGAGGATACTTGGTGGGACAGAGTATTGGGAATTCATATCCGGTTGATGTAATGCCCGAATCGCCCGAGTATCGCAACAGAAGCCTGTATTTTGATATCCCCTCGGATTGCGAGGAGATCAGCCTTAGAGGGGGCGGGAAGTTTGATGGGGCGGGGGTGTCAAACGGCTATTTTGCGCAGGTGAAGATAGAGGTGATCGATTCGTTGCAGAGGAAGGCGATGAGTAATGAGGCGGGCGAGGGGACGAAGGAAAGCCCCTATCTTCCCGCAGATCTCGAAGGCGTCTGGACGATCAAGATCCCCGCAGAGTCCACAGTGTATGTGCAGACCGAGATCGAGGGAGACAATACAGTATACATATTTACGAACGGAAATTACGAGGACTTGGCGATATTCTCAAAGGATTTCAAAACCAACAAGGGCCTCCCCTATTCTCCGCCTCTCGGCATGGAGGTCGACGAAAGCGTCTACCTGCATCCGTTGAAGGGCAAGGCCGGCTTCGAAATTACGAATAGAGAAAGCAAAACCATCACCGTAACACTCACCATAGTGCGAAACTGTGAATGCAAGCCGATCGTTTGATTTCGACGGAATTATTTTCAAAAAAAGAAAGGAGAGGAGATAAAAATGAAGAAGTGGGCAATTAAGATCGCGGGGATCTGCGAACTTGCCAAAATTTTCGCGCCCATGTTTTAGGGCGGGCACGAGTTTATCTTGTCGCCCCGCGCTGTTCTATAATGTCATTTCGAGCGTATCTATAATGTCATGTCGACCGAAGTGGAGACATCTCTACCGCATTTCTAAAACACGTCATGTCGAGCGTAGTCGAGACATCTCTACCTCATTATAATAATGTGAGATTTCTCCACTCCGCTCATTGCATTCGCTACGGTCGAAATGACATAATTATAATGCGGACACCCTTCGACAGGCTCAGGGTGACATGATTAGGGAAAGCAGAACGCCATTCCCAATTGTCATGTCGACCCGCGCTGTTCTATAATGTCATTTCGAGTGTATCTATAATGTCATGTCGACCGAAGTGGAGACATCTCTACCGCATTTCTAAAACACGTCATGTCGAGCGTAGTCGAGACATCTCTACCTCATTATAATAATGTGAGATTTCTCCACTCCGCTCATTGCATTCGCTACGGTCGAAATGACATAATTATAATGCGGACACCCTTCGACAGGCTCAGGGTGACATGATTAGGGAAAGCAGAACGCCATTCCCAATTGTCATGTCGACCCGCGCTGTTCTATAATGTCATTTCGAGCGTATCTATAATGTCATGTCGACCGAAGCGGAGACATCTTTACCGCATTAGCGGACAGCCTCTGCGCGCCCGTTCCCATGAATCGTATCCGCGAAATTTATTCCATTCTATAAACTTCTCCCGCCCCTCCCCCCGCTTGGCGGGGAGAGGGGCGGGCTTATAATCGGCAAGCGCAAAAAACACTTGACAATCAGAAAGAGAAGTGCTATCTTTTTTTTGTCGGAGGGGAGTAGTCCTTGCGCCGTAGCAACATACCCCGGGCAGACGCCCGTGTCACGGCGGTTCGCAAGAATGACAAGACTTTCGGCATACATCTTTTCGGAAAGGTCTGAGGGTATGGGAATGCTTTTTTTGCAAATTTTTCTGTTGGTACTCGGGTTTGCGCTGCTTGTAAAGGGCGCGGATTGGTTCGTGGACGGCAGTGCGGGGATCGCCGCAAAGTGCAAGATCCCCACCCTCGTCATCGGGCTCACCATCGTGGCGTTCGGGACAAGCGCGCCCGAGCTGTGCGTGTCCGTCACTTCCGCCATACAGCATTCCACGGACATCTCCATCGGCAATGTGGTGGGGAGCAATATCTGCAACATTCTGCTCATTTTGGGGCTTGCGGCGCTGCTGCATTCCCTGCCCGTGCAGAGGAATTCTCTCGTGCTCGATCTGCCCGTGTTGCTGCTTTCGAGCGCGCTCCTCGTCGGGCTCGGCATCTGGGGAAACGCCCTGAATTGGTGGGACGGCCTCATTTTTATCGCCATCTTTTCCGTGTATATGGTCATTCTCGTGCGGGGCGCGTTAAAGGAGCAAAAACGGGCGAAGGAGCTTGAAAAGAGCGTACCGCAGGGGGAAATGGCGCAGACGGAAGAGAAAAAGCCCAAGGGAAAAATCGGACAATGGTTCGACAAGATGGAGCAAAAGACGTGGTTTTTGATCGTGCTCTCCCTTGTGGGGCTCGGCATGGTGGTGGGCGGCGGCACGCTCCTCGTGGACGCCGCAAGATACATCGCGGAGTACTTCCACGTTTCGGAGCGGATCATCGGGCTCACGGTCGTCGCCATCGGCACCTCCCTTCCCGAGCTCGTCACCTCGGTCGTGGCGGCGTTCAAGGGGGAGACGGACATCGCCGTCGGGAATGTCATCGGCAGCAACATCTTCAACATTTTGCTCGTGGCGGGCGCGTCGTCCCTCTTTTATCCGCTTACGTTTACGACGGCGGGCGCGGCGAGCAATCTCATCGACGCCTGCGTGGCGCTCGGGGCGGCGGCTCTCCTGTATGTGCTTGCCCTCTTCAAGGGGCATAAGCTCGGCAAGATCGCGGGCGCGCTGCTGTTTGCCTGTTTCGTCGGCTACTACGTCTATCTCTTCGTCATCTGAGGTTTTGTTTGAAACATCTTTTTTCCTGTCTCAAAACCTATCGCAAGGAGGCGATCCTCGCCCCCTTATTTAAACTGTTTGAAGCGTGCATGGAGCTCACGGTTCCCCTCGTGGTGGCGGCGATCATCGACACGGGCATAGCAGAGGGAAACAAGGGCTACATCGTAAACGCCTGTCTTCTGCTCGTCGCGTTCGGCGCGCTCGGGCTTTTATTTGCGCTCACTGCCCAATACTTCTCGGCAAAGGCGGCCGTGGGAACGGCGGCGGAACTGCGGGAAAGGCTCTTCCGGAAATTACAGTCGTTTTCCTATGCGCAGATCGACGGGCTGGGCACGTCGCGCATGATCACGCGCATGACGAGCGACATCAACCAGGTGCAAACGGGGGTCAATATGACCCTCCGTCTTTTATTGCGCTCGCCCATTGTGGTGTTCGGCGCAACGGCGATGGCGTTCACGGTGGACAGCCGTGCAGGGCTCGTATTCGTGGGGCTGGTGCCGCTTTTGGCGCTCGCCGTTTATTTTGTGATGGGGATCTGCCTTCCGCTCTACAAAAAAGTGCAGGAACGGCTGGAAAAAGTTTATCTCTCCACCCGCGAAAATCTGGCGGGGGTGCGGGTCATACGCGCATTTTCGCTCGAAGAGAGCGAACAGGCGGAATTTGAAAGGCGCACGGCCGCCCTCAAAAAGTCGCAGAAAACGGCGGGTGCGCTCGCCGCGCTTTCGAGCCCGCTCACCTACGCCCTCGTGAACATCGCGCTCATCGTGCTCTTGTATGTGGGCGCGGTCCGCGTCGAAAGCGGCGCGCTGGCACAGGGCGACGTGGTGGCGCTCTACGGCTATCTGGCGCAGATTTTGGTGGAGCTCATCAAACTCGCAAACCTCATCATCACGGTCACGAAGGCGGTCTCCTGCCAAAAGCGGGTGGGCGCCGTGCTCGACGTCGCGGGGGAACCTGCCGTGCTGTCCCCGCCGCAGGGGGGAGGGGAGCGTTCGGGCTCCGTCCCCGCCGTCTCCTTCAAGGGGGTGTCGTTCGCCTACGCGGGCGGCGGAAAAACGCTGGACGGTATCGATTTTACGGTGCAGCGGGGAGAGACGGTCGGCATTTTGGGGGGCACGGGCGCGGGGAAAAGTACCCTCGTCGATCTCATTCCCCGTTTTTACGAGAGTACGGAGGGAGAGGTGGAAGTCGGCGGGGAGAACGTCAACTCCCTTCCCGCAGACGCCTTGCGCGCACGGGTGGGTATCGTGCCGCAAAAGGCCGTGCTGTTCAAGGGGACGATCCGCTCCAACCTTCTTTGGGGGAACAAGAACGCAACAGAAGAGCAACTTTTGCGCGCGGTCAGGCTCGCGCAGGCGGAGGACGTGCTCGCCGCCAAGGGCGGGCTGGACGGCGAGGTGGCGCAGGAGGGGAAAAATCTCTCGGGCGGGCAGAGGCAGCGGCTCACCATCGCCCGCGCCCTTGTCAAAGACCCCGAAATTCTCATTCTGGACGATTCCTCCTCCGCCCTCGACTATGCGACGGACAGGGCGCTCCGCCATGCCCTCAAAACGCTTGAATGCACCGTCTTTCTCGTCTCCCAGCGGGCGACTTCTCTCATGCACGCCGATCAGATCCTCGTGCTTGACGAGGGCAGGCTGGTGGGGCAGGGCAGGCACGAAGATCTGCTGAAAACGTGCGAAGTCTACCGCGAAATTTACAATTCGCAGGTACGGGAGGGCGCGTGATGAAACAGGGGACCTTCCGTAAAATTCTCTTATATCTCAAACCGTATGCGTTTTTGCTTGCGCTCACCGTCTTTCTCGCGCTCGTAAACGTGGCGGCGACGCTCGCCGTTCCCTATCTTGCGGGGCTCGGCATAGACTGCATTCTCGGGCAAAACGACGTTCTTTTTTCCCGCCTGTATCGGATTTTCTTTGCGATCGGCGGGTGCGTGGCGGTCACGGCTCTTTCGCAGTGGTGCATGAACGCATTGAGCAACAAGATCGTCTATCATGTGCTTGCGGACGTCCGCACGGCCGCCTTCCGCAAGATCCAGATCTTGCCCCTCAGATATCTCGACGGCAGAGCCTATGGCGAGACGGCGAGCGTCGTCATCTCGGACGCCGAACAGTTCTCGGACGGCCTGCTCCTCGCGTTCAACCAATTCTTCACGGGGATCGCCACCGTTTTGGGCGTGCTCGTCATATTGTTCGTGCTGCGTTGGGAAGTCGCCCTCGTCGTGCTTTTCATCACCCCGCTCTCCCTGCTCACGGCGAAGTTTATCTCCTCCCGCACCTATTCCATGTTCAAAAAGCAGAGCGAGGTGCGCGCCGAACAGACCGCCTTTATCGACGAAATGATCGGTAATCTCAAAGTGGTAAAGGCGTTCGGTCACGAGGACGAAAACGAGGAGGTTTTCGGCGAGATCAACGCCCGTTACAAAAAATGCAGTTTAAAGGCGGTATTTTTCTCCTCGACGGTCAATCCCACCACCCGTTTCGTCAACGCGGTGGTGTATGCGCTCGTCGCTCTCGTGGGGGCGCTCCTCGTCATCGGCACGGCGGGCACGGCTACCGCGTTCACGGTCGGCGGGCTCACCTCGGTGCTCAACTATTCCACCCAATATACGAAACCGTTCAACGAGATCTCCGAGGTCGTCACCGAGTTCCAGAATGCGCTTGCCTGCGCCGCGCGGCTGTTTGCCCTCATCGGGGAAGAGCCCGAGATCTCCGACCGCGATAACGAAGATTTGGGCAGGGCGAAGGGGGAAGTGCGGCTCGAAGAGGTGAATTTTTCCTATACGTCCGGGCAAAAGCTCATTGAAAACCTGAACGTGTGCGCGCCTGCGGGCAAGCGGGTCGCCATCGTCGGCCCAACGGGCTGCGGAAAGACAACGCTGATCAATCTGCTCATGCGCTTTTACGACGTAGACGGCGGAAAGGTCTCGGTGGACGGCAGGGACGTGCGCGCGGTCACGAGAAAATCGCTGCGTGAAAATTACGGCATGGTCTTGCAGGAGACGTGGCTCAAAGAGGCGACGGTGCGCGAAAATCTCTGCATGGGCAGGCCTTCCGCTACGGAGGAGGAGATGATCGGGGCGGCAAAGGCGGCGCACGCGCACAATTTTATCATGCGCCTGCCCGAGGGATACGACACGGTCATCGGCGAGGACGGAAATTTGTCGCAGGGACAAAAACAGCTCCTGTGCATTGCCCGCGTCATGCTCTGCCGTCCGCCCATGCTCATTTTGGACGAGGCGACGAGCAACATCGACACCCGCACCGAACGCAAAGTGCAGGACGCCTTTCAAAAGCTCATGGTGGGCAGAACCTGTTTTATCGTGGCGCACCGTCTCTCCACCATACAGAATGCCGATTTGATTTTGGTGATGAAGTCGGGCGACATCGTGGAGCAGGGCACGCACGAGGAATTGCTCGCCAAAGAAGGGTTTTATTACGAGCTGTATAACGCCCAATTTGCGGAGTAAAGTTTCGTTGATTTCTGCTCGGAATGACACCGCATTACTTCTTGCTGTCCCTTTTAGGGAAAGTGGCGAACGTAGTGAGCCGAAAGGGTTCTCGTTAAACCCCTCAGTCTCGGCTTATGCCGTGACAGCTCCCCTGCAAGGGGCGCCGAGGTGTGTTGGAGTGCCGCGTCCGCCCGCAAATTTTGCGGGCGGGCGCGGCAATTTTATAAATTTCCGAAAATCATAGACAAATTCCAAGGCTGCGGTCTTGTTTTTTTCTTCCCGAAAGAGTAGAATGGGGGCGAGGTGACAAAATGAAACAGTCTATCGGCGAATTTTTGGCGACCCTCTGCAAGGCGCGCGGCTACACCCAGCAGGAGGTGGCGGACCGTCTCTCCGTCTCCAACCGCACCGTTTCGGCGTGGGAGCGAGGCACGGTGATGCCCGACATTCTCCTTCTCCCCGCCCTCGCGGAGCTCTACGGGGTCACGGCAGACGAAATTTTGGCGGGCGAACGCAACGCAGAGGCTGCTCTCCGTCCCGCGCTCTCCGAAAAGTCGGAACGGAAACTCCTCAAAAAGAAGATGAACGCCTTTTTCACGCGCTCGCTCATTCTTTTCGGCGTGTATATGGCGGGGTTTTTGCTCTTTTTTATCGGGCTATACGTCTATTTCACCACCGTCATATGGGTGGGGTGGCAATGGTGGCTCCTTCTGCTCTTCTTGGGACTTGTCGTTTTCCTCATCTGTGCCGTCTGCATTCTCGCGCTGTGGAGAGGAGCCGAAAACTCTGCCGACGAGGAAACCGAGGACTATGGAGTATTTTGCCTGCTTTTGCGCAGACGGGTCGCCCTTTTGAGCGATCTTTCGGCGGGAATGTCCCTCCTTTTCGGAGCGGTTTGCGGTGTTACGATCTTCGCGGGGACGATCCGCGAAACCGCTTTTGCCGTCGCGGCCGTCCTGTTTTTCCTCTTTGCGCTCGGTACGTTTTTGTTCGGAGCTTTTCTCGTACACCGTGCCGAAAAGCAGTTCGGCGGCGAAGAGGGCGTGCAAATTGCCGCCCGAAATGCAAAACGGTACAAAAAATGCGTGCTCTTTTGCCTCATTCCCGTGTTTGCGGGTGCGTTTGTCCTTGTCTTATTCAGGGGATGGCAGCCCGAAACGCGCGTCCCCGTCTTTGAGGCGGCTCTCGAAGATTTCACCGCCGATATGGAGACGCTCACCTGCGAGGTCGATGAAGGGAACGGGTTGAAACCGCAAAAATACGCCTTTGAACTCTCCGCGCTTTCAAAGACGGCGGTAGAGGGGGAAAGTTACGATCTCGGCAACGGGTTTACTTGCACCTTTCAAAACAATAAGGAGACTTGTTGCATCAAGAGCCGCGAACAGATCAATCTCGGTTTTTATCAAGGCGTCGGGGATACTTTCTTTTTCCACCGTCTCCATGCAGTTGAGGGGGAGTATTCGGTCTATAATCTCAAATACAGCGAGTATTCCGAGGGGAAAGTCTCTGCGGTCGATTGGAAGGGCGACGAGCTGCCGTGTTGGTTGCGCCTCGAAGCGGACGGAACCCGCGCAAAACTCGGGCGCTACTACCGCGAGGACTATTTTCCCCTCGCCGCGCCGCTTGCTCTTTGCGAAATTCTGGCAGGCGTTGGGGTATGTATTCTCGTCTGCGCGGTCAAACGTGAGCGTGTGAAAGTGAAATTATAAAAACGTGCCTCAGAAGGATGTGTTTTGGAATGATGTTCCGCATTCCCCTTGGCTGCCCCTTGAGGGGGAGCTGTCGAGCGGAGCGAGACTGAGGGGGTGTTTATTTCGACGCGCAGACACCCCTTCCGTCACGCGCAGAGCGCGTGACACCCGTCTCATGCGAGTGGAGCCTCGCATTCGGTCACCGTTCGCGCCTCTGATGCGCTCACTCATGTTGCAACGTGCCAACGATTGTCAACCGTTGGCAGAATGCGTTGCTCCACCTCAAGGGGTGGGCAAGCACTCGCTGTCCCCAATCTGTCATTTCGCCCGCGCATTCCTTTATTGTCATTTCGACCAAGCCGCGTAAGCGGCGCGTGGAGAAATCTCGCCTTATTAAAATCACGTCACCCTGAGCTTGTCGAAGGGTGTCCGCATTATAATAAGGACATGTTTCGACTACGCTCAACATGACGTGATTTTGAAATGGCGGTGCGTTTCCCTTTGCTGTCCCTCGCGGAGCGGGGGAAAGTGGCACGCAGTGCCGAAAGGGGGCTCCGCATTTTACCCCCCACCTGTCTCACTGCGTGAGCCACCCGCCCCCTTAAAAAGGGGGCAGGTCTCGCTCCTCGGGGGAAACGAGAAACCTTCTAAAAATTTCCACCGTTTTCGGGGTATATCCTCTTCTCTCTCTGCCCACAATAATGGCGAAAGGAGGACGAACATGGAATTCACCCAGACGCAGACATATCTCAACTTAGCAAGAGGATTTGCGGGAGAATGTCAGGCGGGTATGCGGTATCAGCTCACGGTAAAAGCCGCGATGAAGCAAGGATACGAAGTTCTTGCAGATACCATTCGCACGATTGCGAAGAACGAGACAAATCACGCGAAGGTTTTCTTTGAAACGATCCAGCAGTATGCGGGCAGCCAGGACAATATTCATATTGACGCAAGCTATCCCTTTCATGCGGGAACGCTCGAAGAAAACTTACACTTTGCGGCGATAGACGAACAGGATGAAGCGGAAGTGCTCTATCCCGAATTCGCGAGAATTGCGAAGGAAGAGGGGTTTGCGCAAATCGCGCTCAAATTCGCACAGGTAGCAAAGGTGGAACAAAACCATCGGATCATCTTTGAATATCTCTACGAGGCGTTCAAGGACGGCTCCCTCTACAAGCAGGAACGGCCGATGTTGTGGATCTGCGGCGAGTGCGGCTACATGCACACCTCCAAAGAGGCGTGGAACATCTGCCCTCTTTGCGGCGCGTCGCAGGGCGAAGTGGAACTTCATCTTCCTTTCAAAAAGGAGAATCTATGAAGAACAAGCAAGGGAGCTCGAATACGGCACGGAATGCGCAAGGCGCAAGCAACAAGCAGACCGAAACGCAGAACAAGACCTCAAACAAGGGCGGCTGCGGCTGCAAAAAGAGTTCGAGCACGAAGAACTGCGGTTAAACGATGAACGGCAGAAAGGAAAAAGCGCTCGAAAAAGGCGCGAAAATGCGCTCGGGCGAGGATCGCCTCGGTAGTTATACGGGTGTACCCACAGACGGCTACGAGGTGCCCACGCAGGACGCAGACGATCTGTAACGATCGCAAAAAGGGAAAGAGTGACGTTTGTTGCTCTTTCTTTTTTTGTTTTTTGCGTATTTTCTTGGAAATATTTTGTAATTTTCACACGAATATTGACAAACCGACAAAATTTCGCGTATAATAGTTCCCGAACATGAAGGAGCCGCAATGAAAAAAATTCTCTTTCCCGCGCTCGCGTTGACGGGCGCATTGATCATTACCCTCACAGGTTGTTCGCTGTTCGGCGAAAACCCCTACGAGGTCGCCGACCGCGACGACGCGGCCAACATCACCCTCTCGCAGACGGAGAGCAAGTCGCAGGTGCGCCTGATGTACGAAGAGGCGTGCAAGGACGGCTATTCCAAGAGCTTTGTGGAATTCATACAAGAGTTGGGCGCGTTGCCCGACGACGCGATCGCCGTCAACGGCGACCTGCTCTGTTCGGCGGAGGTGTATGCCGCGTTCGACGTGATGCAATTCGGCGGCAGCGCCGTCTATTACAGTATCGGCGCGGGCGTCTTTCTCGACGTCGATCGGGAGCGGGGGGACGCCTATGTCGTCACCAATTACCACGTCGTCTACAACCAGGACAGTTTGGGCAGGGAGTACCTTCCGCACATCAGCGACCGCATTACCCTCTATCTCTACGGCGCGCGCACGGACGGGCGCGGGATCTCTGCGGAATATGTCGGCGGCGTGATGAGCTGCGATCTCGCCGTGCTCAAAGTGGAAAACAGCGACGAACTCAAAGACAGCGACGCCCGCGCGGCGACCTTCTTCGATTCGGACGAAGTCTCTGTCGGAGAAAAGGTGTACGCAGTGGGCAATCCCAACAAGAAAGGTCTGTCCGCCGTGAGCGGCATTCTTTCGGTGGACGCCGAATACATCACCACCACCGCAGCGGACGAGCGCACGAGCGTGACCTTCCTCGAAATGCGCACGGACGCCCCCGTCAATCACGGCAATTCGGGGGGCGGGCTCTTCAATGCGGCAGGGGAGCTCATCGGAATCGTCAACGCCCGCTCGGAGGAGAGCGGCGTGGAACATCTCGGCTATGCCATTCCCGTCAATCTCGTTTTGGCGGTGACGCAGAATATCATCGACAACAGCAAGGCGGATAACTCTCACGGCGCAATGCGCGCCGACCCCGGGTTTACCGTAAAGACGGCGGACTCGTGGAGCGAATACGACGAGGCGTCGGGACGGGCGCGCGTCAAGGAACGGGTGGAGATCGAGAAGGTCGGCAGCGGGCTTGCGGCGGGCAAGCTCTCGGCGGGCGACGTGCTCCTCTCCGTGAAGATCGGCGGCGAAGAGAAAGAGATCACCCGCCGTCATATGTTCACCGTCGAGATGTTCCGCGTGCGGCGGGGGGACGTCGTCACTTTCACCGTCCTGCGCGGCGGAAAAGAGGTCAGCGTGGATCTTTCCTTCTCTTCGGCCGACGATTTTACCCTATTTCAATAAGCAGGCAGAAATTTCCGGAGGCGGGGAGAGTCATTCGCTTGACTTTCTTCCGCCTTTTTATTATACTTGTTATTATATTTGAAGTAATTTTTCATTTGGGGAGCAGTCATGGAGCGCAATGCAAAATATCGCTTGATCTATTCCGTCTTTCTCGGCGTGTTCACGATCGTTGTGGGCATTCTCTTCCTCGCCGGGGCGGCGGAGCTCTACTATTCGGGCGTTTCCGAGCTCGGCGAGCTTCACGGCATGTATTCCCGCGAGGCGGTCGGCGCGCGCCTTCTCGAACTGCTCGCGCCCGTCATTTTGTGGATCGTCGCCATCGTGCTGGGCGTTGTGGTTTACGCCCTCTTCCCCGTTGCTCCCAAGAAAAAGGGAACGCGGGACGACGTGAAGATTTATGCGCGGCTCAGCCGCCGCGCCAATGCGGAGAAAGACCCCGAAGCGTTCGCAAAACTCAGACGGCTCGAAAAAGTTCGCCTTGCGGTGCGCCTCTTTGCTGCGGCGTTTTGCCTGCTCGCTGCGGTCATGTGTATCGTCTATCTTGCAAATACCGCAAACTTTACCTCCCTTGCCGAGCTCAATTCGGACGTTCTGCGCATGGTTGCAAATGTCCTGCCGTGGGTGGGGGCGGCTCTTCTCGTCCTCATCGGGGAGGCGGTATTCGAGGCCGTGTTCGCGCGGAAAATGCTCCCCAAGGTAACGCCGCTCGCAGGACGCGCGCCCGCGCCTTCCAAATGGGAGACGGGCATGGAAAAGGTCTCTGCGGCCGCCGGTAACAAATACGTCTTACTCGGCGTGCGGTGCGCGCTCTTTGTGCTCGCCGCCGTCTTTATCGTCCTCGGCGCGCTCCCCGCAAACGGCGGGGCAAACAGTGTGCTCGTCAAGGCGATCAACATCTGCACCGAGTGCATCGGGTTGGGATAAGGAGGGAGCTATGACAGCAAGACTTGCGATCATCATCGCGATCTCCGTATTCTTCGGGCTCCTCCTCATCGCCGCGATCGTCACGGTGGTAAGGGAAGTCGCGGCGACCCGCAAGAAGGAGAGAGAGACGGGCGAAAAACAGGGGAGCTGGTGGCAGAGGCACAAGCCCACCAAACGGCGGCTCATCCAGCTCTACGCCGCCCTTCTCACCAACGCCAACATCAAGGGATTCTTCTCGGGGAACATCTACACGGGGAACACAAAGTACATGTGCGTGCCCGGGCTCAACTGCTACTCCTGCCCGGGAGCGGTGGGCGCGTGCCCGTTGGGCGCGCTTCAAAACGCCCTCGCGCAGTCGGGCACGGCAGCTCCCTATTATGTGCTCGGCATTCTCGTCCTCTTCGGGCTTTTGCTGGGGCGGACGATCTGCGGATTTCTGTGCCCCGTCGGGCTGGGGCAGGAGCTCCTCTATAAGATCAAGACGCCCAAGCTCAAAAAGAGCCGCTATACCCGCATTTTAAGCTATTTGAAGTACGTCGTTTTGGCGGTGTTTGCGATCGCGATTCCCCTCACATACGGGCTCATGGATTCGACTGTGGGCGGCCCCGTGCCGGGATTCTGCAAATACATCTGTCCTGCGGGCACGTTCGGCGGGGCGATCGGGCTGCTCATCAACCCCAACAATGCCGACCTTTACGCCATGCTCGGGCCGCTGTTCACCTGGAAGTTCTGCGTGCTCGTCGTCATCTGCGTTGCCTGCGTGTTCATCTTCCGCGCCTTCTGCCGCTTTTTGTGCCCGTTGGGCGCGCTGTACGGCTTTTTCAACAAGATCGCCCTTCTCGGCATAAAGCTCGACAAAAACAAGTGCACCGACTGCGGGCTGTGTATCTCCCGCTGCAAGATGGACGTCAAACGGGTGGGCGATCACGAGTGTATCAACTGCGGCGAGTGTATCGACGTCTGCCCCGCCAAGGCCATTTCATGGAAGGGCAGCAAGCTGTTCTTACATAAAAACGCGGTGGAGGCGGCCGCTGCGGAGACGGAACGTCCCATCGACCTCACTTCTCCCGTCCTCTCCGTGCAGACGGTTTCTCCCGAGGTTGCGGTCTCTTCATCGGAAACGCCCGTGGCGGCGGTCGGAACGGTGGGAACGGCGGAGGCGGCCGTATCCCAAGGGCCCAAGAAACGGGGCAAGAGCTTTTGGCTGCAAGTTGCGGCGTGGGGGGCGGCGCTCGCCGTGCTCCTCGGCGCGCTCGTCTACTATAATTTCATCGACAAAAAGGAGCCGCCCGTCACGGTGGGCAACCAGGTGGGGGAGACAGCGCCCGACTTCACCCTCGACGAATATTTCTCGGACGAGACGTTCAACGTCTATGCGGCGCGCGGGAAGATCGTGGTGCTCAACTTCTGGACGACCTACTGCACGCCCTGCATCCAGGAGATCCCCTATTTTGAACGGCTTGCGAACGAGTATGCGGATTCGGTCACCGTGGCGATCATTCACGGCACGGATGTTGTGGAGGACGTGCAGGCGTTCATTACCTCGAAGGGCTGGGACGGCTATACCGCACACTTTTTGCAGGACAGCACGGAGCAGAAGATGTATTTGCGGCTCGGCGGCAGAACGACGTGGCCGATGACGGTCATTCTCGACGAGAACGGCGTGATCGCGTTCACGCGGCAGGGCTCGGTCACCTACGAGACTTTGGAGACGCAGATAAGTTCGCTCCTGAATTGAAAATTGATCGAAGTTACCCGCCCGCCGCGCAAACTGCGCGGCGGGCGGGGCTTTTCTTCTTCGGATTCTTGCGAAAAATTTTATTTTTGCCTTGCATTCCTCAATTTGCTGTGATATTATAGTATAGGTGAACCTATACACAGGAGAAAAACAATGAAGATGAAACGAGTGCTTGCCGTTCTGATCGCGCTTGAAGCGGTCATGCTTGTACTGCTGATCGCCGTTCTCGCGGGTGCGTTCCCCGTCGGCGGACAGGGGGAGCGGGGCGAGCAGGGAGAACAGGGGCCCGCAGGTCCCGCAGGCAATACGCCCTTTGTCGGCGAAAACGGAAATTGGTGGATCGGCAGCGAGGATACGGGGGTATCCGCGCAGGGCGCCAAAGGGGAGAAGGGGGACAAGGGAGATTCCTATACGGGAACGCACGACTGGCAGGAATCTTTCACCGTAGCGGCGCGTTGCGAGGAGCCGGGCGTCATCTTTTACAGCTGCTCCGAGTGCAACGAGACGAAGATCGAGCCCCTTCAACCGCTTGGGCACGACTATGAAGACGGCGTCTGTTCCCGCTGCTTTCGGTTACAGCCGGACGAGGGGCTGCGTTTTCGCAAAACGTCCGATCAAACAGGCTATCTCGTCTCGGGGATCGGCGCATGCGAGGAGACGGAGATCGTGATTCCCGAAACGTACGAGGAAAAGTCGGTCGTCGGGATCCTGGACAATGCGTTCCACAACAACACCTCCATCACCGAAGTGCACCTGCCCGATACCGTTCTCACCGTCGGGCTGAACGCCTTTGCGGGCTGTTCTTCGCTGGAAAGGGTCGAGCTTCCCGCAGGCGTCACCGTGCTCGAAGACGAAGTTTTCTCCGGTTGCAGCTCCCTTTCCCAAGTTATTCTTCCAGAAGGTCTGCATTCGATCGGTAGGCAGACATTCTGCGGCTGCACCTCGCTGAAAACCCTCTCCCTGCCCGCGCGGCTCTCTTCGATCGGCGAACGGGCGTTCAAAGAGAGCGGGCTCACCCGCCTCGAACTGCCCGCAAACATCACCGTTTTGCCGACGGGGCTGTTTGAAAACTGTGCGGCGCTCGAAAGTGTCGCTCTTCCTGCGTCGGTCGTGCGCGTCGAAAGTTTCGCCTTATACGGGTGCAAAAAACTCACGGAAATTTCCCTTCCGCAGGTGCGCGATGTGGGCGATTCCGCCTTCTACGGCTGCACGTCGCTCAGCGAGGTCTCCTTCGGGGAAACGCTCTCTTCCCTCGGCGAAACGGTATTTGCGTACTGCGGCTCTCTCACGGAAATTTCCCTCCCGCAGGGATTGAAAACGCTCGGCAGGGACCTTTTCGGCAACTGTTCGGCGCTGGCGTCGGTCACCCTTTGTGAGGGGATCGAGGAAATCGCTACGGGCGCTTTCCGCAGCTGCTCTTCACTTACGGAGATCACGATCCCCGCGAGCGTGACGTCGATCGGCGAGGAGGCCTTTTACCATTGCAGCGGCCTTGTCAAAGCGCACTTTCTCGTGACGGAAGGCTGGTCGGTCGATGGTTCGGACGGGGCGCGTTCAGTCTCCGTTGATATTCTCTCCGATCCCCTCTCTGCGGCGCACTATCTGAGTACTTCTTACGTCGCCCACGTCTGGCGGCGGAGCGCATAGAGCGCGCGCCCGTCGGCCGTCTGCTGCCGTGAGCCCTCTTCCCTTTGGGACAAGAGGGTTTTTTTGTGCCCTCCGCATAAATTTTCCGCAAACGCGCAAGTTGTGCATAGGAGGAAATTATGAAGAAGATTTTGGCAATCGGCGCGTTGACGCTTGCGCTTGCCGCCTCCGCCGCGATCCCTGCGGCGTATGCGGTTACCCGCGCGCATGGCGCAGCCGATACGGCGCAGACTGCCGCCATCGAGACCGCCGTGCTCCGCCAGGGGAGCAAGGGGGATGAGGTCAAGGAAGTCCAGCGCAGATTGAAACAGTGGGGCTATTACACAGGCAGCGTAGACGGCGTATTCGGCGCAGCGACCCAAAAGGCCGTCATCGCTTTCCAGAAGAAAAACGGGCTCACCGCAGACGGCGTGGTCGGAAAGTCCACCTATGCCGCGCTCGGCATGAACGCGAGCTATAACGCGCTCGACGGCAAGAGCCCGAGCTCGTCGGGCTCCGGTTCGGGTTCGGCCTCCGATTACACCTCGTCCGACCTCTACCTCATGGCCAAGGCGATCTATGCCGAGGGCAGAGGGGAGAGCTACACGGGGCAAGTTGCCATCGGCGCGGTCATCATGAACAGGGTGAGAAGTTCGTCCTTCCCCAACACGATCTCGGGGGTCATCTATCAAAAGGGCGCGTTCACGGCGGTTGCGGACGGACAGATCAATCTCGAACCCAACCAAACCGCCTATAATGCGGCAAAGGACGCCATGAACGGGTGGGATCCCACCTACGGGTGTCTCTATTACTACAATCCCGCCGTTGCGACGAGCGCATGGATCTTTAACCGTCAGACGGTGACGGTCATCGGCAAGCACGTCTTTGCCATTTAAGGAGGAGATATGGAAAAGAAAACGGTCAATCAATCAAGCGGCGCAAACAAGGTGGAGAGCCTTGAAAAGGAGAACGCCGCCACCGCCGCAAACGGCGGGGAAACGAAAACGGCAAAGACTGCTCCCAAGAAGAGCGGGGTGAAGTCGGTCAAGACGCAGGCCACGGCCGAAAAAGCGGTCAAAGCTCCCAAGGCAAAAAAGACCGCCGCCGAGAAGAAGGAAGAGAAGGCGGCGGAAAAGCGGCTCGACGCCGCAAAGGCAAAGGCGGAAAAGAAGGAACAAAAGCTCCTCCATAAAGCCGAGCTCAAACAGAAGAAACTTGAAAAGAAGGCGGAGATCAAGGAAAAGAAACTCGAAAAGAAGGAGGCGGTCGCAAGAAAGAAGGCGGAACGCAAGCAGGCGCGCCTCAACCACGCCGCCGCGCTCAAAGAGAGAAAGGTGGAGAAAAAGGCGGAGCGCATCGCCCGCCGCGAAATGCTCAAAAACGAGAGCAAAGCAGACCGCAGAGCCCGCCTCGAACGGGAGAAAAAGGAGAAGATCGCGTTGAAGCGGCAAAAGGCCCTCGCCCGCGAAAAGGAGCGCGAACAGCGCATGAAGGCGCGCGAGGCGGCCCATGAGAGAAGGTCGCAGGAGCGCCGCCACAAGCGGGAACAAAAGACGGAGAGAAAGAAACACGCGCCCGGGTTCGGCGGTTGGCTTGCCGCCGTCATCTCCCTCGGCGTCGCCTGCCTTGCGCTCGGCGCCGTCGTCACGGCGGGCGCCTTCCGCATGAACGATATGACCCTCGAAACGGCAAACGGGTACCGTTCTACCCTCTACGAGCTCGTGGCTGCGTCCGAGGATATGGACAGCAATCTCTCCAAGCTCCGCGTCTCGTCGGGCACGAACGAGCAGCGGACCCTCCTCACCGATATTCTGGTGGATTCCGAGCTCATGGAGAGCGCGCTCGAACGTATGCCCATCGACAACGTCACGAGCACGGACATCTCCTCCTTCGTCAACAAAACGGGGAGCTATTGCCGGAACTTGCTCGGCAAGATCGGTCGCGGCCAGCCCCTCACCCAAACGGAAAAGAACACGGTGGAGTACCTTTACAACATCAACGCGGGGCTTTACAGCGAACTCAACGAACTGACCACCCACATGACCGAGAAGGACTTTATGGCGTTTATCGGCGGCGGCGAGGGCGTTGTCTCGGAGAAGTTCGGCGAAGTGGGGCAGTCCACTTTGCAGGAGCCCGAAGAGACGATTGACGCGCCCTTCTCCGAAGAGGGGAACGTGGGCACGAACAAGCTCGCGGGCGAGGAGGAGATCTCCGAGAGCCGCGCCGAGGAGCTCGTCAAGGAGTATTTGCAGAGCTATCACATCGCAAATACGCAGTATACGGGCGAAACGCTCGCAAACGAGGTCACCTGCTATAACTTTACCCTCACGGACGAGAGCGGCAACGAGATCTTCGCCCAGATCACCAAAAACGGCGGCAAACTCGCCTTCTTCGACACCTATGAGGAATGCACGGAGAAGAACTTCGACCTCGACACCTGCGACAGCCTCGCAAGAGAATTTTTGAGCGGGCTGGGAATCGAAAACGTGGCGGCGGTCTGGCTCTCTGACAGCGGCATGGTGGCAGACATCACCTATGTGGGCGTCAAGGACGGCGTGCGCGTCTATCCCGATCTCATCCGCGTAAGGGTGTGCGAGAGCAAGGGACGGGTCGTCGGCATGGACGCGATGGGGTATCTTCTCAACCACGACCCCGCGCGCAAAATCGGCACGGCGATGTCCCGCGAGAGCGCGCAGGCGAAACTTTCTTCGGGGCTCAAACCGTACAGCGCCCATCTTGCCGTCATTCCCTTAAACGGGGAGGAGGTGCTCGCGCACGAGTTCGCCTGCACCTACGGCGAAGAGGAGTACGTCGTCTATCTCGACGCAGAGACGGGCGAGGAGTTGCAGGTGTACCGTGTCCGCTCCTCCGCGCGCGGCAGCTTTTTGAGATAAAAACAGCGAATAACGACATTTGAACAACTCAAAAACTCTCGGAATTTCTCCGAGAGTTTTTGAGTTGAAGTTTTCTCGCCCTTCCCCGCTTGCGGGGGCCCACCCTTTCTCCCAATTCTTAAATCATTTAACAAACCCATTGACAGCGGGCGGGGTGTATGGTATAATCAATTTATCGCATGAGCCGAGTTTTCGCGTATTGCGGGCAAATCGCCCGAAAGTCAAGACGTATGCCATGCGATGGGGGGAGAATCATGAAAAAGAGGCTGTTTTTGTTGGGCGCGGCGCTCGTGCTTGCGCTTGCGGCGTTCGCGGGATGCGGGGAGGAAAAGACATTGCGGAATTTACCTGCGGATTTTGAGTATTCCATCGGCTATGAGGAGCACACGGTCGGCTATACCGACAGCGAGGGCAAAGAGATCTCCCTCTTTGGGCAGATCTGCGCGCCCAAGGAGAAGGGCAAGTTTCCCGCCGTCATTTTAAGCCACGGTTTCAACGGGCACTATACCGACTTTCCCACCGAATGTGGCGCGTTTGCAAAGCGCGGCTATGTGTGTTATGCCTTCGATTTCTGCGGCGCGCAGTCGGGCGGCAGGAGCAAGGGAAGAACGGCCGCCGACTATACCCCCTTTACGATGAAGGAAGATCTTCGCGCGGCGGTACAGGACATCAAAAAACTTCCGAATGTGGACAGTTCGCAAATTTTCCTGTTCGGCGGGAGCCAGGGCGGGTTTGTAACGGCGCTCACGGCGGCGGACGAGGATATGAAAGACGGGCTCGCGGGCATTGCGATGTACTTCCCCGCGCTGAACATTCCCGACGATTGGCGGGGCAAGCCCGTGCAGGATACGCCGCTCATGGGCTATTCCATCGGCGCGAAATTCATCGGGTCGGTGCAGGAGCTTTACCCGCTTGACCTCATCGGGAACTACAAAAAGGACGTGTGTATCGTCTGGGGAGATCAAGACGCGCTCGTCGCCCGTAAATACATCGACGGCGCCGTGACGGCCTACGGCAAGGAGCGGGTCGACCTCACGGTGATCGAGGGCGCAGGACACGGATTCGGCGGCGCAGCGCTCGACACGGCGACCAAAAAAGTACTGTCCTTCCTCGAAGCCCATACCTACGAATAAAGTGTTCCGTTTATGGAATGCGCAAAATATGGTAAAACAGAAAAGAATTCAAGCGGGCGGCCTTTTCGGCCGCCCGCTTGACGATCTAAATTTCTCTCCCGCACGCAGTCGGTACCCATTCCCGCAAAAGCGTCAATGAGAAAAAAATAGGCGGAAAAGGAGGGTAAAAAACTTGACGGGAAGGGGTCTGTTTCTTTATAATAGTGTTAAGTAATTCTGTCAAAACCGACTTGTGGGGGCGGCTCACGCCGGCATACCAATGTTTTGGACTTTTTTCTTCATCATCGGCACACTTTTGACCGCAACTGCCGTTGCGGTCGTTTTGCCGCGCCTCGTTCTCCTTGCCCGCACCGCAGGCTACGTCTGCCGCGACAGGGGGATCCGCAAACTCAATACGCCCAATGGGATCGCCGTCGTCTGCGAACCCGCCCCCGCCTATCGCAGCGCGCTCCGTCAATACTGCCTTGCGCGCTCGCAGGAAGGGGTGCAGTTCGTCGGAAAATGGTCGGACGAAGTCATCTGCGCGGAATACGACCTGTATGCCTATGACGGCTGCGGGAGAGCGATCTCTCTGATCTCCGTCAAAGAACTTCCCCAAAACGGGATCGGGAAACGGATTGCGCTCCCCAAGGACACGGCCTTTGTCTCGCCCGCCCTTCGCAACGTCAACGGCGAAAGCCGCGCCGTCGCGCGCGCATGGAAAGCGCAGCTGCTGCTTTCCCTTCCGCTCGTGCTCTTTTTGACGGCGGCGGTAGCCATAGAGTCACTGCTCTGCGAGCTGTCCTTTTCCCACCTCATTGCGGACGGAGATTTCTATTTTGCCTCGGGAGCCGCTTCCTTTTTGACGGGTTCCGTCTTTTTTGCCGCTGCGGTACAGGCCGTTGCGGTTTTCCTTGTGTTCGGCGCAAAAAAACTGCTCGCCTATCTGCGCGAACGGCGGCCGCTGCGGCGGCTCGGACAGCTGCGGGCCGTCGGAAAGGCACGCTTTGCGATCGGCAATCTCTACTACCGCGTGCGCAACTTTTTTGCGAGCCTTCTGACGGGCAAAGTTGCCCTGTCCGTAAAGCGCAAATTTCGGGGAGCGGCTATAAAAGTGCGCCTGCTTTTTTCGCAGGCGGCCGGGGCTGTCAAGAGCACATTGCGGAAAAATGCGCCGAAAAACGCGCCGAAGAACGCGCAAGACAATGCGCGGGAGACCGCGCCGAAAAACGCGCAAGATAATGCGCAAGTGACTGCGCCCGAAAACGCGGACGCTCCCGAAAAGATCACGGAGGAGGACAAATGACATGCGCGTCGTAAGCAAGGGCAATTATGCGCACAGGCAGCTCAGCAGTTTCCTCTCCGTCAAGCAGTTTTTGATCGGAAACGAGGGCAACGACCGTTTTCTGCTACTCCGTTTCGTCAACGGCGGCAAAGAGGTGATCACCTCCTTCCGCATGGAGATATACCGCCTCACCGAGGACGGGAACGTCATCGGGAGCAAGGAATACGTCTATCACGGTCCGCCCGTGCAGCCGGGCGAAGAATTCGGACCGTATGAAAAGATCCCCATCGAAAGTTTTTGTGCGGACGTCCGTGTGGAAATACGCTCCGTCCGCGCGCATGATTACGTCTATGAGGTCGGAAAGCGCGGGATCAGGGTGCGGTACGCGCCCGAGGAGGAACCCGACCGCGAGGCGCTCATCCGCCGCACGGGCGGAAAGCGGTGTGTGGCGGTCTCGGGGACGAAGCGGCTCACCGTGATCCTCTTGGCGGTGACGTTTGCGCTCTGCGCCGCGATCGGCACGCTGTCTGCATTCCGCTTTCTCGGCATGAGGGAGGAGGAAGAAGACGCTGCGGAAAGCGCTGCGACAGTGGAGGTAGAAAGGACATGTTGAAATATCCCGAGATCATAGCAAAACTCAATCTGAGGCAGAAATTGGCCCTTCTCACCGACATCAAGAGCCTCTCCGACGCCGAGATCGACCGTGCGGGGGTCCCCGCCGTCGTGCTCGCCTCGCTCGAAGAGCTCAACGGCGAAGGCTCGCACTATCCCTCCTTTTTTGAACTTGCGCGGAGCTGGGATCCCGCGCTCTTTGGCGAAGTTGCCGGCGCGGTGTCGTCGGCAGCGAGCGGAAGGGGGGTCAATCTCGTGCTGTCTCCCGACCTCAAAAGCGGAATAACGCCCTATGCCCTCCGCCTCTCCGAGGACCCGTTTGTGAGCGGCGCTCTGGGGAAGGCCTGTCTGGAAGGGATCCGCAGCGCGGGCGTGGGGAGCTGTCTTGCCCGCCGCTCCGTCTCGGGCGAGGACGCCGAGTATCTTGACGTCAAGGAGAGCGCGGCCGTCATACGCAAATTTTACGAGAGCCCCTTTGCCGCAGCGGCGGAAGGGGAGGGTCCGGATGCCTATCTCTGCTCTCTTGCCCGCCTTGCGGGGGACTATTCGGACGTCAACCGCCGCACCGTCCGCAACGCCATGAAGGAGGACGGTTTCCTCCTCTGCGAGGACGTCCCGCACGATATGGACATGGGCTCGCTGCTCAAAGGCAACGTCTGTTTGGGCGGCGCGGTGTTGCCGCTCGATACCGCAGTCGGCAGGTACCACCGTCTTGTCCGCCTCATCGAAGAGGGGGGCGCGACGCAGGAAGAGCTCGACGCGGCGGTCAAGCGGGGAACGGCGCTCCCCGAAGAGGCGATCGACGAAGGCGTGGACCGCGTCATTGATTTTGCTTACAGGATCGCCGCAAAGAAGGCGGCGGCAAGAGAACTGTCCGAAGAGACGGTGAGGCGCGCGGCCGAAGAGAGCACCGTGCTCATGAAAAACGACGGCGTGCTGCCCATTGCGCAAAACACCCGCGTCGCGGTGATCGGCGCGCTTGCCGCCGAGGGCGAAGACAGCTTTGCCGTGCGTTTTTCGCGGATCGCGCGGCTCGATTACGACCTCGGGTACGCGGGGCAGGCGGACGGATACGACCTTTCGCGGGAGCAGAGCGAAGAGCTCATTCCCGAGGCGGTACGGATCGCGGAGGATGCGGACGTCATTTTGCTCTTCCTCGGACAGGGCGCGGACAGGGAGCGGGGCATTCCCGCCCTCAAAAGCGTTGCGCTGCCCGCGAGCCAGATCGCGCTCATCGACGCCCTCCGCCGCACGGGAAAGAAGATCGTTGCCGTGCTCTCGGGCGATTATCCCGTCGAAATGGACTTTGACAAAGAAGTCAACGCCGTGTTGCTCGTCCCCGCAGGGGGGACGCCCGCCCACGACGTTCTGATAGAGATCTTAACGGGGAAACGGAACCCTTCGGGGAAACTGACCCGCAGCTATTACGACAATACGGACGCGCTCTTCCTCGCCCTCAAAAATTACAAGGACGCGGGGCGGAACAAAGTGGGGGAATTCGTCGGCTACCGCAGATACGATACGGCGGGCAATCCGCCGCGCTATCCCTTCGGGCATGGGCTCAGCTATACGGCGTTCTCCTATTCCGCGCTCGAAGTCAACGAGGTCGGCGTCCGTTTTACGCTCACGAATTGCGGCGCGTATGCGGGCACGGAGACGGTGCAAGTCTACGCCGGCAAGAGCGGCGTGCGCCCGAAAAAGGAACTCATCGCCTTTGAGCGGGTGACGCTCGGGCCGGACGAGAGCCGCGTCATCGAGATCGCTCTCCCCGAAACGCTGTTTTCCTATTACAACGAAGAGACGCAGACCTCCCAAACGGAAGGGGGGCTCTTCACCGTGTACATCGGCTCGTCGGTGAGCGACGTACGCCTCAAAGGGCTATTCTCCGTCAACGGAGAGGAGCGCCCGCAGACGCAGGAGCAGCTCTCCGACTACTTGCAGAGCGAATCCAATCTGATGTATCGGGGCTATACGCTGAAAGAGGCGCGCGCACGCGCTCTGCGCAACCGCAAAGAACACCGCGCGGTGCGGCTCGGCGGGTGGATCCTGCTCGCGGTCGCCATTCTGGCGGACGTTTTATTGATCGCGGCGCACGTCGCCGTGCCCGATCTTGCGGGTTACGGCGGAGGAATGTTTGCCGTCAATCTGTTCCTCGTTCTGGCGGTGATCGCCCTTATCGGCGAGCGCGCCACGCGGAGCAAGGGTGCAGTCGAAAGCCTTCCCGCCGCGAGCGAGAAATTCCGGGGCGCGGATACGGCGGGCAACGACGCGCTCGAAAGCTATTTTTTGAAGGAACTCGAAGAGAAGGAAGAGGAGGAAGTGCACGCCGCCATAGGGGAGGAAGAGGACTACTTCGACGAATCGTTCACCTTTGAAAGGGCGTGCGAAGAATTCTCCGCCTATACCGAGGACTGCGGGCTTGCCCTCTCCAAGGATTCGGTGCGCGCGCTCATGGCCGCGATCGCGTCCACGCGCTGTATCGTCCTGCGCGGGCGGGTCAAACAGCTCCTGTCCCTTGCGGGCATGCTCTGCGAATATTTCGGCACCGCCTTCCAGACGGACGCTGCGGAGGGCTACCGCGAGACGGAGGACCTCTTCTATAAAGAGGGGAAACACGGGGTGCGCGAAAAGAGCAATTTCTACCGCGCGCTGCTGTCAGCGAACGAGATGAGACCCTACCTTCATTTCGCCGTTCTGAGCCATGTCGACCTGTCGGCGCTCGGCGGATATTTCTCGCCTGTGGTGCAGCAGCTCAAAGACCCGCGCACGGGAAGGTTCGACCCCGAGGGCTACGGCAGGGGAAAGGTGGCGATCCCGCCCAACCTCCGCTTTGTGCTCATTCTCGCCGAGGGGCAGGATGCGTCCTCTCTCCCCGGGGACATCGCGGACGTCTCCTCCTTTTTGATCCCCGAATTGAAAGTTGTCGCCCCGCACGAGGAAAAGCGTCTGCCAAGCCCGTTCGGGTATCATCAATTTACCGAACTCAACCGCCGCGCCAAGCTCACCTGCGAGATCGAGGAGCCCCTCTGGAAGAAGGTGGACCGTCTCGAAAGTGCGGTGGACGCGGGCACGCCCTATCGGATCGGGAACCGCGTATGGCTCGCGATCGAGAATTACACCGCAGTGTATCTCTCCTGCGGCGGCATTCCCGCAGACGCGCTCGACAGCGCGGTCGCCGCGAAACTGCTCGTCCGTATCAACGGGTTGTGGCAGAGCGGGAAGGATGAGAAACTGCCGTCCGTCATGGAAAAGATCTTCGGCGAAGGCAACGTGCCGCGCTGCGAAAGAATGCTGAGGCTGATCAAGAGAGAAGGGGAAGAGGAAGTATGAAACAGTTTGTAAATACACTTGCGGTTTTCGACGACGTAAACAACTTCGTGAAGGGATTGTGGGAAAGCCTGACCACGCCGATCGCGATCATCATCTATATCGTGCTCATCGTGGCGATCATCATTTTGCTCATCGTTTCGATCATCGTGAAAGAGCGCCGTTTCACCAAGACGGTCAAACATCTGCGCGCCCGCCGCAAACAGGCCGCCGCCGCGCAGGAAAAACCAAAGGAAAAGGCCGACCCCGGCATCAAGCGGTTCAGCATGCTCAATGAGCTCGACGAGCGCTACGCCGTACAGGAGATGCAGCGGTTCGATACCGTCACGCTTGCCGAGCTGTGCGACGAATTCCGCAACTTTGCGGCGAACAAGCTGGGGCTGTATTACGACATCGGGGACATCCGCAAGTTCGTTGCGGGCATGGCGGTGTCGAAGATCCTCATTTTGCAGGGCATGTCGGGCACGGGCAAGACGTCCCTTGCCTATGCCTTCGGACAGTTCCTCGACAACCCCTCGACGGTCATTCCCGTCCAGCCGATGTGGAAGGAGCGGACGGACCTTTTGGGGTACTACAACGAATTCACCAAGCGGTTCAACGAGACGCTGCTGTTGCAGAAGATGTACGAGGCGAATTACCGCCGCGACATCTACATCACTATCCTCGACGAGATGAACATCGCGCGGGTGGAGTACTATTTTGCGGAATTTCTGTCTCTTTTGGAGATCCCCGATCCCGAGGCGAGGATGCTCGAAGTAGTGTCCGACCATTGGGAGAGCGACCCGAAGTTATTGAAAGAGGGGAGGATCAAACTTCCCGAGAACATGTGGTTTATCGGGACGGCGAACAACGACGACTCGACGTTTGCGATCTCCGACAAGGTCTATGACCGTGCGATGGTGCTCGACCTCGACAAGAAGAGCGATCCTTTCCATGTCGGCCAGAGCCGCACCGTGCGCGTTTCCGCCGAAGATTTCGTCCAGCTCGTTTCGGCAGCGCAGAGCGAGTATGAAATTTCGTCGGATACCCTCGAAAAGCTCGCCCGTCTGGATACCTATCTCGTCAAGACTTTCCACATCACCTTCGGCAACCGTATCATGAAACAGATCAGGGCATTTATCCCCGTCTATGTCCGCTGCGGCGGCGACGAGCTGGACGCGCTCGACGACATCATCACCAAGAAAGTGTTGCGCAAACTCAAAACGCAGAACACCGTCTATGTGCGGAGCATGGCCGAGGAGGTGTGCGAATTCCTCGACGAGCTGTTCGGTGCGGATAAGATGAGTATCAGCAAGGAATATGTCCGCACACTTGCCAATAACGCCTGACGGGGGAAGAGCAGATGACGCAGACAGAACTTTTATACCGCGCGCTCAAAGAATACCGCAAACTGACGCTCGCCCACCGCGAGAGCACGCTGCGGCGGGACGCGATCAAAAAGGCGGACGCCGAAAACGACAGGCTGACCGTCACCCGCATGAATTGCACGATCGACGAAGATTGGATCGAGGCAATCGAGGCGGGGCTGCCCTTTATCGGCAAGGCGATCGACGAGGAGCGGCAGTTTATTCTCTCCAACGGGGAGACGGAACAGATCGAAAAAGTCAAGCACGTCTCCAAGGAATCGGTGACGCACCTCGCGCGGCACAGCAATTATATCACGCGGGTGGAGGAAGATAAGGACATTGTGCCCGACCGCCTCTATACCGTGGAGCGGCTCAACGATTACACGGTGTATGAGAACCGTTTCCTGTATATGCTCCTGTGCGATCTGCGGGACTTCGTCTCCCTGCGGTACAACAAGCTGCTCGAACTCACCAACACCTACATCGGCGCCCTGCGGCTCGACAAGACGGTCAATTTCAACAAAGAGAGGCTCGTGTTTCATCTCAGCCTCGACGAGGAGCGCAAGGACGACAAATATCTCCTCGAACACAATCCCATGAAACCCGTGATCGACCGCATCGACCTCTTGCAGCGTTCGGTCTACTATTATCTGCGCACTCCGCTCATGATCGAGGTGGCGAAGGCGGATAAACTCAAACCGCCCATCACCAAGACGAACGTCCTGCGCATGGACAAAAACTTCAAAGAAACCGTAAAGCTCTATGAATTCCTTTCGGCATACCGCAAGGACGGCTATACCATAGAGCGGGAGGAGCGGGAATTCGCGCCTTTTTCGGATATAATTGCGGACGAACTCTCCGAAACGGTGATTCTCTCGTCCTTTCTCGCCTACGAACACGGGCTGGGCATGGAGGACGCGCTCGCGGAGGAATACGAAAGAGAGGAAAAGCGCCGCAGACAGGAAGAGGAAGAGCGGAATCTCGAACGGATCAAGGCGCTCAAAAAGCGGATCACGGACGGCGGGGGCGGCGAAGAGGAGTATATGCTCCTGCTTGAACAGCGGAACAAGTTCCTCGAAGACGACAGCGCCGAGCTGCGCGTCCGCCGCGCCGAAGTGGAGAAACTCAACGCCGACGTCGCCGCGCTCAACGAAGTGATCGCGGGACATCATATCGAGATCGAAAAGCTCAACGAGCGCCACGGCATGGAACTTGCGGAGGTGGGGGCGCGTATGAACGAGCTCGGCAGAGAGCGGGACGCAGAGCGCGCCGAGCACCGCGCCGCCATGCGCGCTGCCGAGGATAACTTCTACAAGGAACTCACCGCCCGCGACGAAACACACCGCGCCGCCATGCGGGAAAAGGAGGAGGAGCTCGGAACGTGCAAAAAGCAGCTCGCCGAGACGGAGGACAAGCGCGCGCTTGCGGACGGCAGGCTCAACGCCCTCCGTTTCGAGCACGGTCTGACCGCCCCGCAGGACGATTTTTCCTCGCAGGAGGCATTCGCGGAACTCGAACACCAATACGCCGCCTTTCAGGGGTTCTTCCGGGGGCAGTGGCGCAAGGCGAGAAGGCGGATCCGCCGCGAGATGTGGAAGGCGACGATCTCGGCCATTCTCGCGCAGCGCAAGAAAAAGTCCGCCGCAGCCGAAGACCGCGCGGAAAACGCGGAAGATTCTGCGGACGCCGCAAAACAGGCGGACGCAACAGAACAAACAGAAACAACAGAACAAGTAAATACAACAGATCAAGTAAACGCAACAGAACGGACAGACGTGGCAGAGCAGGCAGACGTGCCGAAGGAGAGCGAACGCTCGCGGGATGAAAGCGATGGCAACGAAGAATAAACAAACGAATGTCAAAAAGAAGGGCACGGGCGCGCATTTTGCGGCGCCGCTGATCGCGCTGATCCTCCTGCTCATCGTCGGCGGGTTGCTTTTGTCCGCCCTGATCCTCTACTATTCGGACGGCGCGGGCTGGGACAGGTTTGTCGAAGAGGTCGGGCTGAACGGCAATGCCGCAGGGTATGCGTTCATCGCCATCATGGTGCTCTTGCCCATTCTTCTCTTTGTCCTCTATAAACTCAACTCGTCGCAGGCGATCTTCCGTTCCCCTGGCGACGTCAAGTTGCAGCGTTGGAGTTTCGGGCTCCTCATTGTGTCCCTCATCTACTGCTACATCGAGGCGGAACTGTGGTACTACATGGCGGGAGATTCGGGCCAGATCGGGGGGACGCTGTTCATCGCCCACCTCTTGCTTCTCCCCATTCTCATCGTCATCATGCTCATCGTGAACGGCAAGCGCCGCCATACCGTCTCTTTGCTGAAAAAACGGATCAAGACGCAGGCGGCGATCATCGCGCAGAAGAACCGCGAGGAGAACCTGCGCAAGCAGGAAGAGGCGCTCCGCGCGAAGGAGAAGGTGGAAAACCCGCGCTTTAATATGCTTGCCGACATCGATTCGCAGCCCATACGCAACGGACGCGGGTTTGACGAGGAGATCTCGCTCGCCGAGCTGTGCGACGAATTCCGCAACTTTGCGGCGAACAAGCTGGGGCTGTATTACGACATCGGGGATATCCGCAAGTTCGTTGCGGGCATGGCGGTGTCGAAGATCCTCATTTTGCAGGGCATGTCGGGCACGGGCAAGACGTCCCTTGCCTATGCCTTCGGACAGTTCCTCGACAACCCCTCGACGGTCATTCCCGTCCAGCCGATGTGGAAGGAGCGGACGGACCTTTTGGGATACTACAACGAATTCACCAAGCGGTTCAACGAGACGCTGCTGTTGCAGAAGATGTACGAGGCGAACTACCGCCGCGACATCTATATCACTATCCTCGACGAGATGAACATCGCGCGGGTAGAGTACTATTTTGCGGAATTTCTGTCTCTTTTGGAGATCCCCGACCCCGAGGCGAGGATGCTCGAAGTGGTGTCCGACCATTGGGAGAGCGACCCGAAACTGTTGAAAGAGGGGAGGATCAAACTTCCGGAGAACATGTGGTTCATCGGGACGGCGAACAACGACGACTCGACGTTTGCGATCTCCGACAAAGTCTATGACCGTGCGATGGTGCTCAATCTCGACAAGAAGAGCGAGCCTTTCCGCGCCTCCGAGGCCCGCAACATCTGTATCTCGGCGGCGCAGTTCGAGGCGCTCGCCCGCAACGCCCGCGAGGGATATGAGATCACTTCGCGCAACCTGCGGCGGATCGGGAAATTGGACGCCTATCTTGTGGACAAATTCCACATCACTTTCGGCAACCGTATCATGAAACAGATCAGAAACTATGTGCCTGTGTTCGTGGACTGCGGCGGCGACGAGCTGGACGCGCTCGACGACATCATCACCAAGAAAGTGCTGCGCAAGCTCGAAGTGCAAAACGCCTCCTATGTGCGCAGCATGTCCGAAGAACTGTGCGACTTCCTCGACGAGCTTTTCGGGACGGACCGTATGGCGTCCTGCAAAGAATACATCAGAAGGATCGCACGCAACTCGTAATTTCTCGGGGGAAAAGCCATGAAAACTTCGTCAAAAGCAATCTATATCGTGGGCGCGGTGCTCATCGCGTTGCTTGTCGCGCTGCTCATCTGCGGGATCGTCCTCTTTATCGACGATGAGGAGGTGATCGGCTCCTTTACGGACGAAAATACCGCCGGGTACGGAGGCAATCTCAATGAGAGCGGCGATCTCGCCGACGACCCCACGCTCACGCCCGAGGACGAGGATCCTTCCTCGGTGATCGCCATGCGCGTCTACGGGCATTACACCGAACGGGTCTACTTCCGCTATATGAGTTTCGGCGACTATACGGGCAGCGGCTGGACGCAAGCGCAGGAATACCGCAGACGCTATCTCAACCAATTCGGGATGAATTATCTCGCGGGGACCGCCATGAAGAAAGCGGGTTTCCCCGAACACACGGTGGAGATCAACGCCCTCGGCAACCAATACTACCTGCCCTACTATCTCTATGCAGAGCAGGGGGCCTATGCCATTCAGCGGAGCGACGTGACGCAGGAGGGAGATTGCAGCTATACCTATCCCGTCGACTACCTCTCCTATAAAGGAGGAGCGATCTCCGCATGCGCCGAGCTCGCCGAGGAGGAGAGCGCCTACCGCAACTTTGTCTACAACAACTATCTCGCCGTGCCCGAGGACACGCTCGCGCAGTTGAAGAATATCTTGCAGAGAGAGGGTATCCGCGCGGGCGACGACGCCGTTGAAAAGGTGGCGGATTATGTAAAAAGGCAGGCGACGTACTCCCTCGATTACGATCGGGGGCTCGACAAACAGAAGGACATCGTCGTCGCATTCCTGACGAAGTACAGAGCGGGGGTCTGCCGCCATTACGCGGCTGCGGCGACCCTCCTTTATCGCGCCCTCGGCATTCCCGCGAGATACACCATCGGCTATGTCGGCGATGTCGTCAGAGACGAATGGACGGAAGTGACCGCCGACCGCGCGCACGCGTGGGTAGAGGTCTACCGCGACGGCGTCGGTTGGATCATGGAGGAAGTCACGGGAGGCGCGGGCTTGCCCGAACCGCCCATAGAGAGAGAATATACCCTCGATTTTGTCAATCCCGCAAAGGAGCAGGCGCCCGCACAGATGCCCGACTCCGTCCAAGCGATCGAAGGACAGACGGTCCGCATGCCGGATTGCACGCCTGCGGGGGAATATTCCCTCTACGGCTGGACGCGGGACGGCTCCCTCTCCGATTACTGCATCGATACGGAAGAGGAATTCCTCATGGCCGACAGATACGGGATCTTGCGCCCGAATGCCGTCTATGTCGTCAAAGACGGGCATGCGACCCAAGGCAGGATCGAATTTTACGCCGTCTGGGCAAAGGACGCCGACCATAGCGGCACTTACGATTGGGAGGAGGGCAACCTTTCTGCGGTATTCTCGCCGCCCTCGCCCGAACATACGCCCGTCTTATCCATCGTTACGGACGTTTCCACCACGCTCTATCTGCGCGGGAGCAGCTACGGCGACTATAATTATCACGGTTTCAATGCGGGAACGACCTACGGCGCTCTTTTATACGATACCTATTGTTATAACTATCTGACGGGCGCCGCGCTCGAAGGCGCAAACAGCGAGACATTCAGGGCGCTGATCGGCATCCGCAATCCGGGCGTTTCGCTCTATATGCCCTACTACATGACGATGACGGGCGGGGGAGACGCCTTTGCGACGAACGACGTCCGCTACGAGGGCGACCCTTCGGAGGAATATCCGGTCTCGTACCGCATTTACAACTACGGAGATGAGCTCCCCTTGCTGTCGGGCGAACTTGCCGAGCGGGAACTCGAATACCGCGCTTTCGTCCACAACAACTATCTCACCGTGCCCGAGGATACTCTGGCCGGGCTGTCGGAGATCCTCGCCCGCGAAAAGATCTCTGCCGACGATCCCAACGTGATCTCCGAGATCGGTACTTTCGTGCGTGGCGCGGCGCGCTATGACCTCGGATACGATCCGAAACTTGACAAGGAAAAGGACGTCGTCCTTTCCTTCCTCAACGATTATAAAATGGGGGTCTGCCAGCACTTTGCGGGAGCAGCGACGCTGCTGTACCGCGCGGTGGGCATTCCCGCAAGATATGTGACGGGCTATGTCACCAATGTCGACGCGGGCAAAGAGAGGGTCGTCTATGCCGACCAATCCCATGCCTGGACGGAAATTTACATCGACGGCAGCGGCTGGATCAAGTTGGATACCGTGGGTACGGGCCCGTACAGCGGAGACGCCGTTCCCGACTTCCCTCTTCCCGAAGAGGTCGAATACACCGTCACGCTGCAAAACACCGTCGAGGGCGTGCTCGAAGGCGAACCGCAGCTCCCCGTTACATATTACGCACAGCAGTACATGTCGGTATGGCTGCCCACTGGCCTTTGGTTGCAGGCGAAGGACAGCTGTTACATGCTTTGGGGGTGGACGACTTTCCCCTATGGGGTGATCGACGATCCCGCCAAGATCGAAGAACGGTATGACGGTGAATATGTTGTTCTCCCCGAACACGCAAGCAATGGGTACAATATCGATCTCTATGCGCTATGGGTAGAGGACCGCAACAGGGACGGTATTCCCGATTCCGAGGAATATTGTCTGGTGTATGAAGATCCCGCGTCGCTTGCGGAAAAGATGCCCGAGAGGGCAGAATATCTAAGTGCGAATTGTTTGGTCGGACTTCCGCACCTCATCAGCATGCAAAGTGAGGTGACCTTCCTCGGTTGGTCGAAGTCTCCCTATGACGCGCCGCTCGAAGAGAAGCCGCAGGAAACGATCTATGACTCGCAATTTTTCATCGACCCCGCCGACGCGGACGAAGAGCGCACCATCACGCTCTATGCGGTATGGGCGGCGGACGTCAACCGAAACGGCATTCCCGACTTCAAAGACAACCGTTACAGCGTCACTTACCTCCACATGATCGGCAGTGAGATCGAGGGTTGGCCGGAAGAAGTGCGGGATATCCTCATTTGGACGGAAATCACGCTCGCCGGGCTCGACGAAAACGGCGAGAGCAAATATACGATCACGGTGGACGGGCTCGAATACCGCCTCGCCGGTTGGACGGAGATCGGATACGCGAACGGAAGCGTGTATCTGGTGGACGAAAATTCCCTCGGGATCTTCGCCGACTTCAAGAATGCGGGCAGCAAATTTACCGTCGCCTACAATACCGTATTGTATGCCGTTTGGAGTTGCGTGCAGGGCGGCGAAGGTGGCGGCCAGGGCGGTCAGGGCGGTCAGGGCGGTCAGGGCGGTCAGGGCGGCCAAGGCGGTCAAGGCGGAGGCGGCAACCTCGGCGACGGCGGGGGGATCGGCGGCGGTACGGACAGCAACGCGCCCGTTTTGCGGCTCACCTCGGATATATCCGGCACCGTCTATTTGCGCTATAAGAGTTTCGGCGACTATACGGGGCAAAGCTGGACGCCTGCGGAGGAATACGGCGAACTCATCCAGGGGCGCTACTGTGCGAATTATCTCTCGGGGATCGCGCTCGGGGAGAACGGATTCGTCTCCCACAAACTCACCGTGACGAGGGTCGAGGGCGTAACGCAGTATTATCTGCCCTCCTATCTCTCCATAGACGGCGGCAGCTACGACATCCAGGACAGCGACGTCATTTACGGCGGCAGCACGAGCGGCGCTTATACGGTGCCCTACTATGCCTTCTCCGTCGCGTGGAACGCTCCCACGGTCATGCGGTACGCAAGCTATGAGGAGAACTACCGCGCCTTTGTCAGAGAACACTATCTCACCGTGCAGGAGAGCACGCGGAAACTCATGGACCCCATTCTCAAAGCAAACGGGCTGTATGCGAGCGATCCGGACATCATCCGCAAAGTCGCGCTCTATGTCAGCGGCGCGGCGGCCTATTCAAAGGACTACGACAGGACGCTCGACAGCAGGGAGGACATCGTCTATTCCTTCCTCACGGAATTTAAGCAGGGGATCTGCCAGCACTATGCCTCGGCGGCGACGGTCATCTTCCGCATGCTCGGCATTCCCGCGCGCTATACCATCGGCTATGTGGGAGTCACCGATGCGGAAAAGGAGACGGAAGTGACCGCCGACAAGGCGCATGCGTGGGTGGAGATCTATCTCGACGGTTTCGGCTGGGCGAAGGTGGAAGTCACGGGCGGATCGAGCGGTTCTGGCGGCGCCGAGAGCGACTTCGGCGGCGGCGCGAACGACTTCAACCGCGACGAGGCGGAGCGGGGCAAAGAGAGCGCAAAACAGGAACTCGAAGATTACGGCGAACGCAAGAAGTCGGAAGTCAGCCGCGACGAAAACTTGACCGAACAGCAAAAACAGGACATCAAGGACGCGATCGATCAAGCGACCCGGGAGGGCAAGGATAAGATCGGCGGAGCGGGTTCGCCGAGCGCCGTTGACGGCGCCCTGCAAAGCGGCAAGGACGCGATCGACGACGTGGTGGAAAGCGGAGGCGATCTCGGCAGGCAAAAGCAAGACGCCAAGGATAAACTTACCGATTACGGCGAGCGGAAGAAAGAGGAGATCGAGTCGGACGGCCGTTTCACCGAGGAGGAGAAACAGGGGATCAAGGACGCCATCGACCAAGCTACCCAAGCGGGCAAGGATAAGATCGACGGCGCGGGCACGGCGGGCGACGTCTCGGGCAGTCTTGCGAAAGGCAAAGAGGGTATCAACGACGCCGTAAACCGCGAAAAACTCGAAAAGGAAAAGGAAAACGCCAAAGAAGAGCTCGAAGATTACGGCGAGCAGAAAAAGGAGGAAGTTGACCGCGACGACCGCCTGAGCAATCAACAAAAACAGAGCATCAAGGACGCGATCGACCAAGCGACCCAGGAGGGCAAGGATAAGATCGGCGGGACGGGTTCGTCGGGAGACGTTCACGACGCGCTCGAAAGCGGCAAGGACATCATAGATGACGTCGTGAGCAGCAAAGGCGATCACGGCGTTCTGAAAGAGGACGCAAAAGAAGAGCTCGAATATTACGGCGAGCGCAAGAAGAACGAGATCGACAAGGACGACCGTTTCACCGACGAGGAGAAACAGGCCATCAAAGACGCGATCGACGGTGCGATCGAGGGCGGAAAGGACGCCATCGGCAGCGCAGATACGGCGAGCGACGTCGACGGCGCAGTCAAAGACGGTAAAAAGGTCGTCGACGGGATCGTCGACAGCGCCCGTCTCGGCAAGGACAAGGAGAGCGCCAAAGAAGAGCTCGAACATTACGGTGAGCAGAAGAAAGAGGAAGTTGACCGCAACGGAAATCTCTCCTTTGAGCAAAAGCAGGAGTTGAAAGGGGAGATCGGCGACGCCGTCGAAAAGGGCAAAGAGAAGATCGACGGCGCGGGCTCGTCAAACGGCGTCAGCAGCGCGCTTGAAGAGAGCAAGGGCACGATCGACGGGCTCGGGGAGAGCAAGGGCGACGGTTCCGACCTCGATCTCCAAAAGAAGTACGCCAAAGAGGAGCTCGAAGATTACGGCGAAAAGAAGAAAGGGGAGATCGACCGCGACGGCAGCTTGACCAGGGCGCAAAAGCAGAGCGCCAAGGCCGAGATCGACGACGCCGTTGAGGCGGGCAAGGAGAAGATCGAAGGGTCGTCCTCGTCGAGCGGCGTGGGGAATGCGCTCAAAGAGAGCAAGGACCTGATCGA
Organism: uncultured Clostridia bacterium; assembly: GCA_947632195.1. Classification (GTDB taxonomy): domain Bacteria; phylum Bacillota; class Clostridia; order Christensenellales; family Borkfalkiaceae; genus Gallimonas. Next base: position 11,402 of record CANROE010000002.1, on the reverse strand, counting down.
CGACATCGGCGAGAGCAAGGGCGAACTTGACCTTCAAAAGGAGAACGCAAAAGAGGAGCTCAAAGACTACGGCGAAGAGAAGAAAGAGGAGATCGACAAGGACGACCGTTTCACCGAGGAAGAAAAGAAAGATATCAAGGACGCGATCGACGAAAAGACCGAAAACGCAAAGGACGAAATCGGCGACGCGGACACGGCGGGCGGCGTGAAAGACGGGGTCGAGGACGGCAAAGAGGCCATCGACGACATCGTCGAGGAGAAGAAACTCGAAAAGCAAAAGGAAGAAGCCCGCAAAGAGCTCACGGAATACGGCGAACGCAGGAAGGAAGAGATCAACGAGGACGGCCGTTTCACGGAACGGGAGAAGCAGAGGCTGGAAAACGAGGTCGATTCCGCAGTCAAAGAGGGGCTGGACGGGATCGAGAGCGCAAGATCGGCCAAGAGCGTGGAAGAAGAGCTTTCAAAAGCAGAAGGCGCGGTCGACAAAGCCGTGAACGACGCGACTTTCGACAAAGACAAGCGGGCGGCCAAGGCGGAACTTGACGCATACGGCGAACAAAAGAAAGCGGAGGTCGACGCGGACAGATCCCTCTCCGGCAAGGTCAAGGAGGACATCAAGGAAAAGATCGATTCTGCGGTCAAAGCGGGCAAATGGGAGATCGAGGACGCCGCATCTTCGGAGGACGTGCGCAAGGCGGTCGAAAACGCCCAAAAGGCCGTGGAAGAGATCATCGACAGCCAAGGCGATCTGAGCCGCCAGAAAGAGAAGGCCAAAAAGGAGCTCGACGAATACGCCGCGAGCAAGAAAGAGGAACTTGCAAACGACGGCCGCTTTACCGACGCGGAAAAAGAGGAACTCAACAACGCGATCGACCGAGCTGCCGAAGAGGGCAAGGAGGAAATCGACAAGGCGACCTCGGGCCAGAGAGTGAGCAACGCGCAGTCGGAGAGCAAAGAGCAAATGGAGGACATCACGGACAGCGCGCTCCTCGGCAAGGACCGTGAGGACGCCCAAAGCCGCCTCGAATCTTACGGCTCGGGCAAAAAGGCGGAGGTCGATTTCGACCGCCACAGCCGCTTTGACGAAGAGGACAAACCGCTCATCAAAGAGGAGATCGATTCTGCGGTCGAAGCGGGCAAAGAGGGGATCGGGAACGCGGCCACGCGGGAAGAGATCGCCGACAAGCTCGCCGAGGCTCAGAAGGCCGTCGACGACGTTCTGAAAGAGGCAGAACTCTCCAAGAAGAAAGAGGACGCCAAAGAAGAACTCGAAGATTACGGCGAAGAGAAGAAGGCGGAGATCGACCGCGACGGCAGTTTCGACGAAACGCAGAAACAGGAGGCGAAAAAAGCCGTCGACGAGGAAGTGAAAAACGGCAAAGAAGGGATCGGCTCTGCCTCCTCCAAAGAGGCGGTCGAACAGCAGTTCGAGCAAGGGAAAAAGCAGATCGACGAGGCCGTGAAGAACGCGCAGCTTGCCAAGCAGAAACAGGAGGCGAAAGAAGAGCTGGAAGAGTACGGCGAAGAGGCCAAGGATAAGATCGAGGCGGACCGTTCGCTGAGCCCGCAACAGAAGGAAGAGCTGAAAGGGCAGGTCGATAAAGCGGTCGAAAACGGCGAGCGGGACATCGGCGATGCGTCGAGCGAAGAGGACATCGACAAAGAGCTGAGCGGCAGCGAGGACATCATAGACGGGATCGTGAGCAGCCAAGGGGACCTCGAAAAGCGGAAAGAGAGCGCGAAACAGAAACTCGAAGACTACGGCGATTCCAAAAAAGAGGAGATCGGCAACGGCCGCTTTACCCAAGAGGAACAAAAGGCGCTCGAAAAGGAGATCGACGACGCCGTCAAGGCGGGCAAAGAGGAGATCGGCAAGGCGTCCTCCCCCGAGCAGGCGGATCAAGGACTCAAAGACGGCAAGGCTGCCCTGGACCGTCTCCTCGACGATGCCAACTTCAAAAAGGACAAAGAGAACGCAAAAGAAGAACTTGCCGACTACGGCGAGCAAAAGAAAGAGGAGATCGACAGCCGTACCGATCTGAGCGACGGACAGAAACAGGAGCTCAAAGACAGGACGGAACAAGCGGTGAAACAGGCCAAGCAGAACGTCGACGCGGCGAGCAAGCCCAAGGACGTGGACAGCGCCAAAGAGGAGGGCAAAGCGGCGATCGATCGCGCGGCGGCCGGTGAAAAGCGCGTCCTTTTGATCACGACGCTGGGTTTCACCCGAGAATACGACGGACAATATCATATGGGGAGCGAGCTCTGTACCTATGCGCAAGAGGCGCTCGCCCCCGGGCACCATGTCTGGGCAAGTTTCCGTATCCAGATCCGCGACGTCGGGACGGTGGCGAACATTCCCGAGGTGCGCGTGCTCGACGCGCAGGGCGCCGACGTCACAGAGCAATACGCGATCGTCGGCGATTACGGGCTGATGACAATCACGCCGAAGAGGATCACGGTATGGGCGGACAGCGTTACGGGGCGGTACAACGGCGAAACGCTCACCTGCGACAGCTGGCACAGCAGCACACCTGCGAACAGGGATCATCTCGTCGTCAAGATCGAGGGAAGTTTGTCAAAGCCGGGCAGAGCGACCAACCGTATCGTCTCCGTGGAGATCTTCAACGAGGACGGCGAATCGGTCACTAAGAACTATATCATCGAAACGGTGGACGGTACGCTCACCATGACGAGGTAACAAGGCATGCTTTATCGGGAATATCAAAACAAAATGCAACGGGTAGAAGATTTCCTCTTAAAGCTCTGGCACTTCCGTTTTCTCATTTTGGCAGTCGTTGTCGCCGCGCTTACCTTTGTCATCACGATGACGAGCGTGGCGGGCATCGTTTCGGACGCCACGGAGTGCCCGCCCGAGATCGTCTACGGGGAGGAGAACCCCTACCGCGCAAAGGCCGTTTTTCAAAACGTGCGGTATGAATACCGCAGCGAGAATTCGGGCGCATGGACGGAGGACGTTCCCCGCCGTATCGGCAGCTATTGGGTGCGCGCCGTGTCCGAGGGCGCGGGGAAAAAGGGAGAGGCGCACTTCTTCCGTATCATTCCGCGCGCGATAAAAGTCGGCGTGAAAAAGGATTGGGTGTATGGGGAAACCCCCGCCCCCGCAGCGGTCCCCGTCGAAGGGGAGACCGTCGTCTGCACGCAGTTTACTTACCGTTTAGGGGAGGGCGTCTTTTCTTCCCCCTACGGGAAGGCATACATCACGCCCGTGCAGGAGGACGTCCGCATTCTTCGCGGGGAGGAGGACGTCACCGATTGCTATTCTGTCTCGGTGACGGAGGACGAAGTGCGCGTCACCCCCCGCAAGCTCACCATCACCGTCAAGAATGCCGAAAAGGTGTACGACGGCACGCCGCTCTCCTGTTCGGAGTACGAGATCACCGAGGGTAGCTTGGCGTTTGACGACGAGCTCGAACTCGAATTTCCCACCGAGCTCGTCGACGCAGGCAAGGTGCAGAACGTCCCGCAAGTGCAAGTGATCGGCGACGGGACGACGAGGAACGATTTTTACGCCGTCCGCGTCGTCGCGGGCGAACTCAGCGTGACGAAACGTCCGCTCTCCGTCACCGTGGGCAACCGCCAGAAGGAATACGACGGAACGCCCCTCGAAGCGGGAGGCGCTCTGCCCGAAGGGAGCGACGTGCAAGGGCTCGTCGCAGGGCACAGCATAGAGATCTCGGGCACGGAGTCTATTCTCACCGTGGGGTCGGCGACGTTCAAGCCCGACGTTACCGTCTTGGACAGCGACGGGGAGGACGTCACGAAAAATTACGCGTCCTCCGTGACGGCGGGCACTCTCACCGTGATTCCCCGTCCCATCGTCCTCTCGACGCCGACTGTCGAGTGGACCTACGACGGCGATCCTCAGATAAAGACGCAGGAGAGCGATTGCATTTTGCGCTATGCGGGCTCCGATCCCGGGCAGACGGAAGCGCTCGCGGAAGGGGACAGTTGGAGGATCTTCCGGACCGGCCCTTGCTATAACGATTGCTTGGAAGCGGACGGAGGCCCGAGGGAAAACGGCGTCCTGATCATGATCGGGAATGAACAAACATCGGACGTCAGGACCGATTGCTATTTTATTACATACGAATACGGCACCGTCCTCACAATGCCGCGCCCCATCACCGTGATCTCCCATGACCGCACATGGCAATATGACGGGCAGCCGCACGGCTGCACCGAAGAGGACATCGAGCTCAGCCCCACGAGCATGGAGCTCGTCACGCGGGGGACGGAGACCGACCGCATCGTCTTTTCCGAGGCGCTCTCCTTCGTCACCGACGTCAAGGACTCCCCCATAGAAAACAGCTTTACGGTCACCGTCAGAAACGGCGAGGGCGAAGGCTACGACATGTCGAAATATTACGACATCAGCTATTTCTACGGACGGTTGTTCATTTCTCCCCGCCCCGTCGCCTTTCGTTCGGCCGATCTGGTGTGGGAGTATGACGGCAAACGGCACTCTGCCCGCAACGCCGATTGTTTCTTCCTCGAAGAAGGCTCCCTTCCCCTCGTCGAAGGGCATAAGGCGATGTTCCAACACGCGTCGCAAGCGTACATTTCCGAAATCGACCAGAGCCCCGTCGAAAACGCCTTTTCCGCATGGTGCGTCGAGGAGGAATCGGAGAGGGACGTGACCGACAATTACGAGATAGAGACGCACTTCGGCACCCTCTCCATCGTGCCGCGCAAGCTCTCGGTGCGCACGGCAAGCGCGCGCTTTGAATACGACGGCGAGCCGCACACCAAGACGGACGGATTCGAGGCCGTCGACCCGAACAGTCTGCTCGCGGGGCACAGCCTCGTCCTCACGGGGGAACCCGTCTCCATCACCGATGTGGGGAAGGTCAAAAATTGGCTCTTGTTCACCGTTGCAGACGCAAGCGGCCGTGACGTCTCCCGCTATTACGAGATCGAAGCCGCCGAATTCTGCGGCGACCTCGAAGTCTATCCCCGCCCCATCACGGTCAAGACGGATAGCGGCTCCTTTGTGTATGACGGCAAACCGCATGTCCCGACCCTCGTCCAAGTGACGTCCGAAAAGGGAACGGTGAAGGGGCAACAGGTCGTATTTGCGGGAATGGACGGCGATCCGTTAAAGCCCGACGACCGTATCACCGTCGGCGTGTGGACAAACCGCGTCAAAGTTTCCATCGAGGATCCCTCGGCGGAGGGCGACGCAAGATATAAGACGGGCAATTATGAGATCGCATACGAATATGGGTCGGTCACCATCACGCAGCGGAAGATCAAACTGAGCTCGCCCGACGTCAACGCAGTCTACGACGGCGAACCCAAGCGCAGCTACTTTGCCGAGATCAAGCTCGTGGAAGGGGAGATCGCCGACGGCCAGCGCCAGTTCCTCACCACCTTTACCGAACGTACCGACGTCGGCAGCGAGAAAAATATTTTCACCTGCGATATCTTCTCCGAGAACAAAACGATCGTTACCTCCAATTATGCGATCGAGTACGAATACGGCACCATCGAGATCACCCCGCGCCATGTGGAGATCGTCACCGCATCCAATTCCGACATGTTCTATGACGGGCAGGAGCAGAGCTATCCCTACTTCACCTACGGGCAGACGAGCCCCTACCGTTTCGTAGACAAGCACAGCGTTCATATTGTCGGCGCAACGATCATCCGCGAGGCGGGGAGCAAGAAAAACGAGTTCCGCAGCGTCATGGTCCTCGACGAGATGGAGCGGGAAGTCACGTCGAATTACCGTATCTCCATCGAAAACAGCGGCGTCCTCTTCATGCGCTACCGTCTGATCATCACGCTGTTCGACGTGAGCAAAGTGTACGACGGCACGCCGCTCTCCTATCGAGCGGACGATTGGTACATCGAGGATGGGGACAACCTCGGCAATCTGACGGTGGGATTCACGCTGCGGGGCAGCCTGCAAACGCCCGGGAGCCTCGATATGGAGCTCATCCGTCAGCTCCCCATCAGCGTTTCGCGTTACGGCTCCGTGCTGCCGAAGTCCTATTATACGGTCGAATTCTCTGGCACCCCGCTCACGATCCGGAAGCGCCATATCGAGATCGCGACCGATTCGGTCAAAAAGTCTTACGACGGAACTCCGCTCACCGCGCCCGGCTGGCGTCTCTCCTTCGGCTCTCTCGCTGCGGGACACACCATAGAGGTCACCGTCACGGGCAGGCAGGACGTGCCCGGGACCTCCGAAAATAAGATCGGAAAGTGTACCGTCTACGACGCAAGGCACAACGACGTCACCGCATGCTATGAGATCATTTATAAGCCCGGAACGCTCGAACTGATTGAATAAAACCACAGCGGCGGGGAGCTTTTGCTCCCCGCCGCAGCGCTTGAAAAGAAAGCCCTCGGATAGTCCGGGGATTCAAGAGAGGCTTTGCCGATGAACAGAAAAATACGAAAGAGTTCTCTAAGCGCGGCACGAGCCGCAGGCGAAGTAATGCGGGGCTACCCGCATGAGATAATATGTGGGTGGATTTTTATTTAATTTCAATAAAAAACAAAGCCGTTCCCTCAACGCAACGAGGGTTCGGCTTTGTTAAAACTTGGTGAGCGGCCGGTTAGAAAGTCTAACCTCATCATCAAATAGGGCTCCCCAAAAAAGACGAAGTATTTTTTGGAGAAAAGGAGCGGTAAGCGGCAAAAGGATAGTGCCCGCCTTTCGGCGGGCACTTTGAAACGCCGCTTTGCTAATAAACATGGCTCCCGAAAAAGATTTGCAGAGCAAAGATTTTTCGGGAAAAGGAGCCGCAGGCATAAAAAGCAAAGAGGTTGCCAAAAAGCAACCTCTTGCAAAATGTGCCTTGCGGCGACGTGGTGACCCCGAGGATGTAAAAGGCGAACTATTGACCTCTTCAAAAGTGACGGTTTTGGACTGTCCTTTGTAGTTGAACGTGATAATGAAGTGGTCGTCATAGAGGTAAATCGAATTGACAAAGCTATCGATGAGCCGCTGTTTTCCCTCTTTCGTATTCAGATCTAATTTGCGGTAGTTGCAAAGCGCGTGCAGAATCTGATCTTTGGAAAGAATAGGATGCCGCGTTTCCGCTTCAAACAACTCTATTTCAAGTTTCTGTTTTTGTTCTTCCAAATCGTCAAGCAGTTTCTTCGTCGTGGACGAGAATATGCCCTGTGCAATCGCCTGTGCCAAGTTGTCGAGTTTTTTCTGTACCTCTTCGAGCTGTCCTTTGGTCGCAAGCGTCGCATTGCTTTCCTGCGATTGCATTTGATAGATGCGCTCCGCCAAATCGTCCAAAACGCCGTCGTCCGAGATAAGGGAGATAACCTCTTGGATGACAAGATCTTCGATCCAATCTTTCTTGACGGCTTTCTTGTCGCAGAGATGTTTTTTGGAACGGGAACAACGGTAATACCGATACTGTCTTGAAGTATGGCTCGTGCCGATTTCTCCCGCCATCATTGCCCCGCATTTCCCGCAGAAGAGCCGCGTCGTCAGAAGATAATCGTCCTCGCTTCTGTGCATGGCGGGCGCTTTTTTGTTGTCGGCGATCCGCTTTTGTACGCGGTCAAAAGTTTCTTCGTCGATGATCGCGGGCATCGCGTTTGGAAGCACAATATCCCCGAATTTATATTCGCCGATATATTTTCGGTTAGTCAGAATACGGTAAAGAAAATTATAGCCGATTGGATATTTGCCGTGGGTGATGCCTCTTTCGGAGAGCAGGGAAATGAGTTCTTTCGGTTTCTTGCCGTCGAGAAAGAGCGCGTAAATTTCTCTGACGAGCGGCGCGGTCGTTTCGTCGATTTGATAATGGTCAGCGTCGTCCACATAATAGCCGAACGGCGGATGTACACCGTTGCTCTTTGCTTTTAAGGCGTTTTCGGTCATCCCGCGCTTGACTTTTTCCGAAAGTTCGGCTGAGTAGTATTCAGCATAGCCTTCCAAAATCGCCTCAAGCAAAATGCCGTCTGCACCCTGCGAGATACTCTCTTTGATTGAAATAACGCGCACGCCGTTCTTTTTGAGGATATTTTTGTAATACGCGCTGTCATAGCGATTGCGGGCGGAACGATCCAACTTCCACACAAGGACGGTGTTGAACATATTCTTATAACTGTCCTTGATCATGTGCTGAAATTCGGGGCGGTGGTCTGTCTTTGCAGACTGCGCCCTGTCTATGTAATTCCCGATGACCTCAATTCCGTTGAATTGGGCATATTCCAAGCACTCGCGGAGCTGACCCTCAATGCTCGCCTCGTTCTGTTTTTCCGATGAAAATCTCGCGTATATAACTGCTTTCATGTTACTCCTCTATTGGTAGAATTTTTGGCTCTCCAAACTTAAGCTCCATGTTGCTGATTTGATATAACTGAGATGATATGATTTCATAGCAATCTTTGCTAAACAATACGATGTTTTTTCCACCTTTATTTAATGAACTATTGTATCTAATGCCGTCAAAGCCAAGGTGCTTTATGTACTCAGCCAAATATTGTGTTGGAAGGTATTCTATTTCGTTCCCATTATAGGGCAATGAAAATTTTTCACTTATTAAGGTAAACAATTTTGGGAAAATATCCTCAGGTCTGTTGCCAACAATCGGCTTTGATATGTCATAAACTCTAATATCTTTTATGAGTTTGAATTTAGCAACACCTACATTTTGTCCTATTGTAGGTCGGACCTCGTATATAGGAGTATTTTGGTCCTCCGAAAGATATGTATAACTAATGTAGTTAGGATTGGCTCGTCCTGCCGGCGTTTTATCTGGCGGAGGGGGCATAGAGTCCTTTTTATTATATCCTTTGAATTTAGATGACCTCCATCTTTTGACAGCTCTCGTTAAAGCCAAAGATTCTTTATCATTGCCTTTTGGCATATCTATCCCATTGTAAGAAGCCAAAAACAACTTTAATTGATATTCAATATTGTGTTCAGAAAACTTTGTTTTTTCTTTTTGCCATTTTTCTTCACTGTAACCTAATTCTTCCCGCAGATAATCCATTAGATTTTTATTCGGCGGGTCTTTATAGATTCTCGCTCGATATAACAAACTTTGAGCCGGAATTACCGTTTCGGCACTTTTTGCCTGTTGATCAATTTCCATAAAAACAGCATTGTTTTTTGGAAAAAAACGGTTGGAAAAAGTTATCTCACTAAGATATTCTTCCCATTTAGTTTCATTGTTCTGCTTTGCATCCTCGCAAAGCGCATAAATTATTAATAACCAATAAGGGCTCTGTGGGTCATTTATCCATTCGTTTTCCATAGTATTTTCCTAAACTTTATAACCACATTTTTCTATGATTGATTTTCCTCGATCGCCTTTCTTTCGGCTTGAATCTCGCGCTTCAATTCTTCCTCGGAAGGGATATAGAGCATATACTTCGAGGCGAAAATCTGGCTGTTATCCTCGGGAAGGGTGTATTTGATGACGGCGTCGCTCTTATCCGAACAGAGAATGATGCCGACGGGCGGGTTGTCGCCCTCGTTCATCTTCTCGCGGGTGTAGTAGTTGACGTACATCTGCATCTGTCCGATGTCCTGATGGGTGAGATCGCCCGTTTTGAGGTCAATGAGGACGAAGCATTTCAGGATATAGTTATAGAACACGAGGTCGATGTGGAAGTGCCGCCCGTCGAAGTTGATGTGCTGTTGCCGTGCGACGAAGGAGAAGCCGCGCCCGAGTTCCAAGAGGAATTTCTGTAAGTGGTCTATAAGTGCCTGCTCAAGATCGGATTCGTAGAAACTCGCGCTCTGTTCCATGCCCAAAAATTCGAGAACGTAGGGATCGCGGATAATATCTTCGGGTAGCTTTGCGGGTTCGCGCGCGGTCGTGTCCGCGACGACGGCGTAATCGTTATGACTTGCAAGCAGCCGTTGATAGGAGAAGGTATTGATCTGTCGTTCGAGCTGACGGGTACTCCAATTCGACTTGGCGCATTCGTCCACATAAAACTGCCGCGCTTGCTCGTTTTCAACGCGCATAATGAGGCGGTAGTGCGTCCAACTCAATTGGTCACGCAGTGCGTGACGATTTGGGAAGGCAAGGTAAAATTGCCGCATATATTTGAGATTTGTTGTTGTAAAGCCCTTGCCGAAATCCGCCGTCATCTGTTTGGAAAGCTCTTCGAGGAGGCGGGAGCCGTACTCTGCGGTCGCATTTCCGCCCTGTTTTTCGACGATGCTCTTCCCGATCTCCCAATATGCTTCCACCATCGCAAAATTGACGGCGGAATATGCCTTCGCCCGTGCAGAGGCAAGAATTTCCCGTATGCGGCTGTAAAATTCCATATCCATAAGCTGTTCCATGTTTTTCCCTCGCTTATTTGGTTTTATGTTCTTCAAACAGTTTCATCACGGCTTCTTTGAGCTTGGCGTTCGCCGCGCTGCTTGGATCGAAGCACATTTCCACAAACTCTTGATAGTGTCCGTCCTCGCGGAGAGAGCGGGGGATATTCTCATAGAGTTTTCCCTGCGGATTCTCCGCCCTGCCGAAGATATAATCGAGCGACACATCAAAATAGTCCGCATACCACAAAAGCACCTCTTCCGGGGGGAAACCCTGCCCTGTCTCATAGCGGAACACGCTCTGCTGTGTCGTGCCGATCATATCCGCGAGCTGTTTCTGTGATTTTTTGATGCTCAAACGCAACGTCTTTAATTGGCTTGCGACTTTCGTCATGGTTCACCTCTCGCCTTGATTATATCAAATTGTCGTGTTAAAGTCAACCTAAAAAGCGTTATTCGTCGATTATCTTTTCCGATTCACGAAGTTCTTTGTCAAAAGCGTAGAGCGGTTGTCTTTCGTCGGCGGTTTGGGCGCGCCTGCCATGTCGGGGTGTTTCTTGATGAACAGTTTGTAGCGGGCGATAATGCGTTCCTTCCCGTGGGGGAACAGTATTTTATCTCGGTATTCGGCGACGGTCATTCCTTTGGATGCCGCCGCTTTTTGCACCGCTTTTATAAATTTTTCGTTCGGTCGGCTGTCTTTTATGCCGTATTGCTTTATAAGTCTGTCGAGTTCCAATTCGAGCGCAATAAAAAGCTGTTTCGCCCATGGTTTCAGCTTCGCGGCGTGTTTTTTATAGAGCTGATAGCTATACTTGCTCAATACTTCCCGTGCGTTCCTCGGCGCACGGTCTTTCTCCATAAAGAAAAGACACAGCCACTTGAAACCGAAGCGAATGAGGTATTTCTGCCCGCGGAACAGAAAGAGATACCGAAGCAACATTTCCTGCGGCATTTGCAGGAGAAAGTCATAGAGAAATACGTCGATAAAATTCTCCGACTTCCCCGTCCTCATATACTTGCGGTATTCGAGTTCCGCTCTTATCTCATGGGGAGAAAGACTGCCGTCGTCTATCATGTTCCATTCGATAGCATCCTCGATGACCTTCATTCTCCGCGTGAT
>CANROE010000001.1 GCA_947632195.1 uncultured Clostridia bacterium | reverse complement strand
TCTTCACCTTGCGTCAGAAACGACAAAGCAGAGCCAAAAATAAAGATAAGAAAAAGCAAAAACGGGAGACGGCGGAAGAGTAGCGGGTATCTCAATCTTCCATCCTCTTTGGCGGGCATGTCCTTGTAATGCACATAATATAATATCAATACAAGCAAGCATACCAAGGCAATCGGTCCGACTGTTAAACATAAGATTCGGACAATCGTTTTATGATCCATTTTGCCCTCCTATTCGTGATAGATATGCTTTGTAAGATAAAGGCGAAGAGGCGAAACGAACGCGATTTTCGCTCTTTTTTGGTATGGGCTCTACCGTTCGATCTATTCTTTTGTCAATTTCTCTAAAATTTCAAAATAATTTGCGAATGTTTTTTTACAGCAATCGGGGTTTTCGATCTTGATCCCGCCTGTTTTCAGTCCCACGAGGGCAAACGCCATGGCGACGCGGTGGTCGCCGAACGTCTCGATCGTCGCGGGGCGCACGGGCGCGGGCTCTATCAAAATATCGTCGTTGCGGCATTCACAGGGCACGCCGAGCGCGCCGAGATTCCGCAAAACAGCCTCTACGCGGTCACATTCCTGCCTGCGGATATGCCCGATATTCCTGAGAATGGAGGGGGAATCCGCAAACGGGGCGAGGGCGGCGAGCGTCAGAGTTTGGTCGGAAAAATCCTGCATATCCACGTCGAACCCGCGAAACGCGCGCGCAGAGCTACCGTCGGCAACGATCCCGCACTCGGTGTCGGTCATGCTCACGCCCCGTTGCCGCAAAACATCGAGCAATTTCAAATCGGCTTGGCCGCAATCGGGATGGGCGCCGCGCACGAGCACCTTAGTCCCGCACAGCAGGGAGAGAGCGTAAAAATAGCACGCGCTCGAAATATCCGGCGCAACGGTGTACTCTTTCGGAGCGGCGCTGATGGGATAAACGGTAATTTGACGGCCTGTGCGCGCGTAATTCCCGCCGAACGCATGCAGCACGTCGAGGGTCGTTTGGATATAGCTCCCCTGCGTGCGGCTGCCATGGAGCGTCAGTGTAAAAGGACGGTTTCCAAGGGCGGCGGCAAGCAGCAGCCCGCTTGCGTATTGGGTGCTCACATCGGTATCTGCCGAAAGGGCGCCTGCGGAGATCCCCGTGCTCTTCAAACGGAAGGGGAAATGCCCCTCTGCGTCTGCATATTCGATTTGTACGCCCGCGCTTTCGAGGGTCGCCAAAAAGTCCATCGGCCGCTTTTTCATCTGTTCGGAGGCGTCGATTCGATATTCTCCGCCCAAAAAAGCGAGAATAGCGGTCAAAAACCGCGCCGCAGTGCCCGCGCTCCCCACATTCAACGCGGCTTGCCTGCGAAATTGCAAATTCCCGTGCACGAGCAGGTTTTCTCCCGATTTTTCGGCAGAAATGCCGAGCGCGGAGAGGCAAGAGAGCAGGTCGGAAGTATCCTGCCCGAAATTCCCGCAGCCCGTAAGCAGGGTATCCCCCTCGGTAAAGGCGGCGAGGAGCAGAGCGCGGTTCAAAATGCTCTTGGAGGCGGGAACGCAGACTTCGATCTCTTGCCTGCGAAGTTGGCGGCATTGATAAAAATTCATAAGCCAAGTATAGCAAAAGTCGCCGAAAAGGTCAACCGATTGGTTGAAAAATCTCGCTTGCCGTGCTATAATGGCGGTATGGAGGCAAAGATCATCCGCAGCAAAAGAAAAACGCTCGCACTTTCCGTAACGAGGGAGGGCGAAGTCGTCTTGCGCGTGCCCTACGGCGTGAGCAGTACTTATGTCTCCCGCTTTTTGCAGGTACATGCGGGATGGATCGAGGCACAGTTGAACAAAGTGGCGCAGAGCCCCAAGCTCGATCTTTCGGACGGTGCGGAACTTGTTTTGTTCGGCAGCGCTTACCGCGTCGGGACAGGGCGCGCACGCATTGCGGACGAAAAAATTTATCTGCCTGCCGAGGGGAGAGAGGGGGCGCTGACCCGCCTTTTGAAAAAATTTGTCTTGCAGGTCATGTCGCAGGCCACCGCACGAATCGCAGAGACATACGGCTTTGCATACAGCGCCGTGCGCGTCTCCTCCGCACGGGGAAGATGGGGGTCCTGCAACCGAAGCGGCGTCATAGCCTATACCTTCCGCGTCGCCTTTCTGCCGCCGGAGCTATGCGAATATGTCATCGTTCATGAGCTCGCGCACACCGTTGTCTTTAACCACAGCGCCGAATTTCGGGAAGTGGTCGGGGCGATCTTGCCCGATTGGAAGCGCCGAAGAAAGGCATTGAAGGAACATTTTGCGATGAATTTTTTATAAATTCGGCATTTGCATAGTACTATGCGTGACATAATATAGTGCTATGTTTGGCATAATTACGATATTTTTGGGGAAAATCATGAAAATTGTTGTATATGGATTGGGGATCATCGGCGCTTCGCTTGCGGCGGCGCTCAAAGCGAGCGGCCACACCGTTTTGGGAAAAAACAGGAGCAAGGCGACCGTTGAGATCGCACTCTCCCGCCGTATGATCGACGGGGAAACGGAAAGTTACGAGGGCGCAGACGTCGTATTCTTAGCTCTGCCGCCCAAACCGACGATGAGAGAGCTCGACGAGGGGCAGTTCCCCGCAGGGACGGTCGTCTGCGACATCTGCGGCGTCAAAAAGGTGATCGAGGAGGTCGTTTTCTCCGCGCCGCGCGCTTACCGCTATGTCGGCGCCCATCCGATGGCGGGCAAGGAGACGAGCGGGATCGCCTCCTCGGACGCGGCGCTCTTTCGCGGGAAAAATCTCGTTCTCACCGTCAATGAGAAAACCGACCCCGCCGCGCTCGATACGGTAGAGCGTCTTGCGCGGGATGCAGGATTCGGCCGCATCGTGCGTACTTCGGCGGAGGAGCACGACAGAAAGATCGCGCTCACTTCGCAGCTTGCGCACATCGTTTCAAACGCGTACATCCGCAGCCCGGGCGCAAAGGGGATCGCCGGATTTACGGGCGGAAGTTTTCAGGATATGACCCGCGTCGGCGGCGTGGACGAAGGACTTTGGAAGGATCTCTATTTTGCGAATCGGGACAATTTGGTCGCGGAGATCGACGGACTTGCCGCACGCCTTGAAGAGTACTCAAAGGCGTTAAAGGAGGGAGACGAAGAGGCTCTCTGTGCTTGTTTACGGGCGGGGCGGCTTGCCTACGGCGCTTATTTTTCGGAAAAATGATCGTTTTCCCTTTACAAGCGGCGAATTTTACGCTATACTATCTCTATAAGAATTTTATATTCTCTTTCACTTTTTGAAAGGCTTTTTACAGCTTGGTTTAATTTTCGGTTTCGGAGGCGTCATGAAAATTCAATATTTGGGGCATTCTTCCTTTTTTTTGCACTTTGAGGAGGGGACCCGTATCGTGACCGATCCGTTCGGCGACGTAGGCATTCCCATGCCGAAAGTCTCGGCGGATGCGGTCACCGTAAGCCATTCTCACTACGATCATTGCAATGTGAGGGGAGTGCGCGCGCTCCTTGTTCTTGACAGTGAGGGGGTCTTTGACGTACGCGGCGTTCATATTACGTCGATCCCATGCGATCATGACGGTGCGGGCGGCGCGGAGCGCGGGAAAACGCTCGCCTTCCGTTTCGAGGCGGAGGGGCTTACCGTGTTGCACCTCGGCGATGTCGGGGAGCCTTGCACGGCGGAAATTTTGTCGCGGCTCGGCAAGGCGGACGTCTTGTTGATTCCCGTCGGCGGCCACTATACGATCGGAGCCCGCGAGGCGAAGAAATACGTCGAAGGGATAAAACCGTCCGTCTGTATTCCCATGCACTACAAGGTGAAGGGGCTTACGGTCGATATTGCGGGTGCGGAAGAATTTTTGTCATTGTTTGCGGAGGTCTCGCGCGCGCAGACGGTGACGGTCACCGAGCCGAAAGGCGAAACAAAAATTATTTTGATGGAGAGAACAGGCGATGTTGGATAAGGAAATTGAGCAGGAATATTGCACTTTTCTCGAAAGTTTGCCCTTGCCCACTCTGCGCATTTTGGGCAGAAAGTACGGCGTTCCGACCGATCGTTCGGGCAACAAAACGGAACTCACTGCGGGCATTCTGGATATTCTCGTGGGGAGGGCGATGCCCGTTCCCCGTTCCGGCAGGGGAGCGCCCGTCAAGCAGAACTATCTCGACCCTTCCATCATCCAGCGGCTGAGCGACATCCGCCGTAAAGCGGAGAAGGAAGTCAAGCCGGCGGCGCTTGAAGTTTCGAGCACGGACGAAAAGGGATATTACGAGCAGCCCGCATGTTCGGGGATCCTCGAAATCATGCAGAGCGGCTACGGCTTTTTGCGCGCGAAGAATTGCCAGCCGACGAACGGCAGTGATGTATTCATCGCGGCGCCCATGATCCATTCCCTCAAACTGCGCGAAGGGGACTTTGTCGCTTGCATTCCCAAGCCCCGCCTGAAAAACGACTCTGCGGCGATCGGGGAGCTTTTGAGCGTCAACGGCCGTCCCGTCGGCACTTACGAGGAGCGTCTCTTCTTCGATTCTCTCACGGCCAGCTACCCGAACGAACGCATTACGCTGTCCGAGGGGTGCGATACGCTTTCCCTGCGGTTGTTGGATCTGTTTGCGCCCATCGGCAAAGGGCAGCGCGCCTTGATTATTGCGCCGCCCAAGGCGGGGAAGACCACACTTTTGAAGGACATCGCGCGTGCGCTTTCCGAAAACCACAGAGACGTGGACGTCATCGTCCTGCTCATCGACGAGCGGCCCGAGGAGGTCACCGATTTCCGTTCGAGCGTTGATACCGCCGAGGTGATCTATTCCACCTTCGACGAAGGCGCGGACCACCACATCCGAGCGGCGGAGCTCACCATCGCGCATGCGAAACGGCTCGCGGAGCTCGGGCGGGACGTTGTTATTCTGCTCGATTCTCTCACCAAACTCACCCGCGCATATAACTATATGACAGAGAGCACGGGCAAGACGCTTTCGGGCGGGCTGGACGCAGGCGCGTTTGCGGAGCCCAAGCGCTTTTTCGGCGCTGCGCGCAACACCGTGGAGGCGGGCAGTATCACCATACTCGCCACCGCGCTTGTCGATACGGGCAGCCGCATGGACGATGTGATCTACGAGGAGTTCAAGGGCACGGGGAACAGCGATATTTTCCTGTCGCGGGAGCTTGCGGAGCGTAGAATTTTCCCCGCGATCGATCTCAGGCGTTCCGGCACGCGGAAAGAAGAACTTCTTCTGCCGAAAACGGAGCTTGCCGCCGTCTATAAGCTGCGGGAAAAGAGCTTGTCCGAAAACACGGAGGGGATCCTCGACATGCTGAAAAAGACGCCGAATAATGCGGAATTTGTCGCCCGCCTTTCGGAGTGGCTGAAAGTTTACAGGGGAAATTAAACGGATAAACAGAGAGCGGCGGCTCCGCCATTTGGCGGAGCCGCCGCTCTTTTATGAAAGGGTTATGTTTCGTCGATCGGCCGCACCTGCAAGTAGTAGGCAATGCCGAATACGATAATGGAGAAGAAGTAGACGGCGGGAAGAATGACATAAGTCATCAGATCGCCCATGTTGGTAAAGTCCGCTTTGACGGCGAGCGCGACGATCAGGATCACGATCACGCACAGCGCATAAGCGACAATGACATTGACGAGCAAATTTCCCGTTTTGCGCAGGGACCGTTCTCCGTAGTGGTTGATGTAGAGGAGGAAGGTCACAAGCAGGAGGGCAAGTCCCGTTCCCCAAATAAAGTAGGGATAGAAACGGGGGAGTTTGAGCTGGCTCTGGAACCCGAGCGCAATGCTGCCCTCGGCAAGGCAGAGGAGAAACACCACGAGAGCGCTGAAAAAGAGCGCTTTTCCGCGATGGACGAGGCTTTCGGATTTTTCCATTACCTCTTTATGCCGTCCTCCGGAAGTCGTAATGCGGATCCCGTCCTGTGCGGCGAGGGATTCGAGGTCATAGAAGTCCACTCCGTCGAGCGGGCGGCCGGTGTGCACCCGTACGGGCTTTGCGGCAGGCTCCTCCGCTGCGGCGGGCGTGGGAGGAAGGGGTTCTTCCTTGGGCTCCGTCACGGTCCTCACGGGCATGGGCGCAGGTGCGGGAGCGGGCACAGGCGTCGGTGTAGGCGCGGGAGCCGGTGCAGGTGCGGGCATGGGCGCGGGAGCGGGGGCGACCGGCGGTTCGTTTTCGTCCTGCGGGATCGCGCCGTTATAGAGCTTGCGGATAATGGAGCGGTATTCCCGTTCTTCTTCGGGTTTGGAAACGAAAACGTAATCTTCCGCAGGCGAGGGCTGTTCGTAATAATAGCTGCCTTCGGCGGGCGTTTCATTCTGGCCGCCGTTGACGAGATTCAGATAATTTTGATGGATGATCTGCTGTTCGCGGTGGCGGAAGAACCGTTCATCCTCTTCACGGATGCGCGCCTCCTGCTCGGCGAGTTCCCGTTCGTGTTTTTCACGGAATTCCGCCTCCTGGTCGCGCAGCCGCTGTTCATAGCGGGCACGCTCCTCGGCGAACGGCTCCATTTCGCGGATGCGGGCGTTTTGTTCTTCCTTCTCCTGCGCAAGTGCGAGCGCGTGCGCCCGCTCCTCGTCGGAGGGCGCAAAGAGGGTTTCGCTCGCCGCCTGTCTGCGCTGTTCCGCCTCGTAAAGTTCTCTTTGGGACTGTTCTTCCGCTTCGAGACGGCGCAATTCTTCGATCTGCCGCATTTTTTCTTCGGCGGCGATCCTCATCTCTTCTTCTGCGGTGATCCTCATCTCTTCTTCGGCAGAGGGCTGTTCCTCTTCCGGAGAGACGGTCCCCGCTTGCGGCTCTTCGCTCTCCTCCTGCTCTGCGTTCTCCTCTTGCTCTGCGGCCAATTCTTCCGCCTCATCGGGAAGTTCTTCGAGCGTCGTATCGGGCTCTTCGGCGGTCTCTGCCATGCTCTGCGGAGCGTACGCCTCCTCCTGTCTTTCGGCGGCCTCTTCGCGGCGGCGCTCCTCTTCTGCGAGTGCAAATTCCCGTTCGAGCAGCTCCTGTTCCCGCTTTGTGCCCGCCTCTTCTCTTGCGCGGAGAACTTCTTCCCGTACGCGCAGGGACTCTTCATATCTTGCCCGCTCCTCCTCGAAGGCGGCGCGTTCTGCGGCAAGATCGTTTTCGGCAGGCTCTTCCGCGTAGTTGTCCTCACGGTCGGGCACGCGGGAGGTGGACTGTTTGAGCACCCGCATATCTACCGCTGAGGGGGCGGGTTCGGAAAAATCGAATTCTTTGTCCGAGATCAGGCTGTCGATGACGGTACGGGAATATTCCCATTCCGTCTGGTTGCGTTCGGCGATCTCTTTGCCGTCGTCGGTGAGGGAGAAATATTTTCTTCTGCCTCCGCTCACCGAACCTCCCCAATAGGAGGTGATGTAGCCTTCCTTTTCGAGGCGTTTGAGTGCGCTGTAAAGGGAGGGCTGTTTCATGGTGTATTGCCCGCGGCTCTTTCGTTCGATCTCGGCGATGATCTCATAGCCATACTTGTCCCCGTCATAGAGAGAGCGGAGAATGATGGTATTGATGTGTCCGCGTATGAGATCGGAACTGATGGCGGGCGAGTCGTCCTTCTCTTCCTGTTCCTCCGGCTCTTCCTCGGAGCCCTCCTCGGATTCCACTTCGGGTTCTTCCTCGGGTTCTTCCTCGGTTTCCTCGGAGCCGTCCTCAGATTCTTCCTCGGTTTCCACTTCGGTTTCCTCCTCGGATTCTACCTCGGTTTCTTCGGGCTCCTCGGGCTCCTCCTGCTCCATGGCATTGTAGGGAGTATGGGGCTCTTCGGGAATTTCGTCGGAGAGGAAAGGGGAGACAAGGGGCAGACCGTTTTCTTCGGCAGCGTCGTCCAAGGCGTTGTCCAAGGCGTTGTCTATGACGTCGTCCTCGTCATGGTCGAATCGGAAAAAATCCTGCTCCATATAACTTCTCCTTTGTTTTCTGGGAATATTATATAACATAATTTTCCGTTTGTCAAGTATGCGAAGTACTATGTCAGACAGAATTCTGTAAATTTTTCCATATTTAGTGTATTTTGTCAGACATAATTTCATAAATATGGAAAAATGGGGCTCATCAAGACGACGCTATTCATCGTGGGGACGTGCATCGGCGCGGGGTTTTTATCGGGCGCGGAACTTGTGCGTTTCTTTCATGTGAAAAACGCCCTGCCCGTGCTCCTGCTGTCCTTTGCCGTGTTCTTTGCGCTCACGGCGCTCTTTCTACTTCTCGGGAAGAGGCACGGCGGCTACGAGGGCGCGATGCAGGCGCTCTTTGCGCGCGGGGGAAAATGGGTGCGCGGCGCGATCTCGCTGTTGTCCCTCATTCCCTGCGCGGGGATGCTTGCGGGCTTGGACGCCCTCGCGCCCCGTCTTTCTCCCTTGCTTTCCCTTTCGGGGCTTGCAATCGTGCTGCTGTTTTTGCGCAAGGGGACAAAGGGGATCTCCCTTCTGAATTCTCTGCTCGTTCCGCTGCTTGTCGCGTTCGTGCTCGTCTTTGCGCGCGGGGGGACGCTCATCTCCGCTCTTCCTGCGGGCGGGGGGATGGGCGTACTGTACGCGGGCATGAACGTTCTGCTCTCCGCGCCCGCGCTGCTCGATGTGGGAAGGGAGGCGAAATATCCGGTGCTCTCTGCGCTCCTTTCCGCGCTCCTTACCCTTTTGTGCGCCTGCGCGGTGCTCGGCGCCGTGTTCCGTGAGGGAGAAACCGCCATAAACGCGCCCTTGCCCTTTCTCTATGCCATGCGGGGGCGGCGCGTGTTTTTTCTCGCCTCCGGGCTTGCGATCGTTACCTCGCTCGGTTCGGCGCTCTATCCTCTGCTTGCGCTGTGCGGGGGCATTTCTTCCCGCACGCGAAGAAACGCCGCAAAGGTTGCAGTGCTCTTTGCGGCGTTTGTGTTGTCGAGATTCGGGCTTTCGGATATCGTCCGCGTGCTCTATCCCATTCTCGGCGGGTTGGGGCTGTTGTTTTCAGTTTCTTGTATTTTTTACGAGTATCTTTTCGAGAAGCACCACGAGAAAGTACATTCCCGCAGCAAGCGCGCAGAGAATGACGGTCGCCGTCATCACAAGGTCGAGTTTGAACACCTGCCCGCCGTACACGATGAGGTAGCCGAGCCCCGCGCGGGACACGATATATTCGCCCATGATCGAGCCGATCCAGCTCATGCCCACGGCGACTTTCAGCATGGAGATAAACGCCGCGCGCGATGAGGGGATCACGAGTTTTAGGAGGATCTGCAACTTGTTTGCGCCCATGGAGCGCAAGAGCAGCAGTTTGTTTTCGTCCGTTTCGAGGAAGGCCGACAGCATGTGCATGATGACGACGATGATACCGACGAGGATGGTCATGAACACGATCGCTTTACTTCCCGTGCCGCACCAGATGATGATGAGGGGGCCCATGGCGATCTTGGGCAGCGCGTTGAGGACGACGATGTAGGGTTCGAGAATGCGGTGGAGCAGATCGCTCCACCACAGGAGCAGGGCGATGGCATAGCCGAGCGCGACGGCGGCGAGAAAGCCGATCACCGTTTCGAGCAGCGTGACCCCGATGTGGTAGAAGAGGGTGCCCTCCGCATAGAGGGAGCCGATGGTGGCGGCAATGCGGGAGGGGGAGCTCACGAGAAAGGGGTCTGCCCAGCCCAACCGCGTGGAGAGTTCCCAGAAAAGGAGAAAAAAGAGGAGAAGTCCCACGCGGATGGACCAGACGACCGCGAGTTTGATCCTGCGCTTTTTCAGCCATTGGGTATGCTCGGGAGAGAAATTTTTTCCGTTTTTCATATGTTTAACTCCTTCCAAAGCAGTTCAAACCAGACGGAGAACTGCCTGTTTTCCCGCCGTTTGAGGGGGTCGGTCTCTCCGAAGTCGAGAACGTGGACGTGCGCGACGCGCGCGGGGCGTCCCGTGAGCACGATCACGCGATCGGCAAGCGAGATCGCCTCGGAGATGTCGTGCGTGATGAGCAGGGCGGTCTTGTGTTCCCTGCGGATGATACCTGCGACGTCCTGCGTCACGTTCAGCCGCGTTTGGTAGTCGAGGGCGGAGAAGGGCTCGTCGAGGAGCAGGATATCGGGGCCCATCGCAAGGGTGCGGATGAGCGCCGCCCGCTGGCGCATTCCGCCGGAGAGCTCTGCGGGGTAGCTGTCCAAAAATTCTTTGAGCCCATACTTTTCGGCAAGCTCTCTTGCCTCCTTCCGCGCCTCGGGCGTGAGTTTTTTTTCGATTTCGAGGGGGAGGAGGATATTTTTCTCGATGGTGCGCCACGGGAAGAGCTCGTCGCGTTGGAGCATATAGCCCACGCTGCCTTTCCGCACGACGGTGCCTTCGGAGGGTTTGAGGAGACCGGCGGCGAGGGAGAGGAGGGTGCTTTTACCGCAGCCCGAGGGCCCGATCATGGCAACGAACTCGCCCTCTTCCACGGAAAAGCTCAGATCCTCGGTCGCCACCGTCTCCCCGCGCACGGTGTGGTAGATGAGTTTGACGTTTTCAAACGTCAGGATTTTCTCTTTCATGGTACGTTTCCTGTCTTTTTCTTTTGCGCGGTTGCAGCCGTTTACTTCTTCAATTCTCCGTACACCTCTTTGGCGAGGCTGTTATCCACGAGTTTTGCAAAATCTCCCCGTGCGGGCAGCTCGCCCGCCGCGTCGATGATGTCCTGCAAGCGGTCAAAGCTCGCCTCGGTCATCTGCATGTCTTTCTGCCAGGAATCGATCCGCTTGTAGCTCTTTACGCTCGTCGTGATGGAGGCGTAAGTGGTGTCGGGGAATTGTTTATAGAGATAGGTCGCCGCTTCGTCGGGGTCGGCCGTTGTGGCAAAGTCGATCGCCCGCATGATCGCTCTCAAAAAGCCTTTGGCGGCGTCCCTGTTTTTGTCGATCCAGCTCCGCTTGGCGATGAAGGAGGTGTAGGGGACTTCTCCCGACGCGTCTCCGACCGCCGCCACGATATATCCCTTGCCTTGCGCCTGCACCTCGGAGGCGGTCGGCTCGAAGATGGTACAGTAATCGGCGGTGCCTTCGAGGAAGGCGGCCGTCATGTTGTTGAAGGAGACGTCGAAATTGAGGTTGATGTCCTCCGCCGTAAAGCCGTTTTCTTTGAGCACATACTCAAAGGTCATGGCGGGCACGCCGCCGCGACGGCCGGCTAAGATCTCTTTCCCTTTGAGGTCGGTCCATTTGAAGTCCGGTTCCTCCTTGCGGGAAACGAGGAAAGAGCCGTCCCGTTTGGTGAGCTGTCCGAACACGGTGGGTAGGTCTCCCGCGCCGCCGAGCTGGACATAAAGCGCGGCCTCGGGTCCGCAGAAACCGATATCCGCGTCTCCCGAGAGCACGGCGGACATGACCTTGTCGGCGCCCCCGCCGTTGGTGAGCTCGATTTTCAGGCCTTCCTCTTCAAAATAGCCGAGAGAATCGGCGAGATACATGGGGGCATAGAAGATGGAGTGCGTCACCTCGTTGATACGAAGGGTCTTTATACCGCCTTCGGTCTTGCCGCAGGCGGAAAGGGGGAGCAGGGCAAAGAGCCCTGCCGCAAACAGCGTAAGTATTTTTTTCATACCTTTCTCCGAAAATTTTAGGATAATATATCCTATGTCGCGGCGGGAATAATTGACAATCGGGACGGAAAGAGATATAATGAAAGTAATCGCGCTCATAAAGGTGAAGATATGAAAGAAATGCAAACGACGTACAACCCCAAGGAATTCGAGGACCGTATCTATGCGGATTGGATGGAGGGAAAGTATTTCCATGCCGTGATCGACCCCAAAAAAGTACCGTTTACGGTGATGATGCCGCCCCCCAACATTACGGGGCAGCTCCACATGGGGCACGCGATGGACGAGACCATGCAGGACACCGTCGCCCGTTTTAAGCGGATGCAGGGGTATTCCGTCCTTTGGCTTCCGGGGACCGACCATGCGTCGCTTGCGACAGAACATAAAATCGTGGAAAAGCTCCGCAGCGAGGGCACGAGCAAAGAAAATTTGGGCAGAGAGGAATTTTTGCGCCGCGCATGGGAATGGAAGGAACAGTACGGCGGAAAGATCATCGGCCAGCTGAAAAAACTCGGTTCTTCCTGCGATTGGGACAGGCTTGCCTTTACCATGGACGAGCGCTGTTCCAAGGCGGTGCGCGAGGCGTTCTGCCGCCTCTATGAAAAGGGGCTCATCTACCGTGGGAGCCGAATCATCAACTGGTGTCCCGATTGCCGCACCGCGCTCTCTGACGAAGAAGTCGCCTACTCCGAGGACAAGGGGAGCTTTTGGTATTTCAAATATCCCGTGAAGGATTCGGAGGAATTCATCACCATCGCGACCACCCGTCCCGAGACGATGCTCGGCGATACGGCAGTCGCCGTCAACCCCGGCGACAAGCGCTATGCCCATCTCATCGGCAAGACCCTTGTTCTGCCCCTCGTGGGAAGGGAGATCCCCGTCGTTTCCGACGACTATGTGGACATGGAATTCGGCACGGGCGCGGTGAAGATCACTCCCGCGCACGATCCCAACGACTTTGAAGTGGGGCTCCGCCACAACCTGCCCATGATCAAAGTTTTGAACGACGACGGAACGGTCAACGCAGAGGGCGGCAAGTTCCAAGGGCTCGACAGATACGAGGCGCGGAAACGGATCGTGGAGGAGATGAAGGAGCTTGGGCTTCTTGTCAAGATCGATCCGCACACCCACAATGTGGGGCATTGCCACCGCTGCAACGCAACGATCGAACCCATCGTCTCCAAGCAGTGGTTCGTCAGCATGAAACCGCTCGCCCGTCCCGCGATCGACGCGGTCGTGAAGAACAAGACGAAGTTCACGCCCGACCGTTTCGCCAAAATTTACTTTAATTGGCTGGAAAACATCCGCGATTGGTGCATTTCCCGCCAGCTTTGGTGGGGACATCGCATTCCCGTGTGGTACTGTTCCTGCGGCGAGGTCATCTGTTCCCGCGAGACGCCCGCCGTCTGTCCCAAGTGCGGCGGCACGGACTTAACGCAGGAAGAGGACTGCCTCGACACATGGTTTTCTTCTGCGCTTTGGCCCTTCTCCACCCTCGGCTGGCCGGAGGAGACGGATGATTTCAAGTATTTTTATCCCACCGACGTCCTCGTCACGGGATACGATATCATTCCCTTCTGGGTCATGCGCATGATGTTCTCGGGGATCGAACACACGGGCAAAGTGCCTTTCCGCGATGTGCTCATCCACGGCCTCGTGCGGGACGAGCAGGGACGCAAGATGAGCAAGTCTCTTGGGAACGGTATCGATCCGCTCGAAATCATCGAACAATACGGCGCCGATTCCCTCCGTCTGTCTCTGCTTACGGGCGTTGCGCCCGGCAACGACACCCGCTTTACCGACACGAAAGTGGAGTGGGCGCGCAACTTTATCAACAAGGTCTGGAACGCCTCCCGCTTTGTTCTCATGAACGCGAAGGGAGAAAAGATCCCCAAATTCGAGGAGATCAAGCTGCAACCCGCCGACCGCTGGATCATCTCGCGGCTGATGTCCACGGTGCGCGAAGTGACGGTGTCCATGCAGAAATACGATCTCGGCATTGCGGCGGACAATCTCACCGACTTTGTGTGGGAGGACTTCTGCGATTGGTATATCGAGCTCTCCAAACCCGCTCTCTACGGCGAGGACAAAGAGCGCAAGCGCGCGCAGCTCGGCGTGCTCATGTATGTGCTTGAAAACACCCTCAAACTGTTGCATCCGTTTATTCCCTTTGTCACCGAGGAAATTTACGGCTACCTTCCCGGGGTCAAGGGCAAGATCATCACGGCGGATTATCCCCGCTACAATACGAAATATTCCTATAAGAAGGAGGCAAAGGCGTTCGAGGGAGTCATCGACCTCATCAAGACGGTGCGCGCCATGAAGGTGGCGGTGAACTGTCCGCCCGCCAAAAAAGTGCACCTCTTCCTCGTGACGGAGCAAAAGCGGCTCGTCTGCGTCAACAAGAACGCCATTTTGCGGCTTGCGGGCGCCAGCGAGATCGACTTTATTTCGGACGGCGCGGACGCAGGCGAAAAGACGGTTTCGCAGGTGTGCGAGCTCGGGCATTTGTTTGTGCCGCTCGGGGAGCTTGTCGATCTTGAAGAGGAGCGCGCGCGGCTCCAAAAAGAGCTTGAACGGGTGGAAGGGGAGATCGCCCGCGCGGGCGGAAAACTCGCCAACAACAATTTCATCGCCAAAGCCCCCAAAAAGGTGGTGGACGCCGAGCGTGAGAAGTTGGAAAAATTCATCGACATGAAAAAGAAGATCGAAAAGCAACTCTCCGACCTTTAAGAAAAATGAACCTTTGACCTCTTTTGGAGGATTAAGGGAGGGTAAACCCGCGCGTAAGCGCGTCATTCCGAGCCGAACGAGCAATTACGAAGTTCGAAACGGCAATTCTCCGAGGGAATCTTGTTACGTCCAAGTGCGTTTAGGGGAGGGGACACAAAAGGATGGGCGAGCGAAATCCTATTCTAAAATGTCATGTCGTCCCGCCCGCACGTTTTAAAATGTCTTGTCGTCCCGCCCGCACGTTCTAAAATGTCATGTCGTCCCGCCCGCACGTTCTAAAATGTCATGTCGAGCGTAGTCGAGACATCTCTACCGCATTATAATAAGATGAGATTTCTCCACGCGCTACGCTTGGTACTTCGCCTACGGCTCGTGCCGCGCTTAGAGAATCAGAACTGCGCGCGGGGCAAAATGACAATCAGTCCCTCATATATAATAATGTAAAGTCCCGTATATCTCGGGACTTCTTTTTTGCTTGATCTCTATTTTTTTCCAAACGATTGACAAAATCGGCAAACAATGGTATGATGAAACCGAGAAAGGGAATGCTTTCTGTGAAAGAGGTTTTCATGAAGGATTTTATCGTCAACGATGAGGATTCGCTCAAACGGGCGATCGCGCGGGTGCGTGCCGCGCAGGAAAAGTATTCCGTCTACACGCAGGAGCAAGTCGATAAAATATTTTATGCGGCGGCGGTCGCGGCGAATCGGGCGCGTATCCCGCTCGCCAAACTTGCGGTAGAAGAGACGGGCATGGGGGTCGTGGAGGACAAAGTCATCAAGAACCACTACGCCTCCGAATATATCTACAACGCCTATAAAGACGAAAAGACTTGCGGCGTCATCGAGCGGGACGAACACAACGGCTACACCCGCATTGCGGAGCCCATCGGCGTGATCGCTGCGGTCATTCCCACCACAAACCCCACTTCCACCGCTATTTTTAAGTGTCTTTTGTGCTTAAAGACCAGAAACGGCCTGATCATCTCCCCTCACCCGCGTGCGAAAAAGAGCACCATCGAGGCGGCGAAGATCATTTTGGAAGCGGCGGTAAAGGCGGGCGCGCCCGAGGACATCATCGGCTGGATCGACTTTCCCACCGTGCCCCTTTCGGGCATGGTCATGCGCGAGGCGGATCTCATTCTCGCGACGGGCGGTCCCGGCATGGTGCAGGCGGCGTATTCTTCGGGAAAACCCGCGCTAGGCGTGGGCGCAGGCAACACGCCCGCCGTCATTGACGAAACGGCTGATATCAAACTTGCCGTCTCCTCCATTTTGCACAGTAAAACGTTCGATAACGGCATGATCTGCGCGTCCGAGCAGTCCGTCATCGTCCACAAAAATATCTATGACGCCTTTAAGGCGGAAATGCAGTATCGCGGCGCCTACATTCTCTCCCCCGAGGAGACGGAGAAAGTCCGCAAGACCATCATCATCAACGGTGCGCTCAACTCGCGCATTGTGGGGCAGACGGCCTGCACGATCGCAAAACTTTCCGGTTTTGAAGCGCCCGAGGGTTCGCGGGTGCTCGTCGGCGAGGTGGAGTCGGTCGATCTTTCGGAGGAATTCGCCCATGAAAAGCTCTCTCCCGTGCTTGCGATGTACCGCGCAGAGGATTTTGAGGACGCCGTGAACAAGGCGGACCGCCTCATCCGCGACGGCGGGCTTGGGCACACCTCGTCCATTTATCTGAATGTCGAAACGGAGCAGAAGAAACTCGAATATTTCCGCGAGCGCATGCGCACCTGCCGCATTGTCGTCAACACGCCGTCGTCGCAGGGCGGCATCGGAGATCTCTACAATTTCCGTTTCCCGCCGTCGATGACCCTCGGTTGCGGCAGCTGGGGCGGGAATTCCGTCTCGGAAAACGTCGGCGTCAAGCACCTCATCAACATCAAGACGGTAGCGGAAAGGAGAGAAAACATGCTTTGGTTCAGAGCGCCCGAAAAAGTTTACTTCAAGCGCGGCTGTCTCCCTCTTGCATTGAAGGAGCTCGGCGCCGAATATCATAAGAAAAAAGCGTTTATCGTCACGGATTCCTTCCTGTTCGAGAGCGGCTTTACGAAACAGATCGAAAAGGTTTTGGCCGAGGAGGGGATCTCCTTTGCGACCTTCTTCCAAGTTACCCCCGATCCCACGCTCGCCTGTGCGAAGGCGGGGTTGGAACAGATGAGCGCGTTCGCGCCCGATGTCATCATCGCGGTGGGCGGCGGCTCGCCCATGGATGCCGCAAAGATCATGTGGGTGCTCTACGAACATCCCGAGGCCTCCTTTGAGGACATGGCAATGCGCTTTATGGACATCCGCAAGCGCGTCTACTCCTTCCCCAAGATGGGAGAAAAGGCGATGTTTGTCGCCATTCCCACCACGGCGGGCACGGGGAGCGAAGTCACCCCCTTCGCCGTCATCACCGATGAAAAGACGGGCACAAAGTACCCGCTTGCCGATTATGCGCTCATGCCGAACATGGCGATCGTGGACGCCGAGCTCATGATGGATATTCCCAAGGGGCTCACCTCGTGCGCGGGGATCGACGCGGTCAGCCATGCGCTCGAAGCGATCGCCTCCGTCATGGCGACCGACTTTACCAACGGGATCGCCAAAGAGTCGCTCAAAATTTTGTTTGAATATCTGCCCCGCGCCTATGAAAAGGGCGCACACGACGCAGTGGCGCGCGAAAAAGTCGCGACCGCCGCGACGATGGCGGGCATGGCGTTTGCGAACGCCTTCCTCGGCGTGTGCCATTCGATGGCGCACAAGCTCGGCTCCTACTTCCACATCGCTCACGGCATGGCGAACAGCCTCATGCTCGAACAGGTGATCCGGTTCAACAGCAGCGAGGCGCCCGCGAAAATGGGCACCTTCCCGCAGTACGCCTATCCGCAGTGCCGCGCAAGATATGCGGATGTCGCGCGCTATCTGGGGCTCAAAAGGGAGTCGGACGAAGAGCTCGTCGAGGCGCTCATTGCAAAACTTTTGGCGCTCGAAGAAAAGATCGGGCAGCCCAAGACCATCAAAGAGGCCTTGGAGGGGAAATATACCGAAGAACAATTTTTGGAAAAACTCGACGAAATGACGGAGGCGGCGTTCGACGACCAGTGCACGGGCGCGAATCCCCGCTATCCGCTCATGAGCGAGATCAAGGAAATGTATCTGAATGCTTATTACGGAGTAACGCGGAAATGACCGTAAGGTTGGTTGAATACGGAATTTCAGCTTCCCCACAAACTCTTCCCGTCAGTGCCAAATAGGGAGAGCGGGGGAGAGCGGCACAGTTTCGGCTGTGCCGCTTTTTTCTGCAAAAGGCAGTGCATATAAGCCCGTAAGCATAGTATTATGTCAGACATAGTACTATGCAAACCGCCAAAAATCAAAGAAAAAAGGCGCCCAAAATAGGCGCCTTTTCAAAATGTTGTGTCATTACAGAGGGGAAACGACGATTTTGATCTTAGCGGATACGCCTTCGGTGAATTTGACTTCCGCCTCGTATTCGCCCACGTTTTTGATGGTCTCCTTGGTTGCGATCCGTTTTTTATCCACCTCATAGCCGAGCTCCGAGAGCGCGGAGGCGATCTTTTCGGTCGTAACGGACCCGAACACTTTTCCGTTTTCGCCCGCGCGGATGGAGACGGGCACCGTCACGCCGTTGAGCTTTGCCGCAAGTTCTCTTTGCGCTTTGAGGTTTTCCGCCTTATGGAATTCATCCGCCTTCTTTTTTTGCTGGATCTCGTTGATACCGGAAGAGGTGGCGATCTCCGCAAGTCCCTTTTTCAAAAGGAAATTTTTCGCATAGCCGTCCGAGACGTCGAGAATATCTCCCTTTTTGCCGCTGCCTTTCACGTCCGCTTTGAGGATCACTTTCATAAATGACTTTCTCCTTTTGGTATATTGTAACAAAGCGGCGCGGCTTTGTCAACCTTTTCCGATAAAAATCGGAAAACGGCGCAAAATAGTGAGGAAGGAGGGCAATATGGAACATCAGATCAACAGAGGCGTTTCCTGCGGCGTCACCGAGTGCCGGTTCAACCAGGACGGCATGCACTGCGAGCTGGACAGGATCCATGTGGGCAACACTTGCGACTGCGAGCACTGCACTTGCTGCGACAGCTATCAAAAGCGCAGATAAGCGCATAAAATCATGGGTGTTGCGCAAGATGTCTGTTGGCGGGAAACCGCTTTCAGATAGAGTTTCTGGATGACGGAAGTCCGTCATTCAGAAGCGCGTAGGGGAGGTCGCAAGACTTCCCCTTAAATTTTTGCGTATTTTTCGGGGGAGCTCTTCATAGAATACGCTGTGAAAGTGGGTAAGATCATCAAAACGGGAGTGCCGTTTTTGCTTGCTGCCGCCCTGTTTTTCGCCTGTGCCTTTTATCCCGAGGAGGAGCGGGAGGCGCCCGCGCAGCGGGTCGTGCGGGTATGGAACGTGGACACCTTCGAGGGTGGCAAGGGCTCGCGCACCGCTTTTTTAAAGTCGGTCGCGCGAAGGACGGAGGAAAAAACGGGCGGGACGTATTATTTGGTCCTCTCGCTCACGCCCGAAGGGGCGAAACAGGCATTTTTGGAGGGCGACCGCCCAGATATGCTCTCCTTCGGGATCGGGCTTTCGGAATTTGCGGAGCAGGCGCTGCCGTTGCCCTATTCCTTCGGGGGCGGCGAGCTGGGAGGCGACACCCTCGCATACCCTTGGTGCGCGGGAAGGTATTATCTCTTTTCCCTGACGGACGATTTCGGCGGAGAGGGAACGGTCGCGATCTCCTGCGGCGGGAGCAATCTTCCCCGCGTCGCGGCGGCGCTCGGCGGCATCACGGGGGAAGAACTTCCCTCGCTCACCGCATATACCGCCTTTTTGAACGGCAAGTACCGCTATCTGCTCGGCACCCAGCGGGATATTTGCCGTTTTCAGGCGCGGAACGCCGCAGTCTATTACAGGCCGCTCGACCGTTATTCCGATCTCTATCAATATATATCCATCCTTTCCGCCGAAAAGAAGGGGGAATGCCTCTCCTTTCTCGGGGAGCTGCTCTCGGGGGACGTTCAGGAAAGTTTGGCGTCGCTCGGCATGTATCCGCTGGCGGAGACATGCGCCGAGTACACGACTGGCGCTTTCCTTTCGGAGGAAGGGAGGCAGGCGCTGCTCGACGGAGCGCAGAGCGGAAAAAATCTCGAAAAATACTTGAAAAGTATTTGAATTCGGCGGCAAAGTATGGTAGAATAATAGGAGGTTAAGGTGGCGTATTTTACGGAACTGCCCGCGCGGTTCCCGAAAGTCGTTTGGGAGAGGAGATTCTCTTTCTCTGCACATACCACGATCGGTTGCGGCGGGATCGCTGCCTTTGCCGCCTCGCCGCAGGATACGGAGAGCATGGCGGAACTGCTTTGCTTTCTCCGCGCCGAGGGCGTGCCGCACTGTTTTTTGGGCGCGGGCGCGAACGTTTTACCCTCGGACGACCCCTTTGAAGGCGTTGTCGTGCGTTCCGACCGTCTGAAAACGCTCTATGCGGACGGGGAGACGATCTTCGCGGGCGCGGGGGTCACGGGCGGCGCCCTTCTCCGCTTTGCGTGCGGGCACGGGCTCGGCGGTTTCGAGGCGTTCACGGGTATTCCCATGACGGTCGGCGGAGGGATCACGATGAACGCAGGCGTTTCGGAAGAGCATTTTTCGGACGTCGCGGTGACCGTGATCGGCGTCGAAAGGGGAAAGATCAGGACCTTTTCCGTGCGCGATTGCGCTTTTTCGGAAAAAACAAGTGTTTTTCAGAGCGGAATTGCCGTTACGGGCGCATACTTAAAGGGGAGGAGAGCCTCTTTGC
Organism: uncultured Clostridia bacterium; assembly: GCA_947632195.1. GTDB lineage: Bacteria > Bacillota > Clostridia > Christensenellales > Borkfalkiaceae > Gallimonas. The sequence goes on along the minus strand of CANROE010000001.1, from coordinate 153,947 downwards.
AAGAAATTTCGGAGCGGCTCGGATCTTTCCGCAAGAGACGGTCGCACCTGCCCAAAGGCAGAAGTATGGGCTGCGTGTTCGTCAACCCCAAGGGAGACTTTGCCGGGCGGCTCGTCGAGCGGTGCGGGTTGAAGGGCGCGCGCGTGGGCGGGGCGGTCGTTTCGGAAGAACACGGCAATTTTATCCTCAACGAGGGCGGCTCCGCAGCGGACGTTGCCGCTCTCATCGACCTTGTCAAACGGGAAGTGTACCGGCAGACGGGCATTTTGCTCCGCGAAGAGATTCGTCGCATTCCTTGAATTTTTTACATAACATTACCGAGAACAAAGGCATGAAACTCACAGCTGATTTACACGCACATACCAAATATTCGGACGCGCATTGCACGGTAGACGCGCAGGCGGCCCGTGCAAAAGAGATCGGGCTCTCCGCGTTTGCGCTTACCGAGCACGGCTATACCCAGCTTGTCATGGGGTTGAGGCGCAAAGTCATGCCGCGCTACCTTAGAGAGATCGGGGAGGCGGAAAAGAAATACGGCGTCAAGATTCTCATCGGCATCGAGGAGAACATTCTCGGCCGCGAGGGGACGGGCGGGCTGAAAGAGAGCGACTTTGCCCTGTTCGACATTTATCTTGCGGGCATTCACGTCATGAGCGCGCACGAGAGCTGGCGGGATTGGTGGAACGGCTGGCGGGGATATTTGAGCTATAATTTGGGACTTCACCTCAAAGGGCAGATCGTCAAAGACCAGACGAAGGCGTACATCAACACGGTGAAGAAAAACCCCGTGGACATGCTCACCCACATCAATTTCCAGTGTTTTGCCGATTCGCTCGAAGTCGCAAAATGCTGTGCGGACTACGGAACCTATCTCGAAATCAGCGGCAAAAAGACCCACTTTACGGACGACGAGCTCTGCGACATCGTGCAAAAGACGGACGCGCGTTTTTTGGTGAATTCGGACGCTCACTCTCCCAAGCGTTTGGGCGACATTGCGCTTGCAAAGGAGCAGATCATGCGCGTCGGCGTACCGCTCGACCGCATTGACAACATCGACGGAAGGATGCCTGTGCTGCGCCTTGCGGAGTATAAGAAAAGAAATTTATGAATTTCACGCAGGAGATCAAAAAAGAGCTTGTCAAGCGCGCCCCGCAGTCGCGTAAGGAGGGGATTGCGCTTTTTTGCGGCGTTTTGGATGCGGGCGGCCGCAGGGAGGAGGGCGGATATTCTCTCTGTATCGAGAGCGAGAACACGGCGGAATACCTTCTCTCTCTCGCGGAGAACATCGGCGCTGCGATGACCTTGACGGAGGCGGGGTATGATCCCAAGCACGGCAGGGACAAGCTCACCTTTTTGTTTAGCGGCGCATGCGGGCTCGGGGAGGAGCGGACGGAGGAAGAACGGCTCGCCTATCTCAAAGGCGCCTTTCTCGGCGGCGGCAGCTGCACCCTTCCGCGTGCGGGGAAAAAGACGGGTTTTCATCTCGAATTCGGGCTCGCGGCGGGAAGTGCGGAGCGTTTTTCGGAAATTTTGGACGAGTTGCAATTTGTCTATGGCGTCACGGGGCGCGGGGAGCGCACGGTGGTCTACATCAAGAGCCGCGAGGCGATCTCGGACTTTCTTTCGGTCGTGGGCGCGGAGAACGCGCTCGCGCGGTTCAACGAAATTTCCGCGCAGCGGGAGGAGAACAACCACGAAAACCGCACGCTCAACTGTTCCTCGGGCAATGCGGACAGAGCGGCGATCGCGAGCGTCGAGCAAGTGCGCGCCTTTTCGTCGCTCAAACGGTCGGGGAAGCTGGGCGAGCTGCCCGCAGTGCTCCGCGAGGCGGCCCAGGCGCGGCTGAACGATCCCGCGCTCTCCCTTAGCGAACTTGCCGAAACGCTGGGGATCACGAAGTCCTGCCTCAACCACCGTTTCCGCAAACTCATGGAGTATTATAGGAAGGGTTGAACGCTGGGAAGGGGGTTCTATTCATTCCATCTTCCTAATTTGTCATTTCGTCCCGCCCGAACGTTCTATATTGCCTAAGGGCGGCACGAGCCGTAGGCGAAGTACCGAAGTGAACGAAGCGAGCAGAGTGGAGAAATCTCTACCTCTTGCCCACCCATTGAGGTAGAGCCAAGTGTTCTTACTGTCATTTCGAGCTTGTCGAGAAATCTCTGCATTATGAAGACTAAGGTAGAGATGTCTCGACTTCACTGCGTTCCGCTCGACATGACATTTTGGAATGGCGTTTCGCATGCCCCTGCTGTTCCATCTGCAAACGGCAAGCGACAAAATAAAAAAACTGCAATCAAGCGAAAAGAATATTCAAGCAGGGTGCTTATTCTCAAATCACGCCGAGGAAAGGCAAGGCAAAATTTGTTCTATTTTACGCCGAGCGGCGTAGGCGGAATTCACTTCCGCCGTAAAGCCTTTCCACGACAAGGACCCTCACGAAAATTCTTTTCGTAGAAAAGAATTTTGGGAACTGTTATGGTCGATTTTGTTCATTTACATCTGCATACGGAGTACAGCTTGCTCGACGGCGCCGTCAAGGTGGACGAGCTCGTGGAGCATTGCGAAAAGAACGGCATTTCCGCCGTGGCGGTGACCGATCACGGCAACATGTACGCCTCCCTCTACTTTGCCGAGGAGTGCAAAAAGCGGGGGATCAAGTACATCATCGGGTGCGAGTTCTATGTGGTGGACGACATGAAGGTGAAAAACAGCCAGCATGCTGATCACCTTATTTTGCTTGCGAAGAACAAGGCGGGCTATGTAAATTTGGTACAAATGGATTCCGCCGCCTTTGTGGACGGCTTTTACTACCGCCCGCGTATCGACTATAAAATGCTCAAAGAGCACTCCGAGGGGGTCATCTGCCTCTCCGCCTGTCTTGCTGGGCGGCTTTCCCGTCTTCTCATGGCGGGAGATTACGACGGCGCCAAACAGTTCGTGCTCTCCATGCGGGACATCTACGGAGAGGACTTTTACATAGAGATCCAGAACCACGGCATTCCCGAACAGCGGGAGATTTTGCCGCTCATGATACGGCTCTCGGAGGAGACGGGCATTCAGCTTGTCGCCACCAACGACGTCCACTATCTGCACAAAGAGGATTGGGAGATGCAGGACGTCCTCATGTGCATCCAGATGAAAAAGACCCTCGACGATCCCGCCCGCATGAAGATGGAGACGCACGAGTTCTATTTCAAATCGGGCGACGAGATGGCTGCGCTCTTTCCCACTCTCCCGCAGGCGATCTCCAACACCCGCGTCATTGCCGACAAGGTGTCCGATACCGACACGCCGTTCAACTTAAAGCCGAACGGCTCGCCCGTTTACGATAAGTCCCTCATTCCGCTCTATACGGCGGACGACGGCACGCCCTCGCCCGAATTTTTGACCCGCCTTACCTGGGAGAGACTTCCAAAGCGCTACCCCGTCATCACGGAGGAGATCAAAAAGCGGGTAGAATACGAGCTTTCCATCATCATCAAGATGGGATTTGCCGATTACTTCCTCATCGTTTGGGACTATATCAACTGGTCGCGCGAGCACGACATTCCCGTTGGCCCGGGCAGAGGCTCGGGCGTGGGGAGCATTGTCGCATACTCCATCGGCATTACCAACGTCGACCCGCTCAAATACGACCTTCTCTTCGAGCGGTTCTTAAACCCCGACCGCGTCTCCATGCCCGACTTCGACGTCGACTTCTGCACCGAGCGGAGAGGGGAGACGATCGAATATGTACGGCAGCGCTACCACCCAGAGAACGTGGCGCAGATCGTCACCTTCGGAACGCTCGCCTCCCGCGCCGTCATCAAGGACGTAGGGCGGGTCATGCGGGTGCCCTATTCGGAGACCGACCGCGTCACCAAGCTCATGGACGGCAAATCGACGATCCGCGAACTTTTGGGGCTCGACATCGAAAAGTGCAGGAGAAAGGTCGCCGAGACGGAGGGAGACGAGGACAAGCACGGCGAGGCGCTCAAAAAGCTCACCGAGCAGGAGGGAAAGCGCAACTCCGAGTTCATCGAAATTTACGAGAGCGACGAAAACTTAAAGCGGGTCATCGACATGGGCTTAAAGCTCGAAGGCATGCCCCGCAACACCTCCATGCACGCGGCGGGGGTCGTCATCTGCCGCAAGCGCATTGCGGACAACGTCCCGCTCTCCCGCAACGACGAGGACATCACCACGCAGTTCGACATGAAAGAGGTGGAGTCCATCGGCATGCTCAAAATGGACTTTTTGGCGCTCACCACCCTCACCGACATCAAAAAGACCCTCGATTATATCTACGAGGATTACGGGAAAAAGATCGAATTCGACCAAAACTGCGACGACCCGGGTGCCTATGCGCTCATCTGCGAGGGGGACACGGACGCCGTGTTCCAGCTTGAACAAGGGGGGATGAAGCGGTTCATGAAACAGCTCCAACCCAACTGTCTCGAAGATCTCATCGCGGGGATCTCTCTCTACCGCCCGGGGCCCATGGACTTTATTCCTTCCTATTTAAAGAACAGGAGCGATCCCGCAAGCATTACCTATCTCACGCCCCTTTTGAAGCCCATTCTCGAAAAGACGTACGGCGTCATCATCTACCAGGAGCAGGTCATGCAGATCTTCCAGAATCTTGCGGGCTACTCGCTGGGACAGGCGGATCTCGTGAGAAGGGCGATGGCGAAAAAGCACCTCTCCGAGCTGATGGCGCAAAAGGACAAGTTCATCTACGGCGACGTCGATAAAGTCGTCGGCGAGGACAAGGACGGGAACCCCATTTACGGCAACATCACGGGCTGCGGCGCGCACGGGATCGCCCCCGAGATCGCCGCCGAGCTCTTCGGACAGATGGAGAGTTTCGCAAGCTACGCCTTCAACAAATCGCACGCGGCGGCGTATGCCGTCATCGCCTACCAGACGGCATATCTCAAAAAATACTATCCCAAAGAATTCCTCGCGGGCGTTCTCAACAACCGTATCACCAAGATCGACGAGATCGCGAAGTACATCGTCTACATGAAGGAAAAGAACATCGCGGTGTACCCGCCCGACGTCAACAGGTCGAAGGCCTATTTCTCGGTGGAGGGCAACGGCGTGCGGTTCGGGCTGTGCGCGCTGCGCGGCGTGGGGATCGGCGCGATGGAGGAAGTCATCGCCGAGCGCGCCAAGAGCGGCCCGTTCAAAGATTTTTCCGATTTCCTTATGCGCTGCACCAAGTTTGTCAATAAACGCATGGTGGAGGCGCTCATCTTCGGCGGCGCGTTCGATTCCTTCGGAAAATACCGTTCACAGTACAGCGCGGTTTACGAAGAGCTCATGAAACGCATCGCGGGCATGGACAAGCAGAAGAGCGGCGCGCAGATGTCTCTTTTTGGGGACTTTTTGGAGGAGAAAGCGCCCGAGGCGGAATATCCCGATATTCCCGAATGGTCGTCCGCCGACCTTCTCTCCCGCGAAAAGGACGTCCTTGGGGTGTATGTCAGCGGACATCCGTTCCGCCCGTTTTCCAAATATTTCACGAACTGTTCCTTCCACTGCGGCATGCTCGCCGACTTTGAAGAGGACGAGGAGACGGGGGACAGGACGTACCACCAGATCAAGAACGGCCAGCCCGCCACGATGGGGGGACTTGTCTCGGGGATCAAAAAGATCAACACGAAGGGGGGCGCGCTCATGGCGTTCGTCACCGTCGAAGATCTCTACGGCACTATCGACTGTCTCGCCTTTCCCAAAATTTACGAAAAGGCGCGCAGCTTCTTGCGGCAGGACGTCGTTGTCAAAGTTGCGGGGAAGATCAGCATCGATCCCGACAAGCTGCCCGTCATCGTGCTCGACTCCATCGAGGAATTCGTCCCGACGAAGGAGGAACCCGAGAAACCGCAGGGCGGGCAGACTTTTTGGCTGGACGCGCGCGAGCTTTCGGACGAGGAATTCGAGGAGCTTCTGGATACGCTCACGGGGTACGCGGGGAACACGGCGGCAAAAATTCTGCACGGCGGAAAAAGGTACGAATTCGGGGTCGATCTCTCCCGCGCCTTTCTGGCCGAAGTCAGAACTTTCCTGCCCGAGCGCTGCGTAAAACTTTTGTGAAAAAAATTTGCAAACCACTTGATTTTCGGTTTTTTTCTGTTATAATATATCTTGATGATCACGCAGGAGGATTGAGATTATGAGAAGGATCGGACTTTTGACAAGCGGCGGGGACTCTCCCGGCATGAATGCGGCGATCCGTGCCGTTGTCAGAACGGCGATTTATTACGGTATGGAGGTCTACGGGATCGAGCGCGGCTATGCGGGGCTCATCGAAGATCGGATGATGCCCATGGAAATGCGCTCTGTTTCCGACATCGTGCAGCGCGGCGGCACCAAGCTGAGGACGGCGAGATGCCTTGAAATGCTCACGAAAGAGGGGCAAAAGCAAGCGGTCGCGACCCTTGAAAAGAGGGGGATCGAAGGGCTTGTCGTCATCGGCGGCGACGGAAGTTTTCGGGGCGCGAAGTGCCTCACCGAAGATTACGGCATTCCCACCATCGGCATTCCCGGCACCATCGACAACGACCTCGAATATACCGACTATACGCTGGGGTTCGACACGGCGGTCAACACCTGCAACGACGTCATCAATAAGCTGCGCGACACGATGAACAGCCACGAGCGTATCTCGGTCGTCGAAGTCATGGGACGCCACTGCGGCGACATCGCCCTCTATACGGGCATTACGTCGGGCGCGGAGATCATCGTCGTTCCCGAGATCGCCTATGATATGGACGACATCGTCATGCGGATCAACCGTTCCCGTGCGAACGGCAAGCACTCCAACATCATCGTGGTGGCGGAGGGTGCGTGCAGCGCGGACGAATTTGCCAAGAAATTGCAGGAAGTCACCACATACAGCGTGCGTGCGACGACCATCGGCCACATCCAGCGGGGCGGTTCGCCCTCCATGGCGGACAGAATGCTCGCGGCGCAGTTCGGCAACAAGGCGGTGCGGCTCCTCAAAGACGGTATCGGCAACCGCGTCGTCGGCATCCACAAAAACGAGATCATCGACATGGACATCATCGAGGCGGTCTCAATGAAAAAGAAGTTCAACTACGAACTGTACGAGACTTTGCAGATGATCTCCATGTAAGGAAACGAAATGAGTTACGAAAGAAGAGCCCGTGGGGCTCTTTTTTCATGGAAAAGGGGCGTGCGCGCGGCGGCGTGCGGCCAAGAAGGGCAGTTTCAAGGGATTTTTCGCCTCGGTGATTTTTTCCAAAAAAACAAAAAAATTTCCGAATACCTATTGAAATTGTCATGAAAATCGATTATAATAGAAAAGGTCGAGAGATCGGCTATGTCGCGGAACAAGTAGTACAGATCTGCGGCGCAGGGGGATAGGAATGATTTTAACTGTTTGCATGAGTCCGAGTATCGACGTCACCATCGAATTGGACGCGCTCAATGTCGGGAAGGTGAATATTGTCAAGAACAAAACGCTTTCCTTTACGGGCAAGGCGATCAATGTCGCCATCGGCGTAGCGCGGCTCGGTGCGGAGGCGCACACGACGGGTTTCATGTACAACGAGAACCGCGCGATGTTCGAGCACGCGCTGGACATCGAAGGGGTCCCGTTCACCTTTGTGTGGAACAGCGGGCGGGTGCGTGAAAATTACAAGTGTATCGATAAGAAGAGCATGCTTACCGAGATCAACGACGTCGGCGAACAGGTGGCGGGCGAAAAACTCGTGGAGCTGTTGCAGATGATCCGAGATCTCTCTTCCCATGCCGAAGTCACCGTTATTTCGGGCAGCCTTCCAAGGGGCGTCGACGCGGGGTACTACCGCGAACTGTTCCGTGCGGTCGATCCCCGTTCGCAGAAGATCGTGGATACCGAGGGCGAGAGGCTGTTTTCGGCGCTGGAAGCGGGGGTCGATCTCGCAAAGCCCAATCTCGAAGAGCTCGAAGAGACGCTCGGCAGAGAGTTTAGGGACAAGGACGACATGCTCGCGGGCTGCCATGAGCTGTTGGATCGGGGCGCCAAGTGCGTATTGCTCTCACTCGGCAAGTACGGTGCGGTGATCACCGACGGAAAGAAGAACTACTATTGCAGAAGTATCAACGTGGCGGTCAACTCCACGGTGGGCGCGGGGGACGGCATGGTCGCCGCCGCTGCGGTCAAGATGAAAGAGGGAGCGGACCTTCCCGAGATCCTGCGTGCGGGCGTCGCGGCGGGCACCGCCACGGTCACCACCTTCGGCACCATCTCCTTCACGAGAAACAAGTACGAAGAAATTTATCACAGTTTGAACGTCACGGAGTTCTGAAATGCTTGAAATGTCCACTTTGCGCTCGGATAAAGAGGTGGAGGCGATCATGCGCATGTCCGAGCGCACCATCGAAGCGCTCGGGTTTACCGAGCACTCCCGCAGACATTCTTCCATCGTCAGCAAGTGGTCGGGAGAACTTTTGCGCGCGCTCGGCAAGGACGAAGAGCGGGTACGGCTCGCGGAGATCGCGGGCTATCTTCATGATATCGGGAACTGTATCAACCGTCAGGACCATGCCATGAGCGGCGCAGTGCTCGCCTATTCCATCGTCACGCGGCTGGGGCTCAGCCTCGAACAGGCGACGGAAGTGATGGCGGCGATCGGCAACCACGACGAGCAGTTCGGTCTGCCCGTTTCGGATATTTCCGCCGCGCTCATTCTCGCAGACAAGGCGGACGTGCACAAGAGCCGTGTCAAGAAGAACATCGAAAACGTGCTCCGCGCCAATATCCACGACCGCGTGAACCTCGCTGCCGAGCGCTCCTATCTTTCGGCGGACAAAGAGAATGCCACCATCACGCTCTTCATCGAAATCGACACGGCGATCTGTTCGGTGATGGATTATTTCGAGATCTATTTCGCGCGTATGCGGCTGTGCCGCCGCGCCGCCGAATTTTTGGGCTGTAAATTTTCTCTCGTCATCAACGGCACGAGCCTCGTGTGACGGCGTGAAAAAAATGCGCCTTCCGTTTCACATACAATATATTGAAAATGTCCGCGTCGACCACAAGATATAGTGGTATTCAAAAAATTTTTTCAAAATCTTGTGCCAAACGCTTGACTTTTTCTTCCGAAAGTAGTATGATAAAAACGTTCCCTTCGCGGGAACGTTTTTTACCGAAAAAGAGGGAGAAAGTATGAAGATCATCAAGCGAAACGGCGCGGAAGAAGGATTTGACGTTGAAAAGATCGTCAACGCCGTGCACAAGGCAAACAACGAAGTCAGTGAGGAAAACCGCCTCTCCGAGGCGCAGATCGGGCTCATCGCCGAAAAGGTGACGGCGCTTGCGGGCGATTTGAACCGTGCAGTCAGCGTAGAGGAGGTGCAGGACTTCGTCGAGAACCAGATCATGGATCAAAAGGCGTTTGCCGTTGCGCGCAAGTACATCACTTACCGCTACACCCGTGCGCTCATCCGCCGCGCCAACACGACCGACGCGCAGATCCTCACCCTCATCGAGTGCAACAACGAAGAAGTCAAGCAGGAAAATTCCAATAAGAATCCCACGGTCAACTCCGTACAGAGGGACTACATGGCGGGCGAAGTCAGCAAGGATCTTACCCGCCGAATCCTTCTCCCGCGCGACATTGTAGAGGCGCACGACGAGGGGATCATCCATTTCCATGACGCGGACTATTTCGCCCAGCACATGCACAACTGCGACCTTGTCAATCTCGAAGACATGCTGCAAAACGGTACGGTCATCTCGGGGACGTTCATCGAGAAACCCCATTCTTTCTCCACGGCGTGCAATATTGCGACGCAGATCATCGCGCAGGTCGCATCCAACCAGTACGGCGGTCAGTCCATCTCCCTCACGCATTTGGCGCCCTTTGTGGATGTCAGCCGCCAAAAGATCCGCGCCGAGGTGCGCGAAGAGCTCGCGGACGTCGGGGTCATGGAGGACACCGTCAACCGCATTGCCGAAAAGCGGCTGCGCGACGAGATCAAGAAGGGGATCCAGACCATTCAATATCAGGTCGTCACCCTGCTCACCACCAACGGACAGGCTCCCTTTGTCACCGTGTTCATGTATCTCGGCGAGGCGAGGAACGAGCGCGAGCGCGCCGACCTTGCCATGATCATTGAGGAGACTTTGAACCAGCGGATCGAAGGGGTGAAAAACGAATCGGGCGTATGGGTCACGCCCGCCTTCCCCAAGCTCATCTATGTGCTCGAAGAGGACAACGTGCGCGAGGGGAGCAGGTATTGGTATCTCACCGAGCTTGCCGCAAGGTGCACCGCAAAGCGCATGGTGCCCGACTACATCTCCGAAAAGAAGATGCTTGAATTCAAAGTGGACAAGAACGGCGAGGGGCATTGCTACACCTGCATGGGCTGCCGCTCCTTCCTCACGCCCTATGTGGACGAGGAGGGCAAGCCCAAGTATTACGGCAGATTCAACCAGGGGGTCGTCACCATCAACCTGCCCGACGTCGCGCTCTCCTCGGGCGGCGACATGGAAAAGTTCTGGCAGATCTTCGACGAGCGGCTGGAACTTTGCCACCGCGCCCTCATGGAGCGGCACAACCGTTTAAAGGGGACTCTTTCGGACGCAGCGCCCATCTTGTGGCAATACGGGGCGCTCGCCCGTCTCAAAAAGGGGGAGACCATCGACAAACTCCTCTACGGCGGATATTCCACCATTTCGCTCGGCTATGCGGGGCTTTACGAATGCGTCAAGTACATGACGGGCAAGACCCACACCGATCCCTCCGCCAAGCCGTTTGCGCTTTCCGTCATGCAGCACATGAACGACAAGTGCAAGGAGTGGAAGAAGATGCACAACATCGACTTTTCGCTGTACGGCACGCCGCTTGAAAGCACGACGTACAAGTTCGCCAAGGCGCTGCAAAAGCGTTTCGGGATCATCGAAGGCGTGACCGACAAAAATTATATCACCAACAGCTATCATGTGCATGTCACCGAGCATATCGACGCCTTTACCAAGCTCAAATTCGAGAGTGAATTCCAGCAGCTCTCGCCGGGCGGCGCCATCTCCTATGTGGAGGTGCCCAACATGCAGGACAACATTCCCGCCGTACTCTCGGTCATGCAGTACATTTACGACAACATCATGTATGCGGAGCTCAACACGAAGAGCGACTATTGCCAGGTATGCGGCTACGACGGGGAGATCCAGATCGTAGAGGACGGCGGCAAGCTGTATTGGGAGTGCCCGCACTGTCACAACCGCGACCAGAGCAAGATGAACGTTGCCCGCCGCACCTGCGGATACATCGGCACGCAGTATTGGAACCAAGGCCGCACGCAGGAGATCAAAGACCGCGTACTTCACCTGTAAGGGTTCACGAAAAAGTTTCGCATAATTCTTTTCTCGCTCCACCCCCTTGGCTCCCCCTTGAGGGGGAGCTGTCACCACAGGTGACTGAGGGGGTGTCACTTCGAAAATAATTGTGCGAGGAAACCTACTCTTAAGCCTTAACTTAGTTATCCTCTTATTCGTTTCATCGGACAATAAGTTGCAGGCGTGCAACAAATGCTGTCGCGCAGCGAAGAAGCGTGGTTCTTCTCGCGCAAGTATTCTAAAATTGTCATTTCGACCGAAGCCGTAGGCGGAGTGGAGAAATCTCCACCTTATTATGTGCGCTTATGGAAAATGGCGATTTTCCATAAGCGCAGTAATTTAGAATCTTTTTCTTGCCTCCCCCCGCAAAGCGGGGGAGGGTAGGGAAGGGGGCGGCTCCGCCGTCAGGCGGTGGTGGGGGGTGTCATTCCCAAATTGTCATTTCGACCAAGCGAAGCGCGTGGAGAAATCTCTACCTTATTTTCCCGCAGTGGGCATCACTATGAACTATGCCGAAATCAAACCTTATGACATTGCAAACGGAGAGGGAGTACGGGTCTCCCTCTTCGTTTCGGGTTGCAGGCGGCATTGCAAGGGCTGTTTCAATGCGATCGCGTGGGATTTTTCCTACGGCAAGCCGTTTACCGAGGAGACGCAAGAGTACCTTCTCGAAAAGCTCTCGCCGAATTATATCGCAGGGCTAACTCTCCTCGGCGGGGACCCGTTCGAGCCCGAAAACCAGCGCGCCCTTTTGCCCTTCGTCGAGCAGGTGCGCGCCGCATTCCCCGCAAAGGACATCTGGTGCTACACGGGCTACACCTATCTTGATGGGGGGATCGCCGAAAAAGAGGTGCAGACGGAGTGCACCCGAGAGCTCGTCTCTCTTCTCGATGTCTTGGTGGACGGCAGGTTTCAAGAGGAGCTCAAAGACATCCGTTTGAAATTCCGAGGCTCTTCCAACCAGCGCGTGATCGACGTAAAGCGCTCTTTGGCGGGCGGGAACATAGTACTACGTCTGACATAGTATTAAAATCGGGCGGAGAAATCGGGAAAAAACGCGGGGCAACCGCGTTTTTGTTTGACAATTAGCGGAATATGGTTATAATTAGGAAAGAAAAAACAGCAAGGAGAAGGCAATGAACAAAATCCAGCTCAGAAGATACGCAAAATTGCTCGCGAAAACGGGCGTCAACGTCAAAAAGGGGCAGTGGGTGATGGTGACCGCCGAACTCGACCAGCCCGAATTCGTCGAAATGGTGGTAGAGGAGCTCTACCGCGCGGGCGCGGGCAAGGTCACGGTGGAGTGGTCGCACCAGCCCCTCACCAAATTGCATTACAAATACATGCGGGAGGACGCGCTCAAAAAGATCGAAAAGTGGGAGCTGGAAAAGCTCGAACTGCGCAAAAACGAACTTCCCGCCATGCTCTACATCGAGTCGGAGGATCCCGACGGGCTTTCGGGGGTTGACCAGGAGAAATTCACGGCGGTGCGCATGTCCCGCACCAAGGTGGTAAAGCCCTACCGCGACGCGATGGAGAACAAGTACCAGTGGTGTATCGCGGCGGTCCCTTCCAAGGCGTGGGCGAAAAAGGTATTCCCCGACCTCATGGTGAATACCGCCGTCGAAAAGCTGTGGGACGCCATTTTAACTGCGTCTCGTGCGGACGGCAGCGATCCCGTGCGGGAGTGGGCGCGCCACAACGACGAGCTCGCCCAGCGGTGCGACTATCTCAACCGTTTGAAGCTCGTCTCTCTCGAATACAAGTCGAAGAACGGCACCGATTTCAAAGTTGGGCTCATTCCCGAGAGCAGCTTTAAAGGCGGCGGCGAGGAGACGATCGGGGGCGCCTATTTTAACCCCAACATTCCGAGCGAGGAAATTTTCATCTCTCCCAAGGCGGGGGAAGCGGAGGGCATTGTCTATTCCACCAAGCCGCTCTCCTATCAGGGGGAGCTCATCGAGGATTTCTCGGTGCGTTTCGAGGGCGGAAAGGTCGTGGAAGTCAAGGCGAAGAAGAACCAGCATCTCCTCGAAAAGATGATCTCGATGGACGAGGGGGCGAAGATGCTCGGCGAGTGCGCCCTCATCGCCTACGATTCACCCATCAACAATGCGGGGATCTTGTTCTACAACACCCTGTTCGACGAGAACGCAAGCTGCCATTTGGCGCTCGGGCGGGGGTTCAACGAGTGTGTCAAAGGCTTTGAGAGCATGACGAACGAGGAGATCCACGCAAAGGGGATCAACGACAGCATGATCCACGTCGATTTCATGATCGGCAGCGAGGATCTGGATGTTGTCGGCGTGACGAAAAACGGCGACAGGGTGCAGATCTTTAAGAACGGAAACTGGGCATTTTGAGTTCACACGGCTCTTTTCTCCTTCCACCCTTGCCCACCCCTTGAGGGGTGGGTGTCGCGCGCTCCGCGCGTGACGGAAGGGGTGTCAGTCGAAAATTGCCGCCGTGAGGAAATGTCCATCACGCCTTAACTTGCTTGTCCTCCCGTTCGTTTCATCGAACAATAAGTTGCAAGAGTGCAACAAATGTGGTCGCCCACGGCGGAAGTGAATTCCGCCTAAGGCAACAGGATTGAAATAAGCCTTCCCCCAACTTGTTGGGGGAGGGTGGCACCGTAGTTGACGGGTGGGGGAAATCTCTACCGCATTTATAAGGCGAGATTTCTCCACGCGCTACGCTTGGTCGAAATGACAGTCAAGCGTCATTCCGAGCCGCAGCGGAAAGAACAAAGTCCGACATGGCAATTCCCCGAGGGAATCTGATTCCGTTCAAGCACGTTCAAAAACAAGCTAAACGCCACATGATGCCTTCGCGGACGTGCTTTCATGGACAAAGTAAATGCAATTCGGCTGTAAAACAAGGAGTTATTATGATCAAAATCGATATTTTTTCGGGATTTTTGGGCGCGGGAAAGACGACGCTCATCAAAAAACTGCTCAAAGAGGCGTACAGCGGAGAAAAAGTCGTCCTCATTGAAAACGAATTCGGCGAGATCGGCGTAGACGGCGGTTTTCTCAAAGACGCAGGCGTCGAGATCACCGAGATGAATTCGGGCTGTATCTGCTGTTCGCTCGTTGGCGACTTTGCCAAGGCGCTGAAAGAGGTCGCGGCGCGGTTTTCGCCCGACCGTATCGTCATTGAACCTTCGGGCGTAGGTAAGCTCTCCGACGTCATCCGCGCCGTCCAGCGCGCGAACGTTGAAAATTCCGCGCTCAACGCCTTTTGCACCGTGGTAGACGCGAAAAAGTGCAAACTGTATTTAAAGAATTTCGGCGAATTTTTCCTTGACCAGGTGGAGAATGCAAGCTGCATTCTGCTCTCTCATACCGCCGACTCTAAAAAAGTGGAGGAGGCGCTCGCTCTTCTCAAAGAGCACACGCAGGCGACCGTGGTCACCACCGATTGGGACGACCTCAAAGGGAGCGACATTCTCGAAGTCATGGAGCGCAAGGATACTTTGAAAGCCGAACTCGAACGTCTCGCTGCCGAGGCAGAAGAACATCATCACGATGATGACGACGATGAACACGAACACCATCACCACCATCACCATGACGAAGATGATGATGACGATGACGAATGCTGCCATCATCATCACGACGATGACGACGAGCACGAACACCATCACCACCATCACCATGATGAAGATGATGATGACGATGACGAATGCTGCCACCATCACCACCACGACGGCGAGCACGAACATCATCATCACCATGCGGACGAAGTGTTCACGAGCTGGGGGGTGGAGACGGCGAAGAAGTTCACGAAAGAGGAACTCTCTGCGGCGCTTTCGGCGCTGGACAGCGGCGAATACGGACAAATTTTGCGCGCGAAGGGGATCGTGGACGGCGAAGGGGGCTGGCTGTACTTCGATTATGTCCCCGGGGAAGTTGACATCCGCAGCGGTGCGCCCGCCGTCACGGGCAGACTGTGCGTCATCGGCTGCAAGCCGGACGAAGAAAAACTCAAAGAGTTGTTTTTAAAGTAATATGCCAAAGGAAGTGCCCGTTTATCTCTTTCTCGGCTTTTTGGAATCGGGAAAGACAAAATTTATCCAGGAGACGATGGAGGACCCGCGCTTTGATTCCGGCGAGCGGACGCTCCTTCTCGTCTGCGAAGAGGGGGAGGAGGAATACGATCCCTCCCGCTTTGCCGTGGAAAAGTTTGCGGTGGAAGTTGTGGAGGAGAGCGGTCTCACCCCCGAAAACCTCACCGTGCTCTCCAAGAAGCACAACGTGGAGCGGGTCGTCGTCGAGTGGAACGGCATGCTCACGCTCGACAGATTTTTCGAGGCGATGCCCGACGGCTGGCTCATCGCGCAAGTGATGACTTTCTTCGACGCGAACACCTTCCTCTCCTACAACAAGAACATGCGGCAGCTCGTCTTTGACAAAATGCAGTATGCAGACATGGTGGTATTCAACCGCTTTTCGGACAATTTTTCGCAGGAGGAATTCCACAAGATCGTCAGGGCCGCGTCCCGCCGTCCGGGGATCGTCTATGAATACGTCGGGGGCAGAGCCGTCTACGATGAGATCGTCGATCCGCTCCCGTACGACATCAACGCGAAAGTCATCGAGATCGAGGACCGCGATTACGCCTTTTTCTACCGCGATCTCACCGAGGACATGCAAAAATACGCGGGCAAGATGGTCACCTTCAAGGGCATGGTGGCGGTGGACAAAAAGATGAAGTTCGGCACCATTGTGGTAGGGCGGCACATCATGACCTGCTGCGAGGCGGACATCACGTTCAGCGGGCTGGTCGTAAAGCATGCGAGCAACTTACCGTTTAAGACCCGCGATTGGGTGAAACTCACGGCGCGGATCGACATAGCATACGATAAAATTTACCGTCAGGAGGGGCCTGTGCTCAAAGCGACGGCGCTTGATTTCTGTCAGCCGCCCGAGCAGGAGCTCGCCACCTTCTATTGAGAGAGTTATGCGGCATAAGAAACTTTCACCCTATCTTGTCATTTTGCTCGGGTTTTTGAGCGTTATCGCCGTCGGAACGGTACTTTTGCTGCTGCCGTTTTCCACGAAGGATGGGATCTCCTTTGTCGACGCGCTCTTTCTTGCCGCGAGCGCCGTCTGCATTACGGGGCTTTCCACCGTCAACGTCGCAGGGACGTTTACGGGATTCGGGCAGGCGGTCCTCTGCATTCTCATACAGGTGGGAGGTTTGGGCTTTGTCACCATCGGCATGACGGTCATCTCCCTCTTCGGAGGCAAAGCGGGGCTTTCGGGAAAGCGGCTCATCAGCGAAACGCTCGGTTCGAGCGGGAAACTCAACTATAAACGCTTTCTCTTCCGTGCCGTACTTATCACGGTCGTTATGGAGACGCTCGGCTTTTTGATCAATCTCATCGCGCTCCGGAACGACTATACGGGCGGAACGCTCGTCTGGATCTCCCTCTTCCATTCCGTTTCGGCATTCAACAATGCGGGGCTCGATCTCTTCGGGAATGGCATGCTGCCCTATTCGGGGAATGTCCTGCTCATTCTGAACACGGCCATTCTCGCCATCGTGGGCGGCTTGGGCTTTATTGTCATCATCGACATTCTGAGCGCAAAGCGGTGGAGAAAATTTTCCGTTCACAGTAAAGTGGTGCTCGTCATCACGCCCATTCTGCTTGCGAGCGGCACCTTCCTCCTCTGGTTCTCGGAGTGGGGGAAGATCGACCTTCTCAACGCCTTCTTCATGAGCTCCATGGCGCGCACCTGCGGCTTTGCCACGCAGGACTTGGGGCAGTGGAAGAGCTCTTCCCTCTGCATCATCAACATTCTGATGTTTATCGGCGCAGCTCCCGTCTCTACGGGCGGCGGGATCAAGTGCACCACCTTCTTTGTCTTTTTGGCGGGGCTGCTTGCAATGCTTCGGGGAAAGCCGACCATCGTCTTTCACCGTGAAATTTCCCGCGAGACGCTCACATACGCCATGTTCGTGGCGACGGTGGCAACGATCTATGCCGTTTTGACGGGCACCCTCGTCTCGGTGTGCGATCCCGATCTGTCCCTTGCGTTCATCTTTACGGAGACGATCTCGGCGCTTGCGAACGTGGGTCTTTCGGCGGGGATCACGCAGTCTCTTTCGGTAGGCAGCAAGCTGCTTTTGACGCTCGCGATGTACCTCGGCAGGATCGGATTTATGACGGCGCTGCTCGTATTCAAGCGGCGTTGGAACAGGGGACAGGACGAGAGCGTCCGCTATGTACAGGCGGACATCGTCATCGGTTAAACTTCGGCGGCGGAGTAAAATCTCCGACCTCTATAAAAGGAGCCATTATGAATAAAGATTTTGCAATCATCGGATTGGGCGCGTTCGGGCGGCAGCTCTGCAAAGAGCTTGTCGAACAGGGCGCGGAGGTCATCGCGATCGACAGCGACGAAGAGCGCGTCAACGACGTTGCGGAGTTCGTCACCTTTGCCTATTGCTGCGATTGCACCAAGCGGAGCGCGCTCGAACAGCTGCGCCTCAACGAAGTGGACCGCGTCATCGTGGCGATCGGGGACAAGCTCGAATCGATCATACTCACCATCATTTTATTGAAAGAGCTCGGGGTAAAGCGGATCACGGCGCGCGCCGAGGACGAGAGCGTGAAACGGGTCTTGGAGCACTTGGGGGTAGAGGAGGTCATCGACACGCGCGAACTCGCGGTGGCGAGCCTCGGGTACCGTCTTTTGAGCCGCAGCATCACGCAGTATGTGGAACTCACGGGCGACCACAGCGTGGCGACCGTGCGCTATGCGGGGAAAGTGCCCTCCGAAAAACTTGCCGACATGAATTTGCGCGGCAAATACAGCCTCAACGTCCTCTTGATCAGACGGGGGAAGAAGGACATCGTGCCCACCAAGGACGACTGTTTTGAACCGGGCGATTCGGTCGTCGTGTTCGGGACCAAGAGTGCGATCCGCCGTTTGGACAAAAAAATCAAATAAAAGCGCCTTCATTTTCAAAAAAACGGCCTTTTACATAGTACTATGTCAGACATAATAGAGCAGATTCCCGCATTTTTGCGGGAACTTCTCATAAAAGAATATCCAAATGACGCCGAGCGTATCTTTCGGGGATTTGTACGCAGGCCCGTCACCCTTCGCGCCAACACTTTAAAGGCGACGGCGGAGGAGGTCGCGGACGCCCTCGCGCAGATGCGCCTCTCCTTTTGCCGCATGCCGTGGTACGGGGACGCATTTTTGCTCAGCGGCGCGGACGGGCGGGCGATCGCGGAGAGCCCGCTGTATCGCGAGGGGAAAATTTATCTGCAAAGCCTTTCTTCGATGTTGCCGCCCCTCTTTCTTGTGCCGAAGGCGGGGGAGAGCGTGCTCGACATGACGGCGGCGCCGGGCGGCAAGACGACTCAGCTCTCCGCGCTTTCGGGCGGGAAGGCGCTCATCACCGCCTGCGAAAAGGACAAGATCCGTTTCGAGCGTCTGAAATTCAACCTTGCGCGGCAGGGTGCGGGAAGGGTGAACGCCATGCAGGTGGACGCCTTAAAGCTCGACGGCTTTTTCCGTTTCGACAAAATTTTGCTCGACGCGCCGTGCAGCGGGAGTGGAACGCTTACCCTTGGCGAGCGGACGAAAATTTCCCCCGAGCTTGTAAAAAATTGCGCGCGCACGCAAAAACTGCTTTTGAAAAAGGGGCTCGGGCTGCTCAAAAAAGGGGGCGTGCTGCTCTATTCCACCTGTTCCGTGCTCAAAGAGGAGAACGAAGCGGCGGTAGCCTTTGCGCTTTCGCAGGGCGCCACGCTCCTTCCGCTCGCTCCGATAGGTGACATTCCCTTGCTGCCCTCCCTGGCGGGTACGGTCACGGTTTGTCCCGATGAAATTTTCGAGGGTTTTTTCCTCGCTATGCTGCAAAAATAAAGGCAACCCGAGCGGTTGCCTTTATTTTTGCATGTACTTTTTGCAGGAAATTTTTACTTCTTTATTTTACGATTCGCGCGCAGGCGACGGCAAGCGCGCCGGGGCCGATGTGGCAGCTCACGGAGAGGGAGAGGGGATCCACATATTTGAAGGGCACTCCGGGGAAGGCCTCGATGAGTTCCTGCTTGAAGAGTTCCGCCTCCTCGTCGTTTGCGGTGTGCGCGACGGCGATCATCATTTCGCCCTGTTTCACAAGTTCGGCAAAGCGGGTGGAAAAATCGTGCTTGATCGCCTCTATCATGACCGTCTTTGCCTGTTTGAGGGAGTGGACTTTTTTGAATGCGTCGAGCTTTTCCCCCTGGATCTGCAACACGGGCTTGATTTTGAGGATGGTGCCGATGAGCGCGGCGGCAGGGGTGAGCCGTCCTCCCTTTTTGAGATATTTCAGTGTGTCGAGAGAGATATAAATGGAGCTGTCGAACTTGGTTTTTGTCAAAATTTCGGCAATTTCCGCGCCGCTCTTGCCCTGCTGTGCGAGGGTGAGCGCGTCCTCGACGCTCTGTTTTTGGGTGATGGAAATGCGCTGGTTATCGACGACGAACACTCTGCCGCCGTAGTCCTTTGCAAGTCCCATGGCGGTGTGGCAGGATTCCGAAAGCCCGCTCGACATCGGAATGTGCACGATCTCGTCGTACGTTTTCAAAAGCTCGTCCCAAAGGTCGGTCACGGCCTCGGGGGAGGGCTGGGAAGTCGAAACGGACGCCTCGCCGCCCAAGTGCTCGTAAAATTGCGTTTGGGTGAGGTCAATGTCCTCGAAATGCTGTTCGCCGTCGATGAGGAAGGGCATCGGGAGAACGGAAATTCCCAGTTTTTCCGCTTCCGCCTGTGTAATGCCGCTGTTCGAGTCGGTTACGATTCTCACGTTTGCCATAGTTTTACTCTCCGATGAATTTGTTCACTTCGTTTATGAACCAAAAGGCATTATAGCAAATCGGCGGGGAAAGGTCAAGAAAATCGAACGAAGATTCCCACTTTTTTTGCATTTTGTTGACAGAATTTCTTCGGGACGTTATAATAGAAATATGTTTGCCATTCTGAAAAAAGAAAATCTGACCGAAACGGTCGTGCGCATGGAACTTGACGCACCGTACATCGCCCGCAAGGCGCAGGCGGGGCAGTTCGTCATTTTGCGCGCCGACGAGAGGGGGGAGCGGATCCCGCTCACGATCGCGGGCTACGACAGGGCGCGGGGAACGATCGAGATCATCTTCCAGATCGTCGGCGGCGCCACCATGTGCCTTGGCGCGCGCAAGGCAGGAGAGAGTATCCCCGACCTCGTGGGTCCGCTCGGCATGCCTACCGCGCTCGAAGGGTTAAAGAAAGTCGCCGTTGTCGGGGGCGGAGTGGGCTGCGCCATTGCCCTTCCCGTCGCCAAAAGGCTCAAAGAGCTCGGCGCCTCGGTGACGGGGATCGTCGGGTTCCGCAGCCGCGAGCTCGTCATCTTGGAGGAGGAATTCAAGGGCTGTTGCGACCGTTTCTTTCTCACCACGGACGACGGCAGCTACGGCGAAAAGGGAAATGTCTGCGCGCCTCTCGGGCGGCTTTTAGCGGAAGAGACCTTTGACGAGGTGATCACGATCGGGCCGCTTGTTATGATGAAATTTGTCGCGGAGGCCACCCGCCCGTACGGCGTCAAGACGGTCGCGAGCATGAACCCCATCATGATCGACGGCACGGGCATGTGCGGTTGCTGCCGCCTGACGGTGGGGGGAGAGACCAAGTTCGCCTGCGTGGACGGGCCCGATTTCGACGCCCATCTCATCGACTTCGACGAGGCCATCCGCCGTTCCCGTATCTATACACAGTTCGAGGCGCGCAAGCGCGAAGAACACTGCAATTTATTGCATAAAATTTAACGCCGAATCGGCGTCCTTCTAAAAATGATGAACAATTCTTTGACGAAAACACCCATGCCCGTACAGTCTCCCGAAGGGCGCAGCCGCAACTTTTGCGAGGTGGCGCTCGGCTATACGGCGGAGCAGGCCGTGGCGGAAGCCGACCGCTGCCTGCACTGTAAAAACCGCCCCTGCGTGAGCGGCTGTCCCGTCTCCGTTGCGATCCCCGACTTTATCGCCCTCGTCAAGGAGGGAAAGTTCGGGGAGGCGTACGGGGTCATCTCCCGCTATTCCTGTCTGCCCGCCGTGTGCGGACGGGTGTGCCCGCAGGAAAACCAGTGCGAAAAGCTGTGCGTGCGCGGGGTCAAGGGGGAGCCCGTTGCCATCGGCAGATTGGAGCGGTTTGTCGCCGATTTCCATGCAAAAGAGGGCGTTGCGCCCGAAAAGCCGCAAAAAAACGGCCGCCGCGTGGCGGTCGTCGGGTCGGGCCCTGCGGGGCTCTCGTGCGCGGGCGAACTTGCAAAAAGGGGATATGAAGTCACCGTATTCGAGGCGCTGCACGTCGCGGGCGGCGTGCTGATGTACGGGATCCCCGAGTTCCGTCTGCCCAAAGAAATCGTCGCGCGCGAGGTCGAAGGGCTGAAAGCGCTCGGCGTGACGATCGTGACGAATGCGGTCGTCGGAAAGACTTTTACCGTGGAAGAGCTCAAAGCGGAGGGCTTTGAGGCGGTATTCCTCGGCACGGGCGCGGGACTTCCCAACTTTATGGGAATCAAGGGCGAGAATGCCAAGGGGGTATTTTCCGCCAACGAATATCTCACCCGCGTCAATCTGATGAAGGCATACGAAGAGGGGAGCGAAACTCCCGTCTATCCTGCGAAAAAGGTCGCGGTCGTGGGGGGCGGAAACGTCGCCATGGACGCAGCGCGCACGGCGAGGCGGCTCGGCGCGGAAGTCACCGTTGTTTACCGCCGTTCGCGGGCGGAACTTCCCGCAAGGAGAGAAGAGGCGGAGCATGCGGAAGAGGAGGGCGTTGTTTTTCGTCTGCTCGCAAACCCCAAGGAAATTTTGACGGACGGCGAGGACAACGTCGTCGGCGTAAAATGTATTGAGATGGAGCTCGGCGAGCCCGACGTGTCGGGACGGCGCAGGCCGGTCGAGAAGGCGGGGAGCGAGTTCGTGCTCGAAGCGGACTGTGTGATCATGGCGCTCGGCACCTCGCCCAACCCCCTCTTAAAGCGCGCGACGGCGGGGCTCGAAACGGGCAGGCGGAGAGAGATCGTCGCAGACGAGGGGGGAAGGACCTCCCTTGACGGCGTATTTGCGGGCGGCGACGCGGTCACGGGCTCGGCGACCGTTATTCTCGCGATGGGCGCGGGCAAGCGCGCGGCGGAGTCCATCGACGAATTTCTGAAAAACCGTTGATCTCTGGATCTGAGCGGAAGCAGAGGCCCGCCCCCGCGCCGTACGGCGCGGGGGCGGGTATTCTAAAATTTCAAACTTTCTCATACACATAGACCATGAGTTTTGTTTATCGTCACAGAGTGGCGCTGGGCGTGTTTGCCCTTCTTCTGACGGTCGCCTTCACGCTCACGGTCTGTTTTTTTGCGCTTGCGGGGACGGCGGCGGAGGCGCACCGTCTCACGGTCGTGCTCGACGCGGGACACGGCGGGGTCGACGGCGGCGTCGTCGGGACGCGCACGGGGACAAAGGAGAGCGACATCAACCTGAAAATCACCTTTTTGTTGCAGGAGCGCTTTGAGGAGGCGGGGCTGCGGGTCGTACTCACGCGCAGAACGGAGGCGGGGCTTTACGGCATGGCGACGGCGGGGTACAAGAAACGGGACATGAAAAAGCGCGCGGAGATCATCCAAACCTCCGATCCCGCGCTCGTGATCTCGGTGCACCAAAATTTTTTCTCTCTCCCGTCGCGACGGGGGGCGCAAGTCTTTTTTAAGGAGAGTTCGGAGAGCTCCCGCTCTCTCGCCTGCAACATCCAGACGGCGCTCAACGGGATGCCCGAGTGCGTCAAGCGGAGCGATCCGCTGAAAGGGGACTACTACATCCTCAACTGTTCGGATACGCCCTCGGTCATCGTGGAGTGCGGTTTTTTGTCCAACCCCGAGGACGAAGCGCTCCTTTTGGATGAAGATTATCGGGCAAAACTTGCAGACGCGGTGCTTTCGGGCGCGCTCGGTTTTCTTTCTTCTTCCGCAAATTTGAGAGATTTCGGTTGACTTCTCCCTCCGCGCGTGCTATAATACCAAAGATATGAGCGGCTACTGTCACACAAGGAGTTTTGCGCTCCGCTATACCGACTTTGACTTTCGGGATGAGCTGAAACCCTCCACCGTTCTCGCGCTGGCGCAGGAAGTCGCCGCTTCGAGCGCGGACGAGCTGGGGTTCGGCTACGAAGCGCTCAAAAAAAAGAATTACGGATTCATCACGGTAAACACCTATTGCGAGCTGTTCGCGTCCGCGAGACCGGGCGATATCGTCACGGTGGAGACATGGCCTCTCCCGCCGCGTCATGTTATTTTCGAGCGGGATTATCGCATCAAGAATGAGAAAGGGGAAATCATTGCGTTGCTGGCTTCACGCTGGTGTCTCATTGATTTACCCCGTTTTTCTATGCTGCCGCCCACGGCGCTCGGGGAAGTGCACGAACGCTGCCCTTACAATGCCGAAAAGATGCTCGAAGTCCCCGATTGGAAAATTCCCAAACTTCCGGAGGGAAGGGAATGCGGCGCCCACACCGTCACCGTTTCCGATTGCGACCATTATTTTCATGCCAACAATACAAAGTATGCCGATTTTTTCCTCGACTGCATTCCGATGGCGGAGACAAAGCGGATCTCCTCCTTCCAGATCTCCTATAACAAGCAGGCGAAGGAGGGGGAAAAGCTCTGCTTTTTCCGCAGGGATGAGGAGGGCGGCGCCGTGTTCGAGGCGCGGACGGGGGACGCGCTCATCGCGCAGTTCCGTGTGAAATTCGGGGAGGAGAGAGAATGAGCCGTCGGGACAAGGACAGATCTTATATGCGGAGCGGACCGGGCAAGTATGTCTCGGTCTCGGGAATTTTACTGATCATTTTGAGCGTCGCCGTCTTTCCCGTCGTCATGGTGCTCACGGCGGTCGCCTGCAATCTCGACGACACCCTTCCGCGCGTCATCTATTCCATCGTGATCTCCGTGCTTGCGCTCGGCTGGCTCACCGTGTACGGGTTCTACACGATGCGCGTCTCGTTGGGGACCGTCCTCGGGCTGGAAATGAACGATCGGGTCGTCTATCTGCATACCAAGCGCAAGATCTTTACATACGACGTCAAGATGGGCTGCGTGGCGGTAAAAGTGAAGGGGAACAAGTTCATCTGCACCTTTGAAACGCAGGATTCGCGGGACAAGTTTATCTTCTACCGCCATGCGCCGTTCAGCAAATATTCGGATAAACAGTTTACGGAGGACGATATTTCCGCCTTTTGCCCCGCTTTCGAGGGGGAAGATTACGCAAAAGAGAGAGGGACGCGATGAAAAAAGCATACGTCACGCTGGAAAACGGGAAAGTGTTCGAGGGCTATTCGTTCGGCGCCGAGCGGGAGACGATCGGCGAGCTCGTATTCACCACGGGCATGACGGGCTATCTCGAAACGCTCACCGATCCCAGCTACTACGGGCAGATCGTCACGCAGACGTTTCCGCTCATCGGGAACTACGGGGTCATTCCCCCCGATTTCGAGAGCAGAAAGAGCTGGGTTACCGCCTACATCGTGCGGGAGAAGTGCGACGCGCCCTCCAACTTCCGTTCCGAAGGGGCGCTCGAAGGGTATCTCAGACAGCAGGGAGTTCCCGCCGTCTGGGGCGTAGACACCCGCGAGCTCACCCGCACCGTGCGCGAGGCGGGGGTGATGAATGCGGCGGTCTCGTTTAGGCCTTTCACCAATTTCGCGGCATTGAAAGCCTACCGCGTAAGGGACGCGGTGAAGGCGGTCACTTCCGGAGAAATTCGGGAGTACGGAGAAAGGGGAAATACGGAAGTCGTGCTCTTCGACTTCGGCGCGAAGGCAAACATCGAGCGGGAGCTCGTGAACAGGGGCTGCCATGTGACGGTCGTGCCCGCGAACTTTCCCGCCGAGGAAGTGCTCTCCCTCCGTCCCGACGGCGTCATGCTCGCCAACGGCCCGGGCGACCCCGCAGAGAATACGGAGATCATCGAAAACATCAAAAAACTCGCCGGAAAAATGCCGATCTTCGGGATCTGTCTCGGGCACCAGCTGTTCGCGCTCGCTTTGGGCGGGCAGACGCGGAAGATGAAGTACGGCCATCGCGGCGCCAACCAACCCGTCAAGGAGCTCAAAACGGGCAGGGTGTTCATCACTTCCCAGAACCACGGCTACGAGGTCGTGGCGGAGTCCCTCAAACGGGGGGAGCTGTCCTTTGTAAACGTCAACGACGGCACCTGCGAAGGGGTGGATTATCCCGAGCTCGACGCGTTCACGGTGCAGTTCCATCCCGAGGCGTGCAGCGGCCCCCGCGACGCCAACTTTCTTTTTGAAAAATTCATCGCGAGAATGAAGAAATAAACAGCCGCCCGCCCCGCGCGGCGCGCGGGGCGGGCGAAACCGTATCCAATAAGGAATCATCATGCCGAAGAGACCAGACATTCAAAAAGTACTTGTCATCGGGTCGGGCCCCATTGTCATCGGACAGGCGGCGGAGTTCGACTATGCGGGCGCGCAGGCGTGCCGCGTCCTCAAAGAGGCGGGTGTCAACGTCGTGCTGTGCAATTCCAACCCCGCCACGATCATGACGGACAAGATGCTTGCCGACGAGATCTATCTCGAACCGCTCACCGAGGACAGTTTAAAGCGGATCATCATCAAGGAGCGGCCGGATTCTCTTCTCGCCTCTTTGGGGGGGCAGACGGGGCTCACCATGGGCTGCAAGCTCGCAAAGGACGGCTTTCTTGACGAGTGGGGGGTAAAGCTCATCGGCGCCAAGCTCGACGCCATAGACCGTGCCGAGGACCGCGAGCTCTTCAAAGAGACGATGAAAAAGATCGGCCAGCCCGTCGTCCCCTCGGACATCGCCTACACGGTGGAGGAGTGCGTCAGGGTCGCGGAGAAACTCGGCTATCCCGTCATTGTGCGTCCCGCGTTCACGCTCGGCGGAGCGGGCGGCGGCGTTGCATACAACGAAGAGGAGCTCCGCCTCATCTCCCACAACGGGCTCATGCTTTCGCCCATCACGCAGGTGCTCGTCGAAAAGTACATCGGCGGGTGGAAGGAGATCGAATTTGAAGTGCTCCGCGACAGCGCGGGCAACGTGCTCACCGTCTGTTCCATGGAGAATTTCGACCCCGTCGGCGTGCACACGGGGGATTCCATCGTTATCGCGCCTGCGGTCACGCTTTCCGACAAGGAATATCAGATGCTCCGCACGGCGGCGCTCAACATCATCGGCGAACTCGGCGTAGAGGGCGGGTGCAACTGCCAATTCGCGCTGCATCCCACAAGTTTTGAATACGCAGTCATCGAGGTCAACCCCCGCGTCTCGCGCTCTTCCGCGCTCGCGAGCAAGGCGACGGGCTATCCCATCGCCAAGGTCTCCACGAAGATCGCTCTCGGCTACACTCTCGACGAGATCAAGAACGACGTCACTGGCAAAACGTATGCCTGTTTCGAGCCCGCGCTCGACTATGTGGTCGTCAAACTTCCCAAGTGGCCCTTCGATAAATTTTTGTACGCGGGACGGGATCTCGGTTCGCGCATGAAGGCGACGGGGGAAGTGATGGCGATCGGCGCCTCTTTCGAGCAGGCGATCATGAAGGCGGTGCGGGGCGCGGAAATTTCCCTCGACACGCTGAGCGCCCCCAAATTCGCCCATATGAACAGGGAAGAGCTACTCTTTGAGCTCCACAAGACGACGGACGAGCGGCTGTTCGCGGTATATGCGGCGCTGCATGCGGGGGTCACTCCCGACGAAATCTTTGAAATTACCAAGATCGACCGTTGGTTTCTCTATAAATTGCTCAATCTTGTGGAATACGAGCGGCACATTACGGGCAAGAAACTTACGAGAGAGGAATATCTCACGGGCAAGAAACTCGGCTTTACCGACCGCGTGCTCGCGGAGAAGAGCGGGTATCGGCTCCCGCCTCACCGCCGCGCCGCCTTCAAGATGGTGGATACCTGCGCAGCAGAATTTTCCGCGCAGACGCCCTATTTCTATTCCACCTTCGACGAGCTTTCCCACGACGAGGCGGCGCCCTTTGTCGGGAGGAGCGTCGCGGAAAAAAAGAAACGGATCATCGTCATCGGCTCGGGGCCCATTCGTATCGGGCAGGGCGTCGAGTTCGATTATTCCTCCGTCCACTGCGTGTGGACGCTCAAATCTCTCGGCTACGAAGTCATCATCGTCAACAACAATCCCGAGACGGTCTCCACCGACTTCGATACGGCGGACAGGCTCTATTTTGAACCGCTCACGCCCGAGGACGTGCAGAACGTCATCGACGTCGAAAAACCGTATGGCGTCGTAGTCACGTTCGGCGGGCAGACGGCGATCAAGCTGTGCGGCTATCTTGCGAAGAGGGGAGTCCACATTCTCGGCACGAGCGCGGACAGCGTGGACATGGCGGAGGACCGGAAACGGTTCGACGCGCTGCTCGAACGGTTCGACATCGCCCGTCCCAAGGGGCTCACCGTCATGACGAAGGAGGAGGCGATCGGGGCGGCGGAGACGCTCGGTTATCCCGTGTTGCTCCGTCCGAGCTACGTCATCGGCGGCCAGAACATGACCATCGCCTTTACGCAGAACGACATTGCCCGCTACATGGATGTCATTCTCGCCCAAAAGATCGAAAACCCCGTGCTCTGCGACAAGTATCTCATGGGGACGGAGCTCGAAGTGGACGCCATTTCGGACGGCGTCGACGTGCTCATTCCGGGGATCATGCAGCATGTGGAGCGCGCAGGGGTGCACTCGGGCGACTCCATCGCCGTCTATCCGCCCTATCATCTGAGCGACGCCATGCTGACCCGCATTGTGGAAGTCTCTTCACGGCTCGCGCTCGAACTCAAAACGAAGGGGCTCATCAACATCCAATATCTCATCTATCAGGACAGGCTGTACGTCATCGAAGTCAACCCCCGCGCGAGCCGCACGATTCCCTACATCTCCAAAGTGACGGGGGTGCCCATGGTGGAGCTCGCCACGCGGATCATGGTTGGCGCAAAGCTCAAAAAGCTGGGCTACGGGACGGGGCTCTACCCCAACTCGCCCTATGTTGCGGTGAAAGTGCCCGTCTTTTCCTTCGAGAAACTGAACGACGTCAACTCCCAGCTCGGCCCCGAAATGAAGTCGACGGGCGAAGTGCTCGGGATCGGCAAGACCATTGAAGAGGCGCTCTTTAAGGGGCTCGTTTCGGCGGGATTCAAGATGTGCCATCCCTCCAAGGAAAAGCCCGTCGGGGTGTACTTTACCATCAACGACCAGGACAAGCCCGAGATCGTGTCCATCGCCAAAAAATTCGCCGACCTCGGCTGCCGTCTGTACGCGACGGCTGGCACGGCCAAGGTCATCGAGGCGCTCGGGATCGGCGTCACCGTCGTCGAGCGGCTGAAAGCGACCAAGCAAGTCTCGAAACTCATGGACGAGGGGAAGATCGACTACATCATCTACACGGGCAAGACGGACATGGATTCGATCGCCGACTATATCGAGCTCCATCATCATGCGGTGCTCCTCGGCGTCACGGTGCTCACCTCGCTCGACACGGCGAACGCCCTCTGCGACATCATCGCGAGCAAGTTTACCGAGTACAACACCGAGCTCGTGGACATCAACCATCTGCGCAAGAAGAAACTTTCGCTTGAATTCGTCAAAATGCAGTCATGCGGCAACGATTTTATCGTCTTTGACAATACGGACGGGACGGTCACCTGCCCCGAATCGCTCGCCGTCAACTTTGTGGACCGCCACTACGGCGTGGGCGGCGACGGCGTCGTGCTCATCGAAAGATCGGACGTCGCGGACGCCAAAATGCGCATTTACAATCGGGACGGTTCGGAGGGGCTGAACGCCGCAAACGCCATCCGCTGTATCGCAAAATATCTCCACGACCACCGCATGGTGACGGGGGATACGATGACGGTCGAGACGGTGAGCGGCGTGAGGACGGTCAAAGTGTACTCCTTCGGCGGGGTCGTCTCCTCGGCGAGCGTCGAGCTCTTGCCCGAGGAGGGGTGTGCGGCCCGCAACTCCGCCTTTTTGCGCACTTTGAAGAAGAGGGGAACGCAGAGCGCATTCGTGCGTTTGGAGGGGGGCGACCACATTGTCATTTTCGATGAAAAGGTGGACGGCCGCGACTTGGAGGCGGACGCGCTTGCGCTGGACGGCGACCAAGCGTTTCCCCAAAAGCCCGATTTCGAGGCGGTGCGCGTCGTCAACCGCGTGACGGTGAAACTGCGCGCCTTTGAGCAGGGGAACGGCGAAGTCTACGCCAGCGGCACGGGCGCGGCGGCGGCGGTGTATGCCTGCGTGAAGAGGGATCTTTGCGCGCCCGATTCAGACGTCACCGTCAAAGTGAAGGGGGGAGACCTCATCGTGCACTGCCGTGAAAACGGCTCGGCTGTCCTCACGGGCGGCGTACAAAAAATTTACGAAGGGAGGCTGGAATTTTGATTCGGGACGCTTATTACGAAGAGAGCGCGGCTTGCAACCGCAGCCAAAAAGAGGCGAAAGTCTATACCGCCTGCAACATTATTTCCATCATATTTTTTGTCCTTGCGGGGATCCAGCTTTTTTTTGCGGTGTCGAACATCGCCGCAGCGTTTTCCGCCTACCGTCTGCCTGCGGGCAACGAGGAGGCGATCACGGGCTCGCAGCTCGCGTTCACCATTCTTTCATGGGCGCTCTTTGTGCTCGCGCCGCTTGCGGTCGGGCTCGCCCTCTTCTTTTTCAAGCGGAAGTTCAACCAAAGTTTCGATTATCTCTTTGTCGAGGATGAATTCCGCGTGGCGAAGGTCTACAACGGCAAAAAGCGCAAATATCTCAAAACGATGAAGTGCGACCAGATCCTCAAAATCGGCAAATGCGAGAACGGGAGCTTTGAACGCACCTGCGCGGGACTTTCCAAAAAGCAGATCGTCTTTCTTACGCCCAACAAGATCCCTGCCGAGAACAAGAATTTTTATTACCTTTTATATAGTTCCACGATCGAAAAGACGGTGAATATCATCGAGGCCAAGGCGGAGATGATCGACCTCATCATTCTTGCGGCGGGCAGAAGCAAATGGGACCCTCAATGATCTATCTCGACAACGCGGCGACGACGGCGCCAGACAAAAAGGCCCTCGCCCGCGCGGTACAATTTGCGGAAGAAAACTACCTCAACCCCTCCGCGCTCTACGGCGGGGAAGTCTCCGCCATGCTCAAAAAGGCGCGGGAGAGCCTTCTCTCGGGGATCGCCGATCCGACGCGCTTTTCGCTGGTCTTTACTTCGGGGGGGACGGAGGCGGACAACCAGGCGCTCATCACCTGCGGAAAGCGCAACGTCGTCATCTCGGCGGGGGAACACGCCGCCGTGTACGAGACGGGGGTATCCCTCAAAAACGGGGGCGTGGAGCTGCGGCTCGCCCCGATCGGCGCAGACGGGCGGGTGGATGCCGAAAAACTGCTCTCCCTTGTGGATGAAAAGACGAGCGTCGTCTCCGTCGTGCATGTGAACAACGAGACGGGGGCGGTCAACGACATTTTTGCGCTCGCAAGGGCGGTAAAAAAGAAAAACCCGCGCTGCGTCTTTCACAGCGACGGCGTTCAGGCGTTCGGCAAACTTCCCGTCCGCCTTACGCCGGAGATCGATCTCTATTCGGTCAGCGCCCACAAGATCGGCGGCTTAAAGGGGGTCGGCGCGCTTGTAAAGAGAAAAGAATTTGTCCTTCGGCCCTTCCTTCACGGCGGCGGACAGGAGGGGAATCTGAGGAGCGGCACCGAAAACGTGCTCGGCATTCTCGACTTTGCCTTTGCCGCCGAGGAGAAATTTTCGTCGCTGCAAGCCGATCTTCTCCGTTTGCAGCGGGAGCGGGAGCGGCTGAAAACGCTGCTCGACAAAGATCTTTTCGTGCCGCTCTCCCCTTCGGACGGCTCTCCGTACATCTTCACGGTTTCGGCGCGGGGGCTCAGAGGGGAAATTTTGCAGCGGCTTGCAATGGAGCGCGGGGTGATCGTGGGAACGGGCAGCGCCTGTTCCTCCAAAAAGCCGCACAGCCGCGTTATCGAGGCCTGCGGCTACGGCAAGGACATTTTGGACGGGGTCTTGCGGCTCAGCTTTTCCCCGCACACGACGGAGGAGGAGATCTCCGTTGCGGCGCAGACGCTCAACGCCTGCGCGCGCGAACTGAAATCAAGGATCGGGTAACATGGAAAAAGTCATCATCATCCGCTATGCGGAAATTCATTTAAAAGGTAAAAACAGGGGCTATTTCGAGCATGTCTTTTGCGTCAATTTGGAACGCGCGTTAAAAGGCGTCCGCCATGAACTTCACCGCACGAGCGGCAGATACCTCGTGGCGGCTTTCGACGAGGAAAAGACGGAGGAGATCTGTGGGCGGGTCTCCCGCGTGTTCGGCGTGCACTCCTATTCGGTCGGGCTCTGCGTGCCCCACGATCCCGAAAAC
This sequence comes from uncultured Clostridia bacterium, assembly GCA_947632195.1. Classification (GTDB taxonomy): domain Bacteria; phylum Bacillota; class Clostridia; order Christensenellales; family Borkfalkiaceae; genus Gallimonas. The sequence continues at coordinate 122,156 of CANROE010000001.1, read as the reverse complement.
ATCTATACGGCGGCAAAGGAATTGTCTCCCCGCGAGGGCACGTTCAAGGTAGTGACCCACCGCGCCGATAAAAAATACCCCATGACAAGCATGGAGCTCAGCGCCCATATCGGCGGGCGGCTCTTAGACGACTTTCCCGCGCTGTGCGTGGACGTGCACACGCCCGAGCATACGGTGTGCCTCGATATCCGCGAAAACGGCACGGCGCTCGTGTTCGGCAAATTTGAACGGGGTGCGGGCGGCATGCCCGTGGGAACGTCGGGGAAGGGCTTGCTTCTCATCTCGGGCGGGATCGATTCCCCCGTCGCGGGCTACATGATGGCAAAGCGGGGAATGAACGTCGAGCTCTTGCACTTCCACAGCTATCCCTACACCAACGACGGCGCAAAGGAAAAGGTGAAAGAGCTTGCCCGCCTTCTGTCCCGCTATTCCGTTTCGGGGAAACTCACCACCCTCAACGTGGCGCATATCCAGGAGGAGATCCACGCAAAGTGCGCCGCCGAGCTCAACGTCACCCTTTTGAGGCGGTTTATGTTCCGCCTTGCCGAAAAGACGGCGAAGGATCTGAACGCAAAATGCCTCATCACGGGGGAGAGCTTGGGGCAGGTCGCCAGCCAGACGATCGAGGGGATCACCTCCTCGAACGCCGTCGTGTCCCTTCCCGTTCTGCGCCCGCTCATCGGGTTCGATAAAGAGGAGATCGTGCTCGTCGCCAAAAAGATCGGCACTTTCGAGACGTCCGTTTTGCCCTACGAGGACTGCTGCACCGTCTTTTTGCCCGATTTTCCTGCGATCAAGCCGAAACTTTCCTTTATCGAGGAAGAGGAGAAAAAGCTCGACGTTGAGGCGCTCATGCGCGAAGCGCTCGAAAGCAAAGAAGTGTTTTTACTCTGACCACCAATCGTCGGGGAGTTCGTCGCTCTTTTCAATATAGACGGAGGGAAGGGTGACCGTCTCTCCCGCGATCCCGCAGTAGTAGGGGGTCACCGAATAGACATAATTTTTTCCGCCGCAGACGGAGTTGTCAAACAGCTCCCTGCGGTATTTTCCTTTATAGACGGTAGAAATTTGCTCTCCACACTGCCTTTTTACCTCGTAATCATAGTACTCTGTCTGACATAGTATTATCTTTACGGAGCCGTTCACCACCGAGATCTCGGGTTTTTCGATTTTCGGGCGGGAAAATTTTTCGCTCGTTCCCGCAGGCAGCGCGCTTTTCCGGAACAGCTCTTTGAGCGAGAGATATTCGGGCGCGAGCGGGTCGGCAAGCAGAAGGCGATGATTTTTTTCGTACTCTTCCTTGTCGAGCAGCGCCTGCGTCACGTCCTCGCACTGCGGGAAGGGCGAGGGACTGCGGTCCTTGTACAGGTCCTTTAAAATTTTGAGCGCGAGGTCGGCGGGGAGCCCGCCGCCCGTCGCCTCCACGGGGGAATTGTCGCGGTTGCCGAGCCATACGCCCACGACGTCCTCCGACGTATAGGCGATGGTGTAAACGTCCGTGTTGCCCTTTTCGGTGCCGCCCGTGCCCGTCTTGGCCGCCACCTCGAAGGGGAGGGATTTGAGTTTTTTCGCCGTGCCTTCGCGTGCGGCGGTCATGAGCATATCGTTCATGAGGCAGGCGGTGTCCTCGGAAAATACCCGCCTGTCAAGGTTTTTACCTTGACAGACCTGTTGAAAATCGGGGTTTTTGCCTTGAAAACCTTGGTAGGTGTAAAGGTTTTTACCTTGACAGTCATCGACTTTTTCAATAAAATGCGAGGGCGAAAACACTCCGCCGCGCGAAAATACGGAGTATCCGTCCACGAGGGAGAGGAGCGGAAACCCCTCCGTCATGCCGCCGAGCGCAAGGGCGAGCGTTCTGTCCTCCTCGGGCACGGGCAGGTCCATTTTTTCAAGATACTTTGCCGCGCGCTCCACGCCAAGCGTATTGAGCACCTTCACGGCGGGCACGTTCACGCTGTGGGAGAGCGCATAGCGGGCGCTCATGTATCCGCCGTATTTGCCGCCGTAATCGGAGGGGGAGTAGCCGCCGAAGTCCGTCTTTTCGTCGAGGAGCGGGGTCGCGGGGGAGATGAGGTTCTCTTCGAGGGCAGGGGCGTACACCGCGAGCGGCTTGATCGTGGAGGCGGGCAGCCGTTTGAGCGTACCGCAGGTGGAAAAATACGCCTTCACCCCGCCGCCCGTCTCCCGCACCGCGACGCAGAGGTCGGAATCTGCCCTTTGCTCTTCGAGCAAGGTTTGAAGAGTCGGGTCGAGCGCGGTATAGACGCGCAGTTTATCCCCCGATTTCGCGTCGGGAAAGAGGGCGGAAAGCTCCTCGAACACGGGGGCGAGATAGGCGCTCTCCTCCCGCAGGTGGGGGCTCTCGGGGAGGGGTTCGCTTTTTGCCTCGGCCTCCTCTTCGGGGGTGAGATAGCCCTGTTCCCGCATGAGCGAGAGCACGAAATTCCGCCGAGAAAGGCACTTATCAAGGTCGCGGAAGGGGGAATAGCGGTTGGGCGATTTTACGAGGGCGGCGAGCATGGCGCACTCGGCGGGAGAGAGCTCGGACGCCGATTTCCCGAAGTAATATTCCGCCGCGCTCCCCACGCCGAACGCGCTGTGCCCAAAGTAGATGGAATTGAGGTAGAGCTCCAAAATTTCGTCTTTGGAGAAATTTTTTTCGAGCGCGCGGGTGAGTTTGATCTCTTTGAGCTTGCGCCTGATCGTCTTTTCTCCCGTAAGGTGGGTATTTTTGATGAGCTGTTGGGAGATGGTGGACGCGCCCTCGCGGAAGGAAAAGGTCGCGATATTTTTCATGGCCGCTTTCATCATGCGCTTATAGTCGAGCCCGTGATGGGTATAAAACCGCTTGTCCTCCACGGCGACGAAGGCGTTCGGAAGATATTCGGGGAATTCCGCAAAGGGGACGGCGCTCGTTTGGGTGGTCTCGATCTCCCCGCCGTTGCGGTCAAAGACGCGCACGCAATTCTCGCTGAGGGCCAATTTTTGCATGTCGAGCTTTTCTCCCGCCGTCACGGCGAAGAAATAGACGAGGCAAGCGAGGAAAAGCGCAAGGACGGCGCTCAATATAATCAGTAAGATCTTTACGGTACGGTTCATCGGTTACAGTATCGGTAACTTATAAAAAAATTTTCAAATCCGCTCGCAAATGTTGAAATTTTTTTGCCGATATGATACAATGTAAAAGGAAAAATATGTCTTTTCGTTGAGAGGTGAAATATGACGCTGCGGGAAATGATCTCCGAATGCAACAAGATCGTCTTTTTCGGCGGGGCGGGAGTGTCCACGGAGAGCGGGATCCCCGATTTCCGCTCGGAGGACGGGCTGTACCGCCAAAAATACGACGTCTCGCCCGAGACGATGCTGTCAAGCGATTACTTCTATTCGCATACGGAGGATTTTTACCGTTTTTATCGGGATAAAATGCTCCCGCTCGAAGCGCAGCCCAACGCCGCGCACAAAAAGCTCGCCGAATGGGAGCGGGAGGGGAAACTCCTCGCCGTCGTCACGCAGAACATCGACGGACTTCACCAAAAGGCGGGCAGTAAGCGGGTGTACGAACTCCACGGGAGCGTGCACCGCAACACCTGCCAAAAATGCGGCAAAAAGTTTACGGCAGAGTACATCGCGCGGGGAAAGGGGGTGCCGCATTGCGATTGCGGCGGGCTGATCAAGCCCGATGTGGTGCTCTACGGCGAAATGCTCGACGACGGGACGGTGAACGGCGCGCTGCGCGCGATCAAGCAGGCGGACATGCTCATCGTGGCGGGGACGTCCCTCACCGTATATCCCGCAGCGGGGTTTGTGGACTATTTCCACGGAAAATATCTCGTGCTCATCAACCGCGACGCGACCCCGCTCGATGGCCGCTGCGACCTTGTTCTGCACGAAAAAGTCGGCGAAGTGCTCGGGGGATTGTAAATTACTTTGTGAAAGCGTCATGCTGCCCCGCGCGCTGTTCTGTTTCTCTAAGCGCGGCACGAGCACGCAGTGTGAAGTAGCCGAGTGGGTACGCAGTTTGCGTGTACAAGCGTCATGCTGAGCCGAATTGTGTTTACGCAGTCCGTTTAAGCAAGTCCGCGAAGGCATCTTGGTATGTTTGGGTGTGGTTTTGAACGTACTTGAACGTAACAAGATTCCCTCGGAGACTGTCCATGTCGAACTTCGTAATAACCCTTGCGGCTCGGAATGACGCACTACCACGGGTGACGCATGAGAAGCGCGGCTCGGAATGACGCACAGGAGCCGCAGGCGGCAAGACACCCACCTCTCAGGGGGTGGGCAGGTGGGCAAGGACAACCCTCAGGGTTTCAACAGGAATGGAATCTCAAAAATTATGAACTATCATATCGTCACATACGGATGTCAGATGAACGTCCATGAATCGGAAAAGATCGCGGGGATCCTCCGCGAAAAGGGCTACGAGCGGGAAAGCGCCATCGAAGAGGCGGATATCATCGTGTTCAATACCTGCTGTATCCGCGAAAATGCCGAAAATCACGCGTTCGGCAATATCGGCGCGCTCAAACAATTAAAGCGGCAAAAAAGAGACCTCATCATCGCGGTCGGCGGCTGTATGGCGCAGGAGGAGGGGAAAGCCCAAATTCTGCGGCAGAAATTTCCCTTTGTCGATCTCGTCTTCGGCACGCACAACCTCAATGAACTCGGCGCGCTCATCGACCGCCGCCGCGCAAAACGAAAGGCGATCATCTCCCTCAAAGAGGAACGCTCGGAGACGGAGGACGGGATCGAGCCCGTCCGCACAAGCTATCCCAACGCATGGGTAAACATCACCTACGGCTGCAACAACTTCTGTTCCTACTGCATTGTGCCCTATGTGCGGGGCAGGGAGCGTTCGAGAAGGGCAGAGGACGTCTTAAACGAGGTGCGCGGGCTCGTCGCGGACGGCTTTCGCGAGATCACGCTGCTCGGGCAGAACGTCAATTCCTACAACAGCGACGGAAGGGGAGGCATGAGCTTTCCCGAACTCTTGGACGCCGTTGCCTCCGTCGACGGGAAGTTCCGCGTGCGGTTCATGACCTCTCACCCCAAGGATTTTTCGGAAGAACTCGCCCGCGTGATGAAAAAGCACGACAAAGTTTGTAATTTGCTCCATCTGCCCGCGCAGTCGGGGAGCAATCGAATCTTAAATTTAATGAACAGACGCTATACCCGCGAGAAATATCTGTCCGAGATCGCGATGTTGCGCTCCTATATCCCCGATTGCCCCGTGACGACCGACCTTATCGTGGGCTTTCCCACCGAGACGGAGGAGGAGTTCGAGGAGACGCTCTCCCTTGTGAAAGAGGCGAAGTTTGCCTCGGCGTTCACCTTTGTCTATTCCCCGCGTACGGGCACCAAGGCGGCGGGCATGGAGGGGCAGATCCCCGAGGAAGTGTCGAAGGAGCGAATCATGCGGTTGGTGGCGCAGGTGAACGAGAACACGCGTGAGCTCTCCGCGACCTTTGTGGGAAAGACGACGGAGATCCTCTGCGAGGACTACGACGAGAAAAAAGGGCTCTATCTCGGCCGCAACGAGGCCGGACGCATGGGCTATTTTGCAAGCGAGAAGAATGTGATCGGCGAATTTGTCGATTTGAAAGTAGAGCGCGCAAACGGCGTCTCCCTCTTCGGAGAACTTGTGGAGTGACGGGTGCTTAATTGCGCCTTGCCGTCCCTGAAATGGAAAGTACCCGCGAAGCGGGGGAAAGGGTTCTTGTAAAACCCCTCAGTCTCGGCTGGTGCCTCGACAGCTCCCCTACAGGGGCGCCAAGGGCAGCAAAGAGGATTGATAAGTTAAAATTAAGAAGAAGGTTTCCTCACGACGTTTATTTTTGAATGACACCCCTTCCGTCACGCGCGGAGCGCGCGACACCCACCCCTCAATGGGTGGGCACGGAGGGGGAAGGAAATAAGAAACGCGTGAACTGATTAAGGAGTTTATTATGGCGCTTTCTCCCATGATGGAAATTTGGAAAAAAATTAAGGCGAAATATCCCGATTGTATCGTCTTTTTTCGGCTTGGAGATTTTTATGAGATGTTCTTCGAGGACGCGGTGAAGGGCTCCAAACTCCTCGACCTCACGCTCACAGGACGGGATTGCGGCCTCCCCGAACGCGCGCCGATGTGCGGCGTTCCCTATCATGCCGTGGACGGATACCTCAATAAACTCGTCGAGGCCGGAGAACGCGTCGCCATCTGCGAACAACTCTCCGACCCCAAAGCCTCCAAAGGAATGGTCGAACGGGACGTCATCCGCGTTGTCTCGGCAGGGACCGTCATCGAGGACGACTTTCTCGATTCCCGCAAGAATAACTACATCGCCTGCGGCGTGAAAACAGGCGAAAAGTTCGCCTTTGCCTATACCGATATTACCACGGGGGAATTTTGCACCACCGAGACGGAATCGGCCGAAAAATTGTTGGCCGCGCTCGTCAATCTCTCCGTCGCCGAAGTCATCTGCAACGAGGAACTCCTGTTTGCGGTAAAGGACAGCCCCGAACTCGAACGCGGGCTCTTGCCCAAGTTTTCCTGCTATCTGCCGTGGGCGTTCCAGCTCCCGCAGGCGGAAAAACAGCTCAAATCGCAGTTTTCCGCCTCTCTCGACGCCCTCGGACTTGCCGAAAAGCCCGTCTGCGCGGTTGCGGCGGGAGCGCTGCTCTCTTACCTGAACGATACCCAAAAAAGGGCGCTCACCAACATCAACAGTCTGCGGGTGGCCTCCGAGGGCGGACATATGACCCTCGATCCCATCGCCGTGCGCAACCTCGAATTGCTCAGAAACAGCGCGGAGGGGAAACGGTACGGCTCCCTTTTGTGGCTGCTCGACAAGACGGGCACAGGCATGGGGGCGCGCAAACTCTCGGGCATGTTGCTCACGCCCCTCCTCGACAAAAAGGAGATCGAAAAACGGCTGGACGCCGTGGAAGAGCTCTACCGCGCGACCGTTATCCGCATGGGACTTTCGGACATGCTCTCGGGCATGCGCGACATCGAACGGCTCGCGGGACGTATTTCCAACGGCAATCTCGAACCGAGAGATTGCGTCAACCTGAGCAAGTCGCTTGCGATCGTGCCCAACATCAAATTCCAGCTCTCGGGATTTTCCTCCGCGCTTTTGCATGAGATCGCGGACGACCTCATCGACACCAAAGAGATCTGCGCCCTGCTCGACCGCGCGATCAAAGAGGACGCGGGACTTCTGCGCGACGGGGAATATATCCGCGAGGGGTACAGCGAAGAGCTGGACGAATTGCGGAACATCAAAAAAAGCAGTAAGGACGTCTTGGCGCAGCTCGAAGCGCGGGAACGGGAAAAAACGGGGATCCGCACCCTCAGGGTGGGCTATAACCGCGTGTTCGGATATTACATCGAAGTAAGCAATTCCTTCAAAGACAAAGTTCCCTACTCCTATATCCGCCGCCAGACCCTCGCAAACGGGGAGCGGTTCATCACCGAGGAGCTCAAAGAACTCGAAGAGAAAATTCTCGGCAGCGACGAGAAGGCGCAGCGGCTCGAAGCGAGCCTCTATGAAGAGCTCTATGAGATCTTGCTCCGCAACATCAAACTCTTCCAGCGCATTTCCGAGGCGATCGGCATGCTCGACTGCCTCAACGCCTTTGCGACGGTCGCAAAAGAGAACAAATATTGCCGCCCCGAGATCGCGGAAGAGGGGGCGCTCGAAATCGAGGAGGGGAGACACCCCGTGGTGGAGGCGATCTCCCGCGAGCGGTTTGTGCCCAACGACTGCCTTATGGACAGCGGGGAAAACCGTACGATGATCCTCACGGGCCCCAATATGGCGGGTAAGAGCACCTATTTAAGACAGGTGGCGCTCATCGTGCTCATGGCGCATGTGGGCTGCTTTGTCCCCGCAAAGCGGGCGGTCGTGCCCCTCTGCGACCGTATTTTCACCCGTATCGGCGCGAGCGACAACCTCATTCTCGACCGCTCTACCTTTATGGTGGAGATGACGGAAGTCGCAAATATCTTGCGCAACGCCACGCAGCGGAGCCTGCTCATCCTCGACGAAGTCGGGCGGGGCACCAGCACCTTCGACGGGCTCTCCATCGCGTGGTCGGTCGTCGAATATCTCAACGAAAAGATCCGCGCCAAGACCCTGTTCGCCACCCATTACCATGAACTCACCGAGCTCGAAGGCACGCTCTACGGGGTGAAGAACTACAAGATCACGGTGCGCGAAGTGAGCGGGAACATCGTATTTCTCAGAAAGATCGTGCGCGGCGGGGCATCCCGTTCCTTCGGCGTGGAAGTCGCCTCCCTCGCGGGCGTGCCTGAAGAAGTGACTTCCCGCGCCAAAAAGATCCTGAAAAAACTCGAAAAAAACGACGTGACAAAAAAGAACGCGGAAGAGGCGGATGTGCCCGAGGAGAGCGGAGAACCCGCTCTCGCCTCCGAGCTGAAAGAGCTCAATCTCGATCTGCTGACCCCCATGCAGGCGCTCGCCATTCTCGCGGAGTGGAAGGAGAAAGTGAAATGATCCATATTTTAACACCGGACGTCTATAACCGCATTGCCGCAGGCGAGGTGGTGGACAGGCCGTATTCCGTTGTCAAAGAACTCACGGAGAACGCCATCGACGCGGGCGCAACGGAGATCCGCATCGAGATCGAAGAGGGCGGTAAGAAACGGATCCGCGTGACCGACAACGGCTGCGGCATCGCAAAAGCCGACCTAAGATCCGCCTTTTTGCCCCATGCGACGAGCAAACTCGCCTCGGCGGAGGACCTTGTCGCGATCGAAACGCTTGGTTTTCGCGGGGAGGCCATCGCGTCCATTGCCTCCGTCTCCAAAATGGAGATTGTCTCGGGAACGGCGGACGGGGAGGTGTGGAGCCTTTCTTCGGAAGGGGGAAGGATGGGGGAGATCGCTCCCGCAGCGGGGGCGAAGGGCACTTGCGTCACGGTGGACGGGCTCTTCTTCAACACCCCCGCACGGCTCAAATTTTTAAAGACCGACGCGAGCGAGGAGGGCGACGTCACCAATATGGTCGCCCGCTTTATCCTCTCCCGCCCCGAAATTTCCTTTACTTACACCGTCAACGGGAAAGTGCGGTACCGCTCCTTCGGCGACGGGCTCAAAAGCGCGATTGCCGTCGTGTACGGCGCGGAAGTCCTCGACAAATGCTTTGAGATCGACGCCGATAAACACGGCGTCCGCCTGCGCGGATATATCGGAAACCGTAACTTTTATAAGCCCAACCGCAGCTACCAAAGCCTGTTTGTGAACGGCAGATACGTCGTCAACCAGACGGTGGCGCTCGCGGTCTCCAATGCCTACAAAAATTACCTCATGACGAGGCAATATCCCTTTTATGTGCTTTTCCTCGATCTGCCGACGGAGATCGTGGACGTGAACGTCCACCCCAACAAGGCCGACGTGCGGTTCGCGGACAACCGCGTCATCTACGGCAGCGTGTATTCCGTCGTTTCGGCGGTGCTCGACGGCAGTTCGGGCGCGCTCGATTATGTGGTGGGGAGCGCTCTGTCCCGTGCCGAGCTCAAAAGCACTTTCCCGCAGGCGGTTCCCAAACAGGAAGAAATCCCCGCGCCCGTTCCGAGCGGCGTTTCATATGAACGGGCGGAAACCAAAGAGAGCCCCGCTGCTTCCCAAATGTCCTATGCCGAGGCGAAAAAGGAATTGCAATTCGACGTTTCGCCCATCGGGAAACCCTCCGTTATCCCTTACCGTGAGATAAAACCCTTAGAGTTGGAGGTGCGCGCGCCCGCAGCGGAGGATCATTTTGAGGAAAACCGCCGTCAGCTGCTCGAACAGAGTAAGGCGCGGCAGCAAAAGCTCGATCCCGCCGCGCTTGAATTCAAGGGGGAGCTCTTCCGCACCTATCTCATCTACGAAATGGGAGACGAGGCCTACCTCGTGGACCAGCACGCCGCGCATGAGCGCATTCTCTATGACAGGCTGCGGCGGAAATGCGAAACGCGGGAGGCGCTCTCCCAGCCCATGCTCCTTCCCTTTATCCTCCACACGAACGGGCAGGAATTTGCATTTTTGCTTAAAAATCTTGAAATATTGCGCTCGTTCGGCTTTGAAATCGAGGATTTCGGCGGCGACAGCTTTAAGATCTCCGCCGTGCCCGTCGATCTGTTCGGAATGGATCTCGACAGCTTTTTCGGGGAGGTGCTCTCCTCGATGGATACCCTTCGCGCCATCCGTCTGCCCGATCTTTTGAAAGACCGCCTCGCGACGATGGCCTGCAAAGCGGCCGTCAAAGGCGGGGAAAAACTGACCGACGGCGAGGTGCGGGAGCTCCTCAAAGAGATGGACGGCGACATGGGGATCAAGTGCCCGCACGGCCGTCCCGCCTGCGTGAAGGTCAGAAAAACCGAGCTCGAAAAGCTCTTCAAGAGGATCGTATGAAACTGCTTGCGGTGTGCGGCGCGACCGCATCGGGCAAGACGGCGCTTGCCGTGGAGTGCGCAAAGCGGCTCGGCGGCGAGATCATCTCTTGCGACGCGCTGCTTATTTACAAAAGATTGAACATCGGCACCGCGAAACCCACCCCCGAAGAGCGGGGCGGCATTCCGCACTACATGATCGACATTGCGGAGCCGACGGAAAGTTTTTCGGTGAGCGACTTCGAGCGGCTGGCGCTCCCCATTGTGGAGGACATTCTAAGCCGCAAAAAGACGCCCATTCTCTGCGGCGGGACGGGATTTTACATGAACGCCCTGCTCTTTCAAAGCGGATTCGGGCAGACGCCCGCCTCGAAAGAGATCCGTCAAAAATACGAGGCGCTCGAACGGGCAGAGGGGAGAGCGGCGCTCCATCGGGAGCTTGAAAAGGTCGACCCCGAAAGTGCGGCGCTCCTGCACGAAAACGATGTGAAACGGGTCATTCGCGCCCTCGAAATTTTTGAGCTCACGGGCAAAAAGAAGTCCGAGCAAAGGGACGGAGGGGAGCCGCGCTATCCCTTTGAGGCGGTCGCCTTTGATTATCCCCGCGAGGTTTTATATGAACGCATCGAGCGGCGGGTGGACCGCATGCTGCAAGAGGGGCTAGTCAGGGAAGTGCGCGCCCTCCTTGAAAGCGGAGTCCCCGAAAATGCGCAGTGCATGCAGGGGATCGGCTACAAAGAAGTGGTCGAATTTTTGAAAAATGGGGGTTTGCATAGTACTATGTCAGACATAATAAAGCAAAATACCCGCAATTATGCCAAACGGCAGCTGACTTTCTTTAAAAAAATGCAAAATTTACATTGGCTTGCGCCCGAGGAAGTTTCGGCCGCAGCCGAAAAGGTGTGTGAAATTTATGACGGCAGATGAGAGAATTTCGGCGGTGGAACTGAGCCTCGCGCCCCGCTTTGCCCTTGTGGACGACGTTGCGCTCTTCAACCAGGAAAAGGTTTTAAACGCATTCAAAGAGGAGCGGATCGCTCTCCGCCACTTCAATCCCTCCACTGGCTACGGCTACGGCGACGAGGGACGGGAAGCGCTCGGGCGGGTGTATGCGCGGGCGTTCGGCGCAGAGCGCGCGATCGTTTCGCCGGCGCTCCTTTCGGGCACGCATGCGCTCACGGTGGCTCTTTTCGGGGTGCTCCGCCCCAGCGACCGTATTTTATTTTTGACGGGGACGCCGTACGACACCATCCGCAGCGTCATCTGGGGGAGCGGCAACGGCTCTTTGAAAGATTTCGGCGTGGAGAGCGACGTGCTCGAACTGAATGGAGACGGAAAACCCGACTTAAAGCGGGCGGGGGAACTTCTTGCAGCACATCATTATAAAATGGTATATCTCCAACGCTCGCGGGGGTACGAACTGCGCGACGCCTTTACGGTGGACGAGATCGAAAAGATGTGCGCTTTTGTGCGGGAGAAGGGCTTTCAGGGCTGTATTTTCGTGGACAACTGCTACGGGGAGTTCGTCGAAAAACGGGAACCCACCGAAGTCGGCGCCGATCTTATCGTCGGGTCGCTCATTAAGAACCCGGGAGGCGGGCTCGCGCCCACGGGCGGGTACATCGCGGGCGGCGCGGCGTGGGTGGAGCTGTGCGAAAACAGGCTCACCGCGCCCTCGGTCGGCGGGGAGATCGGCTCCTATGCCTACGGCTATCAACCCTTCTTCCAGGGATTTTTCCTCGCGCCGCACGTCGTGGCGCAGGCATTAAAGGGGGCTCTGCTCATCGGCGGGTGCATGCAGTCGCTCGGCTATGAAAATTTCCCCAAACTCGAAAAGACGCCCGCAGACATTACCCGCGCGATCCGTTTCCGTACCGAAAAGGAACTTACCGACTTTATCCAATCGGTGCAGGACGTCTCGCCCGTCGACTCCTTTGTCAAGTTGGAGGCGTGGGATATGCCCGGGTACGACTGCAAGGTGATCATGGCCGCAGGGACGTTTGTGGCGGGGGCGAGCATTGAACTTTCCGCCGACGCGCCCATCCGCGAGCCCTATACCGCCTATTTTCAGGGCGGGCTCACCTATGAGCACTGTAAGCTCGCCTGTCGCGCAATTCTGAAAAAACTCGGCTGACCGCCGTATGACATAACCGCCGTTTGACGGCCGTTTGGCGGTTGTTTGACCGTCGCTGCGGGCGGGTATATATATTTTGTCCGAATATTTTGTCCGAGGGGAACGCCTTGGCAAAGGAAACAAGATGGAAGATTTATTTGCAAACGAGATCGTGCGGGCGGAGAATCTGAAAAAGACGTTCACTCTCTCGCGCAAACAACAGCGGCTCGAAAAGACGGCGCTAAACCGAAAGATCGCCGTGAACGGGCTCTCTTTTTCCGCCAATCGCGGGGAAATTTACGGACTGCTCGGCCCCAACGGCGCAGGCAAGACGACGACCCTCCGCATGCTCTCCACCCTCATCAAACCCGACGAGGGGGACGCGTACATCATGGGGCATTCGGTGCGGAAGGAGCCGCAGAAGGTGCGCGACTGCGTGGGGTTTCTGACGGGGGAACTCAAACTCGAAACCTTCTTCACCCCCGATTATCTCTTTGACTTCTTCGGCGCGATGCACGGCGTGGAGAAAGAGGTGCTCGCCGAGCGCAAACGGGAGCTCTTTGCCCGCTTTGGGATCGACGCGTTCGCGCAGGTAAAGGTGGGCGACCTCTCCACGGGCATGAAACAGAAAGTTTCCCTCGTCGTCTCCATCGTGCACGACCCCGACGTCGTCATCTTCGACGAGCCGACGAACGGGCTGGACGTGCTCACCGCAAAGGTCGTCACCGACTTTTTACTGGAACTCAGGCGCATGGGCAAGAGCATTCTTCTGTCCACGCATATCTTTTCGCTTGTGGAAAAACTGTGCGACCGCGTGGGGATCATCATCGACGGGAAGATGGCGGAGGAAGGCCCTCTTGCCGCAGTCTGCGGAACGACGAGCCTCGAAGAGAAGTTCTTTGAGCTCTATCACGGGTTGAAGGGGGAGATCGTATGAAACTTGTCGCCCTCATGAAAAAGGAATTTCACCGCTTTTTCCACGATCCCCGTCTGATCGTCACCATCCTGCTCCCGGGTATCGTCATCTTTTTGCTCTACACCGTGCTGGGGAATATCATCCATACGGAGGAGAGCCGCGAACTGAAAGTCTATCTCTCGGGAAATTCGGCGGTCGTCGGGCTCCTCGAACAGCAGATAAACGAAAGCGGCGACAAAGTGGAGTGGCTTCCTCTCGAAAACGAGGAGGAGGCGCGCGCCGCAGTCAAAGAAGGGGAGGCGACCGCCATTCTCACCCTTACCGAAAATTTCGATTCGTTCGGAGAGGGCGCCCGCGCGGGCATTGTGTATGACAGCGGGAGCGAGAACGGCTCGTACTTTTACGGGCTCGTGAGCTCTGTCCTCATCTCCGTCGGCATGCGCTTTCCCATCGATGTGCAGACGGTGAACGACAGCGCCGACATCGGCAGGGAAATTTTGACCGCGCTCTTGCCCTTCCTCGTGGTGACCTTCGTCTTTTCGGCGTGCATGTCCGTCACCCTTGAATCGGTGGCGGGGGAAAAGGAGCGGGGAACGCTTGCGACCATCCTCGCAACGTCCGTCAAGCGCTCGCACATTGCACTTGGCAAGATCATTCCCCTCAGCTGTATCTCGGCGATCGGCGCGGCGTCGAGTTTCCTCGGCGTGGTGCTCTCCCTGCCCAAACTCATGGGACTGGACGCGACCGTGCTCGTGGGATATTCCTTTGTAAGTTACCTCTTGCTCTTCCTCCTCATTCTGAGCTTTGTGCCCCTCATCGTGTCGGCGATCGGCGTCGTTTCCACTCTCTCGCGGTCGGTGAAGGAGGCCTCGGCGTACACGAGCGTTTTGATGATCCTCGTCATGCTCGTCTCGATCGTCTCCCTCGTCGTGACGCAGATGGGAGAGTGGGTGATTGCTGTGCCCGTACTCAACGCCGTTACCGCGATGGGCAGAATTTTGGGAGGGGAGCTGCCCGTGTGGCAATCCCTGCTTTCGGTGGGGGCAAATCTGCTCTATACCGTTGTGCTGGTGTGGGCGATCGCAAAGATGCTTTCAAGCGAAAAAGTGATGTTCGGGAAGTAATTTCGCCCGCACATAGGGAAAATTTTAAGAGAACTTCTTGATTTTTGAATGTTAGCATAGTACTATGTGTGACATAATACACAAAAAAGGAGGAAATATGGAGACAATTTTGGAGTGCCGCGATCTGTATCACAGGTACGGAAACAATCCTGCGCTTGTGGGCGTGAATTTTTCCGTAAAGCCCGGTTCGATTGTGGGGCTTTTGGGGCCCAACGGCAGCGGAAAGACCACGCTTATCAAACTTGCGATGGGCATGTTGCAGCCGCTGAGCGGTGAGATCCTCGTGGACGGCAAACGGCCTTCGCCCGAGACGAGAGCGGTGACCGCCTATCTGCCCGACGCAAATTATCTGAGCAAGTGGATGCGCGTAGAACAGCAAGTGGACTACTACGGCGATTTTTTCGCGGATTTTGATCGGGACAAGGCGGTGGGAATGCTCTCCCGCCTCGGGATCGGGCTCAAACAGCGGATCAAGACCCTCTCCAAGGGGAACCAGGAGAAACTCGGGCTCATCCTCACCATGTCGCGGCGGGCGAAACTGTATATCCTCGACGAGCCGATCGCGGGCGTCGATCCCGCCGCACGCGACTTTATTCTCGAAACCATTCTGTCCAATAAGCCTGAGGACGCGACGATCTTTCTGTGTACGCACCTCATCTGGGATATTCAGAACATTCTTACGCATGCGCTTTTTCTGAATTGCGGCAGGATCGTGCTCGACGAGCCCGTAAAGGAACTCTGCGAGCGAGAAGGAAAGAATCTCAACGATATTTTCCGGGAGGTATTCAGATGGTAGGGAAATTGATGAAACATGAGCTGCGCTCCATCATGCGCGTCTTGATGTGGTTCATGATCGCCGTGGCGCTTTTGAGCGCGCTGACGCGGCTCCTTCTGGAACTTGCGGAAAGGCCGATCCCCGACGATTCCGTCGTGGTGGTGGCGCCCGTCGCGGTCGGGCTGACGCTCCTGCGGTTCGGGACGATGTCCTTTTGGTATCTCTCCGTGTTCGCGCTCTCTGTCGCGGGGACTGTGATGTGCCTCGTCCGATTTTTCAAGAGTCTCTTCACGGGGGAGGGGTATATGACCTTTTCCCTGCCCGTCACTCCCACGCAGCTGCTCGTCTCGAAGTTCCTGTCCGCGTTTATTGTGACGATCGCCTGTGATCTTGAAATCGTGCTCGGGTTCCTTGTCGCTTTGCCGACGCAGGAGATCACCATGCTTTGGAACGAACTTTCTTTTGCGTTGCCCGCGATCTCCGCCTTTTTGTCCTCCGATCCGCTGCTCATCATCGAGATCGTTCTGCTCGCGATCGCATTGATCCCCATGGGGCTTGTCTATCTCTTCCTCATCGCGAGTATCGGGCAGCTCTTCACGAAGGGAAGAGTGATCATTACCATCGCCCTCTATTACGGCGCGTCGTTTGCGATCGGTACCGTCCTTTCCATCCTGCTCATTCCCATCTTGCAGCTCGGCTTTACGCTATCGGGACACATCATTATCTGGGCGTTCATCCTGCTTTTTGCGGCGTTCGATGTGGTCGGATTCTTTGTCATCCGCTATATCCTCTCCCATAAAGTGAACCTCGTGGTGTAAGGATATATAAAATAAGGAAAGGGGCGCCGCGCGGCAAAGCCGCGCGGCGCCCCCTTTCGTTTTGCGCCTATTTATTTACCCGATGATAGCCTTTTTTGGGCTTTGTGCGGAAGAAGTCGATCTTTCCGCCGAATTTTACAAACACGATAAAGAGGACGATCGCCACAGCGACGAGACAGATGACGATGATCGCCCATGCGTCAAGGGTCTCCGCCTTCACGCGCGACCAGAGCTCATTGATACGGTCGTTCGCGTCCTTGCGGTAGTAGTCCATCACGGCGCAGCGGGAAATGACCTCTTCGGGCGGGAACTGCGCGTAAAGCTGGCGGCAGGTGCGCTGCTCTTCGTCGGCATAGATCCCGGCCGTGCCCGTTTCCTCCCCGAAAAAGTAGGAGAGATCGTAGAAATCTTCCTCGTTTTCTTCCCCGTTGCCATACAGCCAATCGACGTAGTCGAGCATTTCGCCGTTTTCTCCCGCGATGACGCTCGTGTATCCGATATAATAGCTGTTTCTCATTGCATTGTCCGGCCTTGACATAAAGTTGACGAACGCCTGCGCCGCCTGCTTTGTGCCGCGCTCCACGACGTCGCTCATCATCACCCAGCCGTCGAACCAAAGATTGGTGCCCGCCTCGGGGACGTAATAGTTGAGAAGAAGTTCGCTCCCCTCAATGGGTTCGCCGTTTTCGTCGAAGTCGGGAGTCTCCGCCTCGTCGAGGGCGTACACCGCGTCGCCACTCCACGCATAGTTGAGCCAGATCGTCCCGTTCACCATGTCCGCCTTGCCCGTGTCCGTCTCGAAACTGTAAATGTTTTCCTTGATGTCCATGAGACGGGGCTCGACCTTGGCGATCGTCTCGTCGTCCGTCGCGTTGAAAATTTTCGTGATCGCCTTGGTGTATTCCTCTTGGGAGAGCTCGCCCGCCGAAAACCTTTCGCGAAGCTGAGAAAGCCCGTCCTTCTCTCCCTCGAATGTGAGGCCGAGCGCCGCAAAGTAGGTGTCGCGCACGTTATCCTTCGCCGTGATCTTGCCCTTATAGGCGGGGTCGACAAAGGTCTGCCAGCCGCTCTTTTCGAGATCTTCGGCGTTCACATATCCCGGATTGTACACAAACCCCGTCGTGCCCCACATGTAGCCTGCGGCGTATTCGTTCCACTTGGGTTCGCCTGCGGGAGTGTCGAGCCCCGCGTTCGTCTCGAACTGCTGTTGGATGTAGGGGGAGACGTTGCGGATATAGTAATTCGTCTCAACGGAGGGATCGAAAAAGCTCTCGTCATACTGAACGAGGTAGGGGGAGCCGTCCTCCTTCGTCTCGTTGGCAAGTTTCATGATCATGTAGTCGGAGGGGCACAGGAGGTCGTACACGTTGCCGAGTTTGAGTTCGTTGTACATGTCCTCGTTGGTGCCGAACGTCGAGTAGGACACCTCCACCTTTTCGCCGTAAGTCTCCTCATACCACAGCTCGAAATCGTCGATGATGCGGGGCGCCTCGATCTCGTCCTCCGGAACGCCCTCTTCGAGGGCGAGGTCGTAAAGATAGGAGCCCTCGCCGCCGTCGTCGATGTACTCTTCCCAATTATATATCTTTAAAACAGTCACTTCTTCGTCCGAGCAACCCGCAAGCAGCCCGAGCGTGGGCAAAAGCAGGCAGGAAGCGAGCAAAACGCTGGAAATTCGTTTCAGATTCATTTGTTCTCCTCCTTTTTCCGCCTGCCGATGAGATTGGAGCCGATGACGATCGCCACGATGATGAGGAAGATGATCGTCGTCAGCGCCCAGAACGAGGAGAGCGTGACCGCCGTGTGCGCATTGCCCTTCGTCGTGGCATTATACACATAGGTCGAGATCGTTTCAAAGCCCGTGGGACGGGTGTACATCGTGACGATGTAGTCGTCGAGGGACAGCGTGATCGCGAGCATAAAGCCCGAGATGACCCCCGGGATGATCTGCGGCAGGACGACCGTCATAAGCGCCTTAAAGGGACTTGCGCCCAAATCGAGCGCCGCCTCATACAGAGAGCCGTCCATCTGTTTGAGCTTGGGAATGACCGAGAGCACCACGAAGGGGGTGCAGATGACCATGTGTCCCACGATGAGGGTGAACCACGAGCGCTCGATATTCACTGCCACAAAGGTGACGGTGAGCGCCAGCGCGGTGACGATCTCCGCGTTGATGACGGGGACCTGGTTGAGCGCCTGCATGACGCCCTTGACCCTCTTTTTGCTGTAATACATGCCGAGCGCGCCCGCCGTGCCGAGCACGGTGGACAGAAGAGCGGCGATCAGGGCAAGGAGCAGCGTATTGCCGATCATTCCGAGGACGTCGGAGTCGGTAAACAGATGAATGTAGTGGTCGAAGGAAAATCCCTGAAACCGCCCGATGAGATCTGTTTTGTCGAAACTGTAAATGGCAAGGAGCAGGATGGGGGTGTAGAGAAGGAGCAGGACGAGCCCGATAAAGCCCGCTTTGAGACACTTGAACACGACTTGTTTCTTCATAAGTTTGTCCCCCGTACCGTTTCATCCGCCTTGAATCCGCCCGTCAGCCATGTGGAGAGGAATACCACGACGAGCAGCACCAGGGCGATCATGGAGCCCATATGCCAATCGTTCCCGAAATAGGTGTAGATAAATTTGCCGATGATCGTCACCTTTGCGTTTCCGAGCATGTCCGAGACGACGTAGTTCGTCATCGAGGGCAGAAAGACCATCGTCACGCCGCTCATGATCCCCGGCATGGAGAGGGGAAGGGTGACGCGGGCAAACGTGGTGAACCCGCCTGCCCCGAGATCGGCGCTCGCCTCATAGAGGCTCTTGTCGATCTTCATCATCGTGGTGTAGAGGGGCAGGATCATAAAGGGCAGGAAGTCGTACACCATGCCGAAGATCGTCTTGAAGTAATTGGCGTTTGCAAGCCCGTCCAACCCTTCCACCTGCGAAATCAGATTGAACAGCTCGCGGATGGCGTTTACGCGCAAGACGAAGTTGATCCACATGGGAAGGACAAAGAGCATTAAAATGACGTACTTTCTCTTGATCTTGCTCTGCGCGAGGATATAGGCGACGGGATAGGCGATGAGAAGGGCCACGACCGTCGTCACGAGCGCAATGACGAGGGAATAGACGATCGTCGAGAGCTTGGTGGGATCGGAGAAAAATTTGATGAAGTTCTCGAAGGAAAGGTGCATTGCGTCGTCCGTAAAGGCGAAGAGCAGGATGACAAGCATGGGCACCAGCACAAAGAAGAGCAGAAAGACCGCATAGGGGATGCAGAGCGTCTTTCTCGAAAAACGGGGGATCTTCACTTTTTCGCCTCCTTGTTTTTCAAAGTCAGCTTGATCTTGTCCTTCGGGATCATGACGGAGACATAGTCGTTTTCGTTCCACAGATCGCCCGTGGAAAATACGAAATCTTCCTCGCTCTCTTCCGTCCGCACGATGAGGCGGTAATGGTCGCCCTTATATATAATGGAAATGATGTGTCCCGTCGTGCCGCCCGCTTCGGCGTCGTCGCTGATGGAGATGTCGTTGAGCCCGACTTCCACACTGACTTCTTCGCCCGTAAGGTCGAGCTTTTCCCCCGAGGGCAGTACGAGGTAGTCCTCTTCGTCGACATAACTGCCCGGATAGAGCTGGGTGACGTCGCACTCAAATTCGCCGTCGGCAAATTCCACGGTGTTGCGCTTTGTGATCACGCCGTCGAATACGTTGGTGGTGTACTTGGGTTTCATGAGGTGGATGCCGTCGGGCGGAATGTCCAGCCCGATCCGTTCGCCCTCGCGCCTGCTCTCGGTGCTCTGCACCACGAGCTCGTATTTTCCCACTTTCACGGTGATCTCATAGTGAATGCCCTTGAATACCACGGAGAGCACCTTGCCCGTGAGTTTTCCCTCTTCGGGAGAGCACATGCGAATGTCTTCGGGCCGCACGACAACGTCGACGAGCTCGTTTTTTTCAAATTCGTCGAGGCAGTCGAAAGTCTTTCCGCAGAACTTGACCTTCTTATCCCCCGTCACAGTGCCGCTCATGATGTTGCTCTCGCCGATGAAGTCGGCAACGAAGGTGTTTGCGGGTTCGTCATAGATACCCTTGGGCGTGCCGATCTGCTGGACGACGCCGTCCGACATGACAATGATCGTATCCGACATCGTGAGCGCCTCCTCCTGGTCGTGGGTGACGTAGATGAAGGTAATGCCCAGACGTTTGTGCATTTCTTTGAGCTCGATCTGCATTTCCTTGCGCATTTTGAGGTCGAGCGCGCCGAGAGGCTCGTCCAACAAAAGGATCTCGGGCTCGTTGACGATGGCGCGGGCGATGGCGACGCGCTGCTGCTGTCCGCCCGAGAGAGTGGAGATGGAACGCTTTTCAAAGCCCTCCAAATCGACGATTTCAAGCGCCTTTTTCACCTTTTCCGTGATCTCCTTTTTGGAGAGCCGTTCTTTTTTGGTATAGCGGTCGCCCTTGTCGTTCTCATAGGTATTGACGACTTTTTTACAGCGCAGTCCGTAGGCGATGTTCTCAAACACGTTGAGATGAGGGAAGAGCGCATAGCGCTGGAATACCGTATTCACGGGGCGCTTGTTGGGGGGGAGCAGGGAGATGTCCTGTCCGTTCAGCAAAATTTTGCCGCTCGTGGGAAGATCAAAACCCGCGATCATGCGCAAAGTGGTCGTCTTTCCGCAGCCGGACGGACCGAGGAAGGTGATGAACTCGCCCTTGTTGACGTAAAAACTCACGTCCTCGATGACGACGTTGTCCCCATAGGCCTTTGTGACGTGTTGCAGTTCAATAATGTGTTCGGACATTGTACTCTCCTTAGATATATTCACGCGTTTCTTTTCTCGTTTCACTCGAAAATAAACGCCGTGAAGAAACTTTCTTTTGCGGTTTAACTTTTTTATTCTCTCGTTCGCCTTGTCGGACAAGAAGGCAAAAGGATTTGCCAAATTGGGTCGCGTACGGCGGAAGTGAATTCCGCCTAACGCAAGTGATTGGGGAATATTCACGAAAAATCTTTTGCTGCGCAAAATCTTTTTCCGTGAGGAAACTTTCTTTGGCGGTTTAACTTGCTTGTCCTCTCGTTCGTTTTATCGGACAAGAAGGCAAAAGGATTTGCCAAATTGGGTCGCGTACGGCGGAAGTGAATTCCGCCTAAGGCAAGAGATTGGGGAATATTCACGAAAAATCTTTTGCTGCGCAAAATCTTTTTCCGTGATGAAACTTTCTTTTGCGGTGAGAACCCTTTCGGCGCTTACGCGCTACTTTCCCTTTCAGGGACAGCAAGGGGCAAGCAGGACACCATTCCTAATAATGTCATGTCGAGCGTAGTCGAGACATCTCTACCTCATTATAATAATGTGAGATTTCTCCACGCGCTGCGCTTGGTCGAAATGACAGTTATGCGTCATTCCGCCCCGCTCGCGTCATTCCGAGCCGTTGAGGAAGCAACAAAGTCCAAAACGGAAAGTCTCCGAGGGAATCTTGCTACGTCCAAGTGCGTTTTAACCAAGCCAAACTTTTGCGGAAGGTGCAGAATCAAAAGTTCGGGGGAGTGGAGATCCACAAAAACTTCGATTTTCCCTTTCCCTTGCCGATAATATAGTGTTCCGTGTCGGCCGTAAAATAAAAACTTTCGCCCTTTTTCGCAAGATGTTGCTTTCCGCTGCTCACAACCGCGACACACCCTTCGAGCACATAGCCGAATTCTTCTCCCTCATGGGGGAAGTCCGCGCCCGTCGTCGCGCCCGACTCCAACTCCACAAGAACAGGTTCCATCATGTTCTTCTGCGCGTTGGGGATCAGCCAGCGGAAGAGCATGCCCTCCGATTGCTTTTCAATGTATTCTTCCTTGGAAAAGACGATCTTTTGCTCCGCTTCTTCATGAAAAAAGTCGGAAAGATTGCTGCCGAGCGCGTTCAAAAGGTCAATGAGCGTGGCGATAGAGGGGCTTGTGAGCTCGTTTTCGAGCTGGGAGATATACCCCTTCGTCAGTTCGCAACGGTCCGCAAGTTCCTCCTGCGTCAGTCCTTTCCGCTGGCGCATGTCGCGCAGCTTTGCTCCGAGTTCCATATTCTCTCCTTTCCTACGCCGTTTAGTATTTGTAAACTTTTTGGCAGTTTTTACGGAACTCTCGCAATAATAAACCAAAAGTTTAATAAAAATAAACTGCGCGGCACGGGTAACAGTATATTATAAAGGGGATAAAAAGTCAATGATTTTGCGAAATTTCCCGTAAAGTGTGATATTGTTGGATTTCGGGGGGTTACTGGGCGGAAAAACGATAGAAATTGACGAAAAAGAGTCGAAAATTGTCAAAATAACAAAAAAAAGCGCTCCGCCAAACTGCGGAGCGCTTGCGGTTTTATATTCGGGTCACGCGATGGCTTGAAGCTTTTTCGCAAGCTTTGCCTTTTTGTTCGCCGCGTTGTTCTTGTGCAGAAGGCCCTTGGAGCAAGCGGAATCGATCGCGGATACGGTCTCGGGATAGAGCTTGTTCGCGGTTTCTTTGTCGCCTGCGTTGACTGCTGCCAAAAACTTTTTGATTTGCGTTTTGAGGGCGGATTTCAACGCCTTGTTTTGCGCCGTCTTTTTTTCTGTGACGAGAACGCGCTTTTTTGCGGATTTGATGTTCGGCACGATGGTTCTCCTTAATTCGATTTACAATACCATGATATTTTAGCATAAAATAAATGGCTTGTAAACTGTTTTTCAACCGAAAAGCGCAAAAAAATTTGGCTTTTTCCAAAAAAGAGGGGAACATGAAAACTTCGATCGGAGTATTTGACAGCGGTATCGGCGGGCTTTCCGTCCTCGGCGCCTGCGTGAAACGCCTGCCCGCGCTCCGCTATCTCTATTTGGGCGATAACACTCGCGCACCCTACGGCAGCCGCCCGCCCGAGGAGATCGCCGCCTTTACGCAGGAGGCCCTCGAATGTTTCCGCCGCCGCAAGGTCGCCGCCGCCGTGCTCGCCTGCAACACCGCCACCGCCGTCTGCATTGCGGAAATGCGCAAAAAATTTTCCTTTCCCATCCTCGGGACGGAGCCCGCCGTTCTTCCCGCCGCCCGCGAGGGGAAAGAGATCCTCGTGCTCTGCACTCCGCGCACCGCCGCAAGCAAGCGGCTGAAAGAACTGCTGGCGGAATGCCCCGAGACCCGTTTCACGGTGTGCGGCTGTCCCGCGCTTGCCGCCGCCGTCGAGAAAAAATTTTTGCGCGGCGAGGAGATCGTATATGCCGAACATCTCCCCGCCGGAACGTTCGACGGCGTGGTGCTCGGCTGCACCCATTACGCCTTGGTCAAGCGGGAGATCGCCGCCTTCTACGGCGCGCCCGTCTACGACGGAGCGGAGGGGGTCGCGCGCCGTCTCGAACGCGTTCTCGCCGCAAAAGATGTGGATAACGTGTGGATGGAAAATGGAAAAATAAACAAAAGTTTGCCGTCAAAGTGGAGCGAAAAGGGGCATACAAACGTTTGTTTCCTCGGAAAAACCGCAAAAATCAACCGAAAAGTATTCAAACAAACGTTCTAATTTGTCGCTTTTTTGTTTCGCGAAAGATATCGCGGGGAAAAAAGTGGATTTTTTTGGAAAAAAGGTGAAAGAAAATGGTCGCAAGTGGTTGACAAGGGAGGAATTTCATGCTACAATGATTTCACAATGCGGAAAAGGAGGGATACGATGAACAATTTGTACGGATCGAGCACACAGACCGTAGACGACAAATGGCGCATCAGGATCGCCTCCAAATATCTTCCGCCCATTCCCGAGGGAAGCACGGAGCCCGTCATCAAGCGCGTTTCCATGATCGCGGGGCCGCAGGGCTGTATCAAAGTGTATGAGCCCGAGATCCTTCAAGAGTGGCTGGACAAAAAACTTGCGATGTTGCCCGATACCCTCGAAGGCTTGAACGCGAAGAGAAAGATCCTCAGCTCGGTCGAGCATGTGGACGTGGACAAGCAGTACAGAGTGGTGCTCCCTCCCACCCTTCGCGGCTATGCGAACATCAAGAAGGAGATCGCCACCATCGGCATGGGCGACCACTTCGAGATCTGGGCGAAGGAAACGCAGGACGATCTCGACGAGAAGATGACCTTCGAGTCGGCGTTCGCGAAGATCGGTTACCTTTAATGGACACTTTCTATCACCGTCCGGTGATGCTCGACGAGGTGATCGGCGGGCTGAACCTGAAAGACGGGGGCGTTTACTTCGACGGAACGCTCGGCGGCGGGGGACACTCCTATGCCATTCTCGCCGCGAACCCCACGGTGACCCTGATCGGGACGGATATGGACGGGGAGGCGATCGCGGCTACCGAAAGACGGCTTGCACAGTTTACGGGCAGATTTCATCTGTACCATACCAATTATAAATGTTACGAAAACGTTCTCGGTCGGGCGGGCGTGGACAGGCTCGACGGCGTGCTATTGGATTTTGGAATATCTTCTCATCAAATCGATGAAGAAGAGAGAGGTTTTTCCTACCGATCGGCATCCGCGCCCCTCGATATGAGAATGGATCAGAGCAGCGCCCTCACTGCAAGGGAGGTCGTGAACGGCTATCCGCCGGACAAGCTCTTGCGCATTCTCCGCGAATACGGGGAGGAATCTTTTGCGCCCGCCATCGTGCGCAACCTCGTGAGACGGCGGGAACGGGAAGAGATCACCACTTGCGGACAGCTCAGAGAGATCGTGGAGGAGAGCATTCCTCCGAAGTTCCGCTCCGCCGCCTGCGCGCGGCAGACTTTTCAGGCGATCCGGATCGAAGTGAACGGAGAGCTCGAAAACTTGGGCGAGTGCTTGAAAGGGCTCATCCGGAGATTAAACCCGGGAGGCAGGATTTGCGTCCTGACCTTTCATTCTCTCGAAGACAGGATCGTGAAACAGGTCTTTCGGGAGCTCGCGTCGGACTGCGTCTGCCCGAAGAGCTTTCCCGTCTGCGTCTGCGGGAAAAAGAAGGAGATCGAGATCGTTACGGGCAAGCCGATCACGGCCTGCGAACAAGAAAAAAGAGAAAATTCGCGCAGTAAATGCGCAAAACTGAGAATTGCCGAAAAAATCGGGGCATGATCGGGTAACATAAGGAATAAAGATAAGGAGAGAGTATCATGGCAGACCTGACTTTGGATAGGGAGCGAGAACAGACAGAGGAGGAGCGAGAACATCAGCGGCAAATGTCCGAGCGCATGCGCGCGCTGCTCGCGGGAGAAGATCTCTCCCCTGCGCCCGCCAAGCCCGTGGGAGCCTATGAATATCAGACGTTCCGTTCCGAGCATGTTCCCGCGTACCAGAATGCGGCATACTCGACTTCCGAATACCATGCGCCCGTCGTGCCGACCTCGCCGGACGCGCCCAGCGCGGCGCGCCGCCTTGCCGACTATGTTGCGGTCACGCCCGGAATGCAGGGATTGCACCGTTTCGGCGACGCGCCCGAGACCGCCAAAGTGAGGGACTATGCCCCCGTGGAACCCGCGCCCGCAGCCGAGGCTCCCGCGCAGGAACGCAAGGGCTTGTTTGAAGATCTGCTCTTCAAGAACGGGCAGCTCATCGATACTTCCGCGCCCGAGACCCCCTCGATGACGGTAGAGGCGCCCGTGTACGATCCGTCCTACCAACCGGAGACAGACTATATTCCCGCATTTGAGCCGTCTGCGCCAGCAGCGCCCGCAGCCGACGATGAGGACGCAAAACCCACGCCCCGTACGATGTCCCACCAAAATGTGGCGGAACAAAAACAGACGGGCATGCTCGCGGCGCTCTCCATGCGCACCAAGCTCGTGCTGGCGGCGGTCGCGGCGGTGATCGTGCTCTTGCTGGCGGTCGTCTGCATCAATACCGCGATCATCAACTCCATCAACGAGGATGTGGCGGCGCGCGAAGAGGAACTGACGCGGCTTACCGAAGAGATGAACGGGATCGACAGCGAGATCGAACGTCTCACCTCTCCCGAATACGTTGAAACATGGGCGATCGAACACGGCATGAGCCGTTGAGCCCCAGCGGAGGGAACCTATCAAACAGAATACGGACTTTTCTTTGACTGTCCTACGAAAGAGGTTATTTGCCGTGCTATTGGCGATAGCCTTTCTTTTTTGCGTTTTTTTGGGGAGATTTCTCTATGTGCAGCTCTTCTGGCAGGAGAAACTATTATCTCTCGCCCTCGACCAGTGGACGCGGGAGATCCCCGTGACCCCCGAGCGCGGAAAAATTTTCGACCGCAACGGCGAACTGCTCGCGGGCAACGAGACGGCGTACAGCGTGTACGCCCGCGCAAATGCCGTCACCGACATCGAAAACACCGCGACCGTCCTCTCCGCGCTCCTGCACGTCCCCCGCGAGGACATGCAGGCAAAGCTCTCCGACCGCTCCCGCTCGGAGATCACGCTCCTGAAACAGGGGGAAAAGTCCCTTGTGCAGTCGATCGAGGGGAGCGGATTGAAGGGGATCTATTACGCGCGGGACAACAAGAGAATGTATCCCTACGGCGCGCTCGCCTCGCAGGTCCTGGGCTTTACCGCGATGGGCAGCGAGGGCACGACGGGATTGGAACGCTTTTACGATTCCTTTCTCAGAGGGGAGGCGGGGGAGATCCTCTATGAGACCGATCTCGTCGGCGCGGAGATCGAGGGGACATCGGCGTCCTACCTTCCCGCGACGGACGGGCTCAACCTGCGCCTCACCCTCGACTACCGTATCCAGGCGCTTGCCGAGGAGGTGATGGGACGGACGCTCGCCCAAACTTCCGCGAAGGCGGCGCGGTGTATCGTGCTCGACCCGCAGGACTTCGGCGTGCTCGCGATGGTGAATCTGCCCTCCTACGATTTGAACGACCCGCCCCGCGACGACATGGACGCACTCAACCGCCTCTCCCGCAATTGCCTCGTAAGCGACATCTACGAACCAGGGTCGACCTTCAAAATTATTACCGCCGCCGCCGATCTCGAAGAGTGGCGGAAGGGAAACCCTGCGGCGCTGTCCCCGCAATATGTGTTTCCGAGCAGCCGCACCCGCAGCGTGGACGGCACGACCATCAAATGTTGGAGCGACCACAAAAACGGCAAGCACAGTGGCCAGACCCTCGCCGAGGCGCTCAACAATTCCTGCAACCCCTGCTTTGTCGATCTGGCGCTCGGGCTTGGGAAGGAGACTTTTTACAGCTATCTCACGGCGTTCGGGTTCGGCAAGGCGACGGGCGTGGACTTTTCGGGCGAGGCGGTGGGAATGCTCCTGCCCGAGGGGAGCGTGCGCGACTGCGACCTTGCGCGTATCGGATTCGGGCAGACCATCGCAGTCTCTCCGTTGCAGCTTGCCTGTGCGGCGGCCTCCGCCGTCAACGGGGGATATTACTACACCCCGCACATTTTGAGCGAAATTTTTTCGGACGACGGCTATGTCGCAGTCAAAACGGGCAAAAAACTCATGGGCAGAACGGTGAGCGAAGAGACTTCCCGCCTGCTCTCCTCCATGCTCGAAGGGGTGGTGAGAGAGGGGAGCGGCAAACATGCCTACATCGAGGGCTACCGCGTGGCGGGCAAGACGGGAACGGCGCAAAAATACGAAAACGGCGTCATCGCGCAGGGGAAGTACGTCTCCTCCTTCGTGGGCTATTTCCCCGCCGACGCGCCGCGCTACCTTTGCCTTATCATCGTAGACGAACCGCAGGGGAGCTACTACGGCAGCACCGTGGCGGCGCCCTGCGCCAAAGAAATTTTCGAGGGGATCATCAACTTTATGAAGATCCCCGCACAGGGGGGAGCATGAAACTTTCCGCACTTGCAAAGGAACTCAAAGAAAAAAGGCTCGTCGGAGATTGCGAGGTCACGGCGCTCTGCACGGACAGCCGCACGGCCGCAGAGGGGGAACTCTTCTTTTGCTATCGCGGCACGGGGACGGACCTCCACCTCTATGCGGAAGAGGCGGCGGCGCGGGGGGCGTGCCTTGTGTGCGAGCGGGAGCTCCCGCTGCCCTGCGCGCAGCTCATCGTGCCCGACGGGAGGGCCGCCATGGCGCAGCTCTCCGCCGCCTTCTTCTCCCACCCCGAAAAACACATGCGCTTTTCGGGGGTCACGGGCACAAACGGCAAGACGACCACCTGCCATCTGCTCGCCTCCGTTTTGGAGGAACACGGCAGAGCGGTGGGGCTCATCGGCACCCTCGGCGCCCGCTTTATGGGCAGGACGGTGCCGCCCGATCTCACGACGCCCGATCCCGTCTCTCTCTTTTCCATGCTCGACGAGATGAGAAAGGCTGGCGTGCAGGACGTCGTGATGGAAGTCTCCGCGCATGCGCTCGCCCTCGGGAAGGTTGCGCCCATCCGCTTTGACGTGGGCGTCTTTACCAACCTCACCCGCGACCACCTCGATTTTTTCGGGGATATGGAGCGCTACGGCGGGGCGAAACGGGAATTGTTCGCTCCCGACCGCTGCCGCTATGCGGTCTACAACGCGGACGATCCCTTTACGCGCACGCTGCTGCAATGGGAGACCCCGCACATGACCTACGGCCTCGAAAACCCCGCCGACGCGTTCGCCCTCGTGGAGGAGGAGAGCGTGCAGGGCAGCCGCGTCCTCTTCAATCTGTCGGACGAACTCTGCGAGACGAACCTGCTCCTCCTCGGGCGGCACAATCTGTATAACGCGCTCGCCGCCGCCTGCGCGGCGCGGCGGCTGGGCGTCCCCCCAGAATGTATCGCAAACGGGCTCGGAAAGGTGAAACAGGTGGAGGGAAGGCTGGAAAAGGCGGCGCACTTTCGCGGCGCGGATATTTTCGTGGACTTCGCCCATACCCCCGACGGCCTCGAAAAGTCCCTTTCCTGCCTCAAAGAACTGTGCGAGGGGAGACTGATCGTCCTCTTCGGCTGCGGCGGGAACCGCGACGGGGGGAAACGGAAGGAGATGGGGGAGACGGCGGCGCGCCTTTGCGACTTTGCCGTGCTCACCTCGGATAATCCCCGCTTTGAGGATCCCTGCGCCATCATCTCCGAGATCGAGAAGGGCTACCGCAGCATTTCCGAGGAGTACGTCGCCATCGAGGAGCGGGAGAAGGCCATCGAATATGCCCTGAACCTGCTCGGCGCGGGAGATATTCTGCTCATCGCGGGGAAGGGCGGGGAGACTTACCAGGAGATCATGGGGATAAAATTCGACTACAATGACAAAGATACCGTGAAGAAGATCGTCGGGAAACTGTCATGAGAGCGATGTTGGTTTGTTTGGTTTTGTCCGCCGCGCTGTCCTTTGTCTTTTGTGCGGCGGAGATCCCACTCCTCAAAAAGCTGGGCGCGGGACAGAATATTTTGCACTATGTCAAAGAACACGAGAAGAAGGGGGGGACCCCCACGATGGGCGGCTTGGGTTTTGTCCTTGCCGCCTCTTTGACCGCCCTTCTTCTTTGCGGGACTGCGGACAAGCCCTTCCTTGTCTGCCTCGCCGTCGGCGTGGGGTATCTTTTGGTGGGCTTTTTGGACGATCTGCTCAAAAAACGCCGCCACGACAATCTCGGCCTCCGTCCCTACCAGAAGATCTTTTTCCAGCTCTCGGTCGCGGTCATCGCGTCCGTTTACTGCTGCTATGAAGGGCTCACCGTGCTGCGCATTCCTTTCACCGATCTTTCCTTCGACATCGGCTGGTGGATGTTCCCGCTCGGACTGTTCGTGTATGTGGCGACGGTCAACGGGGTCAACCTCACCGACGGGCTGGACGGGCTCGCGGGAGGGACTTCGGCGATGTTCTTTCTCGCGCTCTCGCTGCTGCTCTCCCTACAATATGCAAACGCAGACGTCGCCTGTCTGTGTATGAGCCTCGTGGGTGCGCTCGCAGCCTATCTCGTCTTTAACGTCAACCGCGCAAGCGTGTTCATGGGCGACACGGGCTCTCTCTCCCTCGGCGGGTTTGCCGCCTCCTGCGCCCTCGTCACGGGGAACGCCCTCGTCATTCCGTTTGCGGGCGCGATGTTTGTCCTTTCAAGCATATCCGTCATCATTCAGGTAATATACTATAAAAAAACGGGCAAGCGCGTCTTTCTCATGGCGCCCATCCACCACCACTTCCAGATGAAGGGATATTCCGAGGGGAAGATCGCTTACGTCTATGCGGCGGTCACCGCGCTCATGGGAGCGCTGCTCTTGTTCCCGTTCGTATGATCCCCCAAGACGGGGAAAAGGAGAAATTATGCTATATTCCCAACAGACCTTTCTTGTGGCGGGGCTCTCCCGCTCGGGGATCGCGGCGAGCGAATATCTGCTCTCCCGTGGGGCGAAGGTGTACTGCTTCGACGACGTGGAGGACGGCAGCGTCGCAGAGACCGCCCGCGAGCTCGGCGCAAAAGGGTGCGTCGTCATACATAAAGAAGAGCTCGAACGGCGCGCCGCCGAGTGCGATATCCTCGTGCTGAGCCCCGGGATCCCCGTCGATCACCCCCTTCCCGTCTCCTTCAAACGGGCGGGAAAGCGCATCATCGGCGAAATGGAGCTGGGCGCGCTCAATCTGCACTGCCCCGCAGTCGCCGTCACGGGCACCAACGGCAAGACGACCACAGTCACCATGCTCGAAGGGATCTTTCAGGCAGCAGGCAAAAAGAGCGCCGCCTGCGGAAACATCGGACGGCCCCTTTCTTCCTGCGTCAAAGAGCTCGGCGAGGACGGGCTCGCCGTCATCGAAGTCTCCTCTTTCCAGCTCGAAACGCTCTCTTCCCTCCGCCCGCACGTTGCGGTCGTCCTCAATGTCACAGAGGACCACCTCAACCGCCACTACAACATGGAGAACTACGTCTATCTCAAATCCCGCCTGCTCAAAAACTGCGCGGAGAGCGAGTATGCCGTGCTCAACTACGACGATCCCATCGTGCGCGGCTTTGCCGAAAAGACAAAGGCAAAGCCCGTGTGGTTCTCCCTGCGCGAACCGGTGGAGGGGGGATACCCGAGCGAAGGGTATTTCTGCTATATGGGCGAAAAGCTCTTCCCCGTCGCCGAACTCCCCCTCGACGGTGAACACAACACCGCCAACGCCTTGGCTGCGATCTGCGCGGCAAAACTCTTCGGCGTTCCCAACGAGACGATCGCCGCCGCCTTAAAGAGCTTTCGCGGCGTCGCCCACCGCTTGCAGCGGGTGGGGGAGCTCGACGGCGTGAACTTCATCGACGACAGCAAGGCGACCAACGTGGATTCGGCGATCAAGGCGGTGAAGAGCGTGCGCGGCGAGAGCGTGCTCCTCGTCGGCGGCAAGGACAAGGGGTATTCCTACGAGCCCCTCTTCGACGCGATCAGAAACAGCGGGGTGGTGCATACCGTCATCTACGGCGAAAACGCCTTCCGCATTTTGGGCGCGGCGCTCAAAAAGGGATATACGGCGGTCACGCTGTGCCGTCCCTTCGACGTTGCCGTGCGGGTCGCCTTTCTCACCGCCAAAAAGGGACAGAACGTGCTGCTCAGCCCCGCTTCGGCGAGTTTCGACGCCTTCCGCAACTACGAGGAGAGGGGAGAGCGCTTCCGTGAAATGCTGAATGTCCTGACGGCAGAGAAGAGATCGGGCGGCGTGCTCCCGCCTGCGGAGGACGGCGTTGCGGAAGAATAGGGAAACATTTTTGCAGGGAAGCCGCCCCGCCCCCGCGCAGCGGGGGCGGGGCGGCGCTTACGGCGACATTCCTTTTCTCGTCGCCGTCGTTTTGCTTGCCGCCTACGGCATTGTCTGCGTCTATTCGGCAAGCGCGTACAACGCCGAAGTGCAGTACGGCGACAGCCTCTACTTCGTCAAAAAACAGATCGTCGGGTTTGTGCTCGGGCTCGCTGCGATGATCGCGATCTCCTTTGTCGATCATGAAAAATTAAAAAAAATCGGGCTCCCCGCGCTCCTTGTCTCCCTCGTCCTGCTCGCGCTCGTGTTCGTGCCCGGCGTGGGGAAGAGCAACTACGGCGCGACCCGCTGGATCGGGTTCGGCAGTTTCACCATCCAACCCTCCGAGCTCGCAAAGTACGGCTTTGTGCTCTTTGCGGCGGGATATTTTGCAAAAGACCCCGCCCGCATGCGCACGGGGAAGGGGGTGCTGCCCGTCCTCTTTGCGGGGCTCGGCGTCTGCGCGCTCGTCATTTTGGAACCCAACATGTCCGTGACCATGCTGATCGCGGCGGTCACGGTGGGCATGATCTTCCTCTCGGGCGCGTCATGGAAAACGCTGTTTGCGATCGCCGTGCCAGTCCTCTGCGCCGTGCCCGCCCTCATCTTCATGGAGCCCTACCGCTTAAAGCGGCTCTCCGCCTTCCTCGACCCGTGGCAGTCGCCCAAGGGAGAGGGGTACCAGCTCATCCAATCTCTCTACGCCCTCGCAAACGGAAACCTGTTTGGCACGGGGCTCTTCAAATCGCGGCAGAAATACCGCTTTCTGCCCTTTGCCGAGAGCGATTTCATCCTCGCCGTCATCGCGGAGGAGACGGGTTTTGCCGGCGTTCTTCTCCTGTTCGCCCTCATCGGGTTCATCATCTGGCGGGGATTCCGTATCGCCCGTTCCTGCGACACCTTCTACGGCTACATGCTCGCCTCGGGCATTACGCTCGCCTTTACGGTGCAGACGGCGCTCAACGCCCTCGTCGTGAGCGGCTGTATCCCCCCGACGGGGCTCCCGCTCCCCCTCGTGAGCGCGGGAAACACGTCGCTCGTCGTCACCATGGCGGCGATGGGGGTCCTGTACGGCATTTCGAGACACAACGCAAGGAGGAAAATTCATAAGATGCAGTGAGAAAAAATGCGCAAAAGCCCCAAGAGGGCTTTTATGGGGTTATGCTCCGTTGCGCAAGGAGTATTTATGGATAAATTTTTAATAGATGGGGGGAGGCGCCTGAACGGCACGGTGCGTGCGCAGTCGGCGAAAAATTCGGTGCTGCCGCTTCTCGCCGCGTCTGTTTTAACCGAGAAACAAGTGACGATCGAGGAAGTGCCGCCCATTGCGGACGCCCTCTGCATGATGCAAATTTTGCGCGAGCTCGGCGCAAAGGCGGAATTTCGCGGAAAGGACGTCGTGATCGACAGCTCCGACGCCTGCTCGCACGAACTCTCTTCCGCGCTCACCAAGGAACTCCGTTCATCGGTCTTTATGCTCGGGTCTCTTCTCACCCGTTTCCACCGCGCCGTCATCGCCTATCCCGGCGGGTGCGACATCGGACTTCGTCCCATCGACCTGCACCTTTCCGCGCTCAAACGCCTCGGCGTGAAGATCGAGGAGCGGGAAGGGTTCATTTTTTGCAAATGCGATAGCTTGCGCGGCGCGGAGATCGCCCTCGACTTTCCCAGCGTCGGCGCGACGGAGAACATTCTGCTCGCCGCCGTCAAAGCGGAGGGGCGGACGGTGGTGCAGGGGGCTGCGAAGGAGCCCGAGATCGTCGATCTGCAAAACTTCCTCAACGCGATGGGTGCGAAGGTGCGGGGCGCGGGCACGGACACGATCGAGATCGAGGGGGTCAAGTCCCTCGGCGGGGTGACCTACCGCCCCATCAAGGACCGTATCGAGGCGGGTACCTATCTCATGGCGTGCGCCATCTGCGGCGGAGAGACCGAGGTGACGGGGGTCGCGCCCGAGAATATTCGGTTGCTTTTACATAAATTGCGTGAAAACGGTTGCAAAATCCATGCGAAAAATGATAAAATAAGAATCGAGAGCAGCGGCAGGCTGAAATGCAACCGCCGTATCGAGACAATGCCTTTCCCCGGCTTTCCCACCGACCTGCAAGCGCAGGCCACCGCGCTCAACAGCGGCGCGGAGGGGGGAGCGGTCATCGCGGAGAATCTCTTCGAGACCCGCTATAAATATGTGCCCGAGCTCAGAAAGATGGGCGCGGACATCGAAGTGAAGGGCAGGCTTGCCTTTGTGCGCGGGGTAAAGCGGCTGCACGGGGCCTCTCTCACGGCGGGAGATCTGCGCGGCGGCGCGGCGCTCGTTTTGGCGGCGCTCGGCGCGGAGGGGATGAGCGAAGTGCTCGATCTTTCCCACATCGACCGAGGGTACGCCGCCCTGCAAGAAAAGCTGACGGGCTTGGGCGCGAAGATAAAACGGATCAGAGTATAGATGTGCGGCGCCTGCCGCCCCAAAAAACTTGCGTTTCCGGAGGGATACATATGAAGAAAAAAGGAAAAATTCTTCTGACGACGGCGATCGGGCTCGTCCTGCTCGTTGCGGTCATCGCCGCAGCGCTCAACGCCGTATTTACCGTCACGGACGTGAAAGTGCGTTATTCCACCCTCTCCGAAGAGGGTCTTGACGACAGCTTTGCCCTGCAAGCGGAACTCGAAGAGAAGTTCGTCGGGTCCAGCACCACCTTCCTCGACCTCGAAGACGTGCGGGAGATCGTCGAAAAATATCCCGCATTCCGTTTGGACGGGCTCGAAAAGAAGTTCCCGCGCACGCTCACCCTTTCCGTCACCGAACGCAAGGAGACATATACGTTTGAATACGAGAGCGGCAGATTCGCCGTGCTCGACGAAGAGGGGCTGTATCTCTACGAAAAGACGGACAACGTCAACCGCCGCCTCGGCGGGAACGTGCTGCTCGAAGGGTTTACGCTGACCAAAGGGGAGGCGGGGACGGCCGTCACGGGCGCGTACTTTGAAGAGGCGCTCAAATTCTGCAACGTCTTTGCCGACCAACTTGACGACATCCGCGCGAACCTGACTTCCATCCGCCTCGTCCCGACGGGGAACCCCATCGAAGGGGACTACTTCTTCCGCCTGCTCTTCCACGAGGGACTGTACGCCGACGTCTATTCGCCCTCCCACCTCACCGAGGACAAGGCGATGGCGGTGCTCCTCAAATACCGCGAACTCCCCGACGCACAGCGGCTTTACGGGTTCTTCGACGTGGTGGACTCGGTCAACGGCGGCTTTACCGTGAGCGATCACCGCGACAAACTTCCCTTTTAAAGCCGACGAAAACCCGTGAGAGAAACGCCCGTTTCCTCAAAGCCTTTGCGGCAAATATCCGTTTGGGTCCGACCGCAAAGATCGATTACCGAGGTTTGCAAGGCGCCTGCAATGGCGCGGTTTTGCCGCCGAAACTTTTTTTCGGCGGCTCTTTTTGTGCTCTATTTGGGGGCATGCGCCCGCCGAATACGCAAAATATGCAAACATACGGCAAAAAAATAAGAATATTCCCTTGACACACCGACGGCATTTTGATATAATAATGTAAGAATATACCAGGGGAAGGAAGAATGGCACAAAAGAGCGTAGCTGTCCTCGACATCCGTTCTTCGGAGATCGCGATTTTTGTAGGCGAAAGAGGGGTTAACAACACTTTCGTCTTTCAAGCGAGCAAAACCGAACCGTACGGAGGGTATCAGGACGGCGAGTTTTACGATACCGAAGAACTCGCCTCAGCCGTTCGCGGCGCGCTTGACGCCGTGGAGCAGATCTGCGGGCGCAGGTTCCGCACGCTCTATATCGGCGTTCCCGGGGAATTTACCCTCGTCGTTCCCAAAGAACAGGTGGTGGGCTTTCCCAAACGGCTGAAAATCGGCGCGCGGGAAAAAGAGACCCTCTTCGACAGCGGCAGACGGGAAATCGCCGGCTATCGCGGGATCCGCGTGACGAGCATGATCTACACCACGGCCGATAACCGCCGCGTCGCCGATCCCGCAGGGCTCTATTCCACAGGGCTCTCGGGCGTGCTCTCCTATTTCTATTGCTCGGAATATTTCGCCTCCACCTTTGAAAAGATCTTTTCGGAGATGAAGATCGAACTGCGCTTTCTTCCCACCCAGCTTGCGACGGCGTGCTACCTCATTCCGCCCGAAACGCGGGACGAGTACGCGCTCTTTCTCGACGTGGGATACTTATCGTCCACAGTCTGCCTGCTCCTCGGCGGCGGGATCCTCGCCCAAAAGACCTATTGGGCAGGACAGGGACAGATCGCCGTCCGCCTCATGCAAAAATTTCACCTTCCCTATGAAGGCGCGCTGCACCTTCTCACCCGCTCCAACCTCTACTTGAAACGGGAGGCAAAAAACAGAGAATTCAACTTTCGCGGGCAGTCCTACGAGATCCCGTCGGACGATCTCGTGGAGGAGATCAAGGCGGGGCTGGACGAGCTGTGCGAAAAAGTGAGCGGCTTCCTCGAAGAATGTTCGGGGAAAGAGCTCGACAGCAAGCCCCTCTATGTCACGGGCGAAGGGCTCGACGGCATTCGCGGCGCGCTCGAACATATGTCCCGCAGGCTCGGCTGCGTGTGCGAACAGCTTGCGCCCGATCTGCCTTACTATAACAAACCGTCCATGAGTTCGCGCATTGCCCTCACGGACATGGCTTACGACGATAACCGCAAGCGCGGAAAATTATCCACATTATTAAACGTATTCGGAGGTTAAACCATGTATAACGACAATATCCCCTTCGTGGGAAGAGATAATCAGCCGCAGGAAAATAACTATGTTCCTACGCCCGTCGAACCCGAATATACGGGCAAGGCGCGGATCAAAGTGATCGGCGTGGGCGGCGCGGGCAACAACGCCGTCAACCGCATGATCGACGCGGGAATCACGAGCGCGGAATATATTGCCGTCAACACAGACGCCCAAATCCTCGCTTGCAGCAAGGCGGAGACCAAGATCCAGATCGGCGCACACCTGACCAAAGGGCTCGGCGCGGGCGCAGATCCCGAAATCGGCAGAGCCGCCGCCGAGGAGAATAAAGACGATCTCGCGAGGGCGATCGAAAAGACCGACCTTCTGTTCATCACCGCAGGTATGGGCGGCGGAACAGGCACGGGCGCGGCTCCCGTCATCGCAAAAATGGCGAAAGATATGAAGATCCTCACCGTCGCCGTTGTCACAGAGCCCTTCTCCTTCGAGGGGAAGCGCAGAATGGACAACACGATGAAAGGGCTCGATAACCTCAAAAAGTACGTTGATACCCTCATTATCATTCCCAACGAAAAGATCAGCGACGTCGTTCCCAAGAACGCGCCCATGGGAGAGGCTCTCCGTGTGGCGGACGAGGTTTTGAAACAGGGCATTCGCGGCATTGCCGACCTCATCGTCACGCCCGCCCTCATCAATCTCGACTTTGCGGACGTGAAAACCATTTTGAAGGACAAAGGGCTCGCGCATATGGGCGTGGGCGTTGCCAAAGGGGAGAACCGTATCGTAGAGGCGGTGCGCCTCGCGGTCAACTGCCCGCTCCTCGAAACCACCATCGAGGGCGCGACGGGCGTCATTCTGAACGTCGTCGGCGGCAATGACCTCACCTTCGATGAAGTCAAACTTGCAGCGTCCCTCATCCACAGCGTGGTGGACTATTCCGCGAATATCATCTTCGGCGCTTGTATCGACGAGAACATCAGCGACGAAGTGGAAGTCACCGTGATCGCAACCGGTTTCCCCGCAGCGGGGAATCGTCCCGATACCCGTACGCAGACCTATCAGCGTCCCGCTGCACCCCAGCAGTCCGCTCCCGCGCAGAGACCGATGGATCCCCGCCAACAGCCTGCCCCTCAGCAGCCCGCGCCTCAGCGCCCCGCAGCGCCCCAGCCCCAACAGCAGCCTGCGGTCCCTCCTCGCGGCGTCTATAATCCCTATGCGGGTTACCAGCAGCCCGTTGCGCCTCAGCAACCGCAGCCCCAGCAGCCCGCTTACGGCTATGAACAAAATTACGGCGCGCAGCCCGGCTATCAACAGCCCGTGCCCCAGCCCCGGCAGCAGCCCGTTCCCGAACCCGAGGATGAGCCTGCGGACAGAAATGCGCACGACCAGCAACTTCCCGACTTTGTGCGGCGGCTCATCGGAAAAAAGAACAAATAATTTTTAAAATACCGCAGGGCGGGCGCAGATATGCGCCCGCCTTTTAACATGGAGTGGGTTTTTGTTCCGCCGCCCCGCGCTTTGAAAAAGCGCGGGGCGGCGGGCGGCTTACGGCAGACGCTTGACATTTTTTTGCGGCGGTGGTACAATATGGAAAAAGATTTCGGAGGAAAATCATGTTAAAAAATTTAGGCGTAAAGCCCTATGTATTTCCCATGCCCGTATTGCTCATTGCAACTTACGGCGAAGGGGAGAAGGTGGACGTTATGAACATGGCTTGGGGCGGGATCTGCTCCGAGAACATGGTGGCGCTCAACATCAGCGAGGACCATAAGACGACGGAAAATTTGAAGAAGAGGGGAGCGTTCACCCTCTCCGTTGCGGACGTTCCGCACATCGCCGAGGCGGACTTCTTCGGCATTGCCACTGGCAATAAGATGGAGGATAAGTTCGAGCGGACGGGACTCACCGCCGTAAAGAGCGCGTTTGTGGACGCGCCCGTCATCGAGGAATTTCCGCTTACGCTCGAATGCAAAGTCGTGCAGATGGGGGAGGAGAAGTCGGGCTACCGCGTGATCGGCGAGATCGTCAACGTGCTTGCCGACGAAAAGGTGCTCACCGAAAAGGGCAAGGTAGACCCCAAAAAGCTCAATGCGTTCGTGTTCGACCAGATGCAGAGCGGCTACTACGCGATCGGCGAAAAGGTGGGGCAGGCATGGCAAAGCGGCGCCCCGCTCATGAAGAAGTAATGGCCGAACCGAATTATGCGCCTTTTGGCGGGCTTCCGGACGACTGCTATGAAGTCGTCTCCGTCGTGCAGGACGAAAACGGCACGACGATCTCGCTTGCGGGAGAGCGGCATTCGGCGAAAATTTCTTTCGGCTCTGTCGAGGCGCTCTGTATCTGCGATGAGGGGAGACGGATCGATTCCTATAACCGGATAGGGGATATCCAGCCGTATCGGAAAAGAGAGTTTTTCGGCTGTCCGTTTTATAAAGTGGAGGGGGATTCCGACTTTCTGAAATGGTTGAATGCGGAAAGCTGCGGTTTTTCCTTTCGGGATGAACATTATGCGGTGATCACGCTCAATCATTTTATTGACATTGCCGCCTCCTTCCCGCCGAAAATCGAAATTTCTTAAAATAAGGCCGCCCCGCGCTTTGGAAAAAGCGCGGGGCGGCTGCTCTTTGCGAAAAAGGGACAAAAAATGTCTCATTTTTCAAAGAGTGAAAAGATTGACTTTTGGACAGAATTTTGATATAATAATCAAGTATTTCAAATTCATAGAAACGACACACGTTGCGCTTGAAAGCGCGTAAATCTGATCACGGTACAGTTTGGAGCGCGTGTGTCAAAGTTCTTTCGGCACATTGCTTTCGATGTGCCTTTTTTTGTGTCGGAAGGAGAATTTTATGAATGAAAGCGCCTATCTCGGAGAAGAACGCGTCGGGAAACTGCTCTTGAAGTTTGCCGTTCCCTGTATTCTTTCTCTCATTATTTCCTGTCTTTACAATATCGTAGACCAAATCTTCGTGGGACATGGCGTGGGCCCGCTTGCCAATGCGGCAACAGGGGTCATATTCCCGATCACCGTTGTCGGATGGGGGCTCTCCCTGTTTTTCGGCGACGGCGCAGCGGCGTTTCTCTCCATAGCGCTCGGCAAAAAAGAGCCCGAAAAGATCCACAAGAGCGTGGGAAACGCGATGCTCGGCTCTTTCGTTACAGGCGCGCTCCTCATCCTTGCCGCCTATCTTTGGGGGGACGATCTGCTGCTGCTGCTCGGGGGAACGTCGGCAAATCTTCCGCTCGCACATGAGTACGGCGTGATTATTTACGCCATGATCCCGCTTGCGCTTGTACAAAACTGTCTTGCCGCGATCATCCGTGCGGACGGCGCGCCAAGGTATGCGATGATCGCTATGACTGCGGGCGCAGTGCTCAATATCATCGGAGACCCGATCGCGATCTACTGTCTGCACCTCGGGATCGCGGGAGCGGCGTGGGCGACTATTTTGGGACAGTTCGTCTCTTTTGTGATCTGCGTGGCCTACCTGTGGCGGAGCAAGACATTCAAATTGTCTCTTAAAAGTTTTGTGCCCGACTTCAAGGTGCTGGGAAATCTTTGTCGTCTGGGACTGTCGAGCTTGCTTACACAGCTCTGCATCGTGGCGACGACCATCGTAAATAACGTGTTGTTCGTCAAGTACGGCTACGCGTGGAACGCGCAGTACGGGGGAGACGTTGCACTTGCGGCGTTTGTCGTCATTATGAAACTCTTTCAGATCGTGCTCAATGTTGCGTTTGGGATCGCCATGGGCGCGCAGCCGATCGTGGGATATAATTACGGCGCGAAAAAGTACGGCCGCGTAAAAAGGCTGCTTGTGCTCGTTCTTCTTTGGACGGGCGGACTGTGCCTTTTGTTCACGCTCTTTTTTGAATCTGTGCCGCAACTGTTCATCGCCATGTTCGGAGGGACGGCAGGGGAGGG
This sequence comes from uncultured Clostridia bacterium, assembly GCA_947632195.1. Taxonomy (GTDB): domain Bacteria; phylum Bacillota; class Clostridia; order Christensenellales; family Borkfalkiaceae; genus Gallimonas. Next base: position 81,773 of record CANROE010000001.1, on the reverse strand, counting down.
GGAATTCACCGCTCTGTATCGGGAATTCGCCATTCCCTGTTTGAGAATCTATCTCATGTTCATTACGTTCGGATGTCTGCAAAAGGTATGCGCCATTTTCTTGCAATCCATGGGACTTGCCAAGCTTGCGGCCCCGCTGTCTTTCTTGCGGGATCTCCTTTTAATCGTATTTGCTTTTCTCCTTCCGCTTGGACTCGGCGTAATGGGAGTGGCGTGGGCGGCCCCGCTTGCCGATGTATCCGCGCTGCTCATTACGGCGCCCGTGATGATTTGGCTATGGCGCCGCCTTTCCGCGTATTCTCGATCCGCAAAAGCGGAGGAAGATGAGAAAACGCCGGAAGTTGCCTGACATAAGCCGCGCCGCGCAACCGTTGCGCGGCGCGGCTTTTCTCTTATTTTGTGTACTATGCGTGACATAGTACGCAAAATATTCAAAAAATGCGGAGATGAGATTTCTCCACGCGCAACGCTTGGTACTTCGCCTACGGCTCGTGCCGCGCTTAGAGAATCAGATCTGCGCGCGGGGCGAAATGACAAATGGGCTCGGTATTCTTAAACTGTCATTACGAGCTTGTCGAGAAATCTTTTCCTTATTAAAATATTGTTGAGATTTCTCCACTCCGCTCACTTTGTTCGCTACGGTCGAAATGACATAATTAAATAATTTTGAGATTTCTCCACGCGCTACGCTTGGTACTTCGCCTACGGCTCGTGCCGCGCTTAGAGAATCAGAACTGCGCGCGGGGCGAAATAACAAAATGGGAAGTGCGTGGGTTAAATAGCAAAGTAAAAAACAAAAGGGCTTTTCAGCCCTTTTATCATTATAATCTTGTATAACCTTAGCAACTCACGAAAATTCTTTTCACAGAAAAGAATTTCGTGAATTAGTACATTCCGTCCATGCCTCCGGCGGGAGCCGCAGGTGCGGGAGGAGTGGGAATATCCGTCACGATGGATTCCGTCGTGAGAAGGGTGGAGGCAACGCTCGCCGCGTTCTGCAAGACGGAGCGGGTGACCTTGGTGGGGTCGATGATACCGCTCTTCACCATGTCGGTGTACTCGTTCTTCAATGCGTCAAAGCCGTAAGCGGGCTTGCCGTTCGTCAGAATTTTGTCTACGACGACCGAACCGTCCACGCCCGCGTTCTTGGCGATCTGCCGCACGGGCTCTTCGCATGCCTTCAAAATGATCTGCGCGCCCGTCTTTTCGTCGCCCGTGAGGGTCTCAACGAGTTTTTGAAGAACGGGAACGCAGCTCAGAAGGGCGGAGCCGCCGCCCGGGACATAGCCCTCTTCGACCGCCGCTCTCGTTGCCGCGAGCGCGTCGTCGATGCGGAGTTTCTTCTCCTTCATTTCGACTTCGGTCGCCGCGCCGACATTGATGACCGCCACGCCGCCCGCAAGTTTTGCAAGGCGTTCCTGCAATTTTTCCTTGTCGTAATCGGAAGTGGTGACTTCGATCTGCGCCTTGATAGAGGCGACGCGCGCTTTGATCGCGTCCTTGTCGCCTGCGCCGTCGATGATGGTCGTGTTGTCCTTGTCGACCTTCACCTGGTTGGCTCTGCCGAGCATATCCACGGTGGCGTCTTTGAGCTCATAGCCGAGATCGGAGGTGATGACCGTGCCGCCCGTGAGGGTCGCGATGTCTTCAAGCATGGCCTTTCTTCTGTCGCCGAACCCGGGCGCTTTCACCGCAACGCAGTTGAACACGCCTTTGAGTTTGTTGACGATGAGCGCGGCGAGCGCGTCGCCCTCCACGTCCTCGGCGATGATGAGGAGACGCTGTCCCTGCTGCGCGAGGGGCTCGACGATGGGAAGAATTTCCTGCAAATTGGAGATCTTCTTGTCGGTGATGAGGATATAAGGGGAGTCGAGCACGGCTTCCATCTTATCGGTATTCGTCACCATGTAGGCGGAGGCGTACCCTCTGTCAAATTGCATGCCCTCGACGGTTGTGAGTTCGGTCGTCATGGACTTGCCCTCTTCCACGGTGATGACGCCGTCCTTGCCGACGATCTCCATGGCGTTTGCGATGAGTTCGCCCACCGTTTCGTCGCCTGCGGAGATGGAGGCGACCTGCGTGATCGCCTTTTTGCCGTCAACCTTCTTGGAGATGGACTTGACCTGCTCGACGGCGGTGTCCACCGCCTTGTCGATGCCCTTCTTCAAGATGATGGGATTTGCGCCTGCGGCGAGGTTTTTGAGCCCTTCGCGGATGATCGCCTGCGCAAGCAGGACTGCCGTGGTGGTGCCGTCGCCCGCGACGTCGTTGGTCTTGGTGGAGACTTCCTTCACGAGCTGTGCGCCCATGTTCTCGAAGGGGTCGGGGAGTTCGATCTCCTTTGCGATGGTCACGCCGTCGTTGGTGATGAGGGGAGCGCCGAACTTCTTGTCGAGCACAACATTGCGGCCCTTGGGGCCGAGAGTGATTTTGACGGTGTCGGCAAGGGTATTTACGCCCGTTTCAAGCGCTTTTCTTGCCTCATCGCCGTATTTGATCTGCTTTGCCATGATATTTTACTCCTGATAGATGATTTTTTGTTTTGATGAGTGGGTGGCTTGCGTCATGCTGTCCCGCCCGCACGTTCTATTATGTTAAAGCGTCATGCTGAGCCGCAATCTTTTTACAAAGTCCGAGTAGTGTGTCCGCGAAGGCATCTTGGTACGTTCGGGTGTGGTTTTAATCGTACTTGGACGGAACAAGATTCCCTCGGGGAATTGCCGTGTCGGACTTCGTGATTGCCCTTACGGCTCGGAATGACGCATTACCGCGCGCGGCGTGACTGCGGAATTCTTTTACTCTACGATCGCCAAAATGTCGCTCTGCTTGATGATCGTGAACTCTTTGCCGTCCACCTTGAAATCGCTACCCGCATATTTGGAACAGAGCACTTTGTCGCCGACCTTTACCTGCATTACCGTCTCTTTCCCGTCGACGATCCCGCCGGGGCCGACTGCGACAACGACGCATGTCTGGGGTTTTTCCTGCGCGGAAGAGGGGAGAATAAAACCGCTCTTCGTCTTTTCTTCGACGGTCAGCGCCTCTACGACGACCTTGTCGAACAAGGGTTTGATATTCATGAGTTACCTCCGATTGTTTTGTTTGCGGCTCTGCCGCTTTGATTCCTATCTATTATAAACAGGTAAACCGCTCCGTCAAACGGAAAATAAAATTTTTTTTGGAAATTTTTGTAATTTTATCCATGCCCCGTGTGTGCGCCGCACCGCTTTCCTTCCGTTCTCGGAAAGCGGCGCGGCAGGAGCCGTTATTCCCGCTCGATCCGTATGACCGGATCATAGTCGCCGAACGTCTTTACGATCTCGGACAGCGTCTCGTGCAGTTCGCCGTCTGAACGGCGGCAGCCATATGGGACGCCGACGTCGAATTCCAGCGCGTTCGTGCCCGGGATCAGGCGGAGATCGTGCAGTTCCGCCCCGTCGGCAAGTTCCCGCACCGCCTCCGTCAATTTGATCCTGAGGCTCGATTCTTCCCGGTTTGTCAGATCCACGGGGTCGAGGTGCACGGTGAGCTGTACGCCCGTCTCCTTCTTTACCTTCATTTCGAGCCCGTCGATGACGGTATGCGCGGCGAGCATGGTAAGGCCTGCGTCCATTTCCGCATGAATCGTTGCGAACACGGCGTCCTTCCCATAGCTGTATATTTGCAGATCGTGCACCCCGAGAACGCCATCCGCAGAGAGCAGAATTTCTTTGATCTGCCCCAAAAGAGCGGGATCGGGAGCCTGGCCGAGCAGTTTCGAGCCCGCCTCCCTCAGAAGTTTCACTCCTTGCCAGAGAATGAACAGCGAGACGACGATCCCCGCCCAGCCGTCCGCTGCGGGCGTGAGAGAGGAAAACGCCGCGCCCGCGATCACCGCAAGGGTAGCGAGACAGTCGCACAGGCTGTCCGTTGCCGCCGCTTTGAGCGTGTCCGAGTCGTACTTCTTTGCGGAGAGCCGATAGAGCGCGAACATGCCGAGTTTGACGGCGATGGAGATCCCGAGCACAAGATAGAGATAGGGCGACCCTGCGGTCCCGCCCTGCCGCAGAATGTTCTCGATCGATTCGCGCAGAAGTTCGAGGGAGACTGCCGCCACGATACACCCCATGATCAGCGCGGCGATATACTCCGCGCGGCGGTGTCCGAACGGGTGACGGCGGTCTGCGGGTTTCTTTGCGATAAAGAGGGAGATGAGCGCCACCGTCCCGCTGCCGCAATCGCTCAGATTGTTGAATCCGTCTGCCGTCATCGAAACAAAACCGAAAAGCAGTCCTACGGCGATCTTGGCCGCCGAGAGCAGCAAATTACAGAAAATGCCCGCAAGACAGACGAGCATGCCCCTATTTTTTTGTGCACCGCGCGCTTTCATACCGTTATTATATGAAAAAAGACGCCGAGCGTCAATCATTTTTAAAAAATCGGGCGGGCGGAGGAGCAATTTTGCGCGGTTTTGCTCCCCCAAAAGGGCGCCGCGCAGGCGGTACGGGGACAAGTGGGGAAAAACTCTTGCCATTTTCCCGTCTTTATGATATAATCGCAGCAGGAGGAAGGTTATGGATAAATGGGACCAACGGTTTATGGAACTGACCGAACAGGTGGGCAGCTGGGCAAGTTGCCTCCGCCGCAAGGTCGGCGCGGTCATCGTGCGAGATAAGCGCGTGATGGCGACAGGGTACAACGGCGCACCCACGGGGATCAAGTCTTGCATTGAGCGGGGGAAGTGCCTCCGCATTGAAAAGAACATCGCAAGCGGGACCCACGCAGAGCTCTGCTACGCCGCTCACGCCGAGCAAAACGCCATCATCCAGGCGGCGAAATACGGCGTGAACATCGACGGTTCTACGCTCTACTGCACCCACCAGCCGTGCGTGATCTGCGCAAAGATGATCATCAATGCGGGGATCGACCGCGTCGTTTACAAAGAAGGCTACCCCGACGAGTTTTCCATGGAGCTCTTTAAGGAAGCGGGGACCTTGGTAGAAAAATACGAGGAGTGAAAAAATGGCAAATCCCGTTGTGACATTTGAAATGGAAAACGGCAAGACGTTCAAGGCGGAACTGCTGCCCGAGACCGCGCCGAACACCGTCAACAACTTTATTTCCCTTGTGAAGAAGGGCTTTTACGACGGACTCATCTTTCACCGCGTGATCGCGGGTTTCATGATCCAGGGGGGAGACCCCAAAGGCACGGGCACGGGCGGCCCCGGGTATTGTATCAAGGGGGAATTCCGCGCGAACGGTTTTTCCAATCCGCTGAAACACGAAAGAGGGGTGCTCTCGATGGCTCGCGCACAGTCTCCGGACAGCGCGGGGTCGCAGTTTTTCGTCATGCACGCGAACGCGTACTACCTTGACGGGCAGTATGCGGCGTTCGGAAGAGTGATCGAGGGCATGGGGACGGTGGACGAGATCGCAAGCGTACGGACCGACCGCGCCGACAGGCCGCTCAAAACGCAGAAAATGAAACGCGTCACCGTAGAGACGTTCGGGACGGAGTATCCCGAGCCCGCGAAAGAGGCAAGACAATGAACGATCATTCGCGCTATGAAAATCCCCTCAACACCCGCTACGCGAGCCGCGAAATGCAGGAAAATTTCGGCGACGAAAAACGTTTCCGCCTTTGGCGAAAGCTGTGGATCGCCCTTGCCGAGAGCGAAATGGAGCTGGGACTTCCCATCACGCAGGAGCAGGTGGACGAACTCAAAGCGCATGAGACGGACATCGACTTTGCGCGCGCCGAAGAGTATGAACGGCAGGTGCGGCACGACGTCATGGCGCATGTGAAAGCGTACGGCGACGTTGCGCCGAAGGCTGCGGGGATCATCCATCTCGGCGCTACAAGCTGCTTTGTGGACTGCAACTCCGAGCTCATGATCCTGCACGACGGGCTGCTCATTCTCAAACGAAAGCTCGTCAACGTGCTCGAAAAGCTCAAAAAATTCGCGCTCGCATACAAGGAGCTTCCCACCCTCGGATTCACCCATTTGCAGCCCGCCCAGCTGACGACGGTCGGCAAGCGCGCCACCCTCTGGATGCAGGACCTTTTGCTCGACTATGAAAGCCTTGAACACCTTCTCACGCAGTTCAAACTGCGCGGGGTGAAGGGGACGACGGGCACGCAGGCGAGCTTTTTGGATCTCTTCGACGGCGACGGGGAAAAGGTGAAAGCGCTCGAACGGCGGGTCGTGGAAAAACTCGGCTACGCGCGCGTTTACGGCGTGACGGGACAGACCTATCCCCGCAAATTCGACTATAACGTTTTGTGCGTTCTCTCGCAGATCGCGCAGAGCGCATACAAATTTTCCAACGATATCCGCATTCTGCAAAGCATGAAAGAGGTGGAGGAGCCCTTTGAAAAGTCACAGATCGGGTCGTCTGCGATGGCGTATAAACGCAATCCCATGCGCTGCGAACGGATGGGGAGCCTGTGCCGCTATCTGATCTCCCTGCCCGTCAACAGCGCGGTGACCGCCTCCACGCAGTGGTTCGAGCGCACGCTGGACGACTCCGCAAACCGCCGTATCGTCAACGCACAGGCGTTTTTAACGGCGGACGCCGTGCTCAATCTCTACATGAATGTGGCGGAAAATCTTGTCGTCTACCCCAAGACCATCGAAAAGCATGTTTTACGGGAGCTGCCCTTTATGGCGACGGAGAACATCATCATGGAGTGCGTGAAGGCGGGCGGAGACCGCCAAAAACTGCACGAACGTATCCGCGTGCTCTCGCAGGAGGCGGGGAGACTTGTGAAAGAGGAGGGGAAAGAGAGCAATTTGCTTGCCTGTATCGAAAAGGAAGATATTTTCCGCGCAGTGCACGGAAGGCTACCCGAGATCCTCGACGTAAACGAGTTTGTCGGCCGCGCGCCTGCGCAGACAGAGGAATTTGTCCGCGACGAGATCGAGCCGATCTTGCAAAAGAATGCGGCGCTGCTCGGAGAGAAAGGCGTCGTAAACGTATAAACCTTTGAAAAAGCGCCTTTAACATAGTACTATGTCAGACATAAATGGAAAAAACCGCAGCATTTCTGCGGTTTTTTTGGCATACAGCCCCCCAAAATTGCAATTTGCGGTGTAAAATGGAAGTAGAAAATTCAAATGGAGGTTTTTGAATTGAACCAAGAAATTGCAATTTCTGTCAAAAACAAAATCGCGGAGACGGACTTTTCGGAAGTCGTCTCCTTTAACAGTGTCTACCGCTTGAAGTTCGCATTCGACGAAGAATGGGACGAGTATCCCGCCCGCGTCGCAGTGTTGATGTGGGCGGGCGGCGCTGCGGAAAAACTGTTTACGGGGACGGAGTGCGAGATGCCGCAGATCTCGTCTTTGGACGCCGATACCGTGCTCATCGGCGTGTACAGCCGCTTTGGAGAAAAGCGCATTGCGTCCTCCTTTGTCCGCCTTCGCTGCGAGGCGGGCGCGGGCGGGTTCCCGCAGCCGAAACCCACCGCTTCTCTGCACGAGCAGGTGCTCTCCTTCCTCAATGGGCACGATTGGGGCATCTTCGAGGACCGCGTGACCGAGGGGATCTATTCCGCCGTGCGCGTCAATAAAAAAGGGCTTGTCACGGAGGGAAAAAAGATCATCGAAGTGCGCAAAAACGGCGAAGAGGAGCCCTCAGACGAACTTGCGCCGGGCGGGGTATTCTTCTGCTGCAAAGACGGCGTCTATACGCCCTATTATTATGACGGGAAATCGTCGGAGGAGCTTAAACTTGTTTCGGGCAATTTGGGGCATACCTTGACGCTCGGGGATCAATCCTTCGACGGCACCGAAGACGTGACGGTGGAGCTCGGCAAGCTCGCAGGAAAGGACCTCGTTCTCCAAGGCGATCTGGCGGCGGGGAGCGTCGGGACGGAAGAGCTCCGCGCAAACAGCGTCACGGCAGATCAGCTCGCGAGCGAGAGCGTGACGGAAAACAAGCTGAAAGATTCTGCGGTCACTTCGGCAAAGCTTGCCGACGGCGCGGTCACGGGCGCAAAACTTGCAGACGGCGCGGTCACGGCGGGCGATCATATTTCGGTGGCCAAGGACGGCGCGGGAAATTTTGCCGTTTCCGCGAAGGATGTCGTCTATTCCGTGAACGGCAAAGCGGGGGATGTCGTCATCGACCAGGATTCGCTGGGACTTGCCGACGTCGCGTTCAGCGGGAATTACAGCGACTTGATCGGCGTTCCCGATACGGGCGTGTATTCCGTCAACGGACAGACGGGAAGGGTGTGGATCGACCGGAATACGCTGGGGCTCGCCGACATCGCCGTCAGCGGCAGCTATCACGATCTTGTCGATGTGCCGGAGAGCGTTACCTCCGTCAACGGCGAAACGGGGGACGTCGTCATCGATCAGGATACGTTGGGACTTGCCGACATCGCTTTCAGCGGGAATTACCGCGACTTGATCGGCGCTCCCGACACGGGCGTTACCTCCGTCAACGGGCAGACAGGGAAGGTCTGGATCGACCGGAATACGCTGGGGCTCGCCGAAATCGCCGTCAGCGGCAGCTACTTCGATCTTATCGACGTGCCGGAGGGCGTTTCCTCCGTCAACGGCGAAACGGGGGACGTGAAGATCTCCGCCGAAAAACTCGGGCTCGGCGCGCTCGCCTCGAAAGACCGGGTCATGAAGGACGATTTGAGCGCGGGGTGCGTCGGGACGGAAAAACTTGCAGACGGCGCGGTCACGGGCGCAAAACTTGCGGAAGGCGCAGTCACGGCAGGCGATCATATTTCGGTCGCCAAAAACGGCGACGGAAATTTTGCCGTTTCCGCAAAGGACGTCGTCTATTCCGTGAACGGCAAAGCGGGGGACGTCCTCATCAACCAGGATACGTTGGGGCTCGCGGACATCGCTTTCAGCGGAAATTACAGCGACTTGGTCGGCGCTCCCGACTCGGGCGTATATTCCGTCAACGGGCAGACGGGGAAAGTCTGGATCGATAAGAAAACGCTGGGGCTCGCCGACATTGCCACCAGCGGCAGCTATTACGACCTTGTCGACGTGCCGGAATCGGGCGTTTCCTCCGTGAACGGCTTGACGGGGGACGTGATGCTCTCCGCCGACGAACTCGGGCTCGGCGCGCTTGCCTCAAAGGATTTGGTCGGGAAGGAAGATCTGGGCGCGGGATGCGTCGGGATGACGGCGATCCGTGCGGCGAGCGTGACGGGAGAGAAACTCGCGGACGGCGCCGTAAAGGCGGGGCGGAATATTTCCGTCACGCGCGATGAGGGGAACAGCTTTGTCATCTCCACCGATCTTACGACGGGGGTGACGAGCGTCAACGGAAAGACGGGGGACGTTACGGTCGATAAACAGAGCGTCGGGCTCGGAAGTCTGACCGCCGACCGCCAGTTTCCGCTCAGTTTCGAGACGGAGAGCGCTGCCGATTTCAATCAATTACTCAGCGGCGCATACTGCGTAGTCGGCACGTCCTCGCATGTCTGTTCGCATTTCCCCATCTCGATCGACAACGTTTCGGGCTCGGATTGCGTTTGGTTCGTATTTGCGGTCTCCAACTCCGACCGCTCCCGCTGTGCGCAGCTTGCGCTGTCCGGGAAGTCGGATGGCGCCGTTTGCGTGCGGGTGCTGTCGGGCGGCGCATGGACGGGCTGGAAATCGGTCAATACATGATTTTCCGCGTAACTGCCGAAACTAAGGCGTGATGCGGTTTCGGAAGGTATGCGTGGAAGTCACGGCAAAATTTTCGAGGGAGGGGGGAATAAAACCTCTCTCCCTCGTCTGGGAGGACGGAAGGACCCTCGCGGTCGATAAAGTCAAGGCGGTGGAGAATGTTCCCGCGCGGGTGAGCGCACTTCTTCCGGTGCGTTTCACCTGCGTCATTCTCGGGAAAGAACGCTGGCTTTATTTTGAACCGGAGCGGCGAAGATGGTTTGTCGAGGCCAAATCCGAATAAAAAAGTTTTGTTTTGCCGCCGAAAATATCTTGACGGAACGAGAAGTTTGTTATATAATGATACTCGTCCGTAGGGGAGTAGTTCAATGGTAGAGCAACGGTCTCCAAAACCGTCTGTTGCGTGTTCGAGTCGCGTCTCCCCTGCCAAAGCCCCCGACCTGCAAAGGCAGGTCGGGGGCTTTGCGTATGGACAGGCGGGAATCGAAAGGAAAGAGGGCTCCCGCAAAAAGACGAGAATTCCGCGCGCAGTTCTGTTTCTTTGAGTACGAGGCAGAGATTTCTCGATTTCGCTTCGCTTCACTCGAAATGACATTTAGGAATGGGAAGCGAGTGACTGAGGGGTTTTAGAGAACCCTTTCGGCTCACTGCGTTCGCCACTTTCCCGAAAAGGGACAGCAAGAGGAAAGGGGCGCCAAGTGGGCTCAGCTATGTGTGGGGACACATCTTTACGAAAAACTCTTGCAAAATATAAAAAATCTGTTAAAATATAAGTGACTTGACTTTACAATAAGGATACCCATATGGCGGAGCTCAAACGGATCACTCTCTATACGGACGGCGCTTGCTCGGGCAATCCGGGCGCAGGGGGCTGGGGCGCGGTGCTCCTTTTCGGCGAGCACAGGCGGGAACTCAGCGGCGGCGAAAAGGAGACTACCAACAACCGCATGGAACTGACCGCCGTCATCGAGGGGCTCGAACGGCTCAAATATCCCTGCCATGTGGACGTTTATAGCGATTCCGCCTATACCGTGAACGGTTTCCTCGAAGGCTGGGTGTACGGCTGGGAGAAGAGCGGCTGGAAGAAAGCGGACAAAAAACCCGTCTTAAACGACGACCTTTGGAAGAGGTTGCTTTCCCTGACCCGCGTGCATGAAGTCGTCTTTCATAAAGTGAAAGGCCACGCCGATAACGAGCTCAACAACCGTTGCGACGAACTTGCGCGCGAGGCGATCAATTTGTTTTCGGATAAATAACTTTTCTTTTTGCGCATATACTGAATGTGAGTAAATTTGTGTTTCTTTCCGTTTTATTTACGGAAGGGAGCATACGGGAGATATGAAAAGCGGCTATAAGATCCTTCACATCATCTGCATCGCGCTTGCGGCAGCGGTCACGCAGGTATTTTTTCTGCTTTGCCTCGAATTTCTCCCGGAAAGCGTTGCGCATTGGGCGTATCTGCTCATTCTCATCGGCGGAACCATCCTCAATGCAGCCATTCTGGCGCTCGACATTGTCGCATATATAAAAAGGAAAGAATTCCTCTATAAGGCGTGTATCATCGCCTATGTCATGCTCGTGTTTGCGAGCGTCGTGCTCTATATCCTGCTCCGCACGGGCTTTATGGAGATCGCGGGAGACGAGGAGCTCTTGAAAGAGTACCTCGAACGCACGGGCGTATGGATGAGCGTCCTGTTCGTGCTTTTGCAATTTTTGCAGGTCGTCATTCTGCCCATTCCGAGCACGGTGACGGTCGTCGTCGGCGCGGCGCTCTTCGGGCCCCTCTACGGCAGTCTGTTGAGCTTGCTCGGGATCGTGCTCGGCTCCCTCGTCGCCTTCCTCGTGGGAAGATATGCGGGGATACGGGTGGTCGCGTGGCTCATCGGCAGGGATACCTTGGAGAAATGGCTGAATAAAGTCAAGGGGAAAGACAAACTTTTGCTCTCGGCGATGTTTCTTTTGCCCGTCTTTCCCGACGACGTGCTCTGTTTCGTGGCGGGACTTTCCAGCATGTCCGTGTGGCTCTTCCTCGGCGTGATCGTCGTGTCCCGCGTGCTTGCCATCTTTACCACGAGTTATTCCATCTCCCTCATTCCGTTCAATACCTGGTGGGGGATCCTGACGTGGGTGGTGCTCGGCGCGCTCGTCGTGGTGCTCTTCGTGGTGCTCTACAAAAAGTCGGACGCCATCCTGGGGTGGTTTGAAAAGAAATTCCACCGCGAGACGCGGATCGAAGAGAAAAAGGAGAAGGGGGACTTCACCCTCGAAGTGGTCGGTCCGGACGGGGCGATCGTCAAAAAGGGCGTCAAACAGAACGAGGATAAAAAATGAACTCCCGCGCAGGGAGTTTTTTCTCACTTGTTTTCCCGCCGCCGCCCGTGCGCTGCGCGCACGGGCGGCGGCGCTCGGGGAGGCGCTCGGGCAGCGCTCGGGACGGTGGAAAAGAAAGGCGCCCGACGGCTTGGGCGGCGGGAAAGCGCACGGGCGGCGGGGAGAGATTTTTCCGCGCCGAAAGAATGCGCGAATCACTTGACAGCGCGGAGAAGATAGAGTAAAATAGTATTTGGTAGAAATTGGATTTTTTATCCGGAAAGAGGTTTTCATGGAACAAATTCAACGGTTGCAGGAGAGAAAAGAGGCGCTCAGAAAAGTGGGCGAGGCGGCAAGAGGGCAGATCGCCTGTATCGCCGATGAGGAGAGCTTTGTGGAGCTCTCCGCGTTCGGTTTTTCGGAGAGCGAATCGGGCGCATCTCCCGCAGGCGAGGGGGTCGTCACCGGCTTTTGCACGGTGGGCGGCTACCCCTTTTATCTTGTTGCGCAAAATTTCGCGCAGGACTTCGGCGGGCTCACCAAAGGGCAGTGCGAGAAGATCGCAAAGACGCTGAACGCCGCCGAGAAGAACGAAACGCCCGTCATTTGGCTGCTCAACTGCCAGGGGGCGAAGATCGGCGAGGGAGTAAACGTGCTCGAAGGCATTGCGGAGCTCCTCCTGAAAGCGACCCAACTCAAAGGCACCGTCCCCCAATACGCCATTGTGGGCGGAAACGTCTATGGCGCGGCGGCGGCGATCGCGGCAGTTGCCGACGTCGTTTTCTTCCTCAAAGAGGGCGCGCTCGCGGTGTCGAGCCCCCTCGTGCTCTCCGCTAAGGCGGGAAAAGAGCTCAAAAAAGAGGAAGTCGGTGGCTACGAGGCCTTGAAAAACGCCGTACTGCCCGCCGTGAAAGTCAAAGATCTCGAAGAGGCGGCGGCGCACATCAAGTTCCTTACCGAGCTCTTCGGCGAAGAGGTGATAGACGCCGAACTCAACGCGCCCGCGCCCGTATTTGAAGAGAAGGCGGGGGCGGAAGAGGTGCTCTCGCTCATCGAGGACGGGTTAGAGCTTGGCGCGAACTGCGCCCCCGAGATCAAGACGGTGTTGGGGCGCGTCGGCGGCATTGCGGTGGCGGCGGCGGTGTTTGACGGGGTGAAACTCACCGAAGTTCATCTGAAAAAGCTCCGCGCCTTTGCCGAGCTTGCCTGCTGCTACGGGCTCCCGCTCGTGCTGTTTGTCGACTGCCTCGGCGTCGAAGAGACGCTTGCCGTCAACAACAGCGCGATCCTCAAAGAGATCGCCGAGTATCTCAATATCCTCGACGCCATCGACACGGCGAAAATTTCCGTCGTCACGGGCAGAGCGGTGGGGCTCGGCTATTCGCTGTTCGCGGCAAAATCGGCGGGTTTCGACTTTACATTCGCCCTTGCAAACGCGGAGATCTCTCTCTTCGAGGACGAAAAGGGAGCGGAGATCTTCTACGGAAACAGTGCGGAGGGGAAAGAGGCGCTGCTCGAAAGATACGCGCTGGAACACGCCGACCCCTTGGACGCGGCGAAGGCAGGGTATCTCGATAACGTGATCGAGCCCCGCTTTATCAAACAATATCTCATTGCCGCGCTCCAAATGCTTTTGAGGTGAGACCATGTTGAATTTGCTCGACGGATTTTTCAAAGTCGATCTCGGCGAGGGCGCCTTTTACGCAGTGTTCGGGTTTGTGTTCGTCTTTGTCGGGATCGCGCTCCTCATTGCGATCTTTACGCTGCTCGGCCTTTTGATGAAAAAGGTGAATCACAGAAAGCGCAAGGACGAGACGAGAGAGTCGGCAGTGACTGCGGCAGCGCCCCAGGGAGAGGAGGGCATTTCGCCCGAGACGGTGGCGGTGATTGCGGCGGCGATTGCGGCCTATTACGAGGCCACCTCCCAAAAGTGCGACTTTGTGGTAAGACGGATAAAAAGGTTGTAGGGATAGAAGAAAAATGCGGTAGAGATGTCTCGACTACGCTCGACATGACATTTTGGAATATGTTATTTCGACCGAAACGAGCAACGCGAGCGAAGTGGAGAAATCTCACAATAATGAAAGTAACGTGAATATCTATCACGAGGAGTTATTATGCGGAATTTTATCATCACAGTGGACGGAAAAAAGTATGAAGTGGGCGTGGAGGAAGTCGGCGCAGGCGCAAGTGCGGCTCCTGCGGCTCCCGTTGCAGTACAGCAGGCGGCGGCTCCCGCTCCCGTAGCGGCCCCCAAGGCCAACTTAAACGGGACCAAAGTCGTTTCGCCCTTCCCCGGGCTCATCAAAAATTTGCTCTTTGCAAACGGGGCGACGGTCAAAAAGGATCAGCCCATTCTCGTGCTCGAAGCAATGAAGATGGACAACGACATCACCGCTCCCTGCGACGGCGTCATCACTTATAACGTTCAGAAAGGCGCGAATGTCGAATCGGACGCGGTTCTCGCCGTCATCGCCTAACGGAGAAGTTTCATGCAGAATTTACTTGCACTCGACATCGGAAAGATCTTTTCCGATCTATGGCAGTCCATGGGGCTCTCGCAGGGGACGTGGCAGAACTATGTGATGCTCGTCATCGCCTGCCTCTTGGTCTTTGTGGCGATCAAGTTCAAGGCGGAGCCCATGCTGCTCCTTCCCATTGCCTTCGGCATGTTCCTCATCAACCTTCCCGGTGCGGAAGGGGTGCTCTGGGGGGAGCATTCTCCGGATTTGAATCTTTCTCTCGGCATTTCAGATAAAATAGAATATGCCGGCGTTTATGCCAATGAATTAGGGGAAACGATTTATATTCGTTCGGGTTATTTGGTCGGTGATACCGTAAATTATTTTGCGGATTTTGTTTCATTGCAGAACAATGTTGTATCGCAAATGTCAACAGGACAATTTGCGCTATATTCATTACAGGGATATGTATCCGGTACAGTATCGGAAGGCGTGACAGTCTTTACGGACAGTGCGCTGATAATGAGTAGTGCGTATGATGACGTTGTTAATCGCGGGCTCCTTTGGTATCTCTACTATGGCGTGGATAAGGTCATTTATCCGCCGCTCATCTTCCTCGGCATCGGCGCGATGACCGACTTCGGTCCGCTCATCGCCAACCCCAAGAGCATGTTCATCGGCGCGGGCGCACAGCTCGGCATCTTCATCGCCCTGTTCGGCGCAATGCTCCTTGGCTTTGAGGGCGCGGAGGCGGCGGCGATCGCCATCATCGGCGGTGCTGACGGTCCCACGGCGATCTACGTTGCCAAGACCCTCGCGGAGAATTTGCTCCCGATGATCGCCATTGCGGCATACTCCTATATGGCGCTCATTCCCTTCATCCAAAAGCCTATCATGCGGCTCCTCACCACCAAAAAAGAGCGCATGATCCGTATGAAGCCGCTCCGTCAGGTCTCGAAGGTGGAGAAGATCATCTTCCCCGTGGCGATCACCTTGGTCGTGGGGCTTCTTCTGCCCGACGCGGTGCCCCTCCTCGGCATGCTCATGCTCGGGAACTTGTTCCGCGAGTCGGGCGTCGTTGAACGGCTCTCTTCGCAGGCGCAGAACGGGCTCATGAATACGGTCACCATCTTCCTCGGGATCGCCGTCGGCTGTAAGGCGAAGGGGGACATCTTCCTCACAACGAGTACACTGAGCATTATTCTCATCGGCGTTGTCGCCTTCTACTGTGGCACGATCGGCGGGCTCCTCACGGCGAAACTCATGTGCAAGATCACGAAGGGCAAGATCAACCCGCTCATCGGCTCGGCGGGCGTCTCGGCGGTGCCCATGGCGGCGCGCATTTCGGAGGACGTCGGCAGGGAGTACGACCCGCAGAATCACTTGCTCATGCACGCGATGGGCCCCAACGTGGCGGGGGTCATCGGCTCGGCGCTGGCGGCGGGCATCTTATTGTCCATACCTTGGTAAATCGGGAGAAAATATATGTCTAAAAAAGTATTGATCATGGATACCATTCTGCGCGACGCGCACCAATCGCACGCCGCAACGCGCATGCGGACGGAGCAGATGATCCCCGTCCTCGAACAGCTCGACGAGGTGGGCTACTATTCCCTCGAAGGCTGGGGCGGCGCGACGTTCGACTCCTGCATGCGCTTTTTGCACGAAGATCCGTGGGAGAGGCTCAGGACCCTCCGCAAATATCTCAAAAAGACGCCCATTCAAATGCTCTTGCGCGGGCAGAACCTGCTCGGCTACCGCAATTATGCGGACGACCTCGTCGAAAAGGTGGTGGAAAAGTCCTTTGAAAACGGCGTGCGGGTCATCCGCGTGTTCGACGCTTTGAACGACCCCCGCAACATCGAGGCCTCGATGAAGGCGATGAAAAAATACGGCGAGGGGTACGGCGGGATCGCGGAGGCGGCCATTTCCTACACCTCCGGCCCCGTGTATAACCTCGATTATTTCGTCAACCTCGCCAAGACCTATGAGAGCATGGGTGCGGACAACATCTGCATCAAGGACATGGCGAACTTGCTTCTGCCCTTCGACGCTTATGAACTCGTGACGGCGCTCAAAAAGGCGCTTCGCCCCGAGACGAAACTGCACCTCCACACCCACAACACGACGGGCACGGGGGATATGGTCAACCTCATGGCGATCAAGGCGGGGGTGGACATCGTGGATACCGCGCTCTCGCCCCTCGGGAACGGAACTTCCCAGCCCGCAACGGAACCCCTCGTTGCCACCCTCAAAGGGACGGAGTACGACACGGGGATCGACCTTGGTAAACTCATTCCCATTGCGAATCACTTCAAAAAGGTGGCGCAGGAGCTCGAAAAGGAGGGCTCGCTCAACCCCAAGGTGCGGCAGGTGGACGTGAATACCCTCATCTACCAGGTGCCGGGCGGCATGCTCTCCAACCTCATGAACCAGCTTAAAAAGGCGGGCAAGGAGGAAAAACTCGGCGAAGTGCTCGCGGAAGTCCCCAATGTGAGAAGGGACTGCGGCTATCCGCCCCTCGTGACCCCGAGTTCGCAGATCGTGGGCACGCAGGCGGTGATGAATGTCGTCATGGGCGAGCGGTATAAAATGGTGACAAAGGAGACCCGCGACCTGTTTGCGGGCAAGTACGGGCAGCTCCCCATGCCCATCAACGAGGAAGTGGCCGAAAAGGTGCTGAAAGGGGAAAAGCGCATTACCCACCGCCCCGCAGACGACCTCGAACCCGAGTATGAAAAGCTCAAAGCCGAAGTGATCGCAAAGGGATACTACACGCAGGAGGAGGACGTTCTCTCCTATGCCTCCTTCCCCGAAGTTGCGGAGAATTTCTTCAAATGGAGAAAGGCGGCGCGCGAGGGCGTGGATCAGGATCTGGCGAAGACGGGAGTGTATCCCGTGTAGTTAGTTTCGCACAATTCTTTGCTCGCGTTGCTCGAAAAGAATTGTGCGAGGAAACGCGCCGGTTTGCCTTAACTTGCTTGGCACTCTCGTTCGTTTCATCGGACACTAAGGCAAAAGGATTTGCCAAATTGGGTGCGCTTATGGAAAAGTGTGATTTTCCAACGCGCAGTGATTTGGAAAGTCCCCTTGGCGCCCCTCATAGGGGAGCTGTCGCGCTTGCGCGACTGAGGGGTTGGAACCCTTTCGGCACTGCGTGCCACTTTCCCTTAAAGGGACAGCAAGGGGAACAGCATTCTAGCCCGCACTCGCGTAGCGGGGGACAGCGCGGAGGCAAAAAACATTATCAACACACGGGGGCGGGCGCCCTCGTTTTGCTAAGGAGAAGAGATGAAAGTCGCGGTAGTGGGCGGCGGCGCAAGCGGGCTCATGGCGGCATATGCCGCAGCAACAGACGGGCACGAAGTCGTCCTCGTCGAGAAAAACGAAAAACTCGGCAAAAAAATTTACATCACGGGGAAGGGGAGGTGCAACCTCACCAACGACTGCCCGCCCGACGAATTTTTGCAAAATGTCGTGCGCGGGGAGAGGTTTTTGCGCGGCGCAGTGTACCGTTTCCCGCCGCAAGCCTTGATGGAACTTCTCGAAAATCACGGTCTCAGCCTCAAAACAGAGCGTGGAAACCGCGTGTTTCCCGTCTCCGATCATGCCAGCGATGTGACGAAAACGCTTGAAAAAATGTGCCGCGAGGCGGGAGTTTTCTTCAAACTCAACAGCGAAGTTTTGAAAATCGACCTTTTGCAGAGTATTATGCGTGGCATAATACTTGCCGATGAGGAGATTTTTTGTGATTTTTGCATTGTCGCGACGGGAGGACTGAGCTATCCTTCCACCGGCTCGACGGGAGACGGCCTGCGCTTTGCAAGGGAGGCGGGGCATACGGTCGTGCCCTGCGTGCCCTCGCTCGTGGGGCTCGAAACGGCGGAGACGCTTACGGCCGCGCAGGGGATCTCGGTCAAAAACTGCGTCCTTTGCTGCCGCCGTGGGAACAAGACCCTCTTTTCCCAGATGGGAGAGCTGCTCTTTACCCACTACGGCGTGAGCGGGCCGCTCGTTTTGAGCCTTTCCGCATGGATCAACCGGACGCCCGCAAAGGAGCTTTCCCTGTCCCTCGATTTCAAACCCGCCCTCGACGAAACGCAGCTCGACGCGCGCCTGCTGCGCGACTTTGCCGAATGCAAAAACGAGCGCATGAAGAACGTGATCCGCAGGTTTTTGCCGCAGAATCTGGGGCTTTATGTCTTGGAGGCGGCAAAAATTTCCCCCGAAAAGCAGGCGAACGCGGTTACGGCGGAGGAGCGCAGAAACCTTCTGTCCGCGCTCAAAGGGTTCCCGCTGCACCCCGTAAAGTTGCGCGGATTTGACGAGGCGGTCATAACTTCGGGCGGAGTCTCGCTCGGGGAGATCGATCCCAGGACCATGCAGAGCAAGCTCGTGCGCGGGCTCGCTTTTTGCGGCGAGGCGCTCGATTTAGACGCCCTTACGGGCGGTTTTAACCTGCACATCGCCTTTGCAACGGGCTACGCGGCGGGAAAGGGCATTCCAAAGGAATGAAAAAGACGCAAAGTTGTTGACTTTTTTCGCCTGCGGGGCTATAATATCCGAGAAACACCAAGGAGTTTATTTTATGACAGTCATTCGAGGAGCGACCACGATCCCTGAGGACACCCCCGAGGAGATCAGGAAGGCCGTCAAAGAGTTGCTGGAACAGATCGAGAGCAGAAACGATCTGAAACGGGACGAGATCGTCAGTCTCGTCTTTTCCTCCACCTCCGACATTCATTCCTACTATCCCGCAAAGGCGGCAAGAGAGGCGGGATTCGAGAGCGGTTCTCTCTTTTCGGCGCAGGAGCCGGATATCGACGGAAGTCTGCCGCTGTGTATCCGCGCCATGCTCTTTGTCGGGAAAAATCTCGATCCGAAACATGTGTATCTGCGCGGCGCGAAGATTTTGAGGAAGGACCTTTCGGGCAAGATCAACATCGCGATCGACGGCCCTGCCGGCAGCGGAAAATCGACGATCGCAAAGATGCTCGCCCATGACTATCACATTCTCTATCTCGACACGGGCGCAATGTACCGCGCCTGCGCTCTCAAAGTGCTCGAAGCGGGAGTCGACGTCGAGGACGAGGCTGCGATCGTCGATCTCATGAAGGACGTAAAGCTCGACGTCGTATTTGAAAACGGTGCCCAGAAAACCATGCTCGACGGCGTGGACGTCTCCGAAGAGATTAGAAAACCGCCCGTTTCGATGGCGTCCTCGGCCGTCTCCAAACACCCCAGCGTGCGCATGCACATGACCGAAAAACAGCGGGAGATCGCAGGCCGCATGTCCTGCGTGCTCGACGGGCGGGACATCGGCACCTTCGTTCTGCCCGAGGCCGACTTTAAATTTTATCTCACGGCGTCCCCGCGCGTACGGGCGCGCCGCCGCTACGACGAGCTCACCGCCAAAGGGTATCGGGTGGATTTCGAGCAGCTCCTCACCGAGATCATCCGCCGCGACGAGCAGGATTCCACCCGCGCGCTTGCCCCCCTCAAAAAGGCGGACGACGCAGTGGAGATCGATACTTCGGAAATGAGCATAGAGCAGGTGCTCGCCGAAGTGAAAAAAATCATTCAGGAGAATATCTGAAAAATGCAAGAGAACAGCGCCGCAGAAAAGCGCGGAAAGAGGGAAAAGAAGGGGGAAAAAGCCGAAAAAAAGCGCAAATTGCTCTTCCCCGCCGATAAAAAGGGGCGGCATATCATCCGCCTCATGAACCTTCTCCGCGTTCTCTTTGTCCCCGTGCACTTTCTCGTCTATCCCTATAAGCTCTACGGGCACAAAAAAGCGGGGCTCGGGCCGTGCATTTACATGGGCAACCACTACTGCATTTGGGATGTGTTCTATCCCGCCCGCACGACGTGGGAGGGAATCCATTACCTTATGAAAGAATCGCTCATGCATGTGCCCGTCATCGGCAGCTGGGCGCGCCGCGTGGGGGCGATCCCCGCGATGAGGGACGGAAAGGACGTCCGCGCCGTGATGGACTGCGTCAAAGTGCTGAGAAACGGCGAAAAGATCAGCATGTTCCCCGAGGGAACGCGGAACAAAGAGGGGGACGGCGAAACCTTCCTTCCCTTTCATGGCGGCGCGGCCTTTCTCGCCATCAAGACCAAGTCGCCCATCATTCCCTTCGTCATCTGCAACAGACCGCGCGTGTGGCACATTACTCACGTCGTGTTCGGCGAGCCGATGGAACTGAGCGAATACTACGACCGCAAACTCACGCAAGAGGATTTCGACGAGGCGGACGAAAAACTCAAAAACAGGCTCTATGAGCTCAGGGCGGAGCACCGTGCGATGCTCGACGCCAAAAAGAAACGAAAGAAAAACAAATGAAAGTGATCCTCTCCCGCCACAGCGGCTTTTGCTCCGGGGTAAGGCACGCCGTGGATACGGCGCTCTCCGTGGCTGCGGAAAACACCTATCTTTACGGGGAACTCATCCACAACCGCGAGGTCGTGAAAAAGGTGGAGGCGCGGGGCATTCCCACCGTCCTCTCCCTCGATGAAGTCCCTGCGGGGGGCAGAGTGATCGTGCGCTCCCACGGCGTCGGGCGGGCGTTTTACGAAAGCTGCAAAGAGCGGGGGATCGAAGTCATCGATTGCACCTGCGGGTTCGTCAAACGCACGCAGCGTATCGTGGCGGCAGCGGGCAAGGCGGGAAAGACGGTCATCATCGCGGGACACAGGGAACATCCCGAAGTCTGCGGCTTGCTCGGCTGGTGCACGGGCGACGCTTATGTGGTTGAAGGCGGGGAGGATTTTTCGCCGTTTTGTGACAAAAATATCGTTTTTGTGTCCCAAACGACCTTTTCGGAGCAAAGATTTTTGAAAATTGCGGAAAATCTTCAAAAAGTATGTCAAAAAACAGTTGAGATTTTTAAGACAATTTGTTATACTACTATATGGCGACAGAAAGATGCGGAAGAAATTTCGCGTCAATGTGACGCCGTGATCGTGCTCGGCGGGCTCAACAGCAGCAACACGGGAAAACTTTATGAAATCGCGTCGGCGTACTGCAAGCATGTCTTTCGCTTGGAGCGGGCGGACGATTTCAAATATGAAAAATTTTTATTTTATGAAAGGGTCGGTATCATAGCGGGAGCGAGCACTCCCGATTGGCAGACTCAGGAGGTTCTTTTCAAGATGGAAGAAAACAACGCGGAAGTTCAGGCAACGACAATGATGGACGTCGTTGAGGGGATCGACAAGGCAGAGCGGTACAAGAAGGGACAGATCATCACTGCGAAGATCGTTTCCGCCACAGACGAGGGAGTTTATGTCTCCGCAGCAGGCAAGCTCGAAATCTTGCTCGCGAAAGAGGAGCTCGCCACCGAGGAATACAGCCGTGAGGCGTATGCCGATAAGGTCGGTACGGAGATCGAGTTGATGGTGGTGGAAGTCACCCCCAAAGTAAAGCTCTCCCAGAAGATGCTGCAAAAGATCAAGGAAGAGGAAGCGCAGCTGAAAGAGATCGAGGAAGGCAAGGAATTCACCGTTGTCTGCACCGGTTTCAACAAGGGCGGTTTGACCGCAGAGCTGGGTACCTATCCCGTCTTTGTCCCCGCGAAAGAGATCCGCTCAGGTTATGTGAAGGACCTCGAAAAATATACGGGCAAAAAGCTCCGCCTGCGCCTTTTGGAGATCAGAAAGGAACGCAGGAAGGAGATCATCGCCTCCCAGCGCGTCATCATCGAAGAGGAGAGAGCGGCGCGCGAGGCTGCAAAGGCAGAGAAAGAGGCGGCGTTCTTTGAATCCATCCAGGAAGGGGATGTGGTGGAAGGCAAGGTCGAGAGAGTGACTTCCTTCGGCGCATTCGTCTCCGTGAACGGGTTCGATTGCCTCGCCCATATTTCCGATCTGAGCTGGTCGAGCGTGAAGAGCGTGACCGACGTGCTCGAAATCGGCAAGAAGTACGAATTCAAAGTCTTGAAAGTCGACCGCGAGAACAAGAAAGTCTCCATCGGCTATAAACAACTCCAACCCCAGCCTTGGGATCTTGCGGCGGAGAAATACGCAGAGGGCGACGTCGTACACGGCAAGGTCGTGCGGATCGTTCCCTTCGGGGCGTTCGTAGAGCTCGAAAAGGGAGTGGACGGTTTGGTGCACGTTTCCCAGATCACCCACGAATGGCTCGAAAATCCCACCGCAGCCCTCTCCATCGGCGAGGAAGTAGACGCGAAGATCCTGGCGTTCAACCCCGCAGAGCGGAAGATCACCTTGTCCATCAAGGCACTTCAACCCCGCCCCGAGTCGGAACCCCGTCCCGAGCGCAAGGAGCGCGAACACCATGACGAGGACCGTCCGAGAACGAGAAAGGCGACCCGCCGCAACGCGCCTGCGGGCGAGGAAGAGGATGAGTACAGAGAATGGAACGAGAGCGAAAGTTTCGGCGCCTCCATTTCCGAGCTCATCGGCTCCGACGAAGAGAACAAGTAAATCATCTTGAAAAGCAAGCCCGTCCGTTCGCGGACGGGCTTTCCGCATGGCCGGCTACTTGCGCCGTTCTGCGGGTATTTTTTGAAAAATTCCCAGAAATCCGTTTTACGACGGATTTTTTTGTGTATATAAACTAAGAAAGAAAAATCGGCCGCAGCAGACTGCGGAAAAACGGGAGATTACTCATGGCAAAGACAGGCAATATTCAGATTTCCAGCGAAAACATGATGCCCATCATCAAAAAGTGGCTCTACTCGGACAAAGACATCTTCCTGCGGGAGATCGTCTCCAACGCGTCGGACGCGATCACGAAACACAAAAAACTTGCGTCGCTGGGCGAGACGGCGGCGGAAGAGAAGTACA
Source organism: uncultured Clostridia bacterium (assembly GCA_947632195.1). Taxonomy (GTDB): domain Bacteria; phylum Bacillota; class Clostridia; order Christensenellales; family Borkfalkiaceae; genus Gallimonas. Next base: position 58,564 of record CANROE010000001.1, on the reverse strand, counting down.
GGATCACCGTTACGACCGACGAAACGGCGGGTACGCTCACTGTCGAGGACAACGGCATCGGCATGACCGAGGAGGAAGTGGAGAAATATATCACGCAGATCGCCTTCTCGGGGGCGGCGGATTTCGTCGAAAAGTACGAAAAGGCGGGCGGCGACGGCATTATCGGCCACTTCGGGCTCGGGTTCTATTCCGCCTACATGGTCTCGGAGAACATCGAGATCTTCACCAAGTCCTATGCAGAGGGCGCGCCTGCGGTCCATTGGGCGTCGGACGGCGAGAGCACTTATACCATCGAGGAGTGCGAAAAAGAGGGGAGAGGCACCAAGATCGTCATGCACCTCGCCCCCGAGGAAAAGGAATTTTTGAAGGAATTCGAGGTGCGCAGGCTCCTCAACAAGTACTGCTCCTTCATGCCCTATGAAATTTATCTCAACCCGAAGGGCACGGAGGAGGACAAGCCCGTCAATACGCCCGAGCCGCTCTACCTCAAACAGCCCAAGGACTGCACCGAGGAAGAGTACAAAACCTTCTACCGCGAGACGTTCCACGACTACCAGGAACCGCTCTTCTGGATCCACCTCAACATGGACTACCCCTTTAACCTGAAAGGGATCCTCTATTTCCCCAAAGTAAAGAAACAGGTGGAGCTCGAACGCGGGCAGGTGAAACTGTATTGCAACCAAGTGTACATCGCCGACAACATCAAAGAGGTCATTCCTGAATTTTTAATGCTCTTGAACGGCGTGCTTGATTGCCCCGATATTCCGCTCAACGTTTCCCGTTCGTTCCTGCAAAACGACAAGCAGGTCCAAAAGATCGCGGCGCACATCACCAAAAAGGTGGCGGATAAACTCACCGAACTCTACAAAAACGACAGAGAAAAATACGAGAACTGCTGGCAGGACCTCGCCAATTTCGTCAAGTTCGGCTGTATCAAGGACGAAAAGTTCTATGAACGCGCCAAAGACATCATCATCTATAAGAACCTTGTGGGGGAGTACCGTCCCATCGAGAGTTTCTATGGCGAAGAGGTCACCGAAGAGGACAGCAAAAACGGAAAAGAGCCGCAGGCGGTGTATTACGTCTCGGACGAGAAGGCGCAGGCGCAGTATGTGAAGATGTTCAAGGACGCGGGGCTCGACGCCATTCTCTGCGACACCTTCATCGACCCGCACTTTATCAGCTATCTCGAATATAAAAACCCCACAAAAGTCCGTTTTCTGCGCATCGACGCCGACGTCGCGGGCGCGCTCAAAGAAGAGGGCGAAGAGGACAAGGAGATCGCAGACATCTTCACCGCCGTGCTCGAAGGCAAGAATGCGACGGTAAAGACGGAAAAGCTCAAAGATACGGGCGTTGCCGCGATCGTCAATGTCTCCGAATTTACGCGCAGAATGTCCGAGATGAATTCCTTCTACCGCATGGGAGAGGAGGAAGAGGCGGTCACCCTCGTGGTAAATACCGCGTCACCCGCCGTGCAGGCGCTCAAAGGCGCGGAGGAGGAGACCAAGCGGGCGGCGGCAATGCAGATATACTACCTGGCGTTGCTTGCATACCGCCGTCTGAAACCGGAGGAACTTGACGAGTTTTCACGCAATCAATCGAACATGATAGAAAAATATTTGCAGAAATAACAAATTTTTCCTTTTTTGCTATTGACAATCGGGGCCGCCGTTGATATAATAGTAAAGGCACTGAAAAACTGATTACTTTCGGAAAAGCCTCTTGTGTTTTCCGGGGCGGTTACTTTCACAACGGCGCCACAGGAGGTAATATTTGTGAACGGAACTGTGAAATGGTTCAATGACGGTAAAGGTTACGGCTTTATCTCTCCCGATGAGGGCGGCGAAGATGTGTTTGTACACTTTTCCGCAATCCAGACAGAGGGTTTCCGCACGTTGAAGGAAGGGCAGAAGGTCACGTTCGAGACCGAGCCCGACCCCAAGGACAGCGGAAAGCTGAGAGCCGTGAACGTCGTCCCCCTTTCGTAAGGAGGCAACCAAATCGAAAAAAAGACGCATCCCGTAATGGTGCGTTTTTTTTCACCCTTTTTGCGGCGGAAGGCATACGATGGAGTATGTTTTTTGAGGGAAAGAGCTTTTATTTTATCGGGATCGGCGGTGTGAGCATGAGCGCGCTCGCGCGGCTCTTGCGCGACAGGGGCTGCCGCGTGCGAGGGAGCGATCAGCGCGAAAGCGCCTATACCCGCGTGCTGAGAGGAGAAGGGATCCCCGTTTCCATCGGCGAGGATGAGGAGATCTTCGAGGAGAACGTCGTCTTTACGGGGGCGGTCGCGGAGGACCACCCGCAGCTTTCCTCGGCGCGGGCGGCGGGAAAGCGGCTGTATCCGCGCGCGAAGCTGCTCGGAGAGGTCGCGGGCGGGTTCCCGCACGTCGTTTCTGTGGCGGGCTGCCACGGAAAGACTTCCACCTCCTCCATGCTCGCGCACATCCTGCGTGCCGCCGAAAAACCCTTCACTTGCCACATCGGCGGGGAGGACCCCGAGCTCACCAACTATTTTTCCACGGGCGGGGAATACTTCGTCACCGAGGCGTGCGAGTTCGGCAGGAGTTTCCTCTCCTTGAAGAGCGAGATCGGGGTGATCCTCAATACCGACCTCGACCATACCGACTGTTACCGCGACGAGGACGAACTCTTTGAGGCCTATCTCGCCTTTGCGGGAAATTCAAAAAAGGTCGTGGTATGCGACGACGATCTGCGCGCGCGGCACATTCCGCATGCGTTGAGTTTCGGGCTGGGCGGCGGGGACATCCGCGCGGAAGATCTCAAATGTGTGGGGGAGAAATATTCGTTCACCGTTGCGGAGCGGGGGATCCCGCTGGTGCGGATAAGGCTCAACGCCGTCGGGAAAGTCATGGTGACGGACGCGCTCGCCGCCTTTGCCGCCGCACGGCTGCTGGGACTTTCCGCAGGAGAGATCAAGCGGGGGCTGGAAAATTTTTACGGCGTGGGCAGGCGATTTGAACGGGTGGGGACGCTCGGCGGCGTGCCCGTCGTGTGCGACTACGCCCATCATCCGCGTGAGATCGCAGCCGTGATGGATACCGCGCAAAAGATGTGTTTCGGCACCGTGCGCGTCGTGTTTCAACCCCATACCTATACGCGTACGCGGGATTTTTTGCCCGAATTCGTCGAGGTCCTGCGGGCGGCGGAGAACCCCATCATCTATAAGACGTACGCCGCGCGGGAGCCTTTTTTGCCCGAAGGAAGCGCCTATACCCTTGTTTCCCGCCTGCCCGAGGCGGTCTATGTGCAGTCGCCGGAGCAGCTGAAAAAGAGACTGCTGCAATATATCGAGCCCGACGATCTTGTGCTTGTGCTCGGCGCGGGGGACATCTACGACATTGTAAAGAGCATTTCAGACGAAACCGCCGTCTCCGATTAGAGGCGGCGGTGATGTTTTATGTTTGGGGTTTATGGTGCGCGGGGAATTTTGTCCGCTTTGCTCTCCTCAATTTGTCATTTCGCCCTGTGTTTTTTTATTTGTCATTTCGACCAAGGGAGCGGAGCGACCGCGTGGAGAAATCTCACCTTGTTATAATGCGGTAGAGATTTCTCGACACGCCTCGTTCCTCGGCGGCTCGATATGACATTGATGAGATTTCTCGACACGCCTCGTTCCTCGGCGGCTCGAAATGACATTTTAGGATATGCGCCTTAGGCGAATTCACTTCCGCCGTTAGGTTCTCAAATTATTTGCCTTAGGCGGAATTCACTTCCGTCGTGGGCGACCCAATTTGCCGCATTCTTACGGCTTATTGTCCGATGAAACGAACAAGAGGACAAGCAAGTTAAACCGCCAACGCTCATTTCCCTCACGGCGTTTATTTTCAAGCGCAGCGAGAAAAGAAACGCCGTGAATATTTTATATCTTATACTCTTTTCCCTTTTCTTTGCAGGCGTAGAGATAGCCCGTGAGAAGGCGGGCGCTGCGCGGGGTGTATCCGTGCTTTTCCGCCCATCTCCGCCCAAGCTCTTCGAGCTCCTCTGCGGAAATTTTGAGTTTGAAATCTTTATTGAGTTCGCGCACGATCGTAAGATATTCGTCTTCGCCCAGCGAACGGAAGGAGACGGTGACGCCAAACCCGCTCAAAAGAGCGTCCGAAGTCGCCGCAAGCAATACGTTTTCCGCGCTGCAAGTGGGGATATGGTCGTCCGCGCCGAGCGATTCCACCAGGACAAGAAAGCGCAGGGGAAGGCGTGAGAGCATATCCACAAGGGCGGGAAGTTCATGCAATTCTTCGCGGGCAAGCTCCACAAGGCGGAGTTTCTGCGACGCAAAGGCGTTCGCTGTCGCACGGACGCTCGATGATCTTCCCGTACCGCTTTCACCGTACAGCAGCATGTGCGAACAGGGCAGCTTTTTGACGAAATTTTCGAGATTGTCGTAAATTTCCGCTTTTTCCCGCTCATAGCCTTTGAGATCGGCGAGCGTGCAGGCGCAGGGGGGCACGGGGACAAGCCCGCGTGCACGGTCGTAGCGGAATTCGTTTTGGTTGATGAATTTGCCGTAGCCAGAGCTCTGGTAAAAGCCGTAGAGGAGATTCGCCGCCTTGTCGTCCCAGGTTTTGACGGCTACGGGCGGTTTGCCCATTTCAAAATCTTCCGTCTCGAAGTCGAGCGCTCGGCCGATCTCGGTGAGGTCGGCGATGTACGCGCTTTTGAGGTAGGGGGAGATGTCGTCTCCTGCGGCGCAGGCGCGCGAGAAGGCGTTCTCGTCCCTGATGACGGTCTCCGCCACATAGGCGGAAAAATTCGTCTCCGCTTTTTCGCGGAAAAGAGCGCTCAAAAACGCCGTTTTGCAGGCGGCGGTCTTTTCGTTGCGGTAGGCGGCATAGGCCGCCACGAGGGGATCGTCCAGAATGTTTTTGAGGACGGTCAGATGATTCAGATAATTGTTTTCTGCCATGGCTTTCTCCCTTTTCTCCATTATAGCGCGCCGCACCGAAAAAAGCAAGGGAGATGAAGGATTTTTTTGGGTTGCGGCGGCGGATCCTTCCTTCTATGGCCATGCGGAAGGGGGAGGAAACGCCGAAAAAATTTTCCAAAAGGGTAAAAAAAATTTGAATTGGGTATTGAAACCTGCCAAAATATATAGTATAATAAAAGAGCAGAAAAACCGAAGAGCCAAGGGGGAACAGCGCTATGGCGGAAAAAATTCAGAAGGAGACGGATTTTCCGCTCTATCTCTTTCATCACGGAAAAAACGACAGGATCTATGAGATCTTCGGCGCACGCCCCAAGACCAAGGACGGGCAAAGCGGCTATCTCTTCCGCGTTTGGGCGCCGCATGCAAAACAGGTTTCTGTCGTGGGAGATTTCAACGGCTGGAACGAGGACGCAAACGTCATGGAACCCATGGTGGACGGCGAGAGTTTCGAGCTGTTCGTCCCCGGCGTGCGGGAGTACGACGCATATAAATATTGTATCGTTGCGCAGGACGGAAGAAAGCTCATGAAAGCGGATCCCGTCGGTTTCCATACGGAGACCCCGCCCGCCAACGCAAGCAAAGCGTACGATCTGGACGGGTATAAATGGGGGGACGGCGCCTACCTGAAAGAGCTGTACAAGCGCAACGTCTTTTCTTCGCCCATGAACATCTACGAGGTCAATCTGCTCTCGTGGAAAAAATATCCCGACGGAAATTACTATTCCTATCTCGACCTTTCGCGCGAGCTTGTCTCCTATGTCAAGGAGATGGGCTACACGCATGTTGAATTTATGCCCGTGACGGAATATCCCTACGACGGCAGCTGGGGGTATCAGGTGACGGGCTATTTTGCGGTCACTTCCCGCCTCGGAACGCCAAAGGACTTCATGCGCCTCGTCGACGAGTTCCACAAGGCGGGGATCGGCGTCATTCTCGATTGGGTGCCCGCGCATTTCCCCAAAGACGCCCACGGGCTGTATGAATTCGACGGACAGCCTCTCTATGAGAGCAGCCAATGGGACAGAATGGAGCACAAGAGCTGGGGGACCCGCCGCTTCGACTACGGCAGGAACGAAGTCATCTCTTTCCTCATTTCGAGCGCATGTCTCTTCTTCGACAAGTTCCACATCGACGGGATCCGCGTGGACGCCGTCGCCTCCATGCTCTATCTCGACTATGACAAGCGCCCCGGCGAATGGGTGCCGAATATCTATGGCGAGAACAAAAATCTCGAAGCGATCGCCTTTTTGCGGCGGCTCAACGAAACGGTATTTTTGCGGTTCCCGCACGTTCTCATGATCGCCGAAGAGTCCACGGCGTGGGGGCTCGTGACAAAACCTGCCTCCGTGGGCGGGCTCGGGTTCAACTATAAGTGGAATATGGGCTGGATGAACGATATGCTCTCCTATCTCACCCTCAACCCGTATTTCCGCATGAACAACCACAACAAGCTCACCTTCTCCATGATGTACGCCTTTTCGGAGAATTATGTGCTCCCCATTTCGCACGACGAAGTGGTCTACGGCAAATGCTCTCTGATCAATAAGATGCCGGGCAGCTATGAGGAAAAGTTCGCGGGCGTGCGCTCCTTCCTCGCCTACCAGATGGCGCACCCCGGCAAAAAGCTCAATTTCATGGGCTATGAGTTCGGGCAGTTCAAGGAGTGGAACTACCGCGAAGGACTTGAATTCTTCCTGCGCGACAACTACGCCATGCACGCGCAGCTCTCCACGTTCGTCAAGGAGCTCAACGAATTTTATAAAGACACGCCGCCCTTCTTTGAGGTGGAGGACAGCTGGGACGGCTTTGAATGGCTCGCGCCGGACGACGCGGACCGCAACATCGTCTCCTTTATCCGCAGGGACAGAAAGGGGAGGGAAGTGATCGCCGTTGTCAGCTTTTCGGGAGCGGACGCGGATGATTATCTCCTCGGCGTCAACCAAAAGGGCAAATATCGCGTGCTTTTGAACACGGACGACGTGAAATACGGCGGGTTCGGGCGGCTCGGCAAGAAGAGGATCTTTGCGGCGGTCAAAAAACCCAGCCACGGGAAACGGTATTCTCTCCGCCTGCCGATGCCCCGCTTTACCTGCCTCTACCTTGAAAAGACGGACGAAAATTGAACGCTAAACGTGAATACATAACGGGAGATATAAAGATTATGCAAAGAAAAAAGGAATGCGTCGCGATGTTGCTCGCGGGCGGACAGGGTTCGAGACTGTACGCTCTCACAAACAACATCGCAAAACCTGCGGTTGCATTCGGCGCGAAGTACCGTATCATCGACTTTCCCCTGAGCAACTGCATCAATTCGGGCATCGATACCGTCGGCGTGCTGACGCAGTATGAGCCGCTCGAACTCAACGAGTATATCGGGAACGGCCAGCCGTGGGATCTCGACCGCAGTTTCGGCGGCGTACACATCCTCTCGCCCTACCAGGCGAAGAAGAAATCTTCCTGGTACGAGGGCACGGCGAACGCCATCTACCAGAACAGCAGTTTCATGAAACAGTACAACCCCGACTATGTGCTCATTCTTTCGGGCGACCACATCTACAAGATGAACTACGCCGAAATGCTGCGGGCGCATATCCGCACGGGAGCGGACTGCACGATCGCCGCCATCGAGGTGCCGATGAAGGAGGCGTCCCGTTTCGGCATTCTCAACACCAACCCCGACGGCTCCATCTACGAGTTTGAGGAAAAACCCAAGGCGCCCAAGAGCAATCTTGCCTCCATGGGCATCTATATCTTCACGGCGGAAAAACTCTATAAATACCTCGAAGAGGACGACCGCGACCCTGACAGCGAGAAAGATTTCGGCAAAAACATTTTGCCCAACATGCTCCACGCGGGCGAGAAGATGTTCTCCTACCGCTTTAAGGGATATTGGAAAGATGTCGGCACGATCTCCTCGCTCTGGGAATCGAACATGGACCTTCTCGGCGAGGAACCCGCGTTCGACGTGGGGGATTCCGATTGGAAGATCCATTCCCGCAACCCGCTTGCGCCGCCCGAATATGTGGGAGAAACGGGGAAGGTGGAAAACTCCATGATCGCGCTCGGCTGCGAGATCGAAGGGACGGTGGAACACTCCATTCTTTCGAGCAACGTCGTTGTGGAGGAGGGCGCGGTCGTAAAGGACAGCGTCATCATGGCGGGGACGGTCATCAGAAAGAATGCGTCTGTCAATTACTCCATCATCGATGAAAACGTCGTTGTGGAGGAGGGCGCTGCCGTCGGCGAAGATAAGAGTACGGCGGCGGGCATTTCCGTGCTCGGCAGGAATATCACCATCGGCGCGGGCGCAAAGGTCGAGGCGGGCAAGATCCTCGACAAGGATTACAAGGGGGAATAAAGAGATGGCACATTCTACGGTAGGCGTTATCTTTTCCAACATTCATGACGAAAATATTCCGGAGCTCTCCAAGCACAGGACGATGGCGTCCATTCCCTTTGTGGGAAGGTACCGCCTCATCGACTTCGCGCTCTCGAATATGGTGAACTCGGGGATCACGACGGTGGGGATCGTCACCAAAAACAACTATCAATCGCTCATCGACCATCTCGGCAGCGGCAAAGATTGGGACCTCGCGAGAAAGGACGGCGGTATTATTCTGCTTCCGCCCTATTCCAACGAGACGGATAAACCCTATACGACCCGCCTCGAAGCGCTCATGAGCATTACGGGGTTCCTCAACCACAGAAAGGAGGACTATGTCGTCATCTCCGACTGCGACGGCGTCGCCCGCATGGACATCGGCGACATCGTGCGTTTCCACGAGCGCAACCAGGCGGATATCACGATGGTCTATCACGAGGAGGAGAGCGTCGAATCTTCCTACTATATCACTCTCGAACCGGACGAAAACGGCCGTATCAAGGGGCTCAAAATCAACCCCGACGTCAACGGAAAGGGAAAATTCAATCTCTATGTCAACGTCATGGTGATGCGGAGGGAATACCTCATCGACACCATCCAGAACGCCGTGCAGAGGGGATTTTCGAGTTTCGGAAGGGACATCCTCGCCAAGAATGTGGACAGTCTCCGCATTTTCGGCTACAAGTTCAAGGGCTACTATGCGGGGATCTCCTCCCTGCAAAAGTACTACAAGCACAGCATGGAGCAGCTCAAAAAGGAAGTGCGGGACGAACTCTTCGGCGCGCGCGACATCTATACGAAAGTTCGTGATTCCGCGCCTTCCAAGTACTATGACGGCGCGGTCGTGAAAAACTCTCTCATTTCGGACGGCTGTATCATCGAGGGCAGGGTGGAGAACTCCATTCTCTTCCGAGGCGTAAAGGTCGGAAAGGGGAGCGTCGTCAAAAATTCCGTCATCATGCAGGACACCGTCATCGAGGACGGCGCGTCGCTCGAATGCGTGATCACGGATAAAAACGTCGTCATCCGCGACCGCCGCCACCTTGCGGGCTGCGAGGCGCTCCCGTACTTTGTCGGAAAGGGGAGAATGCTGTAACGCGCGTCTGCCCGCGCTGCGGGACTGCGGGCGCGGGAACAAAATTTTCGGAAAAAAAATAATAAAATGGGGGGAAACATTATGGCAACAACGAAAAAAACTACGAAAAAGGCGGTGGAAGCGGTGCCGTTGGCTGAGGAGAAAAAGCCCGAACCCGTACCCGCCGACATCCTGGTAGAGGCAAAGCGGAAGATCCTCTTTGTCGCCTCGGAAGCCGCTCCCTTCATTGCAACGGGCGGACTTGCGGAGGTGGTCGGCTCTCTTTCAAAGGCGCTGGCGAGAAACGATCGCTATGACGTGCGCGTCATTCTCCCGCTCTACCAAGACGTAAGAAAGGAGTACCGCAAGGAATTCCGCTTTATCGGGAACATCTTTGTGCCGCTCAGCTGGCGCAACCAATATTGCGGGATCTTCGAGTATGTGAAGGACAACGTCACCTTCTACTTTGTGGATAACGAATACTACTTCAAGCGGCCCGGTTGCTACGGCTACTATGACGACGGCGAGCGGTTCGCCTTCTTCTGCCGCAGCGTGATGGAGATCCTCGGCTTTATCGGTTTCTATCCCGACGTGATGCACTGCCACGATTGGCAGGCGGCGCTCGCGGCGCTCTACTTAAAGACGATCTACTGTTTCCGTCCCGAGTACCAGTTCATCCGCGCCGTGTTTACCATCCACAACATCGAGTATCAGGGCAAATATTCCCTCGATATCCTCGAAGATCTCTTCGGGATCTCCTATCACTACCAATATCTCGTGGAATACGACCGCTGCATCAACCTGATGAAGGGTGCGATCGAGTGCTGCGAGAAATTTTCCACGGTCTCGCCCACCTACGCGGGGGAGATCAAGGACCCTTACTACGCGCATGGGCTGGACGCGATCGTGCGCCGCAACGAGTTCAAACTCTGCGGCATTCTCAACGGGATCGATCCCGATTACTACGATCCCGCGACGGATAAGGCGCTCTTTGCAAATTATACCGCCGACGATCTCGCCCCCAAGGCAGTGTGCAAGGAGGAATTGCAGCGGATGCTCAATCTTCCCGTAAAGCCCGATACGCCCATCATGGCGATGATCTCCCGCCTCGTCTCCCACAAGGGGCTCGATCTCGTGCAGGAAGTCATCGAACAGGCGCTCAGGCAGGATATGCAGTTTATTCTGCTCGGCACGGGGGATTCTGCCTATGAGAATTACTTTGCCGACCTCGCAAGAAGGTATCCCGGCAAGGTCGTCTCTGTCATCTCCTTCAATTCCGATCTCTCGCGCAAGATCTATTCGGGTGCGGACCTCTTCCTCATGCCGAGCAAGAGCGAACCCTGCGGCCTTTCGCAGATGATCGCGTCCCGCTACGGCACCGTCGCCATCGTCAGAGAGACGGGGGGCCTGCGCGACAGCATTACCCCTTACGGCGCGGGCGGCAACGGATTTACCTTCCACGACTATAATGCCTATGATATGCTCTATGTCATCAACGAGGCGCTCGCCGTATATAAGAATAAGGAAGAGTGGGCGGCGCTCGTCAAAAAGGCGATGACGACCGATTTCAGTTGGAGCAAGTCTGCGCAGTCCTATGAAGAGTTGTATGAAAGTGTTCTGAAATAATTTTCTTCGGAGTAAAATCGTAAACTATGAGTAAATTAACAGGCCAGGAAGCACAACAGTTGATCAGCGGAAAGCTGTCCCGCTATTTCGGCGTCATTCCCGCCGAGGCGAGCAGGGAACAGCTCTATAAAGCCGTCGTCATGAGCGTGAGAGACATCATGCTCGAAAAACGGCAGAAATTCCATATCAAGACAAAGAGCGCCAAAGCGAAGAGAGTTTATTATCTCTGCATGGAATTCCTGATGGGGCGCTCCCTCAAAAACAGCATCTACAATCTCGGGATCAAGCGCGCCGTAGAGGACGCTTTGAAACCCTATCATGTCACCTTGGAAGAACTCTATGAAGAGGAGCCGGACGCAGGGCTCGGCAATGGGGGACTCGGACGGCTCGCCGCCTGTTTCCTCGACGGCCTCGCCACGCAGGACTATCCCGCCATGGGCTTTTCCATCTGCTACCAATACGGTCTTTTCAAACAGAAGATCGTGGACGGCTGGCAGATTGAACTTCCCGATGTGTGGCTCCCGGGCGGCGAATGCTGGCTCACCCAGCGCAGCGACAAGCAATTTATCGTGCGTTTCGACGGGGAGATCGAGGAGAAGTGGACGGACCACGGCATGGAGACCATCTACCGCAACGCGAAAGAGATCGAGGCGGTCGCCTACGACATGATGGTTTCGGGCTATAATTCCGAGGCAGTCAGCGTGCTGCGCCTCTGGCGCTCCCGTGCGGTGCAGAACTTCGATATGATGCTCTTCTCGCAGGGCAATTACGACGCCGTAATGCGCGACGACAGCGAAGCGGAGCTCATCTCCAAAGTGCTCTATCCCTCCGACAACCACAACGAGGGCAAGTCGCTCCGCTTGAAACAGCAGTATTTCCTCGTCTCGGCCTCCCTTCAATGTATCGTCTCCGACCACAAGCGCAGATACGGGTCGTTGTCTCTTCTGCCCGAAATGGCGGCCATCCACATCAACGACACCCACCCTGCGCTCGCCATTCCCGAGCTCATGCGCATTTTGGTGGACGACAACTACTTCGATTGGGAGAGCGCGTGGAACATCACCACGGCGACCTGCGCCTACACCAACCATACGGTCATGGCGGAAGCGCTGGAAACATGGGCGGAAGATTTGATCGCCCGCCGTCTCCCGCGTATTTATTGCATTCTCAAAGAGATCAACCGCCGTTTCTGCGAGGACCTTTGGAAACGCTATCCCGGCGATTGGAACAAGATCTCCCGTATGTCCGTTCTCTCGCACAACGTGGTGCGGATGGCGAATCTCTGTATCGTCGGTTCGCACAGCGTCAACGGCGTGTCCGAACTGCACAGCCGCATTATCAAGGAGAGCATTTTCCGCGATTTTTACGACTATTCGCCCGAAAAATTCGGCAATGTCACCAACGGCATTGCGCACAGGCGTTGGCTCAACCAGTCCAACCCCGAACTCTGCGCGCTGCTCAACGACTGTATCGGCGAGGGATACGCCAAGGACGCGTCGAAACTCGCTGAATTCAAAAAGTTTGAAAATGACGAGAGCGTTCTCAAACGGCTCGACGAGATCAAACATATCAAAAAAGTGCAGCTTGCCGAATATGCCAAGAAATACCAGGGCTTTGAACTCGACCCCGATACCATCTTTGACGTGCAGGCAAAGCGTATGCACGAGTATAAGCGGCAACTTCTGAACGCGCTGCACATCATTGCGGAATATAACGCTCTGCGCGAAAACCCCAACATGGAATTCGTGCCCAAGACGTACATCTTCGGCGCAAAGGCGGCGGCGGGTTACGACATGGCGAAACAGATCATGAAACTCATCTGTTTCCTCTCCGAGGACATCCGCAAAAATCCCGCCGTCAACAAAAAGCTCAACGTCGTCTATCTCGAAAACTACAACGTCACGATGAGCGAAAAACTCATGCCCGCCTCCGAGATCTCCGAACAGATCTCTCTTGCGGGGAAAGAGGCGAGCGGCACGGGCAACATGAAGTTCATGATCAACGGCGCGCTCACGATCGGCACGCTCGACGGCGCAAACGTGGAAATGGCGGAGCGGGTCGGCGGCGAAAACATCTATATTTTCGGCTTGAAGTCGGAGGAAGTGGACGAGATCTGGCGCAGAGGCTACAATTCGAGCGCCTATTACAACCAGGATCCCGGAATGCGCCGCGTCATCGAGTCGCTCATCGTCGGGTTCAACGGCTGCTCGTTTGCGGAGATCGCAAACTATCTCTTGCGCCGTTCTCCGGTGGCGGACCCCTACATGTGTCTTGCCGATTATGAGTCCTATTCAAAGACACAGGGCGTGATGTCCGAGCTCTACAAAAATAACAAGCTTGATTGGAACAGAAAGTCCCTAAACAACATTGCCGCAGCGGGATATTTTGCGGCAGACCGTAGTATTCGGGACTATGCGAACAACATCTGGAACTTAAAGTCGCTCAAAAAGTAAAATGATTTACTTTCATCCCTTAGACAGGGCGTGTAAAAGCCTTACCGGCGCATTCGCCTGCGGCAAAAACTTAACGCTGAATATACGGCTCCAAAAAGGCGGAGAAGATCACTTCTCCGCCGAATCTTGTGTGTTTGTTTTTCACAGGGACGGGTCCCCCGAGGAGGAGATCCCCATGCAGCGCACCGTGGACGGTTTTACTTTGACGCTCTGTTTTCATGAGGTCGGGCTGTATTTCTATCATTTCCGCCTCGGTGACCGCCGTTTCGGCTGCGGAAGGCTGCGGAGAGGGGAGATCGGCGCGGAAGGGGAGTGGCAGATCACCGTCTTTGAGCAAGATTATCATACGCCCGATTGGTTCAAGGGCGGCGTGATGTATCAGATCTTTCCCGACCGCTTTGCAACGAGCGGGGAAATTCCCGAGATCGGGGAGAATAAACTGCTGCGGCGGTGGGGGGAACAGCCCTACTATCGCCCCAACGCCTTCGGACAAGTTCTCAACAACGACTTTTTCGGCGGAAATCTCAACGGGATCCGCGAAAAGCTCGACTATCTGAAAGACCTCGGCGTCACCGTCATATATCTCAACCCCATTTTCGAGGCCTTTTCCAACCACCGCTACGACACGGGCGACTACCTCAAAATTGACAATTTGCTCGGCACGGTGGGGGACTTGGAGGCGCTCGTAAAAGAGGCGAAAGAGAGGGGGATCAGGCTCATTTTGGACGGCGTTTTCAACCACACGGGCGCAGACAGCCGCTATTTCAACCTCTATGGCAGATACCCTACCGTCGGCGCATATCAATCTCCCGATTCCCCCTATTCGGATTGGTACAATTTTCACCCCTTCCCCGACCAATACGACTGTTGGTGGGGGATCCGCACCCTCCCTGCCGTCAATGAACGCTCCGAGGGCTACCAGAATTTTATCCTCGGCGAGAACGGCGTGCTCAAAACATGGCTCCGCTGCGGGATCGGCGGTTGGCGACTGGACGTTGCCGACGAACTCCCCGACTTCTTTTTGAAGAAATTGAGACGCGCCGTCAAAGAAGAAGCCCCCGACGCCCTCATTTTGGGCGAGGTTTGGGAGGACGCCTCCAACAAGATCGCTTACGATGTGCGGCGGGAGTATTTTCAAGGCGCTGAGCTCGACAGCGTGATGAACTATCCGTTGAAGAATGCGATCATTTCCTTTTTGACAACGGGCAGCACCGAGCAGCTCCGCGAAACGATCTTTATGCTGATCGATAACTATCCGCCCGAGGCGCTGCACAGCCTGATGAACATTCTCGGCACGCACGATACCGCAAGGATCCTCACGGTCCTGGGCGGAGACAACTGCAACACCAAGGATGAAATGGCGGCAAGCCACCTTTCGCCGAGCAAGAAAGCGCGCGCCCGCGAGCTTTTGAAGATGGCCGCCGTGTTGCAATTTACGCTGCCGGGCGTTCCCTGTATCTATTACGGCGATGAAAACGGCATGGAAGGTTTTGCAGATCCCTTCTGCCGCGCCTGCTACGATTGGGAACATCCAGACGCCGAACTCAACTTGTTCTACCGCCGCTTGGGCGAGCTGCGCAGCGGCGCATTGAAAGACGCTTTCCGTCAAGGCGACTATTATGAACTCTATGCGGATCATTCGTGTATCGTGTATGCGCGGAAGTCCGAAACTTGCACGGCGTACATCTTTGTCAACCATTCGGAGAGCGAGTATACGGTGCGGTGCTCCACGCGCCTGCAAGAATTTTTCAGCGGAGAGATCTACAACGAGAAATTTGTGATCAAGCCGCAGAGTTTCGGCGTGTTAAGCAGAGCCTGAACTATGTCTGACATAGATACTATGTCTGACATAATACTGCAAAAAACCCGCGAAATGCGGGTTTTTACGGTTGTCAGGCCGTTTGTAAGCCGATTTTGCGCGATTTACGGAATTTTCACGCGGAAATTTCACGCAGATCATAAGCCACATCAAACTGCGCCCGTGCAGTCGGTTGAACGTTTTCGGCGGGCACATGATCGGTCGGAAATCATATTCTTATAGAAACCCAAGCGAAAAACGCCTGTTTTCAGTTAAAATATCCCATATCTATTCGTAAAAGCTGCATTTTGCGAATAGTTTATGATGTCTGTCGGTTGCGATTTTCCTCTCCCCCGTAGGGGCGGGCGCATAAATTTTCTCATTAACTATTCGTAAAATTGACATCTCTCCCCCGAGTGTGCTATAATGAAAACATGAAATCGGACAACTATTACCAGGAACGCAATCTCCGCAATCTCGACCGTATCGACCGGCTGCTTGAAACCCTGCCCGCCTTCTGCGAAGATTTTCTGCGCGGCGTCGAGAGCCGCACGGGCACGCTCACGCGGCTCAACTATTGTTACGATCTGCGCATCTTTTTTGATTTCCTCTCAAAGAAAAAATTTCGCGGCAAGGCGGTGCGCGATTTTACCCTTGAAGATGTTGAGCAAGTTACCGATCTCGACATGGAGAACTTTTTGAGTTATCTCTCCAATTATACTTACGGCGAGCGGCGGCTCTCCTGCGACGAGCACGCCAAGGCACGCAAGCTCTCCACCGTGCGCTCCCTCTTCAAGTACTTTTTTAACAAGGGGCTCATTGAAGTCAACAACCCCTCCAAGGTCCCCACGCCAAAAACGCACGAAAAAGAGATCATTCGACTTGCGGAGGACGAAGTTTCCGCAATTTTGGACGTCGCCGAGGACGGGAGCGGCCTCCCCTCTCATGCCGACGGCTATCACGAAAAGACGAAGATCCGCGATATTGCCATTCTGACCCTCTTTTTGGGTACGGGGATCCGTATCTCCGAGCTCGTCGGGCTCAACAATGAAAGCATAAATTTTACGGACAACTCCTTTTTGGTCACCCGAAAAGGCGGAAACCAGGCAATTTTGTACTTTTCGGAGGAGGTCGGAGACGCGCTTGCTGCCTATATCGCCCAAAAACAGGAGGATAAGCGGATCCCGCAGGACGAGCATGCCCTCTTTCTCTCCATGCAGTACAAGCGGATCACCGTGCGCGCGGTCGAAAATCTCGTCAAAAAGTACGCGAAGATCGTCTCCCCTCTCAAAAAAATCACGCCGCACAAGCTGCGCTCCACCTACGGCACCAGCCTCTACCGCGAGACGGGCGACATCTACATTGTGGCTGATGTGCTCGGGCACAAGGACGTGAATACGACGCGGAAACATTATGCGGCGATCACAGAGGACCACCGCCGCTCGGTCGCAAACGCCGTAAAATTGCACAAAAAGGACGAAAATGACGAATAATCAGGCAAAAAAGCCCGAGATCGTGTATATTATCCAACCGATTGAGGGAGACAATTATAAAATTTTGCACGACGAGGCGGTGGCGCTCATTGAGAGCGCGGGCGCGGAGTACGCGGGCACCATCTACCAAAACGTGCGCGAAGTCAACCCTGCCACTTACATCGGCGAAGGCAAGCTGGAAGAACTCAGAGAGCGGCTTGAAGGGCTGGAACTTACGGTGCTCTTCAACGGTGAGCTCTCCCCTTCCCAAACTTTGAACATCTCCAAGGCGCTCGGCGGGAAAAAGGTCATCGACCGCACCACCCTCATTCTCGATATTTTCGCGCTGCGTGCCGAGAGCGGCGAGGGAAAATTGCAGGTAGAGCTCGCGCAGCTCAAATATCTCTATCCCCGCCTCAAAGGCAAGGGCGAGGCGCTCTCCCGACTCGGAGGCGGCATCGGAACGCGCGGCCCGGGGGAAACGCAGCTTGAAACCGACCGCCGTCATATCCGCGCGCGGATCCACACCCTGGAACAAAAATTAAAGGATACCGAGCGCCGCCGCGCCTTTCAGGTGGAGCGCAGAAAGAAGGAAAAAGTGCTTACGGTCGCGCTTGTCGGCTACACGAACACGGGGAAGTCCACTCTGATGAACGCGCTGACGGGAGCGGACGTGCTGACGAAGGACGCCCTTTTTGCGACGCTCGACCCGACGGCGCGCTCGTTCGAGATCGACGGAGTCCCTTTTTTGCTCGTCGACACCGTGGGATTTCTGCAAAATTTGCCGCATAACCTCATCGAGGCGTTCAAATCGACCCTCGAAAGCGCCGTGCACTGCGATCTTGCGCTCATCGTCTGCGACGCGACGGGAGATTTTCAGACGCAGCTTTCAACGACGCTGGACACTCTGCGCGGCATGAACTTTTCCTCTCCCTACCTCATTGTCATGAATAAGTGTGATCTTGAAGAGTCTCGGGACAGCGACGCCCCGCACGACGCCGTGTTCATTTCCGCCAAAGAAAAAAGAGGGCTCGATACCCTCAAAAAACGTATATTTATGGAATTGGAAGAAAATTTTGTGCACGCGACCCTGTTTGTTCCCTACATCATGGAGGGAAAATTCTCCGCTCTCCGTCCGCTCTGTTACGAACAGTCGGTAAAATATACCGACGACGGCACGGAGATCGTTGCCGTCATTCCCGCGATTTATGCGCAACAGTTCCGTGAATTCCGCAAGATTTAGTTGCTATGTCTGACATAGTACACTATTTCTCGTGGTATTCCTCGGGATCGGTGTAGATTTTGTCGATTTTGATCGTGGCAAATTCTTTGATGTCAAGACACTTGCCGCAGTTGTCGCAAATCTTGTTGGGGTCGAGGTCGCACACCTCGCACTCCAAACAGCCGTCGCACTCCTTAGTTTCGTCCAAGACGCACATCTTCGTTTCCATAGCGTTCCCCTCTCTCTTTATTATAGTGCATTCGCCCCCAAAAAACAAGAAAAAAAATCAAAAAATTTTTCAAAAACATAGAACGTTTGTTTGCAATATTTTTTTCTTTGTGTTATAATGTCCTCGGAGGTGAAAAATGATCAATCAAAAGAAGCTTGAAGAAGTGGTCCGTTACATCGACCGCTACTGTGATGAAAACGGGTTCCCCCCCACGGTGCGGGATATGTGCCGCGATTTGGGCATTAAATCTACGGCGACGGCGTACAGCTACGTCAACCGCCTGCGCGAGCAGGGACATCTCAACAAGGCGGACAATAAAAAGCGTGCGGTCTCGGTACGCAGCCCCTCTACCGTGCGCGCGCCCCTGATCGGTACCGTTACCGCCGGTCAGCCCATTTTGGCGCAGGAGAACTTTGAGGATATGTATGCCCTGCCCGCTGCGGAGTTCAAGGGCGACGATCTCTTTCTCCTCCGTGTGAGCGGTGAAAGCATGATCGAGGCGGGGATCTTCGACGGCGACAAGGTGGTCGTCAAAAAGCAGGACACGGCCGAGAACGGCGACATCGTTGTGGCGCTTTTCAACGACGGTGTTGACGAAGGCGCGACCGTCAAGCGGTTCTTCCGCCGCGACGGAAAGATCGTTCTTCACCCCGAGAATTCAAAACTTCAAGATTTTGTGCTCGACGAGGCGAGCGGCGTCCAAATTTTGGGCAAAGTCGTCGGACTTTTGAGAAGTTTTTGAGACGTTGAGTAGAAACGTTTGAAAGCGCGGCCGCAGGCAACTTGCCTGCGGCCGCGCTTTCATAATTTATTCCCATTTTATAAATTTTGCAGGTAAAAGACTTCTTCCTGCGTGAGCTTGCGGCAGGCGCCGCGATCGAGCCCCGTCAAGGTCAGCTCCCCTATCTTGATGCGTTTGAGAAAGTCCACATGGCTCCCGACCGCCTCGAACATGCGCCTGATTTCGCGGTTTTTGCCCTCGGTCAGCGTGACGTGGAGCTTTGTGAACGCCTTGTCCGTTTCGATGACGGTCACCTTGCACTTGCCCGTCACCACCCCTTTTTCGAGTTCTACGCCCGTGCGCAGGCGGTTGAGCGCAGTCTGCGGCACCGTCCCCTCCACCCGCACGAGGTAGGTTTTCGGAATTTCGCTCTGCGGCGCGGTCAAACGGTAAGCAAGGTCGCCGTCGTTCGTCAAAATCAGGAGCCCCTCCGAGGCATAGTCGAGCCGCCCCACGGGGAATACCCGCCCCGCGCCTGCGGGAAGCAGGTCAAGGACGGTCTTTCTGCCCTTGTCGTCCTTGACGGTGCAGACATATCCCTTGGGTTTATTCAAAATATAGTATTCAAATTTGACTTTGTGGGAAAGCGTGTTGCCGTCGAGCGCGACAACATCGGAGGGCGAAACGTCGTCCCCTGCTTTTGCCGTTTTGCCGTTGACGGTCACCCGCCCTGCGGCGATGAGCTCATCCGCTCCCCGGCGGGAGGCAACGCCCTGCTCCGCCAAAAATTTATTGATCCTCATGTAAGTACCTCACGGTAATTACATGATATACAAATTTTGGGAAAAAATCAAGCTGTTTTCAAGGAAGATTTGCATGGTCCCCGCAAAATCTCCCTTTGTCTCGGGCAATGGCTCGCACCGATCTACGCGGATAGAGACGCGTTCGCGCTCTCCCTCGGCGAGCGGATAGCAAAAACTCCGCTTTGCAGAGAGTCCCTCGATATTCTCCGAGCAGTCGAACAGGCACTCCATGCGGTATGTTCCGAACGCGCCCTCCAACAGTTCCGCCGTGCGCTCGTACATCTGCGGGGAATTGAGTACGACGGAGACAAGTTTCATGCCGTCACGCTCGGCGCTCGTCACAAGACATCGCCCCGCCTCGACCGTAAATCCCGTCTTTACGCCGCACGCACCCTCGAATTTCCACAACATTTTGTTCTTATTCTGCCAATTATGTCTGACATAGTACTTCGTAGAAACGATTTTTTCAAAAGTCGGGTTCTCCATTGCGTAAGCGGCGATGATAGAAAGGTCCCGCGCGGTGGTATGGTGCCCCTTTGCGGGCAGCCCGTGCGGATTGGCAAAAAAAGTGTCCTCGGCGCCGAGCAGCGCCGCCTTTTCGTTCATTTTTCGGGCGAACGCCTCCACGCTCCCGCTGTGGAAGAGCGCAAGCGCCACGGCGCAGTCGTTGCCCGAGCGCAGCATAAGTCCGTAGAGCAGGTCCTCCGCCGTGTACACCTCCCCCGCCTTCAAATAGACGCTCGACCCCTCCACGCCTTCCGCCTCCTTGGGAATTTCGATCTCCGCGTTGAGGTCGCAGTCGTCGAGGATGAGGATCGCGGTCATGATCTTGGTGGTGCTCGCCATGGGCAGGCAGTCGCGGGCGTTTTTTTCGTGCAGAAAGCGGCGGGAAGAGACTTCGATCACGCACTCCGCCTCGCTCGGCGTGGCGGCGCTTGCCCCGCTTTTTTCCACAGGACTTACACAGAGGGCGAGAAGGAAGGCCAAAAAACCCGCCAAAAGTACGCGCAAAACCCGTTTACTCATCGCTTTCGGTGATTTTCTTCGAGAGATTGCCGAGGAGCTCCCCCGCCTTTTCGATGACGCCGTCCAAGGGATCGTCTGTGACCTTGATGAGGCGGCAATGGGTGCCGTCGTCCACGAGGAATCCCGCAGGTTTCAAATTGATGACGGTGCCCGCGCCGCCCGCAAAGGGAAAGCACTCGTCCTCTTTGATCGCCTTCACCTCGCCGTATTCGCCGCCCCCCGAAAGGTAGCCCATCGTCACTTTGGTGAAGGGAATGATCTGCGCGCCGCTCGCCGAGAACAGGGGCTTGCCGATGACGGTATTGACGTCGATCAGGCTAATGAGTTGCTGCGCCGTTTTTTCCATGATGCTGTCAATCTTTTTTTTCTGATCCAATTTAAGAATGCCTCCAATAATTTTTTCCCGATCGCGATCGAGAGAATGAGCCCGTTGAACACGGTGACTGCCTGAAAGGTAAGTTTTAAGTTGGGCGTTTCGGTGAGCAGGACCCCGTTTTTGAGGGAGAGAAAAGGGTGCAGGGTGTGCAATACGGAGAAGATCTGTCCGCCGAGCGTCATGAGGAGCGCCCCGATCAAGACGCCCGTCGGCTCCCCTTCCCCGCCCGTCTCCACGATCTGGTGGAAACGGTAGAGCTGGAATCCCTTTGTGACCTCGAATTTCTTCCGCATGGGCGCCATCTGCTTGTAGGGAAGGATGACTGCCTTTTTTTCGGTGATGTGAAAGACGAGCCCCTCCTGTTTAACTTGCAGATACCCGCCGAATACCTTAAAAAACTTAAACAGGCTGAGTGCGAACCAACATTTATTTTCCCGCACGTCGACATAGGTATCGAGGTAGACGAATACCGGAAAGAAGAACAGTAACGTTCCGAGAAATGCGGAATAAACAAAAAGTTCGCCCATACCGAAAGTATGTGCGAACTTTTTGTTTTTATTAGACGGTTTGGTTTTCTGTTTGCTTAGTTTTTTAACTTACTTTCCCATTGCACGGGCGATCTCTGCCGCCTGCGCCTTGCGCGCTTCTTCCGCATGAACTTCAATCGCGCGGGTCGCCATATCTTTGAATTCCTGCGCGTTGGAGATCCCGACGAAAGTATCTTTGTCGTTTCTCCTTCTGTTGTTGTCAAACCCCGCACCGCCGACACTGAGAATGCGCAAGGTGTAATAGTGGAACAGATTGCCCAATATGCTCGCTTTGATCTGAACATGGTCGATCTTATCAAGATGGAAATCGATCGAATTGACTCTCAGAATGCCAACTTTACCAACAACTCGCTTATTTGTAAGCGCAAGATTGATAGAAAGCCACAGGAGCAGCCGGTGAATAAAAGGCAGGACGCCAATCAGGAAGAACAATACCCATAGTACGATATTGACATAAGTACCTGCATTTATCAATAGTTCTTGAAAGAAACCCATGCCCGCAAGTTCTGCCTCGGCTTTGTCTCCGAATTTTCTGTCGAAAAGTATTTCCCCTTCTTTTGCCCACATATCACGATATTGCTGTCGGTATTCTTCTTTTCTTATTTCGCGTAGCTCATCCCAATCCGTAACGGGGTCTGCGGGATGGTTCTCATTATATTGTGAAATAGCAAGTTCTTTCATCGTGCTACTCGAAAATGCTAAGTCGAAGTCAGACATTGACTCTGCGGTAGAAATTTCCACATATAGTCCCTCGTGAGATGTATACTTGGAAATGTATACCTGAGCTACGATTGCGAGTACAAAAATAAGGACGAGCCAAATTGCCGGCATAAGTAAATAAAGCCAACTTTTCTTTGCTTTGATTACGATCGTTTCGTCTTTGCCTAAGTTGTTTTCGATGTACATACTCATTTTTTTATCCTCCGTAACGAGAAATATTTTTCTCAGTCAACCACTATTATATGATTATTTTATTTCTCTGTCAAGTAAATTTGAGTAATATTTTTACAATTTGAGAAAAATAGTTATTACGAGGAAGTATGAATCGGATCAAAAATTTGCGGTTGGAAAATGATATGAGCCAACGTGCGCTTGCGGGAAAGATCGGTTGCAGCCAAAAATCGGTGGACTATTGGGAGAAGGGATTGAGCGAACCGACAGCGGGGTTTATCTGCGCGCTTGCAGATTGTTTTGCCTGTTCTGCCGATTATTTGCTCGGGCGGGAGGACGACTTCGGCGTGGTACGGATCGACGGACAACTGACAGAAGAGGAACGGAAACTTCTCGCCGTGTACGACGCCCTCTCCGAACCGCTCAGACGGGAACTTTTGAATTATGCCGAATATTTGTCATCGAGAAGGTGAAGGCGTACGGAGCCCCCTGAGGAGAGGGCAGGGTGACGTACTCATAACAGCACGGTTTCGCGTCATTCCGAGCCGTAACGGCAATCACGAAGTTCGACATGGCAATTCTCCGAGGGAATCTTGCTACGTTGAGGCATGTTCAAAGCCAAACCTAAACGTGCCAAGATGCCTTCGCGGACTTTCTTTTGCGGACGATGTTCCTGTATTACGGCTCAGCATGACGCCTTTGCGGAGTTCCGAGGGAGAGGCAAAATAAAAAGCCTGCCGAGGCGGCAGGCTTTTACAAATTACAAATAAAAATCAAACAGCGGCGGCGAGGGCGGCGCTGACGATGCCCTGTGAACCGAGCACGATCCCGCCCGCGACGATCGCAATGACGACGATGATCCCGATGACCCATTCCGCTGCGCTGATGATGATCCCCGCAACCGCAAGCCCCTTTCCGCTGTTGCACTCCTTTACCTTGTTGAGCCCGATGATCGAGAAAATAAGCCCGAGCAGAGGCATAAAGAACGAGAGGATAAAGCCGACGATCGCAAATGTGTTTGTGGTGCTGGTGGGGACGGGCGCAGAGACGGGATCCGCTCTCATGCCGCATGTGGGGCAGACATAGGCGTTGTCGTCAAGCTGGGTGCCGCAATTTTTACAGTATTTCATATTCTTCTCCTTTGTTATGATATGAAGGACAGCAGACGGATATACGCCGCCTTTTCAATTTATATTAACATAAATTTACAACGATGTAGGAATTGAGGAATATTTTCCGCAGTCCTTGACTACTATTTTTCTCAAAGAAAAAAGGCGGCCGGCGCCGCCCTTTAAAATTGGGTTCTTTCAGCTGATTTTTACGAGGTCGCTCTCGTCGAGCCCGCGCAAGAAGTCGGGAATTTCGTAGCCGCCGTCGGAGACAGCGACCTCCTCTTCCGACTCTTCCCCTTCCCCCTCTTCGCGGTATTCCTCGCGGGCATAGAGATAGCTGTCCGTTTCGGGACGGGTGATCGCCGCCATGAGCGCGTCGTAGTCGGGGAGGTCTGCGAGGGAATTGAGCTTGAAACGTTTCAAGAACTCGTCCGTCGTGGCATAGAGAATGGGCCGTCCCACGGCGTCCTTCCGCCCGCAGGGATAGATGAGTTTGAGTTCGAGCAGCGCATGCACCGCATAGTCGCTGTTGAGTCCGCGCAGCAGCTCGATCTCCGTCCTGGTGATGGGCTGTTTGTAGGCGATGATCGCCGCGCACTCCAAAATGGTGCGGGTGAGCTCCTTTTCGCGGATGGGATTGAGCACAGCCTCCACGCTTGCCTTGTAGTCGGGATTGGAGGCAAGCTGCGCCTTGTTGTTGAATTGCAGGAGACGGATCCCCCCCTCGCTCCCGTAGCGTTCTTCGAGCTCGGAGAGCGCCTTTTTCACTTCGCGCATGGAGACTTCGAGCTTTTCCGCGATGATGGCAAGTTCCACGCTCTTGCCCGAGGCGAACAGGATCGCCTCAATTATATTCGTCAATTTGTCCAAGATAGTCCTCCTCTCCCCTGTCGGGATTGAGCGAAATGGAGATAGGTCCGAATGCGCCGCTCTGCGACACGCGAAGATATTGGTATTTCAAAAGCTCCAAGAGCGCCTGAAAGGTAGTCACGACTTCGCTGCGGGTGAAATCGCGGGTAAAGAGCTCCTCGAAATTCACCGTCTTGCGGCTTTCGAGCGTTTCGAGAATGGTCTGCACTTTCTGCGCAACGGTGAATTCGTCTCGCGGGATCTCCCGCTCCTCCACAGCCGCCCGCTCCTCTTCCCGTTTCATCATCAGGGTGGAGAAGGCGGAGACGAGCCCTTCGAGGGTGAGATTTTCAAGGGAGAACACCGTCTTGGTCTCGCCCACGTTCTTGTCGGGCTCCTTGAAGAAGTAGCCGATCGTTTCGAGCTCTTTGAGCTTTTTCGTTTCCTCTTTGATGAGGCGGAATTCTTCGAGGGCGCGGATGAGCTGCGCTTTGTCCTCCTCGATCTCCATGTCGAGTTCGGGGTCCTCTTCGAGGTTGGGAACGAGCGCCTGCGCCTTGATCTTTAAAATCGTTGCCGCGATGTTGAGGTAGTCGGTCACCTTGTCCACGTCGAGGTAAGGGAGCCCCTTCATATAGTCGAGGAACTGCTCGGTGACCTGCGAGACAAACACGTCCTTTATCTCGATCTCTTCCTTGTTGATGAGGAAGAGCAGCAGATCGAGCGGCCCCTCGAACCCGTCGAGCACGGTGGTGTAGTCCACCGTCGATTCAAAATTTTCGCGGTTTACCATGCGAGCAACCCCCACAGCGCGTCAACGGGCATGCCGAACGCCAACCCCCAGATCGCAAGAATGGGGAACCCGAGATATTTCTCGGCGAACTGCATGATCCAGCCGAGGATGTTGAACCAACTCATCTGATAGATCCCGAGATTTTCGGAGAAGATCCTGCAAATGAAACTCTCGATGATGAGGAAGAGCAAAATGTAGTAGCCGTACTTTCTGAGAAATTGATAGACTTTGCCGTGCCGCCTGCTCGTCGCCTCCACGATGCGGAACCCGTCCAAGGGATAGAAGGGCAGGAGGTTGAACACGCAAAAGCCGAGGCTGTAAGCGTACAGCGCGGAGGTCAAGAAGTATAAAAAGGTGGTGAGGAAGGGAATTTCGGGCATGAAATTGATGACGAGCAGGACGAGCGGATAGAACACGAACGCCGAGATGTAGTTGGTGATGACGCCCGCGCTCGCCGTGAGCGCCAGCCCCGTGCGGTATTTTTTGAAGTTGTTCGGGTCGATCGGTACGGGTTTCGCCCAGCCGAACCCGACCAGGGTAAAGCAGATGAGCCCGACGATATCGAAGTGCCTGAGCGGATTGAGCGAGAGCCGCTTTGCCCACTTCGGCGTGGGGTCGCCGCACTTGTAGGCGACGAAGGCATGCGAAAATTCGTGAAGAGTCAGAACGACCGTCACGGCGAGAAAACTCGCGAGCAATTCGATAAATCTGTTCGGATCAAATCTCATACGAATAAATTATATCAAAATTTCCTGCGGAACGCAACCGAAAGCGCGGAGTGTGACAAAAAATTTCCACAAGAAGTGGCGGCGGAAAAGAAAAATTTGTCAAGATATGGTGGAACGCGCCGCCCGACCGCAGGTTTGCGGTCGGGCGGCGCGTTCAAAAGAGTTTATTTCAGCCGATCGGGAAGGACGTCGCCCCGCACGAGGTCCTCATAGGTCTGCGGTTTGACGATGTATTCCGCTCTGCCGTCCTTGACGAGCACGGCGGGCGGGATCAGGTTGCGGTTGTAGTTGCTCGCCATGGAGTAGTTGTATGCACCCGTCGAAAGCACGGCGAGGACGTCCCCCGTCTTTGCCTCGGGCAGATTCATGTTTACCCCGATGAGGTCCCCGCTCTCGCAGCACTTGCCCGCGATCGAGACGAGCTCGGTGGGCTGTTCGTCCGCCCGATTGGCAAGGAGCGCCGTATATTTGCTCTCATAGAGGCAGAAACGCGGGTTGTCGAACATCCCCCCGTCCACGGCAACGTACTTGCGCAGCCCGGGGATCTCCTTGATCGCCCCCACCGTGTAGAGGGTGATCCCCGCCTCGCCCACAATGGAGCGTCCCGGCTCGATCATGAGCCTCGGCTGTTTCAAGCCGTATTTTTCGCACCCCGCCTTGACCGCCCCGATGAGCGCCCTCAGATAGGCCGCGTAGCCCTCAAAGGTGAATTTCTCGTCCTCATCGGTGTACCAGATGCCGAACCCTCCGCCGAGGTTGAGCGTATCCGCCTCAAAGGAGAGCTTTTCTTTCATGTCGGCAAGAAAGGCGAGGCATTTTTCCGCCGCAAGGCAGAAGGACTGTTTCTCGAAGATCTGCGAGCCGATGTGGCAGTGAACGCCCCTCAGCCGCAAGTTCTTTTTGCCGAGAATGTGCCGCACCATCTCCTCGGCGGCGCCGCTCTGGACGGAGAAACCGAATTTGCTGTCGGGGGTCGCCGTCTGCACGAACTTGTGTGTGTGCGCCTCCACCCCGGGATTGATACGCAGGAGCACATCCTGCACTCTTCCCCTCTTTTCTGCCGCGCAGTCGAGATAGTCCGCCTCGGCGGGATTGTCCACGGCGAACAGCCCCACGCCGCAGCCGAGCGCGTAATCGATCTCCTGCGGCAGTTTGTTGTTGCCGTGCATGCAGATGTTCTTTGCGGGAAAACCCGCCTGCATCGCCGTGTAGAGTTCTCCGCCCGACACGACGTCCGCGCCTATCCCCTCTTGCTTTGCGATCGCATACATCGCCTCGCAGGAGAACGCCTTGCTCGCATAGAGCACGAGCCCGTCGCCGTATTCCTTTGCGATCGTGTCGCGGTAGACCCGCATCATGCTGCGGATATAGTCCTCGTCAAAGACGTAGAGCGGCGTGCCGAAACGGTTTGCGAGTTCTACGCAGTCGCAGCCGCCGATCGTAAGGTGCCCTTTTTCGTTGACGCAGAGCGTCTTTCTTGTGTTCATAGTCCGCCTTCCTTGTGTGAAGTGCCCTTATTATAGCACCGGAAAGGGGCGGCGGTCAAGAAATTTCGGGCAGATTTACCACGCCCCTGCGATCTCGCGGAAGGCGTCCCCGTAAGAAAACTTTTCGGCGGGCTCCGCAGCGAGCAGACGGCAGCGCGCAACTTCCACGCCGTCGCGGTAGAGGATCGCCTCACCCACCGCCGCACCCTCCGCAAGAGGCGCTTTTGCCCCCTTTTCAAGGGTCAATTCGGCGGTAGCGTTCACCTCTTCGCCCCGCTTGCAGAAGATGGACAGGTCGCGCTCCGCGCACACGGAGATCTGCTTTTGCTTTCCGCCGCGCACGTCGAGCTTGGTTTCAAGCGGTTTGCCCGCCTCTACGATCTTGCGGCTCTCGTAGGTCGCAAAGGCGTAGTTGAAGAGATTTTTCACGCTTTGGAATCGCTTATCGGAGCTCTCCGCGCCGATGACGACGGAGATGAGGCGGGTATCTCCCCTCTTTGCGGTCGCCGCGAGGCAGAACCCCGCCTGCCCCGTAAAGCCCGTTTTGCCGCCGTCGCAGCCCTCGTAGAAACGGATGAGCTTGTTGGTGTTCGTAATAGATGTCGTGCGGCCGTCGGGATGGGCGAAATCTTCCAGCCAGACTTTGGAAAATTCAAAATATTTCGGGTGGGAAAGCAATTCGCGGAGCATGAGCGCGACGTCCTTCGCGCAGGAATACTGCGGCTCCTTCGGAAGGCCCGTACAGTTCGCAAACAGCGTGTTTTCGGCGCCGAGCTCCTTTGCGCGGGCGTTCATCTTCTCCACGAAGAGGCTCTCGCTGCCCGCAATGCGCTCTGCCATCGCCACGCAGGAGTCGTTTGCGGAGCACACCGCGATCGTTTTCATGAGTTCCTCCGCGCGGTAGGAAAGGCCGCTGCCAAGGAACACCTGCGAGCCGCCCATGCCCGCCGCGCTGTCGCTGACGACGATCTCCTCGTCATAGGAGAGCGTGCCGCCCTCCACTTCTTCAAAGCACAGGAGCAAGGTCATGATCTTGCACATGCTCGCAATGGGCAGACGCTCCGTTTCGTTTTCACGGTAGGCGCACACGCCGCTTCCGCAGTCGCAGAGATAGGCCGCTTTACAGCTCGTAAGCTCCTCCGCAGCCGTTTTTTTGACAGTCATCGGCGCAAGCGCAAAAGAGAGGGCAAGCGCCGCCAAGCATAATTTTTTCATATCCGCAGTTTGCGCGGTTTTTGAAAAAATATGAGTTTGTCACAGGAGATTCCCCATCGGGTGGAAAAGGGCGAGAAGAAGGATCATTTCGAGCAGACAGACGAGCGCAAGAAAGGCAAGGAAGGCGAGAAAATCGAACAGAAGCTCTTTCAGATCGCCCGCGCAGAAGGAAAAGCAGAAGGCGCGCCAAAAGGAGACGCCTGCGGCAAGGAGCAGGATGGCGTCTATGAGCAGATGGACGGGGAGATAGAGCGCAAAGGCGACGACCGCCCCTGGGAAAGAATAGACGGAGAAGAGAACGGCAAGGGTCCCCCCGAAGGTGTAGGAGCGGTATAAAAGCACGAGCACGGGAATGGGCAGGCATACGGGGTGCAGCCCTCCCGCAAGCACGAGGGCAAGCAAAAGCGCGCTCGCGGCCGTGCGTTCGAGGAAAATGACAAAGACGTTGCGGTCGGAATAGCAGACGCGGTCCAAAAAGCGGTCGCACTGTTTGAGGTGAAACTCATAAAAAGCAGGCGTTTTGATAAATACTATGCCACACATAGTACTACTCAAAACCAACAAAATCAAAAGGATCATCCACCATTTCCGCGAAAAAGCGCGGGAAAACGTATTCTGCACAAAAAAAAGAGGGCGCATACCTCATTTTATGCCCCTCTCTCCCTTGATTTTCCTTCGAGTTTATTCCCCTATCATTTTTTCAATGCCGATGCCATATCCCCACGCGCAATCTTAACAATTCTTCACACGAATATTTCAGAAGGAGACGGCTCTCCCACTTGCATAGAATTTTTTTCTTTGGTATAATAAAACTATTCTAAAATAGGGACGCGCGTATGAATTACACTGTTTGCGACAGAACGCTGCTCTTTGTAGAGGACGACGAAAGACTCAAACGGGAAATTGTCGGCTATTTCTCCCCGGCAAATGCCGTTTTTACGGCGTCGGACGTGGAGGAAGCCGCCGAGCTCTTAGAGAAAAGAGCTTTTGACGCGGTCGTTTTGGACCTTATCCTCAAAAACAGCATGGGAATAGAGCTCTTTCGGGCGTTCCCCGCGTTGCCTCCCGTCATCATCCTCTCCTCCTTGGACGGTGAGGATTCCATTTTGGAAGGGATCACCTCGGGCGCAGCCGACTATGTAGTGAAGCCCTGCTCCATGCGCCTTTTGGAAGTGCACATTGCGATGAGGCTCTTGCCCAAGGCGGACGCGGTGGAAACGTTCGGGGCTTTTTCGGTAAACGCAACCACGCGCACCGTAAAATATAAGGGCAAGCCTATTTCACTCACGCCGTCCGAATTCAATATTTTATTCTTTCTCATCAAGAATCGCGGCAGATATTTTACTGCGGATGAAATTTACGAAGAAATTTGGTGCGCCCCGAGCCTCGGCACGACGGTGATAAGAACGCATTTATCGTCGCTGCGCCGAAAACTGAAATCCGCCATGCCCGCGAGCGACGTCATCCGCACCGAGTTCAGCAAGGGGTACTGCTTTACGGGAGAAATATTATGAAAAAGATCGGGAACGTGCTCGTTTTGGTGGAGCTGTTTGTGCTCTGCGTGGCGTTTTCGCTGATTTTACTGTTTACAAGAGACGGCGCCATCGCGGACGCGCCCACCCGAAAAAAGGAAGTTTCGGGCGCCTCGGTCAACGCCGTTTCTATTCTGGACGTGCACGGCGTGATGGAGCTGACGGCGTTCAACTATCTTCCCAATGAATTTGCGGGGCTGAACGAAGTCGTTTCGGACGAAAACGACGGTGAAGAGCTTACACGGCGGGGAACGTTTCGGTTTTATATCGACACGCTTACACCGGATGAGTGGGCGCAGAGCGAAAGCTTGGATCCCCTCTTGAAGCCCCTCTTAAAGCCTGACGGGAATTGGCATCTGACGTTGTATCTTCCCCCCATATTTGCTGCGTGCAGTGTGTTTGTGCAGTACGAAAATGAAGATTACATTGGCGCGATCGACCGATATAACATCAACTACTATCTCAATTATTCCTCCCCCTCCGAGTTCGACGACGCCGTTTCGCACGAAACCGCAACGCAGCCCATGTTTCTCGATATCCCCATTTCTACGGCAGGGAAGTATTCCAAGGAATGCAAAGTCACGATCCACTACGAGGCGACCGGCGACAACTTTGTGAGCTTTTTGGGGCCCGTCTTGATTGGTGAGGACGCGGCGGTCCGCAGCGCCGTGAGCCGAAACCGTTCGGTCGTTTTGAGCGGCGCGATCATCGGGGCAGTCACGCTCCTTCTGTTCTTCTTGATCTGTATTCTGAAACGGTCGTTCCCCTTCCTTCCGCAGCTTCTGTATGCCACGGGAATTTTCTCGGCGCTGTTTTCCACATACGCGCTGTTCGGGTTTACCACGGTCCCCTATCTGATGCTTGCGATCCGCCGCTTCTCCTTAGGCTTTGTTCTCTTCGCCTCCGCACTGTATCTTCCCAAGAAGATCGGAAAGGTCCCCGTTCTGTATCCGACATGCGCCGTCACACTTATCGCGACCGTGCTTGCTTTCCTGTCCCCCTTCTGCAC
Source organism: uncultured Clostridia bacterium (assembly GCA_947632195.1). GTDB lineage: Bacteria > Bacillota > Clostridia > Christensenellales > Borkfalkiaceae > Gallimonas. The sequence goes on along the minus strand of CANROE010000001.1, from coordinate 27,266 downwards.
GGGCGTTACTGCTTACACCGCAGTGTGCTATTCTTATATCGTGTTGGTGTTCCTCTGCATTGCTGTTATCTTCGCATCTACCATACGCGATGTATACAACAATAAGCCGTTGGGACTTAGGCTGAATACCGTCATCGCGGGCGTTGCTACCGTAACGGCGCTGTTTGCCGACCAACCCATTCCGTTCATCATGCTCTCCCCCTCCTTTTGGCTGTACCTCGGGGAGCTGGGCGTTACCCTCGTTTTGGGACTGCGCGAATTTATCGTTGCCGAAATACACAACCGATATCTCACCACCAACCTCGAACGGGAAGTGGAACGGCAGACGCAGAGCTTGCAGAATATTCTTGCCGAGCGGGACAATATTTTGCTGTATGTCAGCCATGACATGAAAAAAACCGTCGTCGGTATGAACAATTCTTTGACCGAGCTAAGGCAAAATCTCTCTGCCCCCGAATTGATTTCAAAGGTAGATTCTTTACTGCAAAAAAACGCCGAGCTCAAAAAAGACTTTGCCGAGATCGGGAAGTACGGCAAGCAGAACTACGTTGCGGAGCAGTCCGAAGTGGTAAATTTGAGTAAAATCGTGCAAAGCGTGACGGACGATCTGCGCCCCGATTGCGAAGCGAACGGAATGATCTTGACGGTCACTTTGTCCGAAACCTTGAATGTGTACGCCAAAAAAGTTGCCTTGGAGAGCGTGATCTTCAATTTGGTCATGAACGCCATCGAACACTCGTATTGTTCCCATTTATCCGTGACGGCCACCAAGCGCAAAGGAATTTGCCGCCTCGAAGTCATCGACGACGGACGGGGCATTGCGACCGAGCAAAACGTCTTTGCCCCCTTCGTTTCGGGCAAACCCTCCGAAAATAATTCGGGGCTTGGCCTCTTTCTGGCAAGAAATGCGGTCGAGGCGATGCACGGCGAATTGACGTATGATCGCAGAGACAACATGACCGTCTTTTCCGCCACTCTCCCTCTTGCATAATGGTATACTTTCTTATTTTTTGATAAACGGCAGCGGCGAGGGAACTTCCCTCGCCGCTGCCGTTTTCCTGCCGGAAAATAATTTTTTAATTATTTTTCTTCAATCATCTTTTCAATACCGATGCCATATCCTCTCATCGGGTCGATGTAATCCTTCCCTATTCCTTGATCCCGCCGAGCATGAGATCGCCCACGAGCCTCTTTTGAAAACAGAGGAAGATGACGAAGACGGGAGCAAGCAACAGGATCGCTCCCGCGATCTTCATGGTCGGCCATGCCGAAGTCGTCCGCGTGTCAAAGAAGAAATAGTACATGCCGTATGCCGCCGTCGGGAAGGAGGGCAGAAAGAGCATCGGCGTTTGATAGTCGTTCCAATAGCCGATAAACTTGATGAGCATGACGGTGAAGAAGAGTTTTCCCGAAAGCGGAAGCGCGATTTCGAGAAAGATGCGCAAATTCCCCGCCCCGTCCATCTCGGCGGCTTCCGCGATGTCTTTGGGTGCTCCCGCATAGGCCGCATGGAAGATGAGAAAGTAAATGCCGAGAAAACTCGCCTGCATGAGCCAAACGCCGAAGAAGGAATCGTAGAGGCCGAGGAAGGACATCAGCCGCAGTTGGGACGGGAGCGCGCCGACAATGGGAAAACCGAGCGCGACAACGACGATCGCATAGACGAGCTTTCCGAAACGGAAGGGAAATTTTGCGGTGACGTATGCCGTGATGCAGGGCACGAGCGTCCCGAAAAACGCTCCGCCTGCCGCATAGAGCAAGGAATAGCCGTATTGCGCGAGCAAGCCTATTTCCACCCTTCCGCCGTGGAGGGGCACGTTGAAGGTCTTAAAGGCGTTGAGATAATTTTCAAAATGCCATTCCCCCTCGGGAAAGCCAAGTGGAGAAGCGCGGAATTGGGCGACGGATTTCAAGGAAACGGACAGCCCCCAAAGCAGCAAAAACAGGACGAGCAAAAAGTATGCCGCCATGAGCAAGAAAAGGAGAAATGCAGGCAGCCCGCTCACACTTTTTTTGACTTTTTCCCCGAAATTTTTCATACTGATTCTTCCGAAGGACCCAAGCGGATCAATAGTTTTTTTGAAAGGAGCGCAAGGGGCGCGGTGACGAGTGTGAAGAGCGCGCCCATCGCGGCAAGCACGGGATATTCGGCAAGCGTGGCGCTCCGCGCCTCGCGGAAGAGATAGTATCCGTAGGTATAGAGCGCGGGATCGGCCTCATCCGCAAAGAAGTGATAGAGCCCCATCTGCCCGACGAAGAGCCCCGCAACGTCGATCACGAAAAAGGTGACGAGCGTGGGATAGATCATGGGCAGCGTGATATAGAAGAGCTCTTTCATAAAGGTGCAGCCGTCCAGTTTTGCCGCCTCCGAAAGAGACTTCGGGATCGCGCTCATCGCACCCGTTAACACGAGAACGCTCGTCCCAAGCCCCATCCAGATATGATAGAAGAGCAGAACGAACAGCACGCCCCCGCCCGAAAAGAGCCCTTCCGTATGAAAGAGAACGGGAAAAGCGCGTTCGCCGAAGTACTTGAAGAGCACCGCCATTGCGATGGCGGAAAGGAGCGTGGGCAACACGATACCGATCTTCAAGAGAGTTGCAAGCGGCTTTTTCTTGGCGATATAATAGGAGAACAATACGCCGAGCCCATCTCCGATCAGGGAAAAGACAAAGAGGAGTAAGGTATTTTTCCATGCGGCGGAGAGTTCGGGAGAGCGGAACAGGAGATAGAGCGCCTGCCCGAATTGTGCAAACCCCGCGAAGGAAGTCTCCCCCGTGGAGTAGTCGTAACGTTCAAACGCCATGACGAGGGAATTGACATTGACCGCTATGTAGAAGATCGCAAATTGTATGAGCGGAAAGGCAAGCATTGCCCCATAGAAGATCAGGTCGTTGCGCCTCTTTCTGCGCAGCGCGCCCCTCCCCTTCCGCTCATTGGAAATGGACGCCATACAATGCCTCCCATGAGGACGCCGAATATTGCTCTTCCATCCCCGCGAAGTACTCTGCGGCGGAGACGCCATTGCGGAAACGATCGATGGGACAACTCTCGGAGAGCCCGCCGATGACCGCGCTCCAACGTTTGTCGAGATTGAAATCGGATTGATGGTTGAGATAGAGCGGATCCGTATCGAACGGATAGACGACTGCGGTGTCCCCTTTGTTTTTCAGCGACAGAACGGAACTGCCGAAGGATGTCATCTTTTTGAGTTCGCTTTCGGGCATTTCATAGCGGAGGGAACGCGGTGTGTTCGTCATCGCCGTGAATTCCACGAGAGAACGGTCGGTATAGCAGTAGCGCAGGAAGGCTTTGGCAAGCGGGATCTTCGCGGGGTCGATCTTTGCATTGATGAAAGCGAGACTGTAAAGGTTATCGAGTAGCGTTGTGGAGCCCAGGTGGCCGTCATCCGCCTTGGGAAGAGGGAGAAAGCCCAGCCTGCGGTTTTTGCGGAGCGCCCTTTCCCCGTACTCTTCCGCGAGCATGGCAAAGCTCCCCGAGGCTTCCGCCTCGTTCTCCCAATAGATGCCGTCGATGAAAAACCCGATGGGAGCGTCTGTAAAGCTGCTTTCGAGGAACCCGTACTGCGCCTCGGTGTGAGAGCAGGCGTCGTTCTTTGCGTCCGCGTGGAGATACCGCTCGTCGGAGGCGAGGCGGTCCAGAAAACTCAGCGCATAGGCGCGCCCCGCTTGGCGGATGAGTTTCCAGCCGGAACTTTGTCCGATCTCGGTCGGCTCTGCCAGGGAGAGCGAGAGTATCTTTCCCGAGGCGTCCACTTGAAAGTCGTTCACGAGATCGTCCGCTAACCCGTTAAAGGAATAGTTGAGCGCCATCTGTTCCTCTCCTTCGGCATCGGCATAGAGGGCCGTCAGAAAACTGTTCAAATAGACTTTGCGCGTCTCTCCCGCATAGGTGAGCGGCGTAATGCCCTTTTCGAGCATATGATCGCATAGCTCGAAGAACTCGTCGTAGGTCGCGGGAAGTCCGTCGTCTGCCGAGTAGTCGATGTCCCCCTCTTTTCCTGTTTTTCCGTCGGGGCCCAAAGAACGCAGCTGCTCTGCGCTCTGTACAAACCTCCCCTCCCCGCCCTCTCGCGCGAAATAGAGGTTTTCCCGCTCGAAGAGATCGATGTCGTAGGAGAGCCCGAAATAGGAGGCGTAGTGCGGGACCGCATAGATCTTGCCGTCATGCTCGAAGTAGCTCTTCTGCGCGTCGTTGAATTTGTCGAAGATGCTCCCCTCTTCGCCGTATTCGGAGAGATCTTCTTTTACGGCGTCGGTGATGTCGAGGTACTGCCCTTGAAAGACGCCGTCGTAATAGTAGCCGCGCTCGGTAAAAAAGAGGTCCTGCGGATAGGCATCCATGTTGGCGAGCAAAGTTTGACCGCTCTTTTTATTGCCGTCGATCACGATCTGCACGCCCGTCTTGCCGGGGAGAAAGCTGTTTTCGGCATTCTCCTCCTCGAAACGCGCGGCGACTGCTTTCAGCCAATCGTTGCCGAAACCGCCTTCATAACTCGACACATAGAGTTGTGCTCTGTTCGGGTCGATCCCGCTATTTCCGCCGCAGCCTACGGCGCTCGCGAGCGTCAGCGCCAGAGCGCAAAAAATTCCCATGGCCGTTTTCATTGCATTTTTTCTCTTCCCGTTTTTCTCGTAAACCTTCGTCATTTCTCGATCCTCTTTCGTATTATCTTGTTATACTTTTACAGACCATCAAATCATGATTTAAGTTCCTCACTCGATCGTGTTTTATTATATATATTGGTAATTTTTTTGTCAAGCCTTCTATCGGCATGTTTCTTTTCCCATAAAGCCCCTCCCGAATAAATCAGTTGACAAAGCGATCGAAGACAGATATACTATTCGTTGACCAATCGACGAATAGAAAAATGAAAAAGCCATAGAAAAATGAAAAAGCCCGTTTATCTATTTTCGCGGATCCCGCGCGCCGAAAAAGGCGTCAACTTCTTCAAAAGACTGTATTGCCGTATTTTTCAGGGGGTGCTGAAACTTGCTCTCCCGCTGTTGCCCTATAAAGACCCTAAAATTATCGAAAAGATAACCGAAGTGCCGTCGGTTTTGCGGTCCAACGGAAAAACGCACGCTCTGATCGTTACCGACAAGACAATTTACGAACTCGGACTTACGCAGCCGCTCCAAAATGCCTTGAAGGAGGCGGGGGTTGCTTGCTCCGTTTATAGCGGCGTAGTTGCCAATCCCACGACGGACAACGCCGAGGAAGCGTTAAAAATTTATAGGAGCGAGGGCTGCGACTGTCTGATAGGGTTCGGCGGCGGCTCGCCCATGGACTGTGCGAAATGCGTCGGCGCTCTTGTCGCCCGTCCCACAAAAACGCTCGGGAAAATGAGCGGAATTTTGAAGGTGCGAAAGGCAATTCCCTTGCTTGTTGCCGTTCCCACGACGGCGGGGACGGGAAGCGAAACGACGCTTGCCGCAGTCGTTGTCGATTCTGTCACGCACCACAAATATGCGATCAACGACTTCCCGCTCATTCCTTCTTACGCCGTTTTGGATGAAAGTCTGACCGCGTCGCTTCCCAAACACATTATCGCAACAACGGGCATGGACGCGCTCACCCATGCGATCGAGGCGTATATCGGCAGAGGCGGAAACAAAGGGACGCGCAAAGACGCTTTGGAGGCGATCAAGCTCGTATTTGAAAACCTCGAAAAGTCCTATGGCGGCGACAGGGCGGCGGCAAAGGCAATGCTTTTCGCGTCGCACAAGGCGGGGAGAGCGTTCAGCAAAGCGTATGTCGGTTATGTTCACGCGCTTGCGCACCCGCTCGGCGGAAAATACAACATCGCGCACGGGCTTGCCAACGCGGTGATCCTGCCTGTCGTATTGCGGGAATACGGCAAAGCCGTTCATAAAAAGCTATGGAAAATCGCCCTTTTCTGCGTGCTTGTAGACAAGAATGCGTCCTATGAGCAGGGAGCGGAGGCCGTGATCGGAAAAATCGAGGCAATGAACGCCGCATTCGGGATCGGCAGTACCTTTCCTGAAATTCGCCGCGACGATATTGAAGAACTTGCGTCTTACGCCGAAAAAGAGGCAAATCCGCTCTATCCCGTCCCCGTCTTATGGGGGAAAGAAAAACTCAAAGCGATGTACAGGAAGTTGTGCGGCGGGAACATCGGCGAAACGGCAAAATGATACAGCAGCGGCGAGGGAAATTCCCTCGCCGCTGCCGTTTTCCCATTTGAAAACGCTTTTTTATTTATTTTTCCTCAATCATTTTCTCAATGCCAATGCCATATCCCCGCGTCGGGTCGTTGAGAAATACATGGGTGACCGCGCCGATGAGCTTTCCGTTCTGCACGATGGGACTGCCGCTCATGCCCTGCACGATCCCGCCCGTCTCTTCGATGAGCTTTTCATCCGTCACCTTGATGACGAAGTTCTTGTTCTCACGGTTTCCCTCGTCCACTTTTGCGATCGCGATCTCATACGGCTGCGGACAGGTCCCGTCCACGGTGGAATAGATGATCGCCTTGCCGATGGTCGCCTGCGCAAGGGGCGCAATATCTACGAGCGTACAGCGGGAATAGTCGTAATTTTCAAATTTTCCGTAGAGCCCCGTAGCGCAAACTTTCTCGGCGCGGGCGATCGCCTTGTCGTTGAGGAAGAGGCCGCGCAACTCCCCCGCCTTCCCGCGCGTGCCCTTATTCACCCCGACGATACTGCACAAATACACCTTGCTGTCCGAAATTTCGAGCAGGCGGTTGCCCTCGTCGGCAACTTTATGCCCCAGCGCGCCGAAACGTCCCGTCTCTTTGTCGATGAATGTGACCGTCCCGATCCCCGAAAGCGTATCCCTAATGAGCACGCCGATCTTATATTTTCCGCTCTTTTTCTCCTTTACGGGGAGAACGGGCACTTCGGCAGTCTCACCGTTTCTCCGCACCATGAGGGTGACTTCCTTTCCGCCGCATGCCGCGAGCGCCTCATTCAGTTCCTTGATGGTCTTGATCTGTTTCCCGTTGACGGCGCAGATACAGTCGCCCGTTTTCAGCCCCGCCTCCTCGGCAGGACGGTGAACGCCGTCCTCCGCGTTGACTTCGCTCAGATCGATGATCTCGGCGCCGCCCGCGCCGAGCATAAACCCCGCAGTCATGCCGCCCAAGTAATATTTTCCGCCCGCCGCGTCCGCCGTGACCGCCTGTTGCGGAAAGAACACGCAGCAGAGCGCAAGCGCGAGCGCGGCAATATAAAATTTCAGCTTACGCAATGTAATCCTCCATGGTCCGCCGTGGACTCAACAGAGCTAATTTGCGCAAGCCCGAACCGTTCTATGCGTTCCCCTCTTCTCTTCCCGTGTGGTTTATTTTGGCGGGAGGAGAGAGGAGAGCCGGGCGCAAGCACGTCATACAGAGCCGCCCCCTCCCGTGCGTCATTCCGAGCCGAAAAGGAAATAACAAAGTCCGATATAGCGAGTCGCCGAGGGAATCTTGTTGCGTCCAAGTACGTTTTAATCAAGCCAAACGTACCAAGATGCCTTCGCGGACTTTCTTTTGCGAACTGCGTAAATACATTACGGCTCAGCATGACGCTTTGGAGTAAGCAAAACCCCTCCATGAGGGGGGCTAAGGGGGTGGGCTTAAATGTCATTTCGACCGCAGCGCAAAGGACGCACTTGCACGCTTGGTAAAACCGCTGCTACACAACGCTTGATCTTATTTCCGATACTTTTTCGCCTCTTCGAGCAGGAGATCGGCATGCCGCAAAGCGAGCTCGTCCGTATCTCCCGAGAGCAGGCGGGCAAGTTCTTGCCGCCGCGCCCCGTCGTCGAGGGCGTGCACGCGGGTGAAAGTGTTCCCCCCCGCTTCCGTCTTTTCGATAAGGAACTGTCTGTCCGCCGCTGCCGCGATCTGCGCGAGATGGGAAACGGCGATGATCTGGGTGTTTTGGGAAATTTTCGCAAATTTTTCTGCGACGACTTTGGCGGTCTTTCCGCCGATCCCCGCGTCGATCTCGTCGAAAATATAAGTGCCGATACCGTTAACGGAGGAGAGCTGGGCTTTGATCGCAAGCATGAAACGGCTCATTTCGCCACCCGATATGATCTTGCCGAGCTCCTTTAAAGGTTCTCCCGCATTGGCGGAGAACAAAAACCGCACGCCGCCCAGACCTTCGCTTGTCGCGCGCGAAACATCCTCCTCGGTATAGGAATCGAATTCGACTTCAAAGCGGGCGGAGGCGATATTCAGTGTTTTGAGCTCTTCCACCACCCGCGCCGTCCACTCCTTCGCGCCCCGCTTGCGGGCGTCCGTGAGCGCAACGCAGGCGAGGTAGAGGCGGTCGTCCGTCTCTTTGAGTTCCCGCGTGAATTTTTCGTAGAGCGCGCCGCTGCTTTCGAGCATTTCCCGCTCCTCTTTGGCGCGCGCGAGGAAACGGGCGATCTCCCCTTCCGAGCCGCCGTACTTCTTCTTCAAGGCGCGGATCTCGTCGATACGGTTTTCCACCCGTTCGAGTTCGCCCTCGTCGATTTCGAGCTCCTCCGCAAAGGAGCCCAGCTCGCCGCCGAGGTCGGAAAGTTCGGAGAGCGCGCTTTCGAGCCGTTCGCAGATCTCCGCATAGTCGCCGTAGCGGGAGATGGCGCGCAGAGCCCGCAGGGCGGAATTGGCGGCGTCGGCCGCCCCGCCGTCCCCTTCGAGGCACTCCCGCGCGGTGTTGAGCCCGCCGAGGATCTTTTCCGCATTGCGGTACTTTTCGCGGAGGGACAGAAGGGTTTCTTCCTCCCCTTCTTTGACAGCGGCGCGCTCGATCTCCTCGATCTGAAAGCGCAGAATGTCAAGCCGCCGCGAGCGTTCCCCCTCGTCCCCGCCGAGGAGAGAGAGGTTTTTCAAAATTTCTTTGCGGGCGGAGAGAAGTTCTCCCACCCTTGTCTTTTCGGCGTCCACGCCCGCGATACGGTCGAGCAGACGGAGCTGGTTGCTCTCTTTGAGCAGGAAAAAATGCTCGCTCTGCCCGTGGACGTCCACCAGGCGGGAGGTGATCTGCCTGAGCATGGTCGCAGAGACGGCGCAGCCGTTCACTTTGGCGCTCCCCTTTCCGTCGATACCGAACTTGCGCGAGAGCACAAGCGTCTCGTCGGAGTCGATCCCGAGCTCTTCGAGCAATTCGCCGAGCCCCCCGTCTGCCGAAAATTCGGCGCGCACCGAACACTCGGTCTGCCCGAAACGGATCATGCTCTTGTCCGCCTTGGCGCCGAGTACAAAGTCGATGGAATCGAGAATGACCGACTTGCCCGCGCCCGTCTCGCCCGAGAGAACGTTCAGCCCCTCGCAAAATTCGAGGTCGGCACGGTCGATGAGCGCGATATTCCGTATGGAGAGACTTTTTAACATTTCAGACTTTGGCGATCCGGGAGAGCCGCTCCATCACTTCCTGCGCGGCTTCGGGGGATTTACAGACGGTGAATACGGTGTCGTCGCCTGCGATACTGCCCGCCACCTCCGCATAGTTCAGGCGATCCACGACCACGCCCGCGTTCGCGCCGTTGCCGTTGAGCGTCTTGATGATGATCATGTTGCCGACGACTTGTATCGATTCGAGGCAGGCCTGGAAGAGGGCGCGCATCTTGTCGGAAAGTTCCCCTTCGTTCTTGCTGATCGCGGCGTAGCGGTAGCGTTTCTCCGTGCCCGCCACTTTGAAGAGGCGGAGTTCCCTCACATCGCGCGAGACGGTCGCCTGCGTCACGTTAAAGTGCGCGTTTGCGAGCTCTTCGCAGAGTTCCTCCTGCGTTTCGATTTCTTTTTCCTCGATAAGTTCGAGGATTTTGGTGTGCCTTGCGTTTCTCAACATGGTCAATCTCCCTTATCAATTTGCGTTCAATTTATCTTTTCCGTCAGATGACGGAAGAAATCCTGTTTTCCCTCGGAAAGAAAAGCGGCGTGGCGGGAAGATTTTTTCACGGTCACCCTGTCTCCGCATTTCAGCTCTCCCAAAAATTCGCCGTCACCGTGGACGATCGCCCCGTCCGGGAAAGTAAAGGTAAGCACGCTTTTGTCCGAAAGCACGATGGGACGGCTCCTGAGCGAAAACGCGTTGACGGGGGTGAGCAAAAAAGCGCCGCAGTCGGGGGTGAGAATGCTCCCGCCCGCCGAGAGCGAATAGGCCGTAGAGCCCGTCGGCGTGGCAAGGATGAGCCCGTCGGCGGAAAACTTTCCCGCAGGGCTTGCGTCGATCTCCACACAGACGCCGATCACGCCGTCCTCCGCGTCGGGAGCGATACGGCGCATAAATGCAATTTCATTGAGACAGTGATGGGCGCGTCCCCCCACCGTCGCTTCAAGCATGGCGCGTTCCACGCAGCTGCAAGCGGGGTCGAGGACGAGCGCGGCCGCCTCCCGTTCCTCTCCGCGCTCGAATTCGGTGAGAAAGCCGATGGTGCCGTAATTGATCCCGACGAGCGGAATTTCCAGAAGAGAGGCCCTGCGCGCGGCGCGAAGCATGGCGCCGTCTCCGCCGAGCACGATGAGACGGTCGACCCCGCCGATATCCTCCGCCTGCGAAAAGCGGCGCGGAAAGGCACCCGCAGCGGCAAGCAGCGTTTCGAGCGATCGCACCCCCTCTTCGGGGACTTTCTTTTCATGATAATAAATGCCGACTTTCATAGCGCACGCGTTATATTATAACTTTTTTATGAATAAAATCAAGGGGTTTTTCAAAAAAATTTTATGATCCCGCAAATTTTTTCACGGAGCTTGCAAGCGGTTGCAGAAAGAGCTCCTTCGCCGCCGCAGTTCCGTTCTTTTGCAGCCAAAGCATGTATTCGATATTTTTTTTGGGACGCACGGGAGCGCGCGCCAAGGCGATCGGAGCCAGCGACAGCGCGCGGCAAAACTCATAAAAATCGCCCAGCAATCCCCTGTGGAGAGCGGGCGGACAGATCCCGTTTTTGGAGAGCCCCTTCCCGCCGCACTCAAATTGCGGCTTGAAGAGCATAAACGCGTTTCCGCCGTCGGGCAAGAGCGCCGCAGCGGCCGGAAGAATGAGCCGGAGGGAAATAAAACTCAGATCGCCCGTCAGCCCGTCGAGGGGGACGGGAAAGCAGGCGGGCGTGAGATAGCGGGCGTTGGTATTGTCCATCACACAGACGCGGGGATCGCGGGCAAGAGCGGGAGAAAGCTGGCTTTCCCCCACGTCGACGCAAAACACTATTTTCGCCCCGCGCTGCAACAGACAGTCGGTAAAGCCGCCCGTGCTGGCGCCGAGGTCGGCAAACACCTTGCCCTCCACCGCTTGCCCGAACGCGTCGAGCCCGCAGGAGAGCTTATAGCCGCCGTTCGAGACGAATTGCTCTTCGCGCGTGAGAAATACGAACGGGTCGCCCTCTGCGGCTTCGTCGTCCGGCGAGAGCGGCTTGTCCCCCCGCAGCACGAGCCCCGCTCTGAGGGCCTCCGCCGCTTTGCTGCGCGAGCCGAACTTTTCCGCAAAGAATCTATCGGCGCGCATAGGCCTCCCTCACTGCGGCAAGAATGTTTTCAAAGTTGAGCCCGAAGTCCTCCATGAGCTCGGACGGCTCGCCGTGCGGAAGAAAACAGTCGGAAAAACCGAACCCGATCACCCGCGTTTGATAGCCGCGCTTGCGGTAGAACCGCGCGACGCAATCGCCCAATCCCCCGATGAGCACGTTGTCTTCGAGGGTGATGACGGTGCCTCGGAAAGAAGAGAGCAATTCTTCGTCGAGCGGGCGCAAAAAACGGGCGTTGACGAGGGAAACATCCATGCCCTCCGAGAGCGCCGCCGCACGGACTTTTTCGGCGAGCGACAGGCAGCGCTCCCCCGCAGCAAGTAATACTATGTCTGACGTAGTACTATGTAAAACCTCGAATTTCCCAATCTCGACGTCCGAAATTTCGCCCTCGGTGCCCTCACGGGGGTAGCGGATGGCGAGCGGTGCGTCAAAATCGGCGCTCAGACGGAGCATGGCGCGCAGTTCTGCGATATTTTTCGGGATCGCAACGGTGAGGTTCGGGATGAAGGAGAGAAAGCTCAGATCAAACACCCCCTGGTGGGTCTCCCCGTCTGCGCCCGAGACGCCCGCGCGGTCGATACAGAAGGTCACGGGCAGATTTTGCGCGCAGACGTCGTGGATGATCTCGTCGAACGCGCGCTCCAAGAAGGTGGAAAAGATGGCATAGTAGGGTTTCATCCCCCCTGCCGCCATGGAGGCGCACAGCACCGAGGCGTGCTCCTCGCAGATACCGACGTCGAAGGCGCGCTCGGGGAACCGGTCGAAGAAGGGACGGAGCCCGAGATTGTCCGTCATCGCGGCGGTCACTGCTACGATATTTTCATGGGTCTGAGCAAGGGCGCAGAGCTCTTCGCCGAGCGCGGCGCAGTATTCGCTGTGTTTTTGGGCGGGGCTCACGCCGTGGGTCTCCACGGGCGCGCACTCGCAGAAGGAGTACCCCTGCCCCTTTTTGGTGGAGACGTGCAGCAGCACGCTGCCCGTTTTGAGCGCCTCTTTCGCCTCTTCGAGCGCGGGGAGGAGCTCGCTTAAATCGTTGCCGTTGATGACGCCGCTGTATTTCAGCCCGAACCGTTCAAACAGCTTGACGTCCTCCAAGGGAGGCTCCCCCTTCATTTCGCCGAGCAGTTCGTGCATGCCGCCCACGGTGGGTGAAATGGACATGCCGTTGTCGTTGAGCACGATGAGCACGCGGCTGTCCAGAATTTTGATACTGTTGAGCGCCTCATAGACGAGCCCGTTGTTGAAAGAACCGTCGCCGACGAGGGCGATGACGTTGTAATTTTCCCCTTTCAGGTCCCGCGCTTTGGCAAAACCGAGCGCTGCGGAGATCGCCGTGCCGGCGTGTCCCGTGTCGTAGCAGTCGTATTCGCTTTCGCTGCGCTTGGGAAACCCCGAAATGCCCCCGCGCTTGCGCAGGGTGTGAAAGACGTTTGCCCGCCCCGAAAGGAGTTTATGGGTATAGCATTGGTGTCCGACGTCGAAGATGAGTTTGTCTTCCGGAAAGTCGAACACGCGGTGCAGGGCGACGGTGAGCTCCACCGTGCCGAGATTGGAGCTAAGGTGCCCGCCGCAGACGGAAACGGTGCGGAAGATCTCCTCCCGCAACGCGCCGCAAGTTTCCTTTAATTGTTCGAGGGAGGCGGTTTTCAGCTCCCCGTCCGTGATCTGTTTCATGCTTTAATTATCCCGTGTTCTGACAAGGTCGATGAGGTCGGCGAGGAATTCGTCTCCGCCGAGCGCGCCGAGCAGCGCATGGCAGCTTGCCGCAGTGCGGTCCGCAAGGAGTTCCGCCCCCTCCATGCCGTACACCTTCACGCAGGTGAGTTTGTCCTCTTCCCTGTCCTTGCCGAGCGTCTTTCCCATCTTGGCGCTCTCCCCCTTTTCGTCGAGGATGTCGTCCGTGAGCTGGAAGAGAAACCCGAGGGCCTCGCCGAACTTTTCGGCCGCAGCTACGTCCCCGCCGCACAGGATCGCCGCCATGACGATGGGCGCCGTGATGAGCTTGCCCGTCTTGCGGGCGTAGATAAAGCCGAGTTCTTCCTCCCCGCCCGTCTTGCCCGTGTAGAGAAGATCGGCGGACTGTCCCGCGATCATGCCGTCCGCTCCCGCCGCGTCTGCAAGGTACCCGGCCGCGCGGAGATGTCTTTCGCTCCGCCCCGCCTCGCCCAAAAGGAGACACATCGCCTCGGACAGGAGAGCGTCGCCCGCTAAAATGGCGTTCGCCTCCCCGAACACTTTGTGGTTGGAGGGATTGCCCCGACGGAAGTCGTCGTTGTCCATTGCGGGCAGGTCGTCGTGGATGAGGGAATAGGTGTGGATACATTCGAGGGCGATAGCGAGCCCCGTCTCTTTGGTGTAGTCCGCGCCGAAATGTTCGAGCGAACCGAAAAAAAGCACGGGACGCACCCGCTTCCCGCCCGATAAGAGGGAGTAGCGCATGCTCTCCGTGAGGACGGGCGGCAGATGTTTCATCTCCGCGCAGAAACGTTTGAGCTCTCCCTCGAAAAAGGAGAGATATCCGTTGTATTTGTTGCGAAAGTTTGTCATTTGAGCCTCATTTCCGCTGCATTGCAGACGTTTACAAGGAGCATGGCGACGGTCATGGGACCCACGCCGCCCGGGACGGGAGTGATAAACGCGGCCTTTTTTGCCACATTTTCAAAGTCCACATCTCCGCAGAGCTTTCCCTCCGCGCGGTTCATGCCGACGTCGATGACGGTCGCCCCCTCTTTCACCATGTCGGCGGTGATGAGCCCCGCTCTTCCCGCTGCCGCCACGAGGATATCGGCTTTGAGGCATTCCTCTTTGAGGTTTTGGGTGCGGGAATGGCAGACGGTGACGGTGGCGTCGGCATTGAGCAGAAGGAGCGCCATCGGTTTTCCCACGATGTTGCTCCGCCCGACGACGACGGCATACTTGCCGCACGTCCCGATGTTGTAGCGCTTTAAAAGTTCCATGACCCCGAGGGGAGTACAGGCGACCGTTCCCCGTTTTCCGAGGGCGAGCGCGCCGATGTTCTGCGCCGAGAACCCGTCTACGTCCTTTTCGGTGGGGATCGCAGCGAGAATGCGCTCGGCGTCTAAATGTTTGGGGAGAGGGAGCTGCACCAAAATGCCGTCGACCGTCCCCTTATCGGCAAGCCTGCGGACTTCCTCTTCCGCCTCTTCCGTGGAAACGGTCGCGGGCAGGCGGACGTCGAAGGAGTCGATCCCCGCCTCGGCGCAGGCCTTGAACTTGTTGCGCACATAGATCGCGGAGGCGGGATCGTCGCCGATGAGCACGACCGCAAGGGTGGGGCGTCTGCCCGTATTTTCAAAGAAACGCGCGGTGCGTGAGAGCAATTCCGCGCGAATTTGGGCGGCGACCGCCCTTCCGTCGATGATCATTGGTTGATAAATCCTCCGAGCACGCCGTTGACAAAACTTGCCGAGGTCTCCGCTGAGTATTTCCGCGCCAGCGCCGCCGCTTCGCTCACCGATACGACGGGAGGAACGTCCTCCAAATAGAAGATCTCCGTGAGGGCGACGAGCATGACGGCTCTGTCCACGGGGAAAATGCGGTATCCCGCAAAGCGGGTGACTTTTTCTTCGAGTTTTCCGTTGAGCTCCTCGGCGTGTTCTTCCGCAAGCGTTACGAGGGTCTCCGCAAAGGCGGATTCCTCTTCGCTGAGCTGAAATTTTTTGTAAAGTTTCTTCCGAAAGTTTTCTCCGCTGTCCCCGCCGAACAGGGAGGCAAAGACGATCTGGAACGCCGCTTCTCTCGCGTCGCTTCTCATATTGCTCCTTACGGGAAAGTCCCCTTCCGAACGGAAAGGGAACCTTCTCAACCGATTTTTTCCTGATCGCCCTCTTCCGCAGGCGCGGTCGGGGGCACGGGCGCGGCGGGGAACACCACGCTCTGGATATGGACGTCGATCTTGGCGATCTTGAACTTCGTCATCGATTCCACCATCTGCTTGACGGTCTGCTGGATGGAGTAAGCGAGTTCGGGCACGTTGTAGCCGTAGTGGGCGATCACGGAAATATCCGCAAAGATCCCCTCTTTTTCAAAGCAAATTTTAATGCCCTTGCTCTTGGAGGGAACGAGTTCGATGCCCTCCGTCTCCTGCAAACTCAAAACGACGATGCCGCTCACGATGTCCGCATTGTATGAAATTCTGCCCTTCTGTCCGTTGGGATTATATCTGATGCTTGCCATAAACGATACCTCTTGGTTTCATTATAGCACATCTTTTTTCATTTTACCACTGTTTTTGCTCAACTTTCCGCATAAATAGGCATAATTACAATATTTCCTTCGCGGATCTCCTTCTCATCCTCGAAAATGGAGTAGATTTTGAGAGCGGTCTCGGCGTTGAGTTCGCTCGAATTGATAAAAATATTGACATTGTCCGAATCGGCGCCGATGACAACGACAGCGTCCGAGAACCCGAGGGAACGGATCATCGTTTCGAGCGCGAGCTCATCCTCCATGATGGCGACCATCTTCTGCTTTTCCGCGACGGCCTCGGCGTATTCCTGCGTGTCGGCGGCATAGGCCGAGATGATCTCGTCGAGCTGGACGAATTCCTCGCTCCGCGTGGAATTGCGCTCGGAGCGGTGGGAGGTGAAGAAGTTCACGCTTTGGGCGGTGCCTGCGTTTGCGCTCGTCGTGCGGGTGCCCGCGAGCACAAAGTTGAACACGGCGGTGACTGCAAGCAGCAGTACGAGGGTGGACATCAGTGCGATTTTTTTGGTGTTGGACATAATTTTATCTCCTTTTCAAAATTTTTAAGATTGGACATAGATCTGCACGTCTTTTTTGTCGAGACGGAGCATGGCGGAAGTGATGTCGAGGATCCGCGAGCGGACAAGAATGCTGTCCTTGCCCTCGAAGAGGACGACGGCGCTCACCGCCCTGCCCTCCTCTTCGGCGATCATCGCCGTGGCCTCCTCCACTCCCTCGATCTCCGTCAGCAGGCGGGAGAGGCGGGTCTCCGTCTCGGTCGGCTCGTAGGCGGAGGAGCGTTTCCCGAAGGTCAGCCACACGGCGAGAAGAAGCAGGAGCGCAACTGCGGCAATGAGCACGGCCCGCACGGTGCGGTTTTGCAGAAGTTCTTTTATTCTTCCCATACGACCTCGATGAGCTCCTCTTTGCAGGCGTATTTTCCCGCAAGCGCCGCACGGATGCAGTCTGCAATATCTATATGCGCGTCTTGTCCGTTTATGCCGTCCGCAGGAAGATTTATTCTGATTTTTGCAAGCGGAAAGCCGCCTGAGGGTTCGCGCGTCACGCTTGCGGCCGCCGTGAGGGAGTACTCTTCCTGCAAAAACGAGGAAATTTCCGCCTCGTCCCGCTCCGAAAGAAGGCGGGCGCATTCGGTAAGATAGCCGCTGTCCTCCCCGATCTCCGCGCTTTGAAAGGTGAGACCGTCCCGCTTTGTCACCAGCGATACGAGGGGCGCGGCAAGCACGGCAAACACGACGAGGCGGCTCATTCCTTTGAGGAAGGCCCCCATCTTCCCGCCCGGGAGAATGACGGAGAGCGCCGCCGAGAGGAGCACCGCCCCCGCCACGGCGAGAATGTAGCCGCTCACAGGATCACCCCCGAGGAGCAGACGAGCAGCAGCAGCGTGAGAAAATAGAGAAAGGCGACGCAGAGCATTCCCGCCACAAAATAGCCGAGATCGCCCGCAAGACGGGACAAAAGGGTGGGAATTTTCCCGCCGACGGGCTCGGTGACGGCAGCCGACAGCCGCAGAAAGAGCTGCAACACCCCGAAGAGCAGGAGAGGCTTTGCAATCGTCCCCACGAGCAGAAACACCGCAAAGGCGCCGAGGGCGTTTTTGATGAGCGCGCTGCCCGCGATGATGAGGTCCATCCCTCCCGAGAGAAAGCCGCCCACCACGGGCACCGATCCCGAGACCACATATTTGACGGCGCGGAGGGACAGTCCGTCGTACTGCGCCGAGGAGATCCCCTGCACGGTGAGAAAGAGGCTGAACAGCCCGAGACAGAGGCCGATGAGCCACTTTGAAATGCTCTTGAAGAAGTCGCCGAGTTTCTCCGTCTTGACCCCGTCGGACAAATTGCCCACAAAGGAGAGCACGACGGTGACGACGGCGACGGGCAGGACCACCCCTTCAAACAGCTTGCAGATCCCTCCGCTCATGAACGCCACCGCAGGGCGGTAGACTGCGGCGGACACCGTTCCCCCGCTCGCCGCCATCAGGGTGAGAAGAATGGGATAGACGAGCTCCATCTGCGTGCGCATGCTCTCCACGGTTTCAAAGCACTGCGCGATCGCCGAAGTGAGGCATGCAAGCACCACCGCCCCCACCGCAAGATAGCCGACAAAGCCTATTATGTCTGACATAGTACTATGCAAAAAGCCACTTTTCGCAGAGTTCAGGATTCCGCAGAGGAGGGAAACCGCCAAAATGACGGCAAAAGCGGGCAAAAGCAGCGCCGCCTCGTCCCACAAGAGCCCGAGGACCGCCTCGCCGAGGCTCGCATAATCGAGACGGTAATCGCCCGTGATCATCGCTTTCAGGCTGTCTTTCAGGGAGACGCCGCGAAATTCGGAGAGCTTGTCGAGGTAATTTTGCAGTTCTTTCGCGTCGAGGGCGGAGAGCAGCGTGTCGATGTGCTCGCCGAGCTCCTCCATCGCCTCTTTTTCGGCGCTCTCGGCCTGCGCGCGCACGGGCGGACGGAACAGCCCGAAAAAGAGCAGCAGGCAAAAAAGCGCAAAGGCGCAGGCAAAGACCTTTTTTGCACGGGATGTTCCTTTCACATGGGATATTCCTTTCATTTGATGAGCCCCAAAAGTTTTACGATGAGCGAGAGCACATTTTCGAGAATGGGCACGGCGAGCACCAGGATGATGATCTTTCCGCAGAATACGAGCTTGTCCGCGAGGGAATTTTGTCCGAAGTCGTTCAAGATACCCGCGCTGAATTCCACGAGATAGCCGATCCCGATCATTTTGAGCACCGCTTTGACGAGGGAAAATTCGACGCCCGTCGTTTCGGCGATCTTGCGGAAGATGGAGAAACTCCCTTCGAGCATGTCAAAGACGAACAGCAGAAGGACGATGCTCCCCGCGATCGTCACGGCGAGGGCAAGCTCCGGCTTGGTGGCTTTGAGCAGGATGGCGGCGACGGCGGTGATAAAGGCGACGCCGACGAGCTGAAAGATTTCCATAGGCTAAACGGTGAGCTGAAAGATCTCTTTGATGGTCGCGAACAGGTCGCCGATCATGGTGACGGCGATCGTGAGCGCGATCACGAGCCCGACGATGGAGACGACGGTCGCGATGTCGTCGCGGTCGGATTTTTTGAGGAGCTGGCACACGACCGTGATGAGGATACCGATCGCGGCAAGTTTGAAGATGATCGAGATGTCCATATTTATACGATGAGAATGACGAAGGCGAGCCCTGCCAAAAGCCCGAGTTTGAGGTAGAGCTCCCCTCTCTCCTTTGCGTCCTTTTCCGCGCGCTCCTTCTTGGAAAGAAGGGCAGAGCGTTTCCCCTCGAAGTAGCCGAGCTGGGAGCGGGAATCTCCCCGCCCGAGCTGCCCGAAGTAGGCGAGCGCCTCACGCTTTTCCTCTTCCGAGAGGAAGGACGCCTTGAAATTTTGCTGTTTTTGAAGAGCGCCTTCCGCCGCACGCCCGAATTCCCCCGAGAGCTTGCACTCCTTCAAAAATGCGGGGAGCGGAGCGCGGCGGTATCTGAGTTCGGAGAGATATTTGTCGTTGAGGTCGCACCACTGCGAAAAAAAGCTCCTGCGGGCGCGGTATTTTCCTGCGGCGAAGTAGCCGAGCAGGGTGCAAAAGGCGATCACAAGTCCCGCCAAGCCGAATTTCAGCCACATATGCTCCCCCTTTCGTCGAGAATTTTTCCGATGCGCCCCAGCCCGTCGAGGAAAATATAGCGGGAAAAGTGCTCGGGCGCGTCCGCAAACCGGACAAGATGGGCGGAGGCGAACACATGCACTCCCGCGCGCACCGCCCGTCCGACAGCGGGATAGTCCTCGGGCAGAAGCTCGTCCGTGACGATGACGTCGGGGCGCATGGCGCGGATCCCCGCCGTGAACGCGGTGAGTTTGTCGGCAAATTTCATGCAGTCGGCGGTCTGTCCCAGCTCGCCTGCGGAGAGCTCCCCTCTTTCGTCGCACACAAGGATGTTGCACGCCGTCCTTTCGGAGAGAAGACGGGAAAGATCGCGCAAGAGGGTGGTTTTTCCCTCCCCCGGGGGCGCCATGATGAGCAGGGAGCAGAGCCCGTTTCCGAGGCAGCGGCGAAAGATCTCCTCTGCGCAGCCGAAAATTTCATGCGGGATCCGCAGGCAGAGCGAAGTGATCTCCCGCACGGCAAGTACGTTTTCGCCCTCGTACACATAGGAGCCCGCCAGCCCGATCCGTACGCCGTCCGCCGTGAGAAAGCCGCGACGCAGCTGGTTTTCCACCGAATAGACGGAATAGCCGCTCGCTGCAAAGAGCGCCTCTTCGATCTCCCCCGCCGTAGGCAGGAGGGCGCTGCTCTTCTGGCAGACGCCGCTCTCGCCCAAGAACACGAATTTCCCGCCGAGGTTGGCGGCGAGCGGTTTATCGGCGCGGACGCGGAGCTCGTATAAAAGTGCGAGATTGACGTGCCGCACGGCGGAATAGAGGCGCGGCGGAAGAAATTCCAACATCGCTCTATTGTATGGGACAAGACCTTCGGTTATGCCTCGGGAAACTTTAAAAAAACACTTGCATAATCGGGTTTATTATGGTAGAATAATCTTGCGTCACAATTTCATAATGATAGTATGTAGGTACAATGGCATCGTGTATCCTTTTTTCCACATACTATCGGAAAATTGTGACGCAGACAATATGGGATACTCTTTGCGGGCGCCCATGTTGTGGGCGTCCTTATTTTTTTATCCGGAGGTGGCGGAAATGTAGCGTAATGGCAAGTGGCAATATCGGAAAAACCCAAATGACAGAAAAAAATATGAGGAGCAATTATGAAAAATTTAAAGAAAATTTTGTCGCTCACGATCGGTTTGGTGATGATCCTTGCGGGAATTCTGGTTTATTTGGATTATAACCGGCTGTCTGTGGGGGCAGGGAGCGGTGAGGATTGTTCGGTCGGATCGTTACAGGAGATGGGCGAACTCTTGCGCACTGCAATCGGGGAAGAAGGATCGACAGCTCCGGTTGCGATGGCGGAACAGGAAACGGAAGGCAAAAAAGCCGTAGCGTCTACAACATATTCGAGCTATACCATGCTTGTTGAATCGGACGCGAAACAATCGACGTCCGCGCACGTTACGCTGAACGACTATACGGCGACATACAAATCAAAAACAAATTTTAAGCGCAGTATGAAGGTTTGTTTTACCGAAGATGCCGTTTACTACCGGTTGATTTACGAAGAAACAGGGAGCCGCTCGGAGGGAGGTTACGAGGGAAACAGCACAGGTGAAGTAGACAGTTCGGGGTATGTTTGCTCCTGGGACGTTGAGATTTATGTGGGGCAACGGGTTCTTGTAAAGTTCAACAAAACAACTTCGTACGGAAACAGCGCATGGACGGATGAATTGACAAAATATTCAAAACATCTCGGAGAGTGGATCGAACTTGCGGCGGATGATTCCGACTTCATCGAAATACAGGATATAACAGACGATTGGCGCGAGGGATTACAGCTGTGCGGGAAGTATATCGAAAACGATCCGCAAAAAGATTTCGAGGGAAACGGCAAGAAATTTACGCTTGCCGACCGACAGTATTATAAATTGGTATCCGAATGGTTGGCAATAGAAGGATATAGCGGATTTTCCGAAAGCGAGCTCGCCGAAAACTGTAATGGATTTTTCAATGTCGATCTCCATGACGAAAGCCGTCCCGAGCTGTTTTGGGCGTTTTCCCAATCTGAATCGAATTCGGAATCGGGAATAAAATCGGGTTTTGATTATTCGCTATACCAAAAATACACCTTCTCAAATATCAACAATACCGTAATTCAAAGCCTCGACGATCTTAAAGTTATCCCCGCTACGGAATTATAAATCAGGAGAAATTGTCATGGAAAACGACGAATTGATAAAATCGGAAGAGACTTCCCAACAAGAGGCGGTTTCGCAAGAACAGGAGACCGTCGAAATGCAGAACACGGGAAAAGGTTTCGCCGACAAACTTTTGACGGTAGCGACGGTGATCCTTTGCCTTACTCTGCAACTCTTTGCATTTGTTCTTTATTTGGCGGGTGCGCTGCGGATCTTCGATAAAAACGCGACCGTCGTTGCGGTGATCGAAAGTATCATCGAACTGTTTGACTTCAATTCTGCGGTTGCGTATCGCTGCATTATGTCGGTAATTTTGAGCGCGCTCTATATCGGTTTTTTGCCGAAGTTCATCAAAGACATTGTCACATCTGTGCGTGCAACGGCGCGCCTGTTTGGCAAGAAGGAGTATAAAGACGAAACGACATTCGTCGATGTTCAATCGCTGAAAAACCGTCGCGTCTATCGGATCACAAAAAATGCCTTTATGGCGTTTGAACTTGTGTGTATCTACGATATCCTTTCGCAACTTGTGCATGCCTATGAAATCGGGGGCGCAATGATCGCGTTATTCGTTTATGGGGCGCTGGTCTTTGTCGTGCGCGGTTTTTATCAGAGAAGAAACAGTTCGGCGTCAAAATCGGCGTTGGTCTTAAAAACGCTCAAAGACGCCGTATCGTTCGGGTGTATCTGCATGTTCATCGGGTTTATGCACCAAAGTTCGTTTGAAACCTTTATCGACGGCATGTCGATGCTTTTCCGAGGCGCAATGTTTGTAAAAGAGTACACGGCGCAAGGGATCTTTTATTTGCTTTACAGTTATGTTCTCGGGCCGCTGCTCTTTATGGTGCTCATGATCCCCTTGCTCTTTGCGATCCATAATTTCATCGGAATCTCTTTGCGCGGCAAACAAATTTATAAACCGCTTTTTACGGGAGTAGGGTTTGCGCTCATCCTGATGCTTGCCACTTTGATTTTTGAAGTGATGTTGACGGGGAAAGGAGTCAGTTTCGACGCCGAAACCTTGTCGAGTTGGTTTACCTTGATCCGAAAAGGCATTTTGCCACTCACGCTTTTCCTCGGCGCGTGGGCGCTCAACGAATTTCTGTTTTTTGAAAAGGCGAAAGAGGAAAAAGCATAATTTCGCAGGATATATTTTTGAAGACGTAAGCGCCGCTCCCGAACATTTCCGGGGACGGCGTTTTTCTCTTTTGGAGAGAGAATGTTCTCCGACCTATTCTTTCGCAACAAAGCAAAAGCAAGCAAACGAAGCTGATAATGAGAATGATAATGATGATGATAATGAGAATGAAACTGAAACTGAAAATAAAAATAAAAATAAATAAAAGAAAAATATAAAAGAAAAAAATTTTGCTTGGGCAAGCAAACAGCCCTGTTGCGCGTCGCGGAAAAAACGCGCAGCAGGACTGAAAATTTTTGGCATACACGCCCCTATGGGCGCAAAATGCGTGGTATAATGGAGATGAAGAAAGTTATTCGAGGACGAATACGCTCACCGAGTTGTTCTTGACCGTCGCCTTCAAGACGTCGCCGCCGAGCGCGATCTCGTGCGTTTCGGGCTGAATATTCATCGTCTTGCCGTAGCGCACGCCGATCTCGTTGATGACCGTGGGGTCCTCGTGCCAGAGCGTCGTGACCGTCGCCTTCGTCTTTTTGGGGAAGTTCTTCAAAACCGCCTCCATCTCCTCGTCCTTCCCCGAGACGTTGACGACTTTCAGGTAGATCTTGCCGTCCTCCCCTACCGTCACGCTGTTGAATACACGCTCGTTGACCTTCCAGATGTTCTTGAAGAGCACCTCATGCCACTGTCCGCCGAGCAGAATGCTTGCAGTGAACGTCTTTTTGGTGTATTCGAGCCGCATGACGTTGCCCTCGGGCGAGTAGCCGAGGAACTTGTCTTTGCCCATCATCTCGCAGACGGTGCGCATGAAGTCCACCCGCTTGTCAAAGGAGACGTCATAGCCCTTGTGGTTCTTGCCGTATTGGCAGCAGATGGAGAAACCCGCGTTGTCCATCGTGCCCGCGTCCCGCACGTCCTTCACGCCGACGCCCGCGATAAAGCTCTGTTCCCCGTAGAGACGGCGGAAGGAAATTTCCACGTTGCACTCCGAAAAGTCCTGCGCGTCATAGTAAAAGCCGTTGAACGCGTCGCTCTCCTCGATGATGAGCTCCCCGTTTTCGATGTGCCCGCCGCGGCTGTTGGGGTAAACTTTCCAACCGCCCATGCCGTCCTTGAAGTCGTGTTCATATAAAAGTTTTCCGCTCTTGCGGTCGTAGACGGAGACTTTGGAGACTGCGCTCGCCGTCCTGTGTCCGCCGATGAGGAGCCCGCCCGCGTTGTCGTCATTGATGGGCGCGACGTCGGTGAGGGTGTAACTGCCCACATTGCCCGCGAACATCTGCTGCACATAGTAGTTGGGGGTGAGCATGACTTCGCGGGGGTTGAACCAGATCATGTTCGGCGTCCAGCGGTAGTGGTAGGTGGAGGCAAAGAGGGGCGCATAGCAGGTCATCTTGACGACGTCCGAGTTGCGCTCGCAGCCCGTGAGGAAGGCGGCCTCGCTCAGCGCCGAGCGCAAGTTGTTGTCCCCGTTGAGCCGTCCTCTGCCGTCCGACATCGTGTGCATCGCATATTCGCCCATGAACACTTTCGCGCCGCCGCGATCGTAGCAGTCGTAGCGCTTGGTGTTGTCGATGAACCACTGATAGGAGTTGTAGACGTGCTCGTCCACGATCATATCGCGGTATTTCTCGTTGATGATCTTCCAGCTGTCGTTGCTGTCCTGCGGACGGATGTCCACGCCCGCGCTCGTCACCACGGTGATGTTGAAGAGTTTGAGAAGGTCGGTCTGGCGGCCCTTGTACATGTATTGCCGCACGCCGAGAAGGCAGGAGGCGAAGTTGTCGAAGTACTCATAGCCCCAATTCTCGTTGCCGATGCCGACATATTCGAGCTCGAAGGGAGCGGGGTGTCCCATATCCGAGCGCACCTTTGCCCAATAGCTCTCGTTCCTGTCGCTCGAAGAGATGTCCCCCTTTGCGAAGAAGATGAGGTCGGCGACGTTGTCGATGACTTCCTTCTGGAACTTTTCGGTGCCGGGGACAATGCGCTGGTAGCCCGTCTTGCGCTGTTCGCCCATGCGGATCTGGCAGAGCACGCCGCAGTGGAGGACGGGCAGAGGCGCCATTTTGAGGTCCTCGCACAGGCAGAAATATTCGTAGAACCCGACGCCGTAGCTCTGCATATAGCGCCAGACGTTGGGGATCTGGCGGCGCTGTTCGAGGGGCCCTACCGTCTCCCGCCATTTATATTGGTAGTCGAAACTGACGTCCCCTTCCACCACGCAGCCGCCGGGGAAGCGCAGGAAGGAGGGATGGCAGGCTTTGAGTGCCTCCACGATACGGGGAGAGAGCTTGCCGTTGCGGTACTTGTCGGGGTCTCCCCAAACGGTCGCGGGGAGCAAAGAGACGTAGTCGATCCCGAGCTTGCCGTTTCCTTCCAAGGTGATGGAGAGCCGCCCCATCGTGTCCTTTTCGGCGACGACGGAAGTCGAAACTTTGATCCAGTCGCCCTCGGTGCCTTCGGGAATTTTGATCTCGCCGATCGTGGTGTGCCGCCCGTGCGCGCCTTTGATAAAGACTTTGGCGACCCCATGAAAGCCGAGCCGTTTGATCCACATGGAGAAGTGATAGGTCTCGCCGTTTGTGACGGGCATGCCGTAGTTATCGTACCCGCCCACGGTGTAGTAGCCGGGGTTTTCGAGATGATAGATGCCGCCGACATCGAGGAGCAGATAGGACGGGTTGTTCTTGTTCATGCCGCCGTCCGTCGTGACCTTGCGGGGGCCTGCGCCGTAGATGTCCCAATAGAAACTCTTTTGTTTGCGGGCCTCTACGGTGCTTTCGGCGTTGTAGTCGTCGTAGGTAAAGTAGCCGTATTCAAAGGAGTTGTTGATGACCATTTCGGCGTTCATGCCGCCGTCTGCGGCCTGGTTGATGTCCTCGAAAAAGAGGCCGTAGAGATGTTTGGAGACGTCAACGCCCCGTTTTTTTGCGTCTAAGGTATAATGTAACATGATTCCTCCCCTAAAAATGCGAACGGCTTGCCGTTTCGCCTAAGCAATTATAACAGCATTTGCGGAATTCGTCAACGGTTTGCGGGGAAATTTTTCCTGCGGTTTTTGGAGGGAGGGATGTGCGATAAGGCGGGTGTAAGCGTCATGCTGCCCCGCCCGCACGTTCTATTTGTCTAAGGGCGGCACGAGCACGCAGTGCGAAGTAGCCGAAACGTGGGGTACGCAATCTGTGTGTACATGCGTCATGCTGAGCCGTATTGTATTTACGCAGTCCGTGAAAGCAAGTCCGCGAAGGCATCTTGGTACGTTTGGGCTTGGTTATAAACATACTTGAACGTAGCAAGATTCCCTCGGAGACTGTCCATGTCGGACTTCGTTCTTTCCGTTACGGCTCGGAATGACGCGTTTCGCGCGGGGCGGGGTCGAACGGATAAGTTCGTCTCCTCGCATACGGCACCAAAAAGGACGACCGTAGAACTTAAAAAAGGCGCTCTTGCGCCTTTTTGCCGGTGGTCTCTGCACCCTGCGGGTTTGAGAGCTTCGTCGGCGGGAACGCTTAGAGGAAACGTCCCCCCTCTTCGTTACCGCCTCCTCGCGCGGGGTCGAACGGATAAGTTCGTCTCCTCGCATACGGCACCAAAAAGAGCAACCTCAAAAGGTTGCTCTTTTTGGTGCACCACGACCAACCTAATTCGAACCGAGTTAGGTTGGTCTTTTTCTATGCAAAAAGCGAGGACAAACAGCCCTCGCCTTCTTATACTTCTCCAAATTGAAATCTAATATAGCAACCTTCCGCCGTCATTCCATTCGCCATACATAATGCCCTGCCGAGTATTACAAATGAATTTTTCTAATCGACTTTGAAATAAAACTGGTATCTTCTTTTTGATTTGAATGGTATCAATCCGAACTCTTTTGTATAAATCGGGGAATTTTTGAAAATTCGCCCATACTTCTCCGTCCGATTGCAATGCTTTCAAAATGACTTCGTCTATTACAAAACCGCTTTCCGACATATCGGGAAGAACGGCGCGCCCCGCATCCGTCATTTTGCCGAGCCTTTCCATTCTGCGGCATCGCTCTTTGTTGAGTTCCGACCACAAACTCCCTTTTTTGCGCGGCGCAAATTTTTGAGCCGTAACGCCGTTTGACAATTTTTTGGTCGTACTGTCTATCCAACCGAAACACAACGCTTCCTCAACAGCATCCACATACCAAAAAGTGTCGCCGCCCAGCGGTCTGCCGCGCTTTACAATCGCCCAACACTCGCTTTCTGTTGCGTGGTTATCTTCAAGCCATGCCCGAAATTCGTCCCTGTTTTTCGCGTCGAGTAAATTTTTCACTTCCATTTCTTTGGTGTTTTGCTCCGCTAAATTCCTGTGTATCACTGTAATTATACCATAAACAGGGACGAAAATCAAGCGAGGCGGGTATCACGCCAAAGATTTCATTATAAGCCCCGCCGACAGAGCATTTTGCTCCGTCGGCGGGGCTTTCTATCTTTCATTCTTCATTTTCTCGGCTCAATCTTTTCTTGCAAAACCCTTTTTTGTGGCATTTGGGACAGCGCAATCTTCTCCAAGTAATACCGTGCATTGCAAACACATATGCTTTTGCGGTCGGGACAAACCG